>DATMZI010000111.1:0-28688 GCA_035607085.1 Candidatus Eiseniibacteriota bacterium | reverse complement strand
GTCGCATCGTTAAATAGGGAGTACCCCGCCACGTGTTCGAGAGCTTGCTCCCGAGAGATACGACGTCCCGGCTTGCCAATCACCACGGCCAGCTCGGCTTCATAGTCGAGTGCGGTTGATTCGCGGGGCCGCCGGATCGGCTCTTGATGAGCAATCAGACTGGTCGCGAAGCGGGCAAAGATTTCCGGATAAGCTGGCTTCTTCAGCCCACTTTCCTCCAAGTGATCATCGTAGTTGAGACCGACGCACAGAATTTTCGGCGGTACGGGCACTAGCGGCAGCAACCGGACCGTGCTCAGGTCGATTGCCGGCGAGGGCCCGAGGCTTCTGGCGATATGTAACAGATCTGCGCCTTGTGCGATGAGCTCAGGAAGAGTGCCTGGAAATCCGCTATCTCGTTGCGTCAGGCCATGCCAGCCCGAGCCTTCATCCGCGGCAATTCCGAGGACTCCACGTGTTTCAAAATTGACGATGCGCATGAGAGTGATCCTTTAGTCCGCCTTCGGACGGCTCAGTTCCTCGAGCAGGAAAATGAACGACTCATAGGGGCGCCCGGTCGCGTGTCTAAGGCCCATCTCACAAGTTCGGTTCGCCGAGAGGTAGGCGTCGAAGGGCCGATCAATCAGCACCAATCGAACTTCTCGTGTCGCTGAAACGACCAACTCGGGATGCAATAGCCCCCGGTCGCCGGCGGTGCCGCAACAAGTTGTGCCAATCGGGACCTCGACTTCGTCAGCCAGACGGCCCGCAATCTGTTTGAGCGCGCCAGCCAGTCCGAGGTCCGTTGTCGAGCATGTCGGATGCACTGCGACTCGCTGCAGCCTGCGCGAGATTGTCAGCTTCGGTAAAAGATCCCGACACCATGCTATCGAGTCGACAATTTTGAGGCTCTCGTACTGCTTTTTTCGCTCACCTTCGAGCTGTGTCGCGACATCCTCTTTGAGACCAAGGGTGCACGAGGCGGCGTCGACGACGATTGGAAGAGTTCCTCCATCGCTCCAGCGCCACAGCGCATCGGCAATGGCTTGCGCCATGTACTTGTGCCCCCGTCGGTAGCCTTTCGATCGCCACGGAGTCGAGCAGCACAGGCCAGCGACGTCCGGAGGAATCCACAGCGGCTTACCAGCGCGTCTGGACAAAGAGACAAGGGTTTCCGCAAGTGAGGGTGCGACCGGCCGGGCGGGATCGCGACCGAACATGCGGTTGATGCACGCGCAGAAATAAACTGCCGCGGCACCGTCCCTGTCAGTTTCGGGCAGGCTGGAAGCGGCGCGTGGCATAGGCCCGGGCACCGCGGGCACGAGGTCCGGGCTGACCAGACTTCGCACGGCAACCGTAAGTGCCGTGAGCGGCTTCACTCCAAGCACGGAGGAAAATGCATGCGCTCCCCGTAGGCTCACGCGCGCCAAGGGTTCGACCGCTTTCCAGTGCTTCGCGAGGCGTAGCGCTACCCACTCTGCGGCAGGGCTGTTCTCGCGCGCCCTAAACTCTTTGATCAAAGTCCCGGTGTTAATTCCGATCGGACACGGAATGGAGCACGTGCCGTCGCCTGCGCAGGTTTCGATCCCATCGTACTGATACTCCCGTTGCAGTTGTGCAAGCATGGCGGAGTCGCCCTTCTGGCGCGTCATCTCCCGCCGCAAAGCGATCCGTTGACGCGGGGTCATGGTGACATTGCGACTCGGACAGACAGGTTCGCAGAATCCGCACTCGATGCACTGTGAGGAACCCGAAATTCCCTCGATTTGCGGAAACGATTTCAGATTCTCCAGGTGAAGGTTGGGATTGCGCGTCAGAATTACATCCGGTGCCAAAATTCCGTGAGGATCGGCGAGTTGTTTTATGCGCCACATCATGGCGGTGGCCCTCTCACCCCATTCTGATGCGACGAACGGCGCCATGTTCCGGCCGGTTCCATGCTCGGCCTTCAGAGAGCCATCATGCTTTCTGACGACGAGATCCACGAGCTCGGTCATGAAGGCCGAATAGCGAGATAGTCCATCAGCGCCTCCGAGATCCGCGACGAGGGTGAAATGAAGATTCCCATGAGCTGCGTGTCCCGCGACGCCGGGAATGAAGCCATGCTTGGCAAGTAGTTCCTGTACGTCGTGCGCACCTTGTGCCAAACGCTCAGGCGGAAAGCAGACATCCTCCGTGATGAGCGTCGAACCTTCCGGGCGATTCTTGCCGATCAAACCCAGAAGTCCCTCTCTAACGTGCCAAGCGAGCTCGATGGCTTCGGCAACGCTCGTGAACTCGACCGGCTTGATCAGCCTCGCGGTACTCACCAGCTCGAGCACTTGTTGTTGCGTTGCTTCGAGCGCGGCCGAGTCTTCGGCGCCGAACTCGACAAGCAGAGCGGCGGCTTTGGGATCGAGGGTTTTCCAATAGGAGGGCGTTTCCGCAAAGGCCTGACCGGCCGCCGTGAGTGCTGGGGCGACCATCAGCTCGACGGCGGAGGCACCCAGGCTGACGAGGCCAGGAACAAGGGCAATCGCTTCGTCGATAGTGGGAACTGGAATCCATGCAACGCTCGTTACGCGTGGCGCTGGAATCGTCTCTAATACTGCTTCCGCGATGAAAGCGAGTGTGCCTTCTGAGCCTACGAGGAGGCGTCGAAAAATCTCGAGCGGCGTTTCACCGTCAAGCAGTGCACAGAGTCGCAATCCGTGGGTGTTCCTGATCGCGTACTTGCGACGCATACGATCCGCCAGTACCTGATCTGCCAGAAGCTCTCTTCGAAGCTCGAGCAACGATCCCGCAAGCTGTGGCTCTGCCAGCGCAAACTCTTTCTCCGCATCCGGTCTCGACGTATCAATTACTGCCCCAGATGGGGTTACGAACGTGAGGGCGGAGACGGTGTGGTAGGCATCTTTCTGCACTGTGCACCGCATGCCACCGGCATTGTTCGCAATCACGCCTCCGATCGTACAAGCATGCGAACTCGCGGGATCCGGTCCCAGCCGACGACCGTACCGCTCTAGCAGTGAGTTGATATGGCCGAGGATCATACCGGGGCGCACACGCACGCGTCGGCCGTCATCTTCCACTTTGCCGCCATTCCAGTGACGGCGCACATCAATCAGAATGTCGTCGGATTGCGATTGACCGTTGAGACTCGTGCCCGCTGCCCGGAACGTCGCGTGCCGCCCGGTCGCACGGCAATAGCGGAAGAGCTTTATGATGTCATCAGTCGTTCGAGGCAACACGACAACTTGAGGGACGAGCCGATACGGGCTCGCATCGGAGGCATACCGTACGAGATCGATCGCTCGGTGGAGGACGGTCTCTTTTCCTAGGAGCGCGATGAGGTCGGCTCTCAGGTTACCTGGTGTCCCGCCGACCAGAGAGGCGGGGACTGCATCGCTCGTTGGTGGCCCGTCGAATCTTCCTATGCGCGCGGGGTTCGCGGAAAATAGCTTTCTAAGCATAGCTGTCTTGGGTGTTTATAAATGTCACGCCGAATCGAAAGCATCCCGTCTGCCAGGATGCTAGGTCGCTGAAAAGAAGCGGTTTACTTTTTCCGAAATCGTTCACGCTCGAGAAACGCTGTCAATTCCTTCACCGAACCGCCTAGGCTTTGACGGGGCTTTCGACGTCAATTAAAAGGCACGCGCGGATTTTCCATACGTTTTTGTATTACATACACAAATATGTTGATGATTGCGGGAAGGTCAGACCTGTGCGCGCGGCCAATGCGGACGGAGTTCCCTAAGAGCGCAGTGTCAGAGTCCGCTCAGGGCGTGCCCGAGCTTGTCTCGTTTGGTCGTCAAATAGCGAAGTGTTGAAGGTGACGCAGGAATCTCGAGAGGCAGCCATTTCGTCACCGATAGCCCGTAGCCCTCGATGGCGACTAGCTTGCGAGGATTATTGCTTAAGAGGCGCATGGAGCGGACGCCCAGCTCTCGCAGGATCTGCACGCCGATGCCGTAGTCTCGTTGATCGGGTTTGAACCCAAGTCGCTCATTGGCCTCTACTGTGTCGAGCCCTTCATCCTGCAATCCGTAAGCGCGAATCTTGTTGGCCAAGCCAATACCTCGTCCTTCTTGGTTCAGGTAAAGCAGCACTCCACGACCTTCCGTCGCGATTCGACGCAGGGCTTTATCGAGTTGAGCGCCACAGTCACAACGTGCGGAACGCAAAACATCGCCGGTAAGGCACTGTGAGTGCACGCGCACCAGTACGTCCTGCCCGTTTCCTACCTCGCCGCGAACAAGAGCGACGTGAGTTTGCTTGTCGATCTGATTCTCGAACGCGTGAAGACGGAATTCTCCGTATTCGGTTGGCAGCTTTGTGGAGGCCACGCGCTTTATGACTGACTCCGTACGCATCCGGTAGGCAATCAAGTCGGCGATCGCGACGAGTGGAATGTCATGTCGGCGCGCGAAACGACTAAGCTGAGGCACCCGAGCCATGGTGCCGTCCTTGTTCATGATTTCGCAGATGACTCCGGAAGGATGGAGGCCAGCTAGTCTGGCCAAGTCGACGGCGGCTTCGGTTTGCCCGGCGCGTGCCAGAACTCCCGCACTCTTTGCGCGCAACGGAAAGATGTGACCTGGACGAGTCAGATCCGAAGGCCTTGTAGCCGGATTAATTGCGGCGAGCACGGTAGAGGCGCGATCGGCAGCCGAAATTCCGGTGGTTGTGCCTTCCTTGGCCTCGATGCTGACACAAAAAGCGGTTTCAAATCGCGAGCTGTTGTGAGGGACCATCAGTGGAATGTCGAGCGCATCGAGATGTTCGGGTGTCATCGCCAAGCAAATCAGTCCGCGTCCATAGCGGGCCATGAAATTGATGACTTGCGGCGTGACCTTTTCGGCTGCGATAGTCAGATCGCCCTCGTTTTCGCGGCCTTCATCGTCAACGACGATTACCATTTGCCCCGCGCGTATTGCCGCAATGGCTTCCTCGATGCTCGCGAATGAGCGCGTGTGGCTGTGCGGTTCTCTAACAATCTGAAGTCGTGGTCTCATAAGGAGAATCCTCCACCGCGGCTGCTATGCCCCGTACTCTTGAAGCCCAAGCTCCAACCGACGCCGGTACTCGCTTTTCGGAAAAGCGAAACGCCCGAACGGTGGCTGGCAAACAAGTGATCGGCGGACGCCAGCAAGAGCAGGATCCAGAACACTTCGGCAACCAGTAGATGCGTCATCTGCAGCCAAACGGGGGCCAACAGCATCACGTTCATTATGCCGAGCGCAATCTGGCCAGTCAGTGTAATGGTAAGAGGGGGCACCCATGCGAAGTGCTCTTGCTTTCGCCAGAACTTGTGAACCAGCCACAAAACATAGATGGAACCGATCACTGCGGCGATAGGGTGGAGCACCCTCAAGCGCAACAGAATGTGACTGCTCGATGAGAAGTCTTGCATCACCGCCAGCGGAAGCGAGTCGGCCGGAAAGAGGGTATCGCCAAGACTGGCCAGCGAGCCGCTCATTCCGATGACCGTTACCGAGACTAGGCCTAGCACCGTCGCGATCGTCAGAAAGGACGTTCGAACCGCGCTAAAGCGCCGACCGCCACTCGATATCCACCTTGCGGTTAGTGCCAGAGCGGCAAGCAGCAAGAGGGTATTTCCGAAATGCAGACACAAAAAGAGAGCGTGGGTTGCGGATCGGTCAAAGCCGCCAACGTGATCGACCAAGACTAGCAGGGCACCAAGGATAGCTTCATTGAACAAAAGCACCGTTGCGGCAACAGCCGAATAGCGCGGCCAATCACCCTTTTCGGTGCGACGCCAACTCCAAATCAAGAGAATGACTACAAGCACAAGCGACACACCGCTCGTTACTCTGTGCGTGAATTCGATCACTGTTTGGGTTTGAGGAGTAGTAGGGAGAAACTGGCCGTTGCACAGAGGCCAATGACTGCCGCATCCTGCTCCGGATCCAGTTGCGCGCACGTAGGCGCCCCAGACGATGACTGTGACGTTATACAGAACGACGAACCATGCAAAGCGAGAAAGAGAGAGTCGTCCGATCGTGAAAATGTTCGCGGACCTCGCGTTCCGGGTGACGATAATACCTTCGATCGGTTCGTGACTTGCATTGGCCGAAGGCGCAACTTTTTGCATAATCATCTCAGTGTTCAACGTGGCTCTCAGGCCATCACGGACGTCTCGCCTCTTGCTTCCGGGCTGTCAACAAAATTGCCCGGGACTGCCGCACCAACCGGAGGCGACGCGAACCTTCGGTAGATAACTCGCAAGGCGGCGACGAGAGGTATGGAAAGATAGATGCCCACGATTCCGCCCACCGCACCGCCCACCATTAGGGTGAAGATTGCGAGCAGCGGGTGAATTTCGAGTTCGCGCCCCATGACCCGCGGCGCAATGCCGTAGTCCATCAGAATTCGCCAAACAGCGAGCAGGGCCAGCATCCAAATCCAATGGGCGTGAGTGAGCATCCCCGCCGTGACAATGATTGCGGCCGCGGTAATCCAGCCCGCGACGGGAATGAATTCCAATATTCCGGCAAGAACGCCGAGCACTATCGCGTTTTGAAAACCCAAGACGAGCATCGCGACAGAACAATATGCGAGCGAGAGTCCGCCAAGAATTACCTTCGCGCGAATGTAGTGCTGAAGCATGACGTGTAATTCATCGGCCAGCGATCGTACTGCCGCGCGATTTTCGTTCCTGGACACGAGATGAATGACCTGGTTGGCAAGATTCTCTCCGTCGCTAAGGAAAAAAATTGCCAGAATCGGAATCACCAAGGCTCCCGCAAGAGCCGCCGGCGCAGACCGTTCTATTTCTCCCGCGGAACGCTCGATATTCGCGCGATGGCGCTGGAGGACAATTCTGATCTGGTCGGCTTGCTCGTCGGCCCAACCGAGGTTATTCCCGAAGTTACTGGCAATTTCACCAGAGGAGATCCGGTCCGTCAGCTTGGGAATTGCCACGAGGAGCTGGCCCGCGCTCTTGCGGAGGTCCGGAAAGAGACCGTGCGAGAGAAGCATAGTGAAGGCAATGAGAGCGAGATAGGCTTCCAGAACGTGTGGCCCTCGTAGGTTCTTGAAAAAGAGAGAGTGTCGTTGCAGGAATCGCACAATCGGGTTAATCAGATATGCGAACAATACCGAAAACGCAAAAATGACGATGACTGTGCGCGCGACATAGACGATGGCAAGCACCAGTAAAAAGAGAAGGATGGTCAGCACTACACGCGAAGTCCGACGATCAAGAAAAGCCATAAATCTCCAGTGGTATCCGTGCCATGAATCAGTCCGTCCGAGTTTCTAACTTTTGCTTGATTGCTCCGAGAGCTCGTTCGAGCGAAGAGCGGGTTTTGTCTACGGCCACTTTTCTCACGATGCCGCCTTTCAGACCCGTCAACCCAGCCTGCTGCGAGCCTTTGAGAGTGATCACATAGAAGCCGCGATCGGGATTCTCCTGGTCGCGCACGCAAACGGTCAAATCCAGAGCCGTTTCGAAGTAGTGGCTCGCGTAGAGCTGCTTCACAGCAACGGCATAGGCCGGATCCGTAGAACGCGGACCTCGGTAAACTACGGCCTGGACAATCCGAAGGGTAGGCTTGAGTCCAAAATTTACTTTCTCCCAATAGAACTCGTATTGGATGTTCTCTGATTTTGCCTCCGGATACTCGAGCAGATAGCGTTCGAGTTCGGGCAGATATGCGGGAAGGGCCTTCGAGCGGCTGAGCAAGGAACTAAACGTCTCTGCCACTACAGCTGGATGGTGTTTGTCTCGGTATGTTCCAAGTGCGGTGTTCCCTCCCTGGATATACCTCTGCAATGCCTCGAGCGCCATCCTCTGTGCAAGCCGGTTCACCTGATTTGCCGAGTCAGGAGCAGACCAATTCACGGACCGCTTGAACACATCCATCGCCTCGGTGGGCAGCTGGACATCGCATTTGCCCGGCTCACAGTTTTTCAGTTGCTTGATGTCGTCCGCCTCTAGAGTGAAACCGTCGAGGTCAGAAAGCTGCGGCGGATCGCCGAACTTTCGAATTGCGAGATAGCTGGGAAGTTTGCGCAGTTCATCAATGTCCGAAGCAAGCTTGAGATATTTTTCGGGGGTCGACTGCACATAAACGGAGCCGAATACAAACACCTCATCCGGCGTGCGCGATTCCACTACTTTCGCAACCGCTTTTCCGCTGCGGATCGCCGTAATCTGATCGTCTTTCAACCCAACATAGTCGCTAAAGAATTTGAATGGCTCGACGTTTTGCGCGTTAGAAACAGGAAGGTGGACAAGGAAAAGCAAAAGTAGGGCAAGGAACAGCTTTGGGAATCGGATTCTAATCAGCATTATTCTTTGCATTCCCTTCAAGTTTCATTTCTTGTCCAAGGCGAGGAAAGCAAGCAACAAGGGAAGATAGAGGATGGAAGCAAAAAGCAACCGCCGTGCAGAAGCGGTAGTCATTTGAAAAGCAAAGCGTACGCTGTAGCAGAGAAAGACACCTCCAAGGACGAGAGCGCCTGCAAAATAAACAATTCCAGACTCGCCACGAATTGCAGGAACGAGGGCCACAGCGAGAAGTGCCAAGCATGGAAACAAGGATTGCCAGGCGACAAAACGTTCTCTTATCGCGCGCGCGGGCAATACGACGTAGCCTGCGCGGGCATAATCTTCGCGATACATCCAAGCGATGGCCATGAAGTGCGGAAACTGCCAGAGAAAAACGATTGCAAAAAGCACCCAAGCGGCAGTGTCGAGGCGTCCTCGGGCGGCGGCCCAGCCGATCAGTGGCGGCGCGGCACCGGGAAGCGCACCGATCAAAGTGCACAGGGGAGTTTTCCGTTTGAGCGGCGTGTATAAGAACAGATACCCCAGCAGAGTAAGGATCGACAGCAATGACGCGAGAGCGTTGGTTGTGACAGCCAAGTAGATCGCGCCGATAACGGCGAGTGAGATTCCGAACCACAAAGCGCGAGATGGCTCGATGCTTCGCGATACCAGCGGCCGGCGCGCCGTTCGCCGCATTTGCGCATCGAAGTGCAACTCGATCAGCTGGTTGAGGGTCGCGGCGCCGCTGGCGACGAGTACGGTGCCAACAAGTGTGTGAAGGAGAGACGTCCAGGGGAAGCGTGCAAACGAAGAAGGTGCGCCCATCCAAAAGCCAGCAGCGACGGTGACCGCAATGAGGAAATTTACTTCCGGCTTGGTTAGCGACCAATAGCCGGACAGAACGCCGGAACGGGCAAGGCCGTGCCGGTGCCGCACCGCAGCCACGTCGAGAACCGCGAGAATCGGCTCAGTTGCCATTTCTAGACAACCTCTAAGCTTCTGGGAGCACTTTGCGGAACCGGACCGCCATGAAATTGCGATTCGAGTTCACGCGAGGTCCGCGGGGCCAGAAGCTTTGAAGAGATAATCGCCGCTGGCAGGAGATAGACGAGCGTGACACAAGTCCACATCAGTGCGGCCGCACACTGTTGATCTTCCAAAGCGGAGAAGCCGAACAACCGTGGTGCGGAGCTGTAGACCGGGTAGGCGACGCGATCTGAAAATACGAGAAATCCGGACAGGATGTCGCACGGCAGAGTCGCCAGAAAGAGGTACAGGAGCATCGACCATCGCGGCCCTGTTACGGTGCTTGGCCAAGGCTGGATAACAGGCCACCAGAACAAGAGTCCGGCTCCAAAAAACATTGCTTGCTCGACCGTATGCCCGATTTCTGACCGTACGCCGAGCGCAAATAACGTGGGTACATGCCAGGCTATAAGAGTCAGCGTGGAGGCGGTCCAGCACAGCACAAGACCTGTGACGATTCGTGCAAGTCGCTGGACGAGTGGTCGGTGCCACGCGTGGCCGAGTGTGCTCCGGGCCAACAGTGGCGTCACGCCCCAGAACACTTTCATGGGCTCACCCAACAGGATCAAGGGAGGAGCGAAGGTCATAAGCAGCAGGTGTTTAATCATGTGGACCGTCAGCAGGCTATGGTCGTAGGCCGCGAGCGGCGATCCCCATGCCATCCACACCAAAACGATGCCGAGAAGGAAGCTGCTGGCCTTCCAGGCTGGAATAGCCGCGGCGGAACCTGAGCGAGTGAAAATCCATACCCGCAGGTACAGGAAAGCCGCGAGGATTATGAACAATGGGAGCAGAACCGCATGGGTCCAGGACCCCGGCACGCTGTGAGCGGAAAGTGACATACGTAATGTTATTGCGCAGAAGCGCTTTTCTCCTTAGGTTCGGCAAGGCGCGTTCAAAAAAGACAGGTGCTCAACGGCACGCCGTCGCGTTCAATCCAGTCCGCTGCTCCCACACGACGAACTGCGGGAATACGGGCTCGAATAGATCGATCCTGATTCCATCATGTTCTTATAATCCTGCTCCACATTAGGGCGTCGTATCACCGTAAGCCCGGTAGTGCTCAAGAGGAATACCGTGCATGTCACCGTTCTATCCAGGCGCTGTTTCACCCCTGTTACAGTGGCAAGCATTACGGGCTTGGACGGCTTGGAATCATCGAAGATTTCGTATTGAGGATATTCCATTTGGGCGCTGGGACGGGTCGTGGATGCCAACAGTAAGCCATCGTGCCCAAGAGTTTCCGGATGAGCTGGGTGTTGAAATTGTGGCACTTCGATCAGCACCGGCTGTTTGTATTTCTTGAGGTTAATGATTGCAAATCCAGACTGATCCCGGTAATGAATGAGGACTGTATCGCTCAAGGCGTTGACAAAGTCATACGGCGATCGCGCGCCAATCGACACTTGTGGCAGGGCTCGAATCGCCCCCAAGTCCGAGACGTCCAGAATTGCAAGGGTCCGTCCCTGATCCTGCTCAAGGTAGAGGACTGTCTGTCCAGCTCCGGTATCGTGCAGATACATGGCTTCGCTGGTGCGTTGCGCCATTTCCGGCAGATCCGACGGAGACTCTACAACAATAGACTTGGAATGCGTTTGCGCGTTTGCTTGAACAGTCACAGTGGCCGCGAATATTGCCGCCAGCATGATCGTGCCTACACTGTTTTTCACTTTGCTGCTCCTTTCAATTCTTACTTCCACCGCGGTCAAGCGCGGCGTTGTGAGCGGGAGTTTGTCCGACCGGGTGCAACGTTTCGAGAAATGCGACGAGCGCTGTCGTCTCCGCCGGACTCAAATTCTTCCCATATGCCGGCATGTTTCCGCCGCCCTGGATCACCTGCCGTATAAGCTGGTCCTGCGTAAGACGCAAGGCGACACTGTCCAGAGCCGGACCTCTCTGCCCGCCACTCTCACCGAGCGAATGACAGTTGCGGCACTGCTTCACCTGAAAGACCAGCGCGCCTTGTCGCTCAAGGGCGGTACTGCCATGCAGGAATTGTTGCGGCACAGGATCACCGCTCCAAGCGTTCATGTGCGGACTCCAGGGTGTGAATCCGGAAAGATGCGTAAGTGTCCCTAGCGTCGTTGCAACCAGTAGAATCGTGAGTACTGCAATCGGGCGGCGACGCCAACTCTTTTCTCCTTCACCGGACAGAAACGGAAGAAGAAGCAAACCGATGATGACAACGACCGGGCCAATCAAAAGCGCTGGCGTCTCCATCGAAGGAGGCAAAAGCGACAGCAATGCATAGAGCCACAGGAAAAAGTAATCCGGTTTTGGCGCGGTCTGGATGATTGTAGGGTCGGGGCGCCCGGTTGGTCCGAATGGCCCGAAGTACACCGCGCATGCGGCGATTGCCAAGAGAATAAAAGCCGCAAAGAACAGATCTTTCCACACCGCGTAGGGAACGAACGGCGCGCCATTCCTTTTTGTTAATTCGTGATACTCGGTAACGTAGGTCGCTTTTTTGACCAGACGTCCCGGCATCGGCCATTCGTTGATTCCCAGCTTCAGCACCATCAATACATGCAGGCCCACGAATCCGATCAGCATTCCTGGAATCACAAACACATGCAGCGCGAAAAATCGAGAAAGCGTGGCGCCCGCGATGATAGGACCGCCCAGCATCAACTTGACCGCAGCGGGACCGATGATTGGCACTCGGCTTGCGATTGACGCTCCGATCCCAAGCCCCCAATACGCGTCTTGATCGAAGCGCAGCACCTGGCCGCTGAAGGCCATACCGAGTGTCATCAGCAAGAGAAAGACGCCGACAATCCAGGTGAGCTCTCGAGGAAACTTGTAAGCGCCAAAGAGGAAGACCTGCACCATGTGGATGAGAACAATCGCCACCATAAAATTCGAGCCCCATCCGTGCATCGCACGAATGAACCAGCCCAGAGTCACGTCGTGGTTGAGCGCTTGCAAACTGCTCCACGCTTCACCCGCCGATGGAACATAGATCAAGGCCAGCATGATTCCGGTCACCAGTTGCAGCAGGAACACAGTGAGTGCAGCGCTGCCAAACACATAGAACCAGCTCGCGGTGTTGCGTGGAACGGGATGCTCTGCCGCTTCACGAACCGGAGCGGCCAGTTGCAAACGCTGGTCGAACCACTGCCCAATTTGTGCGATCACACCCATGTTTTTTTCTCTCCGAGCAAGGGATTTGCTTCGCTAGACGCGGACAGCTTTCCGCCCTCGATGGAGACCAAATCGTTCCGTACTCCGCAAGGCATTTTCTTTTTCAAGAGCGAGGCGGTCGGCGATCCGGGCGTTGGCAGTTCACCCGCTTGAATCGTGACGACGCCGTTCTCCACTTTGTAGGGATATTCGAACAGCCCGCGCTCCGGCGGGCCCGAAGCACGCGAGCCGTCGCGGTAATAAGCTCCTCCGTGGCACGGACACATGAACAAGCCGGAT
The DNA here is from genome assembly GCA_035607085.1 of Candidatus Eiseniibacteriota bacterium. Classification (GTDB taxonomy): domain Bacteria; phylum Acidobacteriota; class Terriglobia; order Acidiferrales; family UBA7541; genus Acidiferrum. The sequence continues at coordinate 15,985 of DATMZI010000111.1, read as the reverse complement.
TGTGGAAACCAGCGGACCGGACAACCTAAGTGCGCGCAGTTGATGGCAAAGACCTGAAATTGATTGCCCTCGACGCGCCGGACCCAGCAAGGTGTGTCAACTGTCTTCCCGTCCGTGGGCATGACGTTAGGATTCCGAAATGTGGCCAGCCGCGTTTCACCCTCGGGAAAGTCGGTCACCCGGCCGACCGGGATCCAGGAAAGATAGGCGTTTACGCTCCCGCGCGTAACCGACGACAGGAGAAATCGCACGATCGGGACCGCCAGAGCGGTCGCCACCAGGCCGTTGAAGAGTATGCCAATCTTCATGAGTAGGCCGCGACGAGAAATGGTATTGTCGTTCGACATCTTCAAACTCCTAGCGCTGCGTGTTATTCGAAACTGAGTAAGGCTGGCCCGGATTCTGAACGCGCCGCGAGGCCAGCCACGCAACTACGTCGGTGACTTCCTGGTCGGACATTGGCTTGTCGGGCACGTTTCCGCGCCAGTCCGGCGCTCCCAATTCTGGGCGGCCTGTGATGACGATCGTGCGGAGCCCCTGATCGCTGACCAGCCCGAGAAGAGAATCGTCGGTGACGGAACTACCTTTTACTCCGCCGCGGCCGCCGGGCCCGTGACAGGATTGGCAGTACGTTTTGTAGGCAGCTTCGCCTCGCATAGCATCGCCCGTAGACTTCGCCGCATAGGAGGGCGGATTGGCTGCGTCGAGAATTCCGCGGCGACTCCACCGCGAACGAATTCCTTTGGTGATCACGTCGATCTGCGCATCTGTCAACATTCCGCCAGCACTTTCGGCAAAGGCCGGCATCGCGGTTCCACGGACGCCGTTGGCTATGACCCTGCGAATGGCCGCGTCGTCTGCGATAGCGAGATAAATTGGATTCGCAAGAGCGATAGCTGCTCCTCCGCGGCCGTCGGCACCGTGACAACCGGCGCAGTCTTCCGCGTACAGAGTGCCAAACTCCAATATCTCGTTCGGCGCTAGAACTTCCGACCCCTTACCTGGTTGGCCGTGCGGCGCGCCACAACCTGAGAACAAGAGCGCGGCGAGCGCCGTGAATACACAAAGATGCCGAAGAGTGTTCAACGGTGTTTGTCTCCGCTTTCTCTGGGTGGCATTATTCCGGGAGCTTCAATTCCCGCGCGTACGTTGAAGGGCAGGTTCTCGCGAGTTGAGACGCGCTCCTGCCGCACGACGACGATGCCCGCTACGACGCCGAAGGCTATCTGCGAGGCCATAAACCAAATCCAGTTAATGCGACTCGAAAGCAAAGGATTGAGAAGCTGCATGATCGAGTAAAGCAGGCCCGACCACAGTACCGGGGCAATCAGTCCTCCGAGTACAATCGGACGCCGCGGGAACATGGGAAGCATCGCTCCATAGAGGAGTCCTACGAAAATGGATCCGATGCTGTGCAGGACGAGAGCAATCGCGAAGCTGTCCGAATGAAATGAATTCAGTTGGGCGGGCCCGAGCTTAAGCGATTGCGCATAGACAGTAGCGGCAAGGAGGTTGAGGGGATACCAGATGCTTCCGGCTTTGAGCACTCCGTATGCGCAGGCCAGCACGGCCATCGCTACTGCCCCGGCGATGCCACCCTTGACTCCAGCCGATATTGGGTAGGTTTTCAGGGGAAGCCACACACGGACGAGTTCGGGCGCGATGGGCACGCGCTCGACAACGTGGCGCTTTGTTGTTATGCGGTATTCCTCGAACACAACCGGCACGGTTTCTTCGTGTTCGTGAGGGAGCACTTCGTGGAACCAGCCGACGCAACCTGCGACGCCCAGGACAATGCCGAGAACGCTGATCGACACGCTTGTAAGAAGGCCCGCGAACATCAGGGTGAAGCCAAAAGCCAAGACGATCGGCCAAGCCGTAGATGCGGGCACTTCGATCTCAACCGGTGCCCGAGGGCTCTGCCGTACTTCTCTTATGGATGCGAGCGTTGCCATTCCTTTTCCTTACCGACCCAGAACGTAAACAACAGTAAAAACGACGACCCACACGGCATCAACAAAATGCCAGTATAGGGAGAGGACTTCGATGCGAGCGGATTGATCCCGCCCGACGCGGCCCGCGAGCCCAAAGAGCAGCACGATGCTCAGCATGATCAGCCCAGCGGTAACGTGAAAGGCGTGCAGACCAACCAGTGAGTAGTACGTTGTTCCAAAAAGGTTCGTAGAGATGGTTAGCCCGTGTTCGTAAATCAACCGGTGCCATTCCTGCCCCGTGCCGTACAGAAAGAGGCCGCCTAAAGCGATCGTGAGCAACCATAAGGCGAGAAATGCACTTCGTCTGCCCCGTTCCAGACGCTTTACGGCAAAGTGGATAGTCACACTGCTGGATAGTAAACAGATGGTATAGAAGATGGGTATTTCCAGCACTTCGCGTGGAGTCGGTCCCGAAAGGCTCTTCCCCGAGTAAAAGAGGTAGGCGACAACGAAAATCGTGAAGATGGCGGACTCGGCGATGATGAGGCACGCCATGCCGACCTTTCCGCGATAGGGGAGTTTCCAATCCAAAAGTGCTTCCGGGAGCGGAGTTGCAAGCGTGCTCATTTGTCGGTTCCTTCACTCATAGCGGCTATCGGGGTCTTCCGGGTGCTTCAAGTCCCACAATGGTCTGCGGCTCGCGACTGTGGGGATCGAGGCAAAGTTGTAGACAGGGGGCGGCGAACTCGCGGACCATTCGAGAGTCCAGGCATCCCAGGGATCGTTCCCCGCTTTCCGTCCTTTGAAATAAGAAATGACCAAGTTTGCGACGAACACTAGGGTGGCGATTCCCTGGACGAACGCACCGATGGTCACCAAAAAGTTCAGAGTGTCCCAGCCGCGGCCAGGCTCGTAGGTGTAAATGCGCCGCGGCATCCCAAGCAAACCGGGAATGTGCATCAGGTCAAAGGTGAGGTGGAAGCCGATCAGAAACAGCCAGAAATGCAGCTTGCCCAGGCCTTCATGCAGCATTCTTCCAGTGATTTTGGGGTACCAGTAATAAAATGCACCGAAGAGGGCGAACAGAATTCCGCCAACGATCACGTAATGGAAGTGGGCGACGACAAAGTAGGAGCCGCTGAGCTGCCAATCGAAGGGCGACGAAGCCAGCATGATGCCCGTGAGGCCGGCAATCAGAAACTGGAATAAAAAGCCGACGCTGAATAACATCGGCGTCTTGAACTGGATCTTGCCGCCCCACATTGTGCCAAGCCAATTGAAGATTTTGATCCCTGTCGGTACACCCACAGCCATTGTCGTGATCGTGAAAAAGCTGTTAGCGTAGGAATTCATTCCGATGGTGAACATGTGGTGCGCCCAAACACTCATGCTCACAAAAGCGATGCAAACCGTGGCACCCACCATGACGGGATATCCGAAAATCGGCTTGCGCGAAAACACCGGAATAATTTCGGAAGCAAACGCAAAACAGGGAATGATCAGGACATAAACCTCGGGATGCCCGAATATCCAAAAGAAGTGCATCCACAAAGTGGCTGAACCCCCTGCCTGCGTATCGAAAAAATGACCGCCAAGATAGCGATCCACGAGCAACATGATTTGAGCTGCGGATAGAGGCGAAATGGCGAGCAAAACCATTCCAGACATCACCAAGTTCATCCATGCGAGCAGCGGCATACGGCTCAGGGTCATGCCTGGGCAGCGCATCGAAACAATCGTGGCGATGATATTGATGGCGGTGCCGATGCTGCCGAAACCCGAAACAAGAAGGGCGATCGTCCAATAATCCGAGCTGTGACCCGGCGAAAAGGCACGCGAGGCCAAAGGAGCGTATGCCCACCAGCCCACGTCCGGTGCGTTACCAGCACCGTACAATCCGCTTCCACCAAGGAAGCTAAAGTAAAGAAGCAATCCGCCGAACGCCGTCAGCCAAAAACTGAAGGCGTTGAGGCGCGGAAACGCCATGTCTCGCGCGCCAATCATCAATGGAACCAGGTAATTCGCAAACCCGAACAAGATGGGCATGGCTACGAAGAAAATCATGGTCGTACCATGCATGGTGAACATGCGATTGAATACCTGCGGCGAAACAAAATCATTGTGCGGGTGCATCAGCTGGATACGTATGATGGTTGCTTCGATACCGCCGATGACGAGAAAGAACAGGGCGTAGAGGATGTAAAGAACGCCCAGGCGCTTGTGATCGACCGTGGTCACCCACTGATGCAGCGTTTCAACCCATGTCCGACCCGCGGCTTCTGCGGTTTGAATGGCTATGGCGTCCGACGACATTACTGATCTTCCACTCTCTTTCTCTACTGCAGGGTTTCGAGATAGCGCACGAGCGCATCCAGTTCGGTGTCGCTCAACTTCATTGCTGGCATGAGGGATCCCGGCTTTATGGAATCCGGGTTTTGAATCCATAGCCGAAGATTTTGCGAGTTGTTCTCCGCTGCGCCTGACGCGATCGTGCGGCGGCTCATCAAGTGGGTTAGGTCCGGACCAAAACGGCCCGTGCCGTTTGTCCCGTTGACTGTATGACAATTCAGACACGTAGTTCTCTCAAAAACACCTCTTCCCGCGGCTTCTTTTGCAGCCTCATTCGCCGGCTGTTGTTGTGCGCGTACCCAGACCTTGAAGTCCTCTGGACTATCCACGTACACGCGCAATAGCATTTTCGCGTGCTGCGTACCGCAGTACTGTGCGCATTGGCCAAAAAACAAGCCGGTCTCGTAAGGATCGAGCCAGGTTTCGTTCACGCGATTCGGAATCAAGTCTGTCTTTCCTGCAAGTTGAGGTATCCAGAAACTGTGATCAGTGTCGGCGGAAAGCAATCTCAAGAAGGTCGGTGTGGGATGAGATGGGTCGCTCACGGGAACATGGAGTTCGTTCGCGGTGACAACGCCGAGCCCGGGGTACCGAAACTCCCACCAAAACTGGTGTCCGATTGCGGTCACCTCGACCGCCTCAGCAGGCTTGGGCGCGTCCTGGATTGCGTGAATGACTCGTGCCGTCGCGAGAAAAAGGACAACAACGATCAGAATCGGAGCGATGGTCCAGGCGAGTTCAATCTGTGTGCTTCCATAGACTTGCGCAGGCTCGCGCTCTGTGTCCGCTGCTCTGCTGCGGAATTTCACGACCGCGTAACTCAGTAAACTGAAAACCACCAGAAAAATCAGTCCAGTGACGCCGAGGACGAAGTGAGAGAGGTGACGGATCGAATCCGCTGGTGTTGAGTGCGGATCGAAAATGCTGGGAACGGAGCTGGCTTGCGGAGTTGCTCTGCACAACCCTGCGGCGAGAAGCACGCCGGCGAGGAGAAGGGCAATCCCCGCAACCCGGCCGATGATCGCTGGCCAATCCGCGGTTTGCATTGTCTCGACGATCCTCATCAAGCATCCCCACTAAGAACTTCAGGTGAACCTGTTGGTGACAGCAATCGCAGTTGAAGACCAAGATCGCTTGCACACCCGAACCATGCAATGCAGTCTCCAGGCGATCTGCGTGGGAGCGCGAACAACAAACTGCGTTGTTTGAGTGTCTTGCGGGTGACGGAAACGAAAGTGAAAAATCGCTGCTGGTGCGGTTGCGTCTCTTGATTGACGAAATCGTCGAAGATCTGTCGCCGAACGGCCCGCGGGAGCAGAAGCAAGAAAAAGCGACTGGCCTATACACCCCCTGGACCGCACTCGGTTCATTCGCTTAGGCGTTCCGAAACGACAGGTGGCAGTCGAAGCCTTCTAGAGGGCCTGCATGTCAACACGCGCGTTTCCCTGTCTTGCCGAGGTGCGTGCTGGCGTTCGGTTTCGGCCTCTGACCACTATCCTCGATCTATCAATGTAGCGTTTATCCAATGCCATCCACTTCTCTCCGTCCGTTCTCTGGAAATGCGGTGCAACGCTTCGGACCAAAGCAATCGCACGTCGGTCGGAGTATCTCGCCGATAGGAAGGCGCATGAGGAAAAGAGAACGCGACAGAGCTTACGGGACTTACATCTAGGTCGCGACCTCGACGTTACCGTCAAATCTCTGCCATGCATAGCGAGCCATGAATTCTCGCCGTATTTGGCGAGCGACCTGAGTTTCTCCTTTCCATTGAAAACAAGACACATAGCCGATTGCTTGGAAAAGCCCGCCTTGGAGACACACTTGCTTTTGGGAGCGAGAGAGAAACGGAGATCGCCAGTGACCTACGCATCGAGATCCGCGAGTTTCGTTGGGTGCGCCAACGCGGCAACAACCAGCACCTCCTTGCCCGTTTTCAGAACAAGAAAAAGGAGCATGCGATCAGCCTCGTGCGAGTCGCCAAGCTACGAGGCCCACAACGTCGTCGAAACTCGAGCGGAGTTCATAGGAAGGGAAGCTTTCGAAGAGATGTTCGTGGCCTCGCGCTCGAAATTCGTAGCGATGGCTCATGCCATCCTTCGCAATAGAGAAGACGCCGAAGACGCTGTCCAGAATGCCTTTCTTTCCGGGTATCTCCACTTGCGGAGTTTCGAGGGTCGATCCGCCCTAAGGACCTGGTTCACGCGAATCGTCTTGAACGCTGCTTTGATGATCCGACGCAAACGTAAACCATCCACGATGCGGACGCTGTCGGACAGCAATTCGCATGAAGTCAAATGGACGGAAAATATTCCGGCCTCGCAACCTGATCCGGAGATGGTTCACGCAAAACGGGAAAGCCTTCAATTGGTCGACGGGATCCTAGGAAATATGAAACCCGTGCTTCGACAGGCGTTCACGATGACTTACTTTGACGAGTTGTCTGGCCCAGAAGCTTGCGCCATGCTCGGTGTTTCAGCTGGGACCTTCAAGGCGCGGCTCTTTCGCGCAAAACGGCAGGTCTTTGATCAAACAGAACGGGCTCTTGTGGCTCCCCTTCACAAGAAGACCCTTTCGGCGTCCGAGTTCTTTGAAATGCAAATTGACTCCAAAGTCGGCGGGGACTTGAATCCATGATCACTGTGAAAGCGAGCCAAAAAATCTTCACCTATGCTGAGGTCACGAACCTTACCGGGATTTGTGCCGAGCACCTGGAAAATCTTGTAAAGCGTCACCGGTTGGGCTTCATTGCACAACCGACGGAGGGTCAGAGCAACCAGACCGAAAGGTGGTTGTTCAGACCGTGGGACTTAATGGTACTAGCGACGCTGTTCCCGCGCTGTGCGCACTAAAATCGCTACCTCATTGGAGGGCGCTTATCGCCCCGCACCGATTAGCTTGGTGGTGACTTCCGCCTAAGAGGAGCAGCACCGGCAGAGGGATGGATATGCTAAGGAACTTTCTACTTGCAAGCGATTTCGATCAGACGCTCAGTTTCAACGATTCTGGAGTCGTGCTGAGCGAGCTCATTGGTTTTCATGGTTTTCACGACAAGGTCAAGGGCCTTGCGGATATCAATCTAGTTCAGCAGGGTGCCGAGCTCAGCTATCTGATTCTCCATGATCCGGATTTTCGCCGCGTGCGTCGCGAGCACCTCGTGGAGGCCGGCAGGCGGATTCGTCTGAAGCATGATGTCGCGCTATTCGCACGCGTTCTAGACAATCTTGGCGAAGACCAGAAGTTTAATTTTAACGTGATCTCCGCCGCCCCACAGGAGATTATCCAGTCGGCCCTGGAAGGCATTGTGCCGCCGGATCACATCTTCGGCACGCGTTTCCGGTACGACGAAGCGACGGGCGAAGTGAACTCGATCATTCGTGCTGCCGCGGGCTGGGGCAAGATCGCCGTACTTGAGGAGCTTCGCGCAAACCTGGGCATCAGCCACGACCACATCATCTACATGGGTGACGGAAGCTCCGATTTGCCGGTGATGATGCATGTCAATCAATACGACGGGCTCACGATTGCGGTAAGCGAAGCCCAATTTATATCGCGCGTCGCCAAGCGTACTGTGCTAAGCACTAACGCTATGAGCGTGCTAGTTCCTGTGCTGGAAAAAGTCATGAATTGGAATTCTGCCGAAATCCGGCGTTTCTTTGGTTCCTATGGTCTTACCCTGCTCGAATGGGACAGGATGCACACGGACATACTCACAATTCAGGAGTCTGGAGTGCAAGTTGCAACGCTGTCTGATGACAACGCTGCGGCGCCTCAGCTGATCGCCCAATAGCCGTAGTACAAGGCTTGGATTCAGTGGCCGCGAACTGTCTGTTGCGGAAAAAAAAGATGATGATTTTAGCTTGTCACCTTACGCTGCGACCGTAGAAAGCGGCGCCAGAGACCCAGCTCATTGACCCAGCTGATTTCATAGACCAGCTCGTGCTCTTCGCGCGTGTGCGCTTGTTCGTTCCACACAAATCGCCGTTGCGTTTCCCAGTGCACATCGCCCCCTGCGGGGAAGCCCGAAATTGGGAGGATTGCTGAACTGCTTGCGACTGCAGACATCGGTTCAACCTGCTCTTTCTAAAACTTCACGCATTTATTCGAAGCTTCGACCAGAGTGCTTTTGAAGCAATCTCAATTCCACTACATTGCCTTCGGAAAAAGGCGCAACCGCAGTCGGCGTTACGACAAACTGCCCTAAGGAAATACGTTTGAAGATCCTTCTAAGAACGAGGTACTGCAGCAAGGAATAATTCGAGTGTTTTGAAGGTTTCGGTGTCAATCGTGTGGCGAAAGCGCTAAACGGTTGGCAGCACTAATGGGGCTACCCAGGGACCGGGGCAATCGGCTCCTGCAAACGCCTGTTCCCTCTGCATGTTGCAGGGGAAGCGCTTCAATTCAGTTGGCCAGCCGCTTGCACGACTACAGCTGCTGGAACCAAGAGTCAGCGCCATGTCGCGTCATGGAGAAGGCTCGTTTGATCTTAAAGAGAGGCACGCTTTGAAGGGCTTCGCACTCGCTGAGTTTCTATTACGCAGGGATGTCAGCGCAATGAAGAAGGAACTCATCGCCGCGAATTTGACGCTCACCGATAGCGAATCGACGAGGCTATGGCAAGTATACGAGCAGTACTCGGCGAACATGGGCAAGGTCAACGATACGAGAACGACAATTCTCAAGGAATATTCGGAGGAATACGGCACCTTGACCGACGATCAGGCCGACAATCTCATTCGTCGCTGGCTTGAGACGGACATCGAACAAGCAAAGCTGCGTCAGCAGTTCGCGGCGATCTTTCGGAAAGTCTTACCCGGAAAGAAAGCCGCGACCTTCCTTCAACTGGAGCGGCGCATCAGCACAATGATGGATGTGCAACTTACGTCGCAACTTCCCTTGGCCCAGAGCCAGGATTGAATTTTCCCGTTGAGAGCGTCATGTCCGCGATCAAGAGACAACTTAGCGCCCATCGCCTCTGTTTGGATGATCGAGAATAACGCAGCGTTCGCAGATTTTTTGCTGCTGAAGGAGCACATTTGATGTCCGCCTCGCCAGTATCGCCTGAGTCCGCTGTCCCCGTGACGAAACTGCTGCCTCCGGAAAACGGCAAACCTGCGGCCTCTTCTCACGACAGTGTCAGGTGGAAAAAATACGTTACTCCCTTCCTTGTCGTGGCGCTCGCTCTCGCGGTTTGGATCACCATCACTCGCAATTGGAATGCGTGGGAGGGCGGCAAAGTCGAACAGCTAACTGATGATGCTTACGTGCGGGGCGACCTTACACCGTTGAGCACCAAGGTGGCCGGCATCGTGCGCACGGTTCATGTGGCCGACTTTCAGCGAGTGCACAAGGGCGAACTCATCGTCGAATTGCAGGACGACGACTACCGAGCGCAGGTTGACCAGGCGACCGCAGCGGTTGAAGCTGCGCGTGCCGCCATCGAAAACAACCGTCGCCAGCGAGAATTGCAGGACGCGCGTATAGCAAAGGCGCTTGCCGGCATCGATCAAGCAAAGGCGCAAATCGCCGCGGCTGAAGCTGGTAGAGCAGGAGTAACTGCGGACTTGATTCGCGCCCACTCAGAACGCCAGCGCCAGGAAGGGCTGTACAAGACTCATTCGGCGACGCAGCAGAAGGTGGAGGCGGTGGTCGCGGACGACGAGCGCTTGACCGCGCAACTAGCCAGTCGCGAAGCCGACCTCAATCAGGCGCGCACCCTTTTGCTCAGCAATGAACTCTCCGCCGAAGCCGAGCGCCGCTCGAAGACCGTCCTCGAATCGCAGGATATGCAGCTTCAGGCAGATCTGCATGCGAAACAGGCGAATCTTGCGGCGGCTATGGTGAATCTTGGCTACACCAAAATCTACGCACCGGGTGAGGGCACTGTGGGCGAACGGCAGGTCCGGACGGGACAACTTGTTTCTCCGGGCACGCAGGTGATCGCGTTCGTGGATGTCACAAAGTGGGTGCAGGCGAACTACCGTGAAACACAGTTGACTAACGTGAAGATTGGTGACCCTGCCGAACTTCGGATTGACCAGTATCCTGGGCAGGTAATTCATGGGAAGGTGCTGGAGATCGCACCGGCCAGCGGCTCACAATTTTCTCTGCTGCCTCCTGACAACGCGACCGGCAATTTTACAAAGGTGGTACAGCGTATCCCGGTCAAGATCGCGCTGGACGACACCGTCTTTGCCGCCAAACTGCGACCCGGACTCTCGGTGATTGCAACTGTCCGCACGACACGGTAACCGCACGCGTATGGCAGCCTCGACCATTACAGTTCGCCCGTCTCCGATAGGTATCGCGCGCGCCGCCGCCGCCGCGATGCCTGCGGAGGTTTCGAGCAGGCCACTGCTAGGGATTCTCGGCGTAGTTACGGGCGCTGGAGTTGTCACGCTTACCAGCCGCATGATCTCCCTCGGGATGCCCGATTTCAGGGGCCTTCACGGATTTGGGTACGACGAGAGCGCGTGGATCGGCAGTGCCTTCGATGCCGGATTGATGTTTATCGGCCCGTTCACGGTGTATCTCGGCGGTCTGATGGGACCGCGACGGATCCTGCTCGCAGCAGCCGCCCTCTTCACCGCGCTGCTTATCTTTCTGCCTTTCGCGCACAGCTACAGCCTGGTGATTGCACTGGCACTCCTCGGCGGTCTGACCTCAGGCACGTTCTATCCACTCACCCTTACGTTCGCGCTTCGCAACATTCCTCTTCGTTACCTTCCTTTCACGCTCGCACTATACGCAACCTTCGTGGACGGGGCGGTGAACATCGCGCCTTCCCTCTACGGATGGTATCGAGAACATCTTTCCTCGAATTGGATGTTCTGGAATTCGGCGCTCATCACGCCTCTGATGATGATTTGCATCTATTACGGAATACCGAAAACCAACGCATCAAAAAAATCCGGGAATGCGCCTAGTTTCGCTGGATTTTTGTATGCCGCCGCGGGCCTGGCTATGTTGCTCGTCGCCTGCGAACAAGGGGAAAGGCTCGACTGGTGGCGTTCCGGAGTATTCAACGCATTGTTCGCCGGTGGGGCGTTCTTTCTGCTGTGCGCACTGGTTCGGAGGTTACGCGGTCCCAATCCTCTGGTGGCATTGCCTTATCTATTGAAGTGGAACACCGTGTTGCTGGGATCCTTGCTCTTCTGGTTCCGCTTCACCCTTTGCACGACCATCATTCTTGTCCCGCAGGCGCTCGCGATCCGCGGGTTCGAACCCGAACAGATTGGACCTGCGATCATCTGGAGCGCGGTCCCTCTTATTCCCCTTGCTTTCACGGCTGCACTTCTGTTGCTGCGCAAATTTGATCCCCGTCTCCTCCTCGCCATCGGCCTTGCCTGTACTGCCTTTGCTGCCTGGTTGAATTCCCATTACAGCACCCGCTGGGCGGCCGAGAACTTCTACCGCACTGAACTGCTCACCGGAGTCGGACAGGCGTTTGCTTTCATCGGACTTGTTGGCTGCATCGTGCTGCAAGCAATCTTCGCGGGCGCTTTGGCTAAACCTGAGTGGGTCCTTACTTTTTCGGCCTTCTTTCACACCATCCGTATCTTCGGCGGCACCGCAGGGGCCATCTACATGGGCCATTTTTTGGCGCAACGCGAAAAGCTGCACTCGAACTTGTTGGGACTGCACGTCAGCAACGGGACTTGGCTCACAGATCAGAACATTCATGCCATGACAGCAGGTCTTTATGCCAAGTCGTCCGGCTTGGTAACGGCCGGGGAACGCGCGGTCGACTTGATTGCGACCCGCCTGCGCCTTCAGGCATTCAGCCTGAGCATTATCGATGGATTCTTGCTGATCGCTTGGAGCTGCGTGTGCGCGCTGATGCTTGTCGCTCTGTTGCGCAAATCACCGTTGAACTACGGCGACCTCAGCACGGTCCAGCAGACACCGGCCCCCAAGAAGGAGTCGAAATAATGAAACGAAGATCACTTTTTCTGCTTATGGCGACGGCGCTGTCTTGCTCTCTAACCTTGGCCGACGAGACAGGTAGTACTGCGCCGTCGCGCCGCATCACACTGCGGGAAGCCGTTCAGCTGGCGCTCAAGCACAACCACAATGTCCGCATCGCGGGCTACGCGGTCGATGAGAAACAACACGCGAAAGAGGCCGCGAAGGGTTCCTATTTCCCATCGATACGCAATGACAGCAGTTTTCTGCACTTGACGGACACGCAGCTGGTTGAAATCAGCCCCGGCAGCCTGGGGACAGCGGGCGGGACGCCGATTCCTCCGATGAGCAGCGTCATCAACCAAGGTGGCCGCAATCTAACGACCAGCGGAACCCAGATCACACAGCCATTAACCTCGCTACTGAAGATCAAGCGGGCAAACGATATCGCGCAAGCTGAGGTAAAAGCTTCACGAGAGAAGGCGCAACTTACCGGAAACGACGTGGCGCTCGCTGTACACGAAGTTTATTACAGAGTTTTGATTGCTCAAGCGCACCGCAGCGCCACGGAGGCACGGATTAAGGCTTCGCAGGACCTCCAAAACGAGCGCATCGAGCAGGTGAAGTTTGGGAGCTCTCTCGAACAGGAATCGATCGAGAGCCGTGCGCAACTCTTGCAAGCAAACCAAGAACTCCTGACGACGGACCTTCAGTTGGCAGACCTCAAGTTGAAACTGAACGACCTGATTGGCTTGCCTCTGACAACGGCCCTGGATCTTGATCCGATCCTTACAGAGTCTCAGGACACCTGCCCGCTCGATGAATGCGTTACGACCGCAACGGCCTCACATCCGGAAATCCTAGAGGCGCGTGCCGAAGTCGAGAAGGCGGAAGCTGCAGTCCGTCTGGCCAAAACAGATATTTGGGTCCCCGATGTGGAGGCGTTCGCCCGGTACAGCTACCAGAATAATGTCCCATTCCTGGCGCGCAATTTCGGCACACTTGGTATTCATCTCGGGTATGACCTGTTCGACGGAGGGCGAAAGCGATCCGTGAAGCGCGAACGTGAATCGCAATTGGCTCAAGCGAAGGAGAACCTTGCGAAGCTGACGGACGAGGTCGAACTTGCCATCCACACTGCGTACAACAAACTAGAAAGGACGCAGCAGATGCTGAAGGTGTCGGAAGAGGTTGTGGCTCTGCGAAGCGAGTCGAACCGCGTGCTGCAGCAAGAACTCTTGCAAGGGGCCGCGCTCAAATCACAAGCTGCAATGGCGACTGCTCAGGAGTATGACGCCAAGGCGCTCCTCCTCCAGTCACAGCTGAACTATTCCGAAGCGCACGACGAGTTCATTCACGCGATGGGCCTCACACCTGAGTAGAACTCTTCGCATCTGGATATTGCTTGTGCTTGAGTCGGCCGACCTCATGCTTGCTCGAGTCAATACTTACCCAATCGGTGTTGTGGCAAGCGATGTCTAGCAGAGCCAAGAACATGAAATCGAGTGTGCGCATTGCAACCTGTTGTGCGATTTTAGCGACCGCAATGGTTCGCGGACTCTCCGCTGACATCCCGCAAGGCTCGTATCAGTTCCCGGCGGAGGCACAAGTTATCGGATACCTCTTGCAATCGGTGAACTGGTACCGCCATGTGTACACCGAGCGGCAAGTTGCAAGCGATCCGGGAGACCTAGTATTTCTGAATGACAATCAAGCCATTGAGAGCCAGATTTTCAAGCTCTCCTTCGAATTTGCCAGGGCGGATGCGGCTTTGGCAAAGACGGCCCCTTCTCCACAAGGCGCAGCCACGACACCGGCGGCTCCCGCTTCTGCGGACCTTACGCACTTTATCGAGTTGAAGAATCGAAATGACCAGGCAAGCCAGCAAACAACTGAGGACATCGGAAACCTGAACGAGAAACTTGCTTCGGCTAGCAAGGCCGACCGTAAGAAGCTAAACGCCGCTCTCGAGGATGCTCAGAGCCGATTAGAACTTTTGCAGGCTGTTTCGCAGGCCGTCAACGATCTAATCCAGTTCGTACAGATTGCCAGAACGGCGAAAGACAACACTGCAAACCTCGATTTAACCATTGACGATCTTGCACAATCCGTACCCGAGCTGAGCAACTCTGCGACTCCCTTGTCGAAATTGGCAGCACAAGATGCGGATTCCAAAACGGGCAATAACTGGCGAGAGACCGGCCTCCTCGGGCTCGGATCGGAAGTCTCTGCGCTAAACCGCAAGCTTCGCGTGATTGACGAAAAGATTCGTCTCACTGACAACTTTTTGCTCTCCGCGAAGAATATCCGCACTCCAATGAGCGGCTTCATCAGTAGGGTTCTTCAGAAGGCCGCCACTAGCAATTTGCAGATCAGCAATCTTTCGTTATTGCGGGAACAGAAGTCCCAGCTCGATGCGCTTACACTCGAACTCAAGGCCTTTGCTCCCGCGATCGTGGCTCTTGATAAGCAAAAAGCGTTGCTTGAGGAGTACGAGGCACACCTGCTGAACTGGCGGACAGCGGTAGCCAGCCAATACCGGCAGGCCTGGAAAAAATTGGCGATCCGCCTTCTCATCGTTGCGCTCGTTGTCGGGCTGCTATTTGGAATGGGTGAAATTTCGCGTCGGCTCGCACTCGGCCGTATTCAGGACCCAAACCGACGACGCGTTATAAGCATGGTCCACCGCCTTCTGACATTGTTCGCCATAGTAGTGGTCGCCTTGTTCAGCGTTGCCTCAGACTTGAGTTCGTTGGCAACGTACTTTGGGCTTCTCACGGCCGGAATGGCAGTTGCACTGCAAAATGTGATTCTTGCGAGCCTCGGCTATCTCGTATTGATGGGGAAGCGTGGAATCAGAATTGGAGATCGAATACAGGTGTCCGGCATTGCTGGGGATGTCATTAATATGGGCATGCTGCAATTCCAGTTGAGAGAATTCGATGTCCAGAAAGAGCGGTTTACAGGCCATGTAGCAACTTTTTCAAATTCCCTGGTTTTTGTGTCCCCAGCCACCGGTCTTCTGAGGTTAACTTCAGCTCGTGGGAAGGCCGTCGCACCTGTCGCGAACGACAGTGGCATAGAACCGGATGCGGAGGAGCACGGGGGTCGGCCGGCGCAGATCAGAAGTAAGGACTAGGCAACTTCTGCCTCAATTCGGCCACTGAGCGTGGAGACGAACCTGCCATTGGCTGATCTCTGGGTGTTGAGCATGCAAACTCCCAACGTTTGAGGCGACTTGATTCTTCTTTAGTAACCTCTCCCGACTCACCCCAAAGACGCGCTGACCGACGGGTGCGTCCTTGCCTGGTCACTTAACAGTGTACGAAATGCATTGCTGCGCGGCAGAAAGCGTGACCTCAGTCATGCCAATGGTCTGCTGGTGGCGCAATACCAAGGCGCTTCATCTTGTAAAACAGGGTGGTCCGCTTCAAACCAAGTCTGGCAGCTGCACCTCGTGGGCCGCCGAGCTTCCAGTTGGAGCGCTGGCAAGCGGCGAGAATTTCTCTACGCACCTTGTCTTCAAGGGTAGGGTTTGAAATCTCGGGCTCCGGCGGCTGATAGCCTTCGAGAGGCGCAGGTTCAAAGACGCCATCGTTGGAGAGAATGACGCCGCGCGCGATGTAATTTTGGAGCTCTCGAATATTGCCGGGCCAGTGGTGGCGCACCAGGGAACGCATGATTTCCTGAGGAATCGATTCGATCGATTTGTCCATGGAAACCGCAAAATGTTGAACGAAATATTCCACGAGCTCGGGAATATCGGCTTTTCTCTCGCGCAGCGGCGGCAGATAAATTGG
>DATMZI010000105.1:0-21234 GCA_035607085.1 Candidatus Eiseniibacteriota bacterium | reverse complement strand
CCTGGCACCAGCAATCCAAAATCCCGCATGCTGTGCTGGCTCGCGTCCCGTTCGATCAGGAGACCGGAAATATCGCGTTGGCGCTTTCTCAGGGGCATGGTTACGCCAACCTGTTCCGCAAAGACACCGGGCCCACGGCCTGGCTGGCCCCTGTTTATCCTGCCTTGCTGTTCCTGGTATTCCATTTTTTCGGAGCTCTTACCCTCGCGAGTTTTTTTGTAGCCGTACTTCTAAATGCGCTCCTTTCCGCGGCAGCTGTCTTTCCTCTTTACGCCGTCGCTCGGCGGCTCGGAGGCCTGTCGGTTGCCGCCGCGACCGGTTGGGCTTGGGTGCTCTTTCCGGCAGGCGTGCTGATGCCCTTTGAATGGATCTGGGACACTTCGCTCTCCGTATTACTCGCTGTCACGCTGGTCTGGGCCACCCTCCACGTTGCGGAATCCGTAAAGCCCGCCCTCTGGGTTGGTTACGCGCTCTTATGGTCTGTGACTTTACTCACCAATCCGAGCCTTGGCATCGGACTGCCATTTCTTCTGGTTTGGATTGTTTTTCGCGTGGGTTTCGGGAGCCGGCGATCCTGGGCGCTCTGCGCGATGGCCTGCGCCGTGATGGTTTGCTGTTGCCTGCCCTGGGCCATCCGAAACTATCGCCAGTTTCATCGCCTGATCCCAATCCGCTCTAGTTTTGCGTTCGAATTATGGATCGGCAACAACGACATTTTTGACGAGCACGCAATTCACGGCATCCAGCGCATTACCCGCTTTGAAGAGACCAGGCGGTACACGCAGCTGGGTGAAACTGCATACCTCGACGAAAAATGGCACCTGGCGTCGTCCTTCATCAAAGAAAACCCGGCTCTTTTCACCAGACTCACCGGACGCCGCGTCGTCGCCACCTGGTGCGGAACCGAACATCCCTACGATGACTTCGTGCGCACCGACTCGCTTCTCGCACGAAGCATTCTCATTCTCAACGTCTTCCTCATCGCCGGTACGGGCGCAGGAATCTGCCTTTTGATTGCTCGGAAGCAGCCATTGGCCATTCCGGTGACTGTGTTCCCGCTTCTCTATCCGGTTGTCTACTACGTCACGCACACTTCGTTGCGTTATCGCCACCCCATCGACCCTCTTTTGCTTCTGCTCGCTGCCTACTCCGCCGTTGCCCCTTTTCGGGTTCTTACTGGGCGCTCAGTGCGTTGATTTCGCCTTGATAAAAACGATTTAAACCGTTTTCTCGCAGCCCGCCCCGCTGTACAATGCGCTGCGCGATCCTTCGCGCGAGGAACTTCCATGCGGCGCTTTGTATTCTCTCTCGCCATTTCTATCTTCTTGACGGTAAGCGTTCCGGCCCAGCAAAAACTCTCAAGTCATTGGGAGGAACTCACCGCGGATGACTTCCGCCGCGCCATCCAACAATCCGGAGGAACTTGCCTGTTGCCGTTCGGCATTCTCGAAAAACATGGGCCGCATCTTCCGCTGGGCACCGATCTCCTCAACGTTCGTTACGCTGCGCTACACGCCGCCGAGCAGGAGTACGCCATCGTTTTCCCCGAATACTATTTCGGTCAAATCTTCGAAGCCAAACATGAACCCGGCACCATCGCGTACAGCCGCGAAACGGAACTCAGGCTCTTGCAAGAAACCACCGATGAAATGGCCCGCAACGGTTGCAAGAAAATCATCATCGTTAACGGCCACGGCGGCAACGAAAGCCTTCTGCCGTTCTTCGCGCAATCACAACTCGAAAAGCCGCACGACTACGTTGTTTATGTCCAATGGGGTGCCAACAAAGAACCGCACAATCCGCTCAAAAAAGATTCGCTGGATATGCATGCCGGCCAATCGGAAACTTCCAATACCATGATTACTCGTCCTGACCTCGTCCACCTGGACCGCGCCGGTCAGGAAACCGGCGCCGACCAGAAGCACGACCCGCTTCCCGAAACTGTTTATACCGGCATTTGGTGGTACGCGCGTTTCCCCGATCACTATTCGGGAGACGGCACCATCGCCAGCAAGGAACTAGGCGACGCAGACATTAAGCTCTGGGTCTCCACGATTGCCGAAACCATCCGCGCGGTCAAAGCCGACGACAACAGCCTGCGCCTGCAAAATGAATTTTTCGAAAAGAGCCGTCACCCGCTCGACACCAAACAGTAGCGGGGTATTCCCAAAATGACCGCCAAGTCGCGCAAACCAGGAGATTCGTCCCTGGGTATGGATCATGCCATCACCCGCCGCGATTTTCTCGGTTCCACCCTGCTCGCATCGGGCGCTCAGCTGCTCAATCCGATTTCTCCCGCAGGATTTCTTTCCAGGCATTCAGGGCAGTCCTTGCCTGGCGCCGCGGAAGATTGGAACGGCTACGGCGGCATCGGTGACTACGCCCACAGCAACGGCAACACCTGGGAAGTCTTGAGCGCTGGCCATCGCCTACGCGATGGGCAAGACGCGCCGGACACGGCCGCCGTCCGCGATTCGGGCGAACTCTACGATTGCGTCATTATTGGCGGCGGCATCAGCGGCCTCTCCGCCGCGCTCTTTTTTCTAAGAAAAGCCGGTTCGACCTCGCGCGTCCTGATCCTCGAAAACCATCCCATCTTCGGTGGCGAAGCCAAACAAAACGAATTCGAAGTGGATGGCTGTCGCCTTACCGCGCACCAGGGCTCGGCCATCTACTTTGTTCAGTATCCGCACAGTTTCCTGGCGGAGTTCTACGACTCCATCGGTTTGCGCCAGCCCCGTCTGCAATATCAAAAATGGGCCGGCGAGGGCCCGGCCATGTCCATCGGCCGCACCCCCTACGACGCCGATGGATTGTCCACAGGCCAATACGGCTTCTGGTTCGACAAATCCTTCAGCAACGACACCGGGCAATGGCTGATTGATCCCGTTGGTAAAAAATTCTCCGGCGCGCCGGTCTCCGCGACGGACCGCGCTGAGCTCCTCCGCTGGTACTCCGGCGACGCGCAGCAGCATTCACAATTTGTTCTACCGCAATACGAAGGTGATGACGTTTCCCGGACTCTCGACGCCATTTCCCTCGAAGACCACTACATCCAGCGCTTCGGCCTCAAGCGCGAATTCATCCGTGCCTACCTCTCGCCCGACCTGGGTGGGGGATCCGGACTCGGCGCCGACGCGCTGTCTGCCTACTCTGAATACGCTGCCGATATGCTTCATCCTTACGAAAAAGAAGGCGAAGCGGTTCAGATGTTTCCCGGAGGCAACACGACTATCGCTCGCCTGCTCACAAAAGCGCTCATCCCGTCTTCGATTCCTGGAGATCTAACTGTTGAGGGTGTCACCCGCAATGCTGTGGACTTCTCAGCACTAGACCATGCGTCAGGGCACGTGCGTCTGCGCCTCAACGCCACCGCACTCAACGTTTTCCATGAAGGTGATTCCCAGCGCGCCGATTTCCTGCAGGTGATTTATTCTCAGAACGGCCAGCTCTCTCGCGTCCGTGCCCGATCCGCCGTGATGGCAGGTGGCAGCTGGACGACCAAGCACGTCGTCGGAGACCTCCCGCCGTCGCACAAAAATGCCTACGCGCAATTTTTCCGCTCGCCCTGCATGATGGCCAACGTCGCCCTGCGCAATTGGCAATTTCTCGCCAAACTTGGCGTTACCGGTTGCCGCTGGTTCGGTGGAGGGATCGGCAGCTACTTCGAGGTCTGCCGCAAGGCGTTGGTAGGCGGCGTGCCGCCTACCATCCGTCCCGATCAACCCATCGTGCTGACCTTGAAGATCCTTTTCTCGTATCCCGGCCTCTCCACCGAACACCAGGGGAATCGCGGCCGCGCCCAACTCATCACCACGTCCTTCCGCGAATATGAGCGCAGAATCCGCGAGCAGTTCACCGAAATGTTTTCTGCCGTCGGCTTCGACCCGAAGCGCGACATCGCCGGCATCATTCTCAATCGCTGGGGCCATGCCTATCTCAGTCCTCAGCCCGGTTTCTTCTTCGGCTCCGCTAGCAAACCCGCGCCACGTGAAGTCCTGCGCTCCGCCCCATTCGGCCGCATCGCGTTTGCCAATACGGACCTCGCCGGCGCCATGGATCATCGCTACTCCATACTCGAAGCGCGTCGTGCCGTCTCGCAGCTTTTTGACGCTGTGATTGTTTAGAAGGAAGAAGGTACTTAGACAGGCTCAGCGATCGCTGCGCGACTGCTCGAGCCATCGCTCCAGCGTGGATTGCTGCCGCCCTTCCACGTCGAGAAACTCTAGCCCCATCCCCACACGGGGTTTCACAATGCGCACCACCGCCAGTGCCTCAAGGATCTGTTCTTTGCGGCGTAGCGTTAGCCGGAGCCGGCACCCTGCCGCTAACGGTTTGCTGGTGCACACAAAACACCCGCCCATGGACAGGTCGGAAGTCACGCCGTCCGCGCTCGCCCCCGTCTCCAAATCCAGAAATGTCGCATCCGCCGCAAACGGATGGCGAATCGCATATCTCCGGTCGCGAACTGGCAAAGAGCGCAATCCGTTCTTGTTCAGGTGTTCTTCCATGGAAATAACGTTCTTCACGGCAGCCGAGGTCCGTAGCGTCTCCGTCTGAGTTCCCGATTCTCAAAGTGTGACCGAAATTTCCGCCCGCCGGCCTGTCCTCTGTCCGGAATCTGCCAAAGAGATAACAGTTCTTTGGTACCAGCGGATCCGGTGCGCGTTATTAGTGGATGCGACAAAAGCGCCACCGCAAATCCAGTCACCGCCTAACTGCCCTTGCTAAACTCGCTTCATGCGCGGTTTTTGCCTCTCATGACCACCGTTCGCACCGAAGCCCTTCGTCAAAGCGATCGCGTCACCCTTCGCATGCCTGTCGAGGCCTCCTGGGTGGACGGTTCCGGCGTGGTACGCCGCTTTTCCGCTCAGACGCTTCTGGTCAGCCGCAATGGCGGCGTCCTTCGTCTGCAGGACGCTCTCTCTGCCGGCCAGGAGCTCACTCTAAAGCGTTCGCTCGAAGGCGACCGCATCAAGACCGCTCACGCTCGTATCGTTGCGGAAATTGATCGCGAACCGGAAGGTTTCCTCTATGCCATCCACATCCTCGAACCGCGCGCCGATTTCTGGGACATCGAATTTCCCGCGCCTCACAAGGCCGAAGAAGCTCTCGCCCGTCTCCTGATGGAGTGCGGCTTTTGCCAGCGCCGCGAAGTCGTCTACCTCAACGAATTGGAGCTGAAATCATTCGAAGCGCGCAGATGTGTTGCCCGCATCTGCAAGGTCTGTGATGCACCGGCCATCTGGATCGAAGCTCAATCGAATTTCTCTCAACCCGGCACGCATTCAGTTCGTACCGAAGGAGACGAACGCGTCCTTCCGCGCCGCAACCGCACTCGAGTCAAAGCCCGCGTCCTCGCCTGCGTCCGGCGCCGCGGTTTTCAGGAAGAAGTGGCCGTTTGCGAAGACCTCTCCAAGGGCGGCATCGCCTTCCGCAGCCGCAACCAATACCCCGAAGGCAGCCGCGCCGAAGTCGCCGTCCCGTTTACTCCGGGCAGCAGCGCTATTTTCGTTCCTATTCGCATTGTGTTTTCACAATCCATTCCCTCAGCGGGCCTCTTCCGCCACGGCGCCGCCTATCTCAAACCTCCCGAGTAGACGCCGCTCGTCTGTGCAATGCTGATTGGATCTTCGTCTCAAACCACCTAGAATCCTCTTCCGGTTTACTCGGAGATCTGCGCCATGGCCAATCCAACCAAAGCGATTGTTTCTGCCGGAACCATTTGTGGCATCATGGATATCACCGCGGCTGTCGTCGTCTACGGCACGATGGGCGCGAAGCCGCTGCGCCTCCTGCAGGGCATCGCTGGCGGAGTACTCGGCCCATGCACCTACCAGGGCGGCATAGCCACCGCGTTACTCGGTCTCGCGCTGCATTTCACAATTGCCTTTGGCGCGGCCACAGTCTTTTTTATCGCTAGCCGCGCTTTCCGTTTTCTGATCGATCACGCCGTTCTGTCCGGCATCTTGTACGGCATCTCCGTTTACTTTTTTATGCAGCGTGTCGTCATTCCGCTATCTCATGCGAATCGAAATCCGTTTTCGCTCAAGTTCATGATCATCGGCATCGTCATCCACATTTTTTGTGTCGGGTTGCCCATCGCTCTTTCCATACGCAAGTATGCGCGCTGAGCGCCGTTCACTCAGCCTCGCGGTCCGGTAATTCAGTGCCTCATATATGCGTCGCGTGCTGGCGGGGTCATCAGCCGTGGCAACAGGAAGTGAAAGAAATTCTCCGAATCCGATGACAAACACGCTAACGCATTAGGCGCTCCCGCTGTTGGCCTTGTAAAACCCTTTTCGTCCACCGTGATATGAAACGCTTCGACCGGACATAGTTCCGGCTGAGCCACGTAGGCGACCGCCATGGCATCGAACAATGTCGCCGTCGGCGTCCGCGTCGCCCGCAGCCATTGAAAATACAACGCCGCCAGTGCGCTGGTCAGCCGCGACCCGGTGCTGAACACTAGCGTACGCTTGCTTTCATCCAATAGCAGTTGCGTCGAATCCAGCGGCATCATAAAAATCGGCACGCCGCTCGCAAACAGTCTCTGCGCCGCTTTGACATCGCTGTAGATGTTGTACTCCGGCTCTGGCCCGCGATTCGCCGCGTATCCAAGGTCTCCATAGCCGCGACGAATCGATCCACCCATCAACACCACGCGCTTGAATTTGCGAAAGCCCTCCGCATCGCGGTCAATCGCCGCGCCGATATTGGTCAGCGGCCCGATGGCCACCAGTGTCACTTCGCCCGGCGCCTTCTTCGCTTGCTCCAGCAAAAATTCCACTCCATCGGGGCGTGCGGGCACGGCTTCGCCTTCGCGCGCCCAGTCCGCTTGCGTGAAGTTCGCCTTGCTCTGCGTCGGCACGCCCGCCAGAACCGGTATCGAGCCCGCTCCTTCTTCTTTCACCAGACGTCGTGTCAAACGCGCCCGCAGCGCCGTGTCTCCCCAAGCTGTCGTGATCCCAAGCACCTCGACTTCCGGACTCCGCAACGCCAGCGCCAGCGCAAACGCATCATCAATGTCATCCCCGATGTCCGTGTCCACAATGATTTTGCTAGCGGAACTTTGGCTCGACTTGGACGGCGTTTGCGCTCGTGCCCCTGCGGGAGCCACGAAGGCTCCGCCAAAACCCAACATACTGAGCAGGATCGCAGTTCGTTTCATCATTCGCCTCAGAAGCCGGCAAGAATACCATTTGGCCAGTCGCGAGAAGACAGGGAAGTGCTTGCATACGATTCCACTTCCCGCCCAGAACTGCTGTGACACAAAGTTGACTTGACACCCCATTCGCGGCGCGGTTCACTTGTTTCCAGCTTTTTCCGTGCTAACCTGGCTGTTCCAGGCATCGATCAGCGCAGGGCTCGTCATGGGTTTGCCTCGAGTGTTCTTTCCGATAGCGTTCGCCGCTCCTTTATTTTTTACGGCGGCAAGCATCCCCGCGCAGAATCCTCCGCCTGCGTTATTCAATTCAAAATCCGACCTCCCTGCCGCCACGCTCAAAGTCTGTCTCCGTCTGCAAGATGAAACTCCTTTTCTCGGCCCCGCGACGGTTCGCGTAATGCCTGAAGAGGGAAATGAACTGCTTGGCATGCCCGCAGATGTGCCCGGAGAATATCTGTTTTCTGGAGTCACCTCCGGAAAATATGTCGCCGTCGTCGGAGCGCCGGGTTATGACGTCCTGAGCCTCGGCTTCAAGATTGACGAAGGCCCTCGCCAGAAATCCCTTTTCATTCCGATGACACCAACACACTTCGCGCCAACAGAGCCCATCGCCAAAACCCCCACGTCCGCCGCGCTCGCTCCTTCGAGCGAAAGTTCTGCCGTCTCCACTTCTCTCCGTAAGCTAGTGCCAGCGACAGAGCCGGAGCCAGGGCCCGCTAACCTCATTGCAGGCGAACGCGATTTCTGGGGAGCACACGAACTGGAAGAAACGGTCCCTGCAGTAGATTCCTCCATATCTTGTCCCTGTGATGACATTCTCCACGGAGTTGGCGAGCGCATGACTGAGTTTGTCCAGTCGCTCGAGCGCTTCACTGCCACCGAAAAACTCGAGCACTTCGCCGTGAATCGCAGCGGTGCTCGCAAGTCTCCTGAAACGCGAACGTTTGCCTACGTCGCCTCGGTGCAACAAAATAGCATTGGTACGTTTCTCCTCGACGAGTTCCGTGATGGAAAAGTGGACGCGGAACAATTTCCGGCGCACACCGCCTCACGCGGTTCCCCTGCTATGGCCCTCATTTTTCATCCCATCCTCGCGCCCGATTTCGAATTTCGCTGCGAAGGCCTCGGTCAGTGGGCGGGCCGCGCCGCATGGCAAGTTCATTTCGTCCAGCGTCCTGACCACCCCATCCGGATTCGCTCCTACACGGCTGGCGGCCATTCCTCCGGACTCGCGCTCGAAGGCCGCGTCTGGATTGACCCCGGCAACTATCAGGTGCTTCGTCTTGAGTCGGAACTGGTGAAGCCTATTCCAGAGGTCGCTCTGACCCACGAGCATTTCACCATTGACTATCAGCCGGTACGCTTTCGCTCCACCGGCCAGCAACTTTGGCTCCCGCAAACCGCCGAGCTTTACGTCGAGCGCAAAGGCAGACGGTTCTATCGACGCCAAACCTACTCAAACTTTATGCTCTTCAACGTGGACGCTTCGCAACGCATTCAGCCGGTCGGCGAATCCTTCAGCTTTACCAACTCGTCTGACCGCGACGTCCGTGGCGAATTAACTGTCGCGCGTCGGGACGCCGTCAGCGGTGAACCGGTCACGTTGAGCTTCACGATTCCCGCACACGGAAAAATCTTCAAGCTCGTTGGTGCTGGCAAAGACATCAATCTCCCGGTCACCGCCGTCGGCGACGCCACTTTCACTCATGAAGGCGATCCCAACGCGATCAAAGTTGACACCCATTTGGCGAAACAGTCTTCCGTGGATGTCATCCCGCACACTGCGGTTCCACTTCTGCCCTAACCTTTTACCATCCGATTCTCCAGTCACGTTAGTGACTCTATTTTTTTGCGCCATTGCGGGTCAAGTCTCTGCGGTTTAGACTCCGAAATGGAATAAATGCTCCTGGTCATCGCACTGTCGGCCCAACTACGGAAAGGTTTTCTCACCTGCGCGGTTTCCTGCGTCGCCGGGTTAGTTCTTGTAAACTGTGCGTTTCTGGAGAGCCTTCCGGCAAAAGCCGCCGGTTTTCGCAGCGCCGGGCTTCAGCCCGGCACGTCGTCCTTTCAAGCCCCCGCCACCCAAACCCCATCGCCGCCTGCGACACTCGAAGGAAAAGTCTGCAATGCCGCTGGAGATCCGCTCGCAGATGCCCTCGTTCGTCTGGAAAAGGAGTCTTCCTCCAATCCTGTGTCCGCCCGCAGCGACGCTCAGGGCCGCTATGTTTTTTCCGGCCTCGCCGCAGGCTCGTATCGCATCACCCTTGAACAGAGCGATTTTCGTCCGCTCGTTCTGTCGCCAGTCTTGTTGAAACCTGGCGAAAAGAAACACCTGGACGCGGTACTCGAAAAACTCTCTGATGCAATCAACCTTAGCAGCTCCGGTAGCATGGAACTGTCCGACACCGCCGGCTTCACTATTGCCGGCGTCACTGATTGGAGCAATGTCGGACTCCACGGCTCCGACGTCAACGTCCGCACCAGCGATTCCCTCGCCAAAGAAGCCGCTTCTCTCACATCTTCGGCCAGTGACAAAAGTTCCGTCGCTTCCCGCGCAGGCGACGCACACCGGGTTCTTGCTGACGCCAAGGAGGCAAACGGCGACCCCATCGGCGCCGTAAACGAATACGAAGCCGCCGCTAAAGTCGATCCCAGCGAGCAAAACTATTTTGCCTGGGGCGCCGAACTCCTCGTGCACCGCGCCGGCCAGCCTGCGGTGCAGGTCTTTTCGAACGGCGCGAAAGCTCACCCCGATTCTTCGCGTATGCTTGCCGGACTCGGCGCGGCCTACTATTCGAATGGACAATACGCCCAGGCCGCCGCGCAAATCTGCCGCGCCTCCGAACTTGATCCGGTGGCTCCCGCTCCTTATCTTTTTCTCGGCCAAATGGAAAAGGCCGCTGCTGATCCTCTCCCGTGCAGCGAATCCGCCCTCGCTCGTTTTGCCGCCGACCAGCCCACGAATTCCCGGGCAAACTTCTTTTATGGCCTGGTCCTCTGGAAAAAAGCCCGCAAAACACAGGATTCCGCCGGCCTGGCTCGCGCCGAACAGCTCTTCCAAAAAGCCGCACAACTCGATCCCCATTTTGCCGAGGTTTACCTTCAACTCGGGATGTTGTATAACGCGCGGGGCGAAAAGGACGCTGCGATGGACGCATTTCAGAAAGCCGTTGCCGCCGATGCAAACTCCAGCGGGGCTCACTACCAGCTGAGCCTGGCATACCGCCGCTCGGCCAACGTCGCCAAGGCCGATCAGGAGATGAAGATGTACGACGAACTACGCCGTACCGAAGACGCCAAACGCGATGAAGAGCGCCGCGACCTTCGCCAGTTCGTCACCATCTTGAAGAAAGATTCTTCTTCCTCGCACGAGTAGTGGCTTTAAAGGGAGCGCACATGAAAGTCGTCTGGGACCAGTCAATCAGAATGCTGATCGCGTCGGTCTTTGCATTCTTTCTCGCCTTTGCTGTTCGCGCCGCCGCTTCGAACTTCACTCTCCGTTCCCCCGACGACCGCATCGAAATCCAGATCCACGTTGGCAATCGCATCACTTACGATGTTGCTCTCAAAGGCCGGCCGCTGCTCAAAGACTCCACTTTGTCTCTGAACGTCGGCGGCAAAACGCTCGGTGAAAATCCCCAGCTCAAGTCCAGCAAAAAGAATTCCGCTGACCAGATGCTCGAACCTGTCGTCCGCCAGAAATTCGCAAAAATTCGCGAACAGTACAACGAACTCCGTCTTGATTTCGATGGCGGCTTTGCCGTCGTCTTTCGCGCCTATCCGGAGGGCGTTGCCTACCGTATTGAAACTTCTCTCGGCGGCGAAAATGTAAAGGTTTTCAGCGAAGACGCTACCTTCCGCTTCGCGGCTGACTTCTCCGTTTTCTACCCCGAAGAAGAAAGCATGTTCTCTCACAACGAGCGCAAATACCTTCCTCGCCCGCTCAAGGACATCTCCGACAAAACTTTCGCCACGCTTCCTGCCGTCGTGGATGCCAACGGCGTAAAAGTCGCTGTCGCTGAATCGGATGTCGAGGAATATCCGGGTCTATGGCTGCGCGGCACCGGCGACAACGCCCTCGCCGCGACGTTCGAACGCTACCCACTCAAGGAACAACTCGAAAAAGACCGCGATTTCAAAGTCACCGAAGCCGCCGACTACATCGCGGTCACTCACGGCACGCGCACGTTTCCCTGGCGCATCCTCGGCATCGCCGAACACGATAAAGACCTCATCTCCAATCCGCTGATCTGGCTTCTCGAAAAACCTTCGCAGCTCACCGACACTTCGTGGATCAAGCCCGGCAAAGTCGCCTGGGATTGGTGGAACTTCAACAACATTTACGGCGTCGATTTCAAAGCCGGCGTCAACACCCAAACCTACAAGTACTACATCGACTTCGCCGCTAAAAATCATCTCGACTACATCATTCTCGACGAAGGCTGGTACAAGCTCGGCAACGTCCTCGAAGTCGTTCCCGAAATCAACATCGAAGAGCTCACCGCTTATGCCAGACAGAAAAACGTCGGCGTCATTCTTTGGGTAGTTTGGAAATCACTCGCCGATCAGATGCAGCCCGCGCTCGATCAATACGCGGAGTGGGGAATCAAAGGCATTAAAGTCGACTTCATGCAGCGCAACGACGAACTGCTGATAAATTTCTACTACCAGCTCAGCGCAGAATGCGCCAAGCGTAAAATGCTCGTCGACTTCCACGGCGCGCAGCGTCCCGCTTCGCTCACGCGCACCTGGCCAAATCTCATCAGCACCGAAGGCGTCCGCGGTATGGAGTGGAGCAAATGGAGCGCCGAAACTGATCCGCCGCACAACGTCACTCTGCCGTTCACCCGCATGTTCCTCGGCCCGATGGACTACACACCCGGTGCCATGCTCAACGCGCAGAAAGACATGTTCGCGCCAATCTTCAAACGTCCCATGGCGCTCGGCACGCGTTGCCACGAACTCGCAATGTACGTGGTCTTCGAAAGTCCGCTGCAGATGCTGTCCGACAGCCCGTCGAATTACGAACGCGAACCCGAATCGCTCGCCTTCCTCAGTACGGTTCCGTCCACCTGGGACGAAACCATCCCGCTGGACGGAAAAATTTCCGAATACGTCGTCGTCGCCCGCCGCAATGGTAAAGACTGGTACGTCGGCGCCATGACCAACTGGGCGGAACGAGACATCGAAATCGATTTGTCATTCTTGGCGTCAGGTAGTTTCACCATCGACGCCTATCAGGACGGCATCAACGCCGACCGCATGGCCAGCGACTACAAAAAATCAACTGCGCAAGTTACCAAATCCACCAAGCTGAAAGTCCACCTCGCTCCGGGCGGTGGCTATGCTGCCCGCCTTCACCCCTGACCACGTTTCTGTCGGGTGGTACTCTCGGTTTGCCAGGATGCGGTTTCTTTGGACGGCGGGAGCTCTGCTCCCGCTTTGCAGCTGCAGTTTCCTCACCTGCAATTCCCCACATCGCTCGCCCCGCTCTGTAACATTTGTTCGCCCTGCCGGTCTGCATTAAGCTAACCGCACCTTGGCCATTGGCAACTCCACCACAGCCGCAGCGGTTGTCGGCAACATCCCGCGCCGGCGCTGGGGCATCGCTCTTCTGCTCGGATTTGGAATCCTTGTCAACTACTTCGACCGCGTGAACCTTTCTGTGTCACGCGATGCGCTGCGCGACGCCTTCGGCATTTCCACCTTGCTCTTCGGGTTTCTCCTTAGCGCCTACAACTGGCCTTACATGCTGCTGCAATTGCCGTCCGGTCTGCTGCTCGACCGCTTCGGTGTTCGCCGTGTCGGAATCATCAGCACCATCGTCTGGAGCATCGCTTCTTTCATCGCTGCCGGAGCGAACGGCATCAACATGCTATTCGGCTCGCGTTTTCTGCTCGGCATAGGCGAAGCGCCCACCTTTCCCGGCAACGCGAAAGCCGTCGGCTACTGGTTTCCGAAAAGCGAGCGCAGCCTCGCGACTGCGATGTTCGACTCCATGGCCAAGTTTTCTTCCGCCATCGGTGTTCCCATCCTGGGCCTGGTGCTATTGCATTTCGGTTGGCGCTGGAACTTTGCCGTGACCGGAATCATCAGCCTCGTCTACTTTGCGATGTTCTACGCCTATTACAAGAATCCGAGTCAGGATTCACGGCTGAACGATCTGGAGTGCGAGCATATCCAACGCGGCGGAGCGCAGCCCGAAGACGCGGTCCGCGCGGCTGCTGGCGCTCCGCTCGCGTATTTGATCCAGCAGCCAAAAGTGATTGGTCTCGCTCTTGGCTACGGTTCTTACAACTACGTGTTTTATCTCCTGCTGACTTGGATGCCTACGTATCTCCTCGATGTTCATCATCTGGACTTAAGGCATTCCGTTTTCTATACCAGCCTGCCGTGGCTCTGCGCCACCGTCGCGGAATTGATCGTCGGCGGCTGGTTGGTGGATTCGCTGATCCAGCGCGGCTGGAACGCGACCCGCGTGCGGCAAACCGTGCTTGTTTCCGGCATGTCGCTAGGCCTCGGAATTTTTGGCGTCGCTTACGCGCAATCCACCCAGGCCGCGGTTTTTTGGATTGCCGTTTCCATTACCGGACTGTCTATTGCTGCACCGGTCGGCTGGTCCATGCCGTCGTTAATTTCGCCGCGCGAAAGCGTTGGCACCGTCGGCGGCATCATGAACCTCAGCAACCAGATCGCCGGAATCGCCGCGCCCATCGTCACGGCCTTCATCGTCGCCAGAACCCATTCCTACTCTGCAGCATTTATCACGGCGGCGGTTTTTCTCCTGCTCGGCATCGCAGCCTATGTCTTCCTCCTCGGCAACATGGCCCCTATTCCCGAACCGGAAAACGAACGCTAATGCGACGGCTTTCCCGTAGCCCAGCTATAAACTTTCGCGGTCGGGAGATTTCCCGAGATGGAAACGGACATGGTTTCGCCGGGCCCCGCCTCAACCCGAAGATAATTTCCGTTATCAACGCCGGAAGGATTCGCGATTAACTTCAGTGCGGTGTTGTGCGCTGTTCCGGCCTCCTCCGAGAAATGCAGTTGCCACATATCCCGCAGACCAGAAGAGGATTTAATGATATCGAGTGCCGAAGGGCTGCCGCCTTTTTTCGCGCCGTTGTCCACTATGGCGAGACGCGGGGCGAGCGCATGGACAAGCGCGGTGCTGCCGCTTTGATTAAAACCGTGGTGCGAGGCGATGTAGATGTCCACATGCCCCAGCCGGTTCTCGGGGCACATGAGTTCATATTCTTTGTCGGCAGTGAGATCGCCGAGATCGAGGATCTTGAGTTTTCCGAAGGTAATGAGTGTGCCCAGTGAGCGGGGATTTTCGGTTTGATCTCCCGTGGGAGCCGGCCCGGTACAGAAGGGATTCTTCTCACCAGCTCCAGGCAGCGGTTTGGATATGACAGCGCCGTCCGAGGAGATGACTTCCGCATGCATCCCATTGATGGGAAGCACATCGCCGGGCTTGGCCGTGATGTGTTTGTATTTTCCCGAGTCGAGCAGCGCCTTGTAAGCCAGCCAACGCTCCTGCGTGACTTTGTCGGTGGCTTCGCGGTTTTCGCCGTGATCGATGAACGTGCCGATGGGGATTTCTGCGGCAAGCTGTGTCGCGCCGCCGACGTGGTCGTCGTGATAATGCGTGATGAGCACATAGTCGATTTTCTTGATGCCGGCGTCGCGTGCAGCGGCGACGATGCGGTCCGCGTCACGGCCATTGTTGCCGGGCCAGCCGGTGTCGATGAGCAGGGAATCGCCTGCCGGAGTAACGAACAGCGTGGCTTGGCCACCTTCCACATCCACAAAATATATCTGCAGCGCCTTTATCTTGTCCGGCTGCGGTCCCGCGAGAATCACCGCGGCCGCCGCAAAAAAGAAAGCGGCCGCTGCCAACACCCGCGAGAACCCCCTTAGTATTGGCTCCGCCAGCGTTGTCATTCTGAGTCCGTAGACAGACGGGCGACGGATCTCAACGGCAACGCAATCGCTGACCCTCAACCCCACAAAGACATCAGCCATGTCTCCTCCCAACTACTTTTCGCCCGAATCCGGTGGCGTCGCCTTGCGCAACGCGCGCATAGCGCCTGTCGAGATGCCGCCGTCAACGAGCAGGGTTTGACCGGTGAGGTAGCGGCTCGATTCCGATGCCAGAAAAACTACCGCCCCATCCAGATCGTTCGGCCGGCCGGGTCGCTTCACGGGAATTCGTTCGGTCAGATATTCCACCCACTCTTGGTCTTCGTACATCACGTTGTTTTGCGCGGTGCGAAACCATCCTGGCGCCAGGCAATTGACCGTAATGCCGTGTTTGCCCCAATCGTCGGCAAGGCTCATGGTGAGTTGGCGAATGCCGCCGCGGCTGGCGCCATAGGGGCCAAGACCGGCGTAGCCCGCAACGCTGGTGACCGAGCCAATGTTGATGATACGGCCGTAACCGCGCGGAATCATGAGGCGCGCCACCGCTTGCGCGACGAAAAAGCTGCCGCGCAAATTGGTATCCAGAATCAAATTCCAGTCATCCCATGTAACTTCCAGCGCTGGCTTGCGCACGTTGCATCCGGCGTTGTTCACCAAAATATCGAGGTGGCCGCAAGCCGCTTCCGCGTCCGCGACGAAATTTTCGATGCTTTGCTGGTTGCGGACATCGAGTTCCAGGCAGGCGGCGCGGCGGCCAAGTATTTCAATCTCTTTCGCAAAGGGAGCAAGGTCTTCGCGCTTGCGCGAGGTGAGTACAAGGTCAGCTCCAGCTTTGGCCAGCGCTCGGGCAAAGTATTGGCCGAGGCCGCGGCTGGTTCCCGTGACGATGGCGGTGCGGCCGGTGAGATCGAAAAGTTCGTTAGAGCTCGATGGCGTCATGCGGAAGTTCCCGGAGTCAGGACGATCTTAAGAAGATTCGGCTCGCGAGCATAGAGGCGTTCAAACCAGCGAGATCCTTCCTCGAGGGGAGCGATGGCAGTGATGAGAGGCTTGACGCGAATCGCCCCCGAAGCCATCCAGCGGATCGCTTGCGGATATTCTCCCGCGGAGGCGCAGGAACCTTGCAAGCGAATCTGGCGCGTGACAACCTTCTGCAACGGAAGATTTACGCTGGGTGTGATGTTGCCGACAAGAACTACGACGCCACCTTTGCGGACAGCGTCAATCGCTAAGGCGACGGTTTCGTTGCGACCGACGGCTTCCAGCGCGACGTCTACGCCTTCGCCATCCGTGACTCGCAGAATTTTGTTGTTGAGCGACTCGTCGGAAAGAAGAATTTCCGTGGCACCAAGTTGCCGTGCCATTTGCAGGCGGTTGGCATCCACATCGGTGACGAACACGCGAGTGCAACCCGCGGCGCGCAGCGCTTGCACCGTGAGAATGCCGATGGTTCCCGCTCCAATCACCAATGCGGTTGTGTTGCTAGAAATTTCGGCGAGATTGACGGCGTGAATCGCCACCGCGACGGCTTCCAGCATAGCTGCTTCCGCAAACGGCAAGTTGTCTGGCAAGGGGTGCAAAATGCGCGCGGGCACCGCGACAAATTCGGCGAATGCTCCGGCGCGGCGGTAATCGCCACAGGAAACACCAAGCACCTGCCTACGGTCGCATAGATTGATGTCGCCTCGGCGACAGTTGGCACACTCGCCGCAGTACACGGTCGAATCAAAGGTAACGCGATCGCCGGGCACAAAAGTGTTTACCGCCGAGCCAGCAATCTCGATGGTTCCGGCCGCTTCATGGCCCATGACCAAAGGAGGGATCCGTCGTCCCGACGAACCGTCGTAGCCGTGCACGTCACTGCCACAAATCCCGCAAGCCGCCACGCGGATCAACACTTCATCCGCACGCGGCTCTGGCGTCGGCACGTCAGCCATTTCCAAATTTCGATAACTCGTCAGCATCAAAGCTTTCATAAGTTCATGAGCCTACCACAGCCGATGAAGTGGTTTGCTGCGCGAACGGTTCGCGATCTACATCACCAACTTTGGGTACCCCCGTCGCCGGATCTAAAGATGATTTGCTACTGAAACAAGAAACTTTAAGCCGTTTAGAACCAGCATTTCGGTAAGGGCGGGGAGGGCCGCCTGATGGAAAAGGTCAAAACGCTACTTGACCTTTGCCGGAGGCTTGGACGACGCCCCAATTCCCCCGCCTTCGCGGATCGTAACGATTTGGTTAGCAGCAACTTTGATGAAGCGCTCGATTTTCTGTGTCGTCGGCCATCTCACTTCGATCACATCGGCGACCGCCGCCTTGCCCAGGCCAAAATGTAGACGCAGGTCGGATTGCGACATGACGCTACCGCCGGAATGCACTTCATCCATCTGCGAGTGGTTACCCGTAACCACTCTCACCCGGGCTCCGATCGCGCTTCGGTTGCAGGCAGTGCCAATCAACTTGAGCTTGATCCAGTTCTGCGTATTGCCGCTCTCGTGTGGCTGATCGTTGCGAAGTAAGGAAGGCGGATCGTTCATGTTAAGAACGAGCGCGTCGATGCCGCCGTCATTGTTGTAGTCACCGAATGCGGCGCCGCGGCTGGAGAATTTTGCGCCGATGCCTGGGCCCATCTCGGCGGAGACGTCTTTGAACTGGCCATTACCCATGTTGCGGTAAACGAGCCGAGGATTCTTGTAGGTTTGACCGACCGAGTGGCCTTCGATTTCCGGATAGACGTGACCGTTGATCTGCATCAAATCCGCCCAACCATCATTGTCGTAATCGAGAAATGCGCAGCCCCAGGCGACGTATTGGTTGTTGATGCCGACCCCGGAAGCGAATGTCACATCGCTGAAAAAGCCGTCGCCGTTGTTGTGATAAAGGTTGCAGGTGTCGTCGGCAAAGTTGGTTTTAAAAATGTCGAACCAGCCGTCGCAATCGTAGTCGGCTACGGCGACACCCATGCCGGCTTGTTCGTGGCCGTTGTCGCTGTACGCGCAGCCGGCGATGACGGCGACATCGGTGAACGTGCCGTCGTGGTTGTTTTTGAAGAGGATGCTGGGCTGCGAGTCCACCGCGACGTAAATGTCCGGCCAGCCGTCGTTGTCAAAATCGTACGAAACGCTAGTGATGGAATAGCGCGGGCCGGGCTTCAGGATGCCGGCTTTTTCGCTCACGTCGGTAAACGTGCCGTCGCCATTGTTGTGGTAGAGCACGTTGGTATCACCGGGCATACCGCGCGGTCCGCACATGACAGGAATGCCTTTCCATTGGCATTGCGGCGCGGAGCCGCTGGGGTCGGGCGTTTTGGCGGGATCGAGCCTGATGTAGTTGCAGACGAAAAGATCGAGGCGCCCGTCACGGTCGAAATCGAGAAAACTGCAGCCTGCACCCCAGCGAACGTCTTCATTGTAGAGGCCGGCTTTTTTGGTGACATCAGTGAACGTGCCGTCGCCGTTGTTGTGAAACAAAATGTTGTGTCCCCAGAAGCAGCAGAAAAGATCGTCCCAGCCGTCGTTGTCGTAGTCGCCGATGCAGACACCGGTTTGCCAGCCGGTGCGCGCCAGGCCCGATTTTTCCGTGACGTCGGTGAACGTTCCGTCGCGATTGTTTTTGTAAAGATGCGAAGTGGGCGCCTGCCCGGCGGGCCATTGTTTGCCGAGCTGCGTGCCGTTGGTCAGGTAAACGTCGAGCCAGCCGTCGTTGTCATAATCGAAGAAGGCGAGGCCGGACCCCTTGGCCTCAATGATGTAGCGCTTGTGGTCGGCTTCGCCCCAGACGTTAGGCGCGCTGAGACCGGCTTCGCGGGCGACATCAATAAATTGGACGGACGATTTGCCGGCGACGGCCGCAGCGGTGTATCTGGATTGCGGGAAAGCTGTAGCTCGCAGGATCGCGGCTGAGCGCCATTTCCAGAGCGGCGTCGTGAGCGCGTCTAGAAGCGACGCGCCGACGCCGACGAGCGAAGAGCCGAGGAAGCGGCGGCGGGGAAGGATCATGAGGCGCACCGGAAACGGCAAAAGCAGACGCCACGCTGCGCTCGGGATGACACCACCAAAAAACCGAATGGCCGGCGCGGAGGAGCGATCATTTGCCGGGCACCTTTGGAAAGGTATGCGGGACGATGCCGGCGTTTTCCTTTACGGCGATGATTTTGTCCACTGGCACATCTTTTAGCCGATCCACGGTGCCGCTGGGCCAGGTGATTTCGAGCAAGTCGATCTTGCTGTGCTTTCCCAGGCCGAAGTGGATGCGCGGATCGCTGGCGGACATATAGCTCATTCCGCCTTTGGCTTGTTCGACGTGGGTCTCGCCCTGCGCGGTCAGTTTCAACGATGCGCCGACACCGTCGCGGTTGGATTTTGTGCCGATCAGCAAGATCTCCAGCCAGTGATTGGCTGTGGCTCCATCGTTTCGCAGCAGCATCGGATAATCGCCACGGTTGCTGATGGCCATGTCCATTGCGCCGTCGTTGTTGAAATCGGCGGTGGCGATGCCGCGCCCCGCAACGGGAACGCTGAAGTCCTGTCCGAGTGCGCCGTCCGGAATTTTGTCGAACTGGCCTTTGCCCAGATTGCGAAACATCAACAGCGGTTCCTTGTAGCTGACTTCGCTGTGATACAGGTGAACGTTATCCACCATTGCGCCATTGAGCTGAACGATGTCCGGCCAGCCGTCGTTGTCGTAATCCACAAATTTCATCGAGACGCCGCTGAGCAGGATGGCCTTGTTGCCGATGCCGGAGCTGAACGTAGCGTCGGTGAAGCTGCCATCGCCGTTGTTCGTGTAAAGGCGATTGAGTTCGAAATCGAGATGGGTGATGTAGATGTCCTGCCGCCCGTCCCCGCTGACATCCGCAGCGTCAATGCCCATGCCGGCTTCGTAGCGGCCGTCTTCGCTGGCGGCAATGCCGGAGACGAACGAAGCGTCCTGAAAAGTTCCGTCGTGTTTATTGATGAAGAGAAAGTTTGGCCAGGAGTCGTTGGCGACGGCTATATCGGTCCAGCCATCGCCATTGAAGTCGGCGGCGACTACACCCATGCCCTTGGCTTCCGGCTTGCCGATTCCGCTTGAATCGCTGACGTCGGTGAACGTGCCGTCGTGATTGTTGTGGTAGAGCTTGATGTGCTGGCCTTTGTAGTTGCCCGGATGGCAGTAAGAGCGATAACCGGGCCGATGTTCGCCGCACCACACATTATTGCTCGCTGACCACTCGATGTAGTTGAGCACGACGATGTCGAGATAGCCATCGTGGTCGTAATCGAGCCAGGCAGCGCTGGTGGACCAGCCGCCGTCGTCGCCGACACCGGCTTTTGCGGTGACGTCGGTAAACGTTCCGTTGCCGTTGTTGTGATAGAGAATCGCGCGCTGGTAGCCGGTGACGTAAATATCGGGATAGCCGTCGTTGTCGTAATCGGCGACGGCTACGCCCTGGCCGTAATGATTTTCGGCGGCGACTCCGGCTTTTTCCGCGACGTCGGTAAACGTTCCGTCACCGTTGTTGTGATAAAGGGCGGAGCGCATCGGATGATCGGGCTTGTAGAGTTCAGTCGGACCGGACTGGACGAAGTACAAATCCATCAAGCCGTCCTGATCGTAATCGAGCCAGCCGACGCCCGTGCCCATGGTTTCCAAATATAACTTTTCTTCCGTTTGCGTCGAATCCTGCAGAAACGTGATGCCGGAATGTTTGCGAATGTCGGTGAAGGTCACCTTGACGGGTGAATTCGGTTTTTTTGCCGCTCTTTGTTGGGCAAAACCTGCCCGGTGAACAACCAGAGTGACTGTCGCCGCGATCGCAAACAAAAGCAAGCAGCGATCGGCGGAGAAAAGGGAATCGCCTGGAGACTGTTTCATAGCGTGCGATCCGCCAGCGAGAGCGCGATCTGCAAAAACTGCTGGCGTGCCGCCGGAGGAAGCGGCTGGGCAATGG
This sequence comes from Candidatus Eiseniibacteriota bacterium, assembly GCA_035607085.1. Lineage (GTDB taxonomy): Bacteria > Acidobacteriota > Terriglobia > Acidiferrales > UBA7541 > Acidiferrum. The sequence continues at coordinate 208 of DATMZI010000105.1, read as the reverse complement.
AGTCAGAAGCTTGGGGTGCGTTGGCCAGCGCTTGTTCGATGCGGTTTACGTCGAGGCCGCCGGAGCGGCTGCCCTTGAACCGCGACAATACTTCGCGCGCCTTGTCGTATTGGCCGGTCTGATAGTAGAAAACGCCGAGCGTTGAATAACCGCCGGGCCATTCGGGGAGAAGATCGACCGCGCGGCCAAGTTGCTCAGCGGCCTGCGC
>DATMZI010000103.1:0-60312 GCA_035607085.1 Candidatus Eiseniibacteriota bacterium | reverse complement strand
CTTACTGAAGCGGCGAGCTCGTGGAATCGGCCGTGCCGCTGGAATCTCCGCGGATCACACCCGACTGATCGGTGTAGAACCCGCGTTGACCGGACGTGCCAGGATTCACCGGTGCTGAAACCACCGAGTAACCCGTTGAAGGTGTGCCGCTTCCAACCTGCTTCAGGTTGAAGCCATACCCACTCTTGGTGCCGCCAGCCAAAACGCTGTCAATCAGATCGGACGCCGTCGAAGTAGCCGCTCCGCCACCGGTTGGAGGCGCCAGCTGACTGAGTGCCGTCGGATATCCTGCGCTCTGGTACGTCGTCGAGTACGTCACGGCAGCGGTATTGATCGTACGCAGCGAACCCACTGCGGACGCTTCATTTGCCGCCATGCGCGAACGGAGCAGGTTCGGGATGGCAATCGCCGCGATGATCAAAATGATCGCCACGACGATCAACAGTTCGATAAGCGAGAAACCCTTTTGATTCTTCTTCACTTTTATAGTCTCCTATGATTCTTCAATTGCTTTGCGGCTTCGTTCGGACGAACGGTCCGTCAAAGCTAACCATCAGTGCGTTCTTGATTGGTTAGAAGCATGGCATGGGCCAATGACGCGCACGGTCTTTGCTGTTTTGGACAACCCCCGTAAGTGTTTCATACTACGCCATTTAATGGATCCACGAGGAGACCGTCTCGGTGCGAAGCGCTCGGGTGTTTCGTGGTAGCGCCGCACGGTGCCACTTCCGGTCCAGTGGGAACTGACGTTTTCTGACACTTCCGAGGCATGGGAGACTCGATTCGCGCGGCGGCCCGCCTTTTCATCGAGAGCCCAGAATCCGGGCCTGCCGAAGCGGCCAGCTCGTGGAATCGGCCGTGCCGCTGGAATCTCCGCGGATCACACCCGACTGATCAGTGTAGAACCCGCGTTGACCGGGCGTGCCTGGATTCACTGGTGCTGAAACCACCGAGTAACCGGAACTGTTGATCGCCGTGGCGATCATTTGATTATCCGCTGATTGCCAGCACAAATTTCGGTTTACTGCTCCGATTCGCGCCTCCGAACTGGTACAGAATTGCTGTTTTGAAACATCGCCGGTTCAAGCCAAGCCCAGGTGTCTTCGTTCAAACCTTGCGCTACAGCCCGTGTTTCTTGGCGTAGTGCCGGAACGAGCGGTAGGTGATCTTTAACAATTCGGAGGCCCGCGTCCGCACACCGCCGGCCTTGTCCAGGGCGGCCACCAGGTAACGCCTCTCCGCGTCGGCGATTTCCTTTTCAAAATCCACGCCGCCTTCCGGAAAAGCTTGTGCAGTGCCATTCGCCGAATTCATCCCGGGAGTGTTGGCGTAACCGGCGATCCGGTCGGGCAATACCCGCAGCGAAATCTCATTCCCCGATTCCAGCGCCACCGCCCGCTCCATGGTGTTTTCCAGTTCGCGCACATTTCCCGGCCACTCATACGACTCCAGCTTGCGCATGGCCTCGGGAGAGATCCCTCCAATGGGCTTCTCCATAATCTTTCTGAAGCGCTCGAGAAAATGTCGAGCCAATAGCGGGATGTCTTCTCTTCTTTCCCGCAACGGCGGGAGCTGCAAAGGGATCACACTCAGACGATAGTAGAGATCCTCGCGAAAGCGCCCCTCAGAAATTTCCTTTTCAAAATCCTTGTTCGTCGCGGCGATCACGCGCACGTCCACGTCAAGTTCTTCGGTGCTGCCTAGCGGACGCACTTTGCCCTCCTGCAGCACGCGATACAACTTCACCTGCATGGTCAGCGTCATGTTGCCGATTTCGTCCATGAACAGCGTTCCGCCGTGCGCCGCCTGAAACAAGCCTTGACGGTTTTCATTGGCGCCGGTAAAGGCGCCCTTCAGGTAGCCGAAGAGTTCCGACTCCAGCAAAGTTTCCGGAAAAGCTCCGCAATTGATGGTGATGAACGGAGCCTGAGACCTGGCGCTGTTTTCGTGAATCGCACGCGCCACCAATTCCTTACCCGTGCCGCTTTCCCCGGTGATCAGCACACGGCTCGACTGCGGCGCCACCGTCTGGATGAGGTCGAAGATTGCCCGCATCTTGTCGCTCTGTCCGATGATGTTGTCCAGTCCGGTCAAGCGGCGCAGTTCCCGGCGCAGATAGCCTGCTTCTTTCTTCCACTTGAGGCTCTCGGTCACGCTACGCACCGCGCGACGGAGTTGATCCACCAGATCGTGATCCTTGATGACATACCGATCCGCACCCGCATTGATCGCGGCAATCGCCGTATCCAGAGTCGGCACGCCCGTAACCAGCAGGAAAAAACAGTCTTGCGCAACTTCCTTGGCAAATTTCAACAGCTCCACGCCGTCCTCGCCGGGCATCTTCACATCGGAAATCACAATGTCAAAAATCTGCGATTCCAGTTTCCGCTTGGCTGACTCCACGTTATGCGCCACTTCTACGCGATGTCCCTCTTTGCGAAAAGTAATTTCCAGCAGTTCGCAAATGGATCGTTCGTCGTCCACGACCAGAATGTGCGCCGCGATCCCTCGTACCGGCTCTTTGGCTGCTGTCTTCGTCGCTTGCATAAGCTCCTTAGATGACGCGAGGCAGTTCTACGATGAATTCGGCCCCCTTGTCCCTTTCTGAAATCACACTGATCCATCCGTTATGCGCCTGCACAATCTGGTACACGATCGAAAGCCCCAGCCCGGTGCCGCCTTCGAACCCGGACTGCAACGGCTCAAAGATCTTCGCCTTCTGCTTGGCGTCCAACCCGAATCCGGTATCGCGAAACGCAATTCGCAGCCAGTTCGATCGCTCCTCGAGCTTCACCGTCAACTTTCCGCCCTCCGGCATCGCCCGCAAAGCGTTGTCACAAAGATTCCAGAACACCTGCTTGATCTTGCTGGCGTCCACCCTCGCCCTGATCGCCTGGCCGTTGTACGCCCGCTCTACTTGATATTTGCTGCCGACGTCCGGCTTTTTCTCCATCAACGTCAGCGCGTCGTCCAGCAGACTCCGCACATCCTCTTCGTGAAATTCGTAGCTCTTCTCTCTCGAATAGTTAAGGAAGTCGGTGATGATCCGGTTTAACCTTTCAGATTCTCTTCCCACGATATTGACCAGGTGCTTTTCGTCTTCTTCAAGCGGCACCATGCGCCCCAGTTCTTTTACGGCCCCGGCCATGGCCGTCAACGGTTGCCGGATTTCATGCGCGATGGCTGCGGAAAGTCTGCCCAGTGCCGCCATTCGTTCTTTGGTCGCCACTTCCTGTTCCAGCCGCCGCAAATCCGTCAGGTCCTGAAAGTTAAATACATAGCCGACACGCGACGAATCGCGCGACCGCAGCGGCGACACACTGATTCCCAAAAAGCGCTGCTTGCCACTCGGCGTCATGTAGTCAATTTCTTTGCGGAGACCGGCCTTTTCCTGGCCGGTCATCAGCTCGGGCAGCCAGAATTCGCTGTTCCATTCCTTCAAGATAATCCCGCGCAGTTCGTGGAACTTTTTTTCCAAAATCTCTTCGCCGGTACGGTTCAAGACCACCACCCGCCCTGCGCCGTCGGTTGTTAGCAATCCGCCGCGCATCGAGTGAATGATGTCCTGCGTAAAATCCTGCAGATCCAGCAATTCTTCTCGCTTCGCCTCCAGTTCGCGCCCCTTGCTCTGCAGCAAATGCGACAGCAGGCTTGCCAGGTACGCAACCGCAACAAATCCCAGTCCGTGGCTCACGCACCAGACGGCAATCGCGCCCTTCGAACCAAGCGTCCCCGTCAGCGTCGGAATCTTTCCCGCGTATGCCAGAATCTCCAGCGACCACAGGAAAACCAGGCTTACGCCGGCCGTGATGAACGTTCCGCGCCGCGAAAACAGGATGCTGGCCACGATAATCGCCAGCAGATAAAGCGAAATGAAGTAGCTGTCCTGCAGGCCGCTGACATACACCACCCCCGTAATGACCGCCAGGTCGCAGCCTAACTGCAGACCGCCGTGCCACGGTGCATCGGGGATCCAGCGCACTAAAATCAGTTCCAGGCTCCCCAGCGTCAGCCAAAACATGATAATGGGCAGGAAAAACTTGCTGCTGGGCTGGCCGTTCGCGTATTGCGGCCAGAAGACTCCTACGGCCAGGATCAGCACGATCATCAACAGCCGGACGCGCGCCAGCCACTGCAACCATTCACGATTTGTGCGTTGTCCGTCCATTTTCAAACTGGTCTGCCGCTAAAAACCGACGAGGGAAGACTGCCGTCCCCGGCGATCTTCCCTCGTCCAGAAGCCCTTGACGTTTCGACCCTTTGCGTTCCGGACGGGCCGCTCGCCTTAGTGCACTTCACTGAGCTTGCCGATCAGCGAGAACAGTGGCAAGTACATCGAAATAACCACTCCGCCGACGACTACCCCGAGAAACACGATCATGACCGGTTCCAAAGCGGTCAGCAAATCCTTTACCGCCGCGTCCACTTCTTCTTCATAGAAGTCGGCGATCTTCTGCAACATCGCGTCCATCGCGCCGGTTTGTTCGCCGACTGCGATCATCTGTGTCACCATGCCCGGGAAGACTTGCGAATCCTTCAAGGGCTCGGTCAGCGATTTGCCCTCTTCCAAAGCCTTGCGAACCCTCGTCAGGGCCTGCTCCACCACGGCGTTCCCGGCCGTTTTGGCGGTAATGTCCAGGCCTTCCAGAATCGGTACACCACTCGAAATCAGCGTTCCCAGTGTCCGCGTGAAGCGCGCCACGGCGATTTTCCGCATCAGTAGGCCGAGAACCGGCAGTTTCAGCACAATGGTATCCATTGCCAGCTTACCACCGGGCGTTCCATACCACGCTTTCAGCGCAAAGATGATGCCGATAAATCCGGCAAGAAATACAAAGCCAAACCAGCTGCCAACCAGATTGCTCAAACTGATCACGATTCGCGTCGGCAACGGCAATGTAGCCCCCAGCCCGGCAAACAAGGTCGCGAAAATCGGCACTACTTTCCACAACAACAGGATGATGACCAGCCCCGCGATGCTCAACACGCCGACCGGATAAACTAGGGCCGACTTCACTGCGCGTTGCAGCTTCACGCTCTTTTCGATGTAGCCCGAAAGCCGCTGCAAAATCGTGTCCAAGATACCGCCCGTCTCGCCCGCTTCCACCATGTTGGTGTACAGCGCGTCAAAAACCTTAGGCGATTGTTTCATCGCCGCCGACAGCGTCGAGCCGCCTTCCACCGACGCTCGCGTATTCGTCAGCACTTTCTGAAACGTCTTGTTCTCCTGCTGCGAGGCAAGAATCTCCAGGCATTGTACCAGCGGCAAGCCGGCGTCAATCATCACCGAAAATTGCCGGGTGAAGATTGCCAGCTCGCGCGGCTTCACGCCCGAGCCAAAGGTCGGAATATTGAACTCCCGCCCCTTCTCGCTCATCTTCGTGGCCGTGATCTGCTGGCGCTTCAGCAGATTCTGCAGCTCATTCTTGCTCGTCGCCGTTATTTCGCCGCTTACAGCGGTCCCGGCACGATTCGTTCCTCGATATGTATAGACCGGCATATTGCCCTCCTCGGTCGCCTAAACCTCGGGAACTTTAGGTTCCCGCAAACTCTTCTCTACCGCTTCAGCCCTACCGGTACTCTGGCCGAACCCGCGGGCGCAGACGACACGCCCCGATTGATCATGTCCTGCAGTTCGTCCGGATTCGACGAACGTGCCAGGGCCACTTCCAAGGTGATCTGCTTCGCGAAGTACGTGTTCGCCAGGCTCTGATTGAACGTCTGCATGCCCGATTGGCCGGTGCCTGTCTGCATTGCGGAATAGATCTGGTGGATCTTGTCCTCGCGGACCAGATTGCGAATCGCGGGATTCGGCACCAAAATTTCCATTACCATCGCGCGCCCGCGTCCGTCCACGCGCGGCAACAACGCTTGGCAAAGAACGCCTTCCAGCACCATCGAAAGCTGAGCGCGGATCTGAGGCTGCTGGTGCGCCGGAAAAACGTCAATAATACGGTTAATTGTGGAAGCCGCCGAATTCGTGTGTAACGTCGCGAACGTTAAGTGGCCGGTTTCCGCGATACGCAGGGCCGACTCGATCGTCTCCAGGTCGCGCATTTCGCCGATCAGCACCACGTCCGGATCTTCGCGCAATGCCGCGCGCAGCGAATTCGAGAACGAATGCGTGTCCGCGTGCACTTCTCGCTGGTTCACCAGGCACTTCTTGTGATTGTGCAGAAATTCGATCGGGTCCTCGATCGTGATCATGTGCTCTTCGCGTTCGCTGTTGATCTTGTCCAGCATCGCGGCCAGCGTCGTGGACTTACCCGAACCCGTGGGTCCGGTCACTAGAATCAGGCCGCGCGGCTTGTCGCAAAGTGCCTTCACTACCGGCGGCAGGCCCAACGCATCAAATCCTTTGATCTCCCAGGGAATCGTACGAAACACGGCACCCACCGCTCCGCGCTGGTTGAAAACGTTGCCGCGGAAGCGCGCCAGATTCTTCAACCCAAAGGAAAAGTCCAGCTCCAGGTTCTCTTCGAACCTGTGCTTCTGCGCATCCGTCAGCACGCTGTACGCCAGCGACTTCGTATCCGCAGCAGTCAACGGTGGCATGTCCAGTGGGCGTAACTTCCCGTGGACGCGCACGCGCGGCGCGCTACTGGTAGTAATGTGCAGGTCGCTCCCGCCCATCTCGATCATTTTCTTGAGCAATTCGCTCAGTGTAATTCCGGCCATCGTCGCACCCTTTCCTACAAAACCGTCTCCCGCAGCACTTCATCCATGGTCGTCATTCCAGCGGCCATCTTTACCAGACCGCTGCGCCGCAAAGTCAGCATTCCCTGCTCCACCGCTTTTTTCTTTAGTTCCAACGCCGAGGCGCCCACCAGAATCAGTTCTCGCAACTCGTCGTTGATTTCCATCACTTCATACAAGCCCGTACGCCCTTTGTATCCGCCCTTATTGCATATGCTGCAGCCCTTGCCGTGATAAATCTTTGTCGTCTTCAACTCTTCTTCCGCATAACCCGCGTCCAGCAGTACCTGCGGCGGCACTTCAACCTCTTCCTTGCAGTTCGAACAGATGCGCCGCACCAAACGCTGCGCACAGATCAAGTTCACCGAAGTCGCCACCAGGAACGGCTCAATGCCCATGTTCATCAAGCGGCTGATAGTCGAGGGCGCATCGTTCGTGTGCAGCGTGGACAACACCAAGTGTCCGGTGAGCGCCGCCTTTACCGCAATTTCCGCCGTTTCAAAGTCGCGGATTTCGCCGACCAGGATGATGTTCGGGTCTTGCCGCAAGAACGCGCGCAACGCCGCTGCGAAATTCAAGCCGATCTGCTCTTTCATCTGCACTTGGTTGATACCGCCGAGTTGGAACTCAACGGGATCTTCCGCGGTCATGATGTTCGTATCCACCTGGTTCAACCGCGCCACCGATGAATACAGCGTGTTCGTCTTGCCGGAACCCGTCGGCCCGGTAACCAGCACCATTCCGTACGGCTTTAAGATGTTCCGTTCAAACTTTGTCAGGGACTCCTGTTCGAAGCCCAGCTTGGTCATGTCCAGCCGCAGGTTTTCTTTGTCCAGCAACCGAAGCACGATCTTTTCGCCATACAGCGTCGGCACAGTAGAAACGCGAAAATCGAGTTCCTTCTTTTTTCCGTCCGCCTTGTACTTGATCATGATGCGGCCGTCTTGCGGCAGCCGCTTTTCCGCGATGTCCAGTTTGGCCATGATCTTCATGCGGCTGGTCATCGCATCTTTGACTTTCATTGGCGGTGTCATCACCGTCTGCAGCATGCCGTCAATGCGGAACCGCACTCGCATTTCCGTCTCGTACGGCTCGATGTGAATGTCGCTCGCGCCCCGTTTCACCGAATCCGTCAGAATCAGGTTGACGAGCTTGATGATCGGCGCTTCTTCCGCGGCCTTTTCCAGCGCCTGCGCGTCCAGTTCAGCGTCATCCGGCGCCAGCTCCAGCTCTTCTTCCACCAAATCCCGCATCAGGTTGGTGAGCTCTTCGCCGTTGGTATGTGCTCCGCCGTAACACCGCGAAATCGCATCCGAAATAGCCGCTTCGGACGCCACCACCGGTTCCACGTTGAACCCGGTCATGAACTTCACGTCGTCCATGGCAAACACGTTCGTCGGGTCGGTCATCGCGATGGTCAATACGGAACCGACGCGCGACAACGGCACCACCTGATATCGCAACGCCGTATCCTGCGGAATCAGCCGGATCACATTCGGATCAATTTCGTAATATTTCAGGTTGATGGAGGGAACGCCGTACTGCCTCGAAAGAACTCCCGTTATGTCGTCGTCCGTAATAAAGCCCATCTTTGCCAGGCAGCTTCCCAGCTTGCCGCCGTTCACTCGTTGAAACTCGAGTGCCTTTTGCAGCTGGTCCTGCGTGATAAGACTCTCTTTGACGAGGATTTCGCCTAAACGAACCGACATCCGTACCTGCTCCGGAGGACCGTAGCGCCACAGGTTTCCTTCGTGGCACTCTTCAACCGCCGCAACACTCCTCGCTAAACCTAACAAAACTTGTCACACGCGGATGTTCGATTTTTCTCCCTCGTTCTGAACTCGCCACTCCCTGTCCAGCCGTACAGCCCATTCGGGGTATGGGGAATTGTCCGTTTCGCGGCCAGAGAGTGTGCCGCTTTTTCCATGTTGCGGGGCAAAATTGGACGCGCTCCTGGTTCCTTACCGCCGCAGCAACTCCCTTTTCTTGACTTGCCCTTTTGTGACCGCTATCGTGCCTTTGAGATGCTCAAATCCTCGGTACCCCTCAAAAACGCCACCTCTTCCGCCCTCTCAGCCACCGGTACACCCCTGGCCGCATCGGCATCGGCTCCGAAGCCGGTTCTATATTCCTACTTCGATTCCCTCTTTGCGGCTTACGGCCCGCAGCATTGGTGGCCCGGCCGTACCCGCTTTGAAATCATCGTCGGCGCCATTCTTACCCAAAACACCTCGTGGAAGAATGTAGAGCGCGCCATCGCCAATCTTCGCTCCGCAAAATTGCTCTCGCCCGCCGCAATAGCAAAAATTAGCCCCGCCAGGCTCGCCGCCCACCTTCGCCCCTCCGGCTACTTCCGCCAAAAAACGCAAACCCTCAAAACCTTCGTCTCCTTCCTTTTTGAAAAGTATGAAGGCTCTCTCAATTCGCTTTTCGCAACGCCCACGAACGTTTTGCGTGAACAGCTCCTCGCGCTCCGCGGCATCGGGCCTGAAACCGCCGACTCCATCCTCCTCTATGCCGGCGACCATCCCGTCTTTGTTGTTGACGCCTACTCCCGCCGTCTTCTCGGCCGTCATGGGCTCCTCCGTCCCGGCGCCCAGGGCGGCTCGCGCCGCGCGTACGAGCAAATCCGCTCCCTCTTCGAGTCCCAACTCCCTCGCGATCCCCGGCTCTTCAACGAGTTCCACGCTCTCATCGTCCGCACCGGTAAAGGCCACTGCCGCAAGACCGCGCCCCTGTGTTGTTCTTGCCCGCTGTCCTCCTTCTTACCGGCTAGTTCGCGTCCCGCGATCGCAATTCACGCGCCACGATCCGTCCGTTGCGATCGGCCAGTCACATTCCTATGACCTCTACCACCTCCACCCAGCGCACGCGCCTCCTCCTTGCCGGCATCATCCTCACGCTGCTCCTCGCTGCCGTCTTTACGCTCGGCTCTCTCGATACTCCGTTTGAACCGCGCAACTGGCGCGACGTCCTCACCCTCTACGCCGTCTCCTCCTTCATCACCGCCGCCCTCATCGTATTTGGCCTCATCGTGTCGCGAACCCTTCTGCGTCTTTGGGCTGAACGCAGCCGCGAACAATTTGGCGCCCGGTTCAAAACCAAAATGGTGGTCGGCGCCGTTGGCATTTCCCTTCTCCCGGTCGTTTTCATGTTTTTTGTCAGCTACTCTCTCCTCAACCGCACACTTGCCCGCTGGTTCCCTCGCCCCATCGAAATTGCCTCGGAACAAAGCTCCGCGCTTCTCAACGAACTCGGCACCCAGGAACACGACCGGCTGTCACGCCTTGCCGCCGAGTGGGCTGCATGGGACGCCCAAGATCCCTCGTCCCCTTCCAATACGCTCGCGTCTCGCTGCGCCGCCGCTGAAGCCTTCTGGCAAATCGACTCCTCCGGCAAACCGTTCTCGTTTTTTGATTGTCGCGACGAAACTCCCGCGAAGCTGGGGAGTACGCTGACTCTGTCCCCCAATCTTTCTCCGTCCCGCGTTCAGCCCCTGCCAAGCGGCGCTGAAGTCTGGCAATCCGGCGGCAAGCTCCTCCTCGCCGGCTCAGCGCGCTCGCAAAACGGTAGAACCTACTACGCAGCGCGTCGAGTCCCAGCCGATTTTCTGTCCCGCTTCAACGAAATCACGCGACAGACCCTAGCCTACGACCAGGAAAAACAACACCTGCGCGCTCTCAAGCGCCAGCTCCTGCTGATCCTCTCTCTGTTTACCGTCCTTCTCTTATCCTCGGTTCTCTGGCTCGCTCTCTATCTCGCCAAACAAGTTACCGGCCCCATCCAGGCTCTCGCTGAGGGAACCCGCGAAATTTCCGCCGGCAATTTCGATTACCAGGTTCCCGAGCAAACCCACGACGAACTCGGCACCCTCGTGCATTCCTTCAACAGCATGACCACCCAGCTGCGTGACTCTCGCTCACAGATCGATCAATTCACCCACAATCTTCAGGAGGCCGTTCGCGAACTCGAACGCCGCCGTCAGCTGATCGAAACCATTCTTGAGAACATTCCCACTGGCGCCCTCTCGCTCGACCCCGACGGGGCCATTATCCGCATCAATCCCGCCGTCACGAAAATTTTCGGCGCGGCCGCCAAAGATGCTCGCACTCTCGAAGAACTTGTCGGCATTGAAGACGCTCGCGCCATCCGCTATCTAATGCGCCGCGCTCTCCGCACTGGCGTGGTTTCCCGCGAGCTTGAGATCATCGCCGGCGGCCGCATCCTTCACACAGCCGTAACGGTCAGTTCTCTCGGCCCACGCCGAGCCAACTCCGGCTACGTCGTCGTCCTCGACGACCTCACGGAGCTTCTCCGCGCGCAAAAAGCCGCCGCCTGGCAGGAAGTCGCCCGCCGCATCGCCCACGAAATTAAAAACCCGCTTACTCCCATCCAGCTCTCCGCCCAGCGTCTCCTTCGTTACCTCGAGAAGCGCCAGGAAAACGGCGCCGTCACAACGCCAGGCGATCCTGAACTTACCCGCCTCGTCGAAGAAGCCGGGCGCCTCATTGAACGCGAAGTCGGCACCCTGTCTGCCCTCGTCAATGAATTCTCCCAGTTCGTTCGCTTTCCTGCCGCCAGACTCGAATCCTCCGACGTCAACGCCATCGTTCGCGAAGCCATCGAAGTCTTCTCCAATCGCCTCGATGGCATTACCCTCGACACCTCGTTCGCCGCACAACCTCCCGTCATTCGCGCCGACGCCGGCCTTCTGCGCAGCGTCATCATCAATCTGATCGACAACGCCGCCGAAGCCCTCGAAGCCTCTCCCATTCGAACCATCTCCGTCTCGACCCGCACCAATCCCGATTCCGACTTCGTCGAAATCGTCGTCGCCGACACCGGCCACGGCATCTCGCCGCAGGACAAGGACAAACTCTTCCTCCCCCAATTCTCCACCAAGGACCGCGGCACCGGCCTCGGACTCGCAATCGCCGCCCGCATCGTCGCCGAACACGGTGGCGGCCTTCGCGTCGAAGACAACTCCCCGGTCGGCTCCCGCTTTATCCTCGAACTCCCCTCCGCCGAAGTCCTGGCCTCTTCCGATCGTTCCCTGTAGGAGCGGTTTTTATGCCGCTGCTGTCCTTTTTGGAGTGCGTCAGCACTGCTGCCGCTTTTCCAGAGTCAGCACATGCAAATACTAGCGGGCTCATACATCTGCCACCAGCGCCGACGGCTCGCTTGCCTGCTTATCTAACTCTTTCCCTTACCTCCCCCAACGTCCTTTGCTTCCTCTGCTTCACCTGCGCTACCTTGTAACCTTGTACCTGATACCTTGCACTCGCGAACTCTGACCAATGCCGCCCCAACCTCACATCCTCATCGTCGACGATGAAGCCGGCATTCGCGAATCCCTTTCCTCCATCCTCGGCGACGAAGGCTACATCGCCGAAACCGCCGACTCCGCCGAACGCGCCATCGAACGCGCATCCCACGGCGGCCTCGACGTCATCCTGCTCGACGTTTGGCTCCCCGGCATCGACGGCCTCGAAGCTCTCTCCCGCATCCAAACCTTTCCCCATCCTCCCGCCGTCATTATGATCTCCGGGCACGCCACTATTGACACCGCTGTCCGCGCCACCAAACTCGGGGCTTTCGATTTCATCGAAAAACCTCTCACTCTTGAAAAAATCATCGTCCTCGTCCGCAATGCCGTGCAGCAGCGCCGCCTCGAGGAAGAAAACCAGACCCTGCGCTGCGAACTTGGCCATCGCTATCAGGTCATCGGCGACAGCATTCCCATGAAGGCGCTGCGCCAGCAGATTGGCGTCACCGCCCCCACCAACGGCCGCGTTTTAATCTTCGGCGAGAGCGGCACTGGCAAGGAACTCGTCGCCCGCTCCCTCCACGCCGCCAGCCTGCGCAGCAAAGGTCCCTTCGTCGAAGTCAACTGCGCCGCCATTCCCGAAGAACTCATCGAGTCCGAACTTTTCGGTCACATCAAAGGCAGCTTCACCGGTGCCATGGACGACAAAGTCGGCAAATTCCAGCAAGCTGACGGCGGCACGCTCTTCCTCGATGAAATCGGTGATATGAGCCTGCGCACTCAATCCAAAGTTCTCCGCGTCCTCGAAGAACAGCGCTTCGAACCCGTCGGCTCCAATCAAACCGTTCGCGTCGACGTCCGCGTCATCGCCGCCACCAACAAAGAGCTGGAAGCCGAAATCGCCCACGGCCGCTTCCGCCAGGATCTTTTCTATCGCCTCAACGTCATCCCGTTCTTCGTTCCACCTCTGCGCGAGCGCAAAGAGGATATCCCTATCCTATCGCGCCATTTCCTCAACGAATTCAGCTCCGCTTACGGCAAGCGCACCCGCGAACTCTCCGACGGCGCTCTCGAAATTCTGCTCCGCTATCCCTGGCCCGGCAACGTGCGCGAACTTCGCAATCTCGTCGAACGCCTGGTCATCGTCTGCCCGCAAGTCCGCATTGAGCCGCACCATCTGCCGCCCGAACTTTTCCGCGGCGTCGTCGAATCCGCGCACCAGCCCTACAGCACGCTTCACGAAGCGCGCAGCGCCTACGAACGTGAATTTATCTTGCGCAAACTGCAGGAAAATCGCTGGAACATGACGCAAACCGCCAACGCCATCGGCCTGGAACGCTCCCACCTCTATCGCAAAATGAAGTCGCTCGGCATCGCCGCCCCCGACTGATCCTATTTTCGTTCCGTATCGCCCATGTGACCACGCCGCGGCCCTGGTCATCAGAGCGGACACTCCCTTCACCGCCTATCTCGACTTTCATCCCTAAGCGCCTCCGACGCCAACTGAGCTTCGCTCTTCAACGAATCTCCCAGTTCTCCTGTTTCGGCCATTCTCGTGTCAACGCAAAGTAGAAATGTCCGGTTTTCCGCCAGATAGAAATGTCCGCTTCCATGGTTTCCTCCAAGGGTGATTTGCAGGCACGTGGTATTTGGGTGTGATTTTGATTTTGGGTCTTGGTGGTTGTTCCGCAAGTCCTGGAGGCCGTAGGCCGGAAGGACTTGCGGACGTTTGCGTGGGTTCTGGGCAGGAGCGCAGGTGCAGATAGCGCCCTCGGTAGCGCAACCAGTGGCTTCCGTCTAGTCGCCGTTCGATCTCGACCGCAGCTCCACGAAGCCCGGCACAAACTTCTTCCCGCAGTACTCCCCAGCGATTTCCGTCCCAGCTTACCGTGTGGTCCTGAGCCACTTTGCGATCTACGCGTACACTCAGGATTTCTTCCAGGTGCTGTTCCTGCCCCAGTCGTCGATGGGCATTGCGCGCATTCCGCGGTGCTACGGTAAAACGCTGCTCCCACTCGGGGAGAAAACGCATCTCCCAAAAGTGATTCGCTGCCGCGATGCTGTCGATTCCCGCCAACCGCATCTCCTTCACCAGACGATCCTGCAGCGTTTCAAACAGCCTCTCGATACGCCCTTTCGCTTGCGGACTGTGGGCCGCGATCCATTCGATCCCCAGCTCATTCAAGGCTCGCCCGAACTGCGTTCGCAGCGAATCTCCCCGGAGTTGTTCAGGAAGCGGCTGCGGGCCGGCCTTTCGAAAAATGCTGGCTTTATCGGTGTAATGGGCCAAAGGACGTCCATAACGCCGTAACCATCCCTCGAGGGCTCGCAAGTTCTCTTCCGTAGTGTCGTGCTCGGTAAACCGTCCCCAGATGCGACTGGTGGCATCATCGATCAGGGCGATGAGATGACAAGCCGGACCTCGACCCTCCAGCCAGCGGAATGGTGAGCTGTCCTGCATCACCAACTCCCCGAAACTGGCGCGCCGCTCCCGCCACACATGGATCTTTTTCACGCGCTGAGAGCGCGGCCGCCACAAGGCCGCTTTGGTCATCCACTTCCGCAGCGTCTCCCGGCTCACTGGAAACCCTTCCTGGGCCAGGTGTTCAGCGGCCAACGTGGGACCGAAATCTGCATAACGCTGGCGCAGGCGCGCCAGAATCTTCTGCTCGAAGCGAGCCGCCAGCTTGCGGTTCGATGGCTGGCCTCGTAGTCCGTGAACTAGGGCACCATCCCCGCGCTCGCGAATTCGGAGCAGCATTCGCCGCACCTGGCGGTCGGTTACTTTCAACCGCTCGGCCGCTACTACCTGCGTCAGCTGCTTCTGCTGTACATCGTGCAACACTTTCAATCGGTCCCGTTCTCGTTGGCTCAAAGCGATGCGCTCCGTTTCCATGGGGCCCTCGGCCACCCATGAAAGCGGACATTTCTACTTTGCACAAACCGGACATTCTCATTTTGCGCCGACAGTTTCGGCCATTCTCCTTGACCCCTCCCTATCGGGGGTGTACCCTCCGCCGCATTGTCTCGGTTCCTCACGGTTCCCCTGACTCGTTCAAGAAAGGTTTCAGGGCTTGCGACCGCAAACCCTGAGCTCATTAGGAGGTCTTATGTCGTGGAGAAAAAGCCTTTGGGCTGCATGCTTCATCTCGGCCGCATTGCTCGCGCCATCTGTGCTTTGGGCGCAGGGCAACTATCTCGACGTCTACATCGCCAAGGTAAAGCCGGAAAAGGCAGCCGAAGCCGAAGCCGTCGCCAAGAAAATCACCGACGCCAACCGCCGCAACAGCGGCGATCGTGTCCTGGTCGAACAGCCTGTCTACGGCGATCCTTACACGTACATCTTCCTCACCCAGCGTGACAACTACGCCGACGTAGACAAGGGCAACGATGCCTTCATGGCCTCGCTGAACAAGGCTTTCGGAAAGCAGGGCACCGAAAAACTTCTCAGCGACTGGAACAATTGCCTGGTCAGCGCCCGCACCCAGCTCCGCATCCGCCGGCCCGACCTTAGCAGCAAAATGCCAGCCGACGCGCAATCTTTTGCCAAGTTCGTTGGTGAATCGCGCGTGCTCCGCACCTTCGTCATTCACGTTCGCGCGGGCCATTCGTCCGAGTTCGAAGCCCAGCTGAAGGAAATCAACGCCCACGCCGACAAAATGTCTAATACCGAGCCGGTTCTGGTTTCCCAGGTCGTCGAAGGCGAAAACGACGGCGCGTACTACATCACTTTCCTCCGCAAATCGCTCGGCGGCTTTGACAAGGAAGTCATGCTCCCTGACATCCTTGGCAAAGAAGGCATGGCCAAGTTCGAAAAGACCATGGCCGACACCGAACAGCATTGGGAATCCGCCCTTTACCGCTTCCGCCCGGATCTGAGCTATCCTCCGGATCAAATCGCCGAAGCCTCCGCCGAGTTCTGGAATCCCAAGCCGGTCATGGCCGCCGCAAAACCAAAGGCCAAGACTCCGGGTGGCGCCGACGCAACTCCAGCCACCGCCAAGTCCGCTGAGAAGCCCCAGAAGTAACTCGATAACCGTTCATAAGAGTGCAGCCCCGAACATTCGCGTCTGCACCCTCCTTTTTCGTGAGTTCCTGACGTCGCCAGCCCCTGGCATCGCAGACCGGCCCCGGCATTCTTCTCGTCTTGGTAGCCGCCAGCTGCCGAGGTGGGCGCCTTAGACTGCGGCGCCACACGCGCCTGCGTCGGTGGTTTCCTTCCAATTCTCCTACTTACGAGCAACCGCTAAAATCCAGCTCCTGCACCTGCGCCGTCGTCCCACCCGTTACCAAAAGCGGCCCGCTTGTAGAATTCAAGTTCGTAGTGTGGGTGCTCGGGTTGCATGCCGCCGTTCCTCCTCCTCCCGGTTCGAACGCATCCGCGCGCACTGTGTACACCACATTTCCTCCCGCTGGAGGCGTAAACGTCACGCTTCCTCCGGAAAACAATCCCACCTCCGGATTGCTCGCCGGCACCACCAGCGTGTAGCCCGAGCAATTGGCCCCGGACACGCCGATCGAAGTACACGTACTGGAGCTTGCGCTATCCACCGAAATGTTACTCATCGAACCCGGAAGCGCGGGCACCGCCATCATCAGCGTTCCTCCGCCTGGCAGTGTCACCACCTGCTGTGCCGTCACGGCAGCAGCAATCGTTCCGGCGCTCCCGCCGTTCACCGCCGTCACATTCCCTTTCAACGTCGCTGGCCCTGTCGCCGCTCCCGTCTCCGCCTGCAGCGGAATGTTCCCCACATTGGTCCCGCCCGGCACGTTCAGCACCACCGACGCGTTGTACGCAACACCCGCTCCGTTGATCGCCGTCGCCACCACGTCAAACGTCGCTCCCCCTGGCAGCGGACAAAAATTAAACATGCCACTCGAATCCACTGTCGTTTGCAAAAACATTGCGTCCGCTCCGGTCGCATCCTTTCTCTCCAGCGCCACCAGCACTGTCCCTCCCGCCACCGGCGCATTCGTCGCTGCATCCACAATTTTCCCGCTGATACCAGTCTGATTCGTACTCACTTGCTCTGCTGTCAGCACCGGCTTCAGCCGGAACTTTCCGTTTCCTTCCTGCACAATCGAAGCGCAAGCGTTGAAATCAATGTTCAAGTCCACGTCCTGCCCGGCGCTCACTGTAATCGGGCCGCCCACCACCTGCCCCGGCGGAATCTTGATCCCCGTATTCGCCTGGCTCGATAGCTGCAACTCGCTCACCGTGCCGTCATGCAGCACCACGCAGTTGAATCCCTGCGATCCGCACGCGTTCGTCGCCGGAGTCGTTCCTCCGCTTCCGTCATTCGGCACCAGCAGCAGCCTTATCTGCTGATACGTCCCCACCGGCAGCGCCGCATTCGATCCTAGATTTGTCAGCAAACAGGTTGTAGACGCAGCCGAAAATAAATCAATCTGCATTGGCGCGGAATTCAGTTGCAACGCCAATTCCTGCCATCCCGACGAATTGTCATCCGCCGTAGCGCTCGTGTGTGCCTGCACCGAGCGAATCGTGACATACACGTGATCGAACGCTCCAACCGGAAACTTGCAGCTCGGCGGATCGGTCAGCGTCACCGTAATGTTCGCCGCCTGCGGCCCCATCATCGAACTCGATCCGCCGCAGCTCGCAAATCCAATCGCCGCTGCCATCGCCACGACCGTCAGCATCAACACAGACCCGTACACCTTCGCGCTCTTCGGTGCGAAAGATTCTCTCCAACGCATACGTGTACCTCTTTAGTTCTGTTTTGCTTGCAACTTGCGATTTGATTAAGGGCTGAGGAAGGGGACAGCGATCTAAGCTTAGGATCCGCTAACGCACGCGTCAAGTCCTCCTGATTCCGGCCGGTGCGTTACTCCAAGCGGTCTTTGGAGAATCAGGCAAGAACTTCCTCGAAACAGGCAAGAGGCGCAGAAGACCGCAAACTATTCTGAGACCATCCTGAATCTAGCCGCCTCGTCAGCACGAAGGAGAACGCAATGGAAAAGCGCAGTCTGGGAAAAAGCAAACTGGAAGTCTCATCTCTCGGCCTCGGCTGCATGGGTCTTAGCTTTGGTTATGGACCGGCCGTCGACAAGCAAGAGGGCATCGCACTGATTCGTGCAGCAGTGGAACGTGGTGTCACATTCTTCGATACCGCCGAAGTCTACGGTCCGTTCACCAACGAAGAACTCGTGGGCGAAGCCCTCGCGCCCCTTCGTCAGCAAGTGGTCATCGCCACGAAATTCGGGTTCAAACTTGATCCGGCCACCGGCAAACAAGCCGGGCTGGACAGTCGCCCCGAACACATCAAGCAGGTCGCCGACGCCTCGCTTAAGCGCCTCAAGACCGACGTCATCGACCTGTTCTATCAACATCGTGTCGATCCGAACGTTCCGATCGAAGAGGTGGCCGGAGCCGTGAAAGACCTCATTCAGGAAGGAAAGGTGAAGCATTTCGGACTTTCGGAAGCAGGTGTGCAGACCATTCGTCGCGCGCAAGCCGTTCAGCCAGTCGCCGCACTCCAGAGCGAATATTCGCTATGGTGGAGAGAACCGGAGACGGAAGTGATCCCCACACTGGAAGAGCTCGGGATCGGCTTCGTTCCCTTCAGTCCTCTTGGTAAGGGCTTCCTCACCGGAAAGATCAGCGAAGATACCGAGTTTGACAAAAGTGATTTCCGCAACATCGTCCCTCGCTTCAACCCGGAAAACCGGAAAGCGAATCAAGCCGTGGTGGACCTGCTCGGCAGATTTGCGCAGCGCCGGCAAGCGACTCCTGCCCAGATCGCACTCGCTTGGCTGCTAGCCCAGAAACCGTGGATCGTGCCCATCCCGGGTACCACCAAGCTGCACCGGCTCGAAGAAAACATCGGAGGCGCTGACGTCGAACTTTCCCCCGACGAACTTCGCGAACTGGAGACCGCAGCCGCAAAGATCGCCGTGCAAGGTGCTCGATACCCCGAAGAACTCCAAAAAATGGTGGGCCGCTGAGCAACGAGTCACCCGGCGGAACGAAAATCAGGGTATACCGGCATGCAGGTAGGCGTTCTAGGTTGGCGGCCGGCGAGAAGCACGGGCATGGCGCCACTCCAACCACCACCATGACTCACATCGCGATTCAAGAAATCCCCGGCGGTATGGTCGTCGACCGGCTGGAACACGTCGGCGACCGGCAGTACCGGGAGTGATTCGATTCCGCGAGCGTCTTCATCCCCAACGGAGTATCCTCGAACCCGTGAAGACCAACGGCGAACCCGCTCTTCGGCTCAGAAACAATGCCGCGGGATCACACGAACCGGCTACCGCAACCTTGGCGCGGCACATTGCTGCCTATGCTCCCCACGACGGCAGTTTTGCACTGCGCATTCCAGGTCTGCACGCCGTTCGCGTTACGCGAACAACCCCCGAGTCGGTGCACACCCTCCGGTCAGCCTCGCTGTGTATCGCTGCGCAGGGAGCCAAGACCGTCATCGTGGGGCAAGGTGTGTACGAGTACGACGCCTCCCGCATGATTGTGTTCTCCGTTGCGCTGCCGGTTGCTGCTCAGGTCACAAAGGCTAGCCAAATCGAACCTTACCTTGCTGTAAAGCTGGACCTCGACCCACGCAAAATCGCCGATCTGGTCTTGAAGGTCTTTCCCCAAGGTCTGCCCCCGGTACAAGACCGGAGCGCTGTTTACGTCACTCCGGTCGACGGGAGCATGGTCGACGCCGCAACGAGATTAATGAAATGTATGGCGCAGCCTGGTGATAGTGAACTGCTGGCCCCGCTGGTAGTCGATGAGATCCTCATCCGTTTGTTGCGCAGCCCCATTGGGGTTGGCGTAGCTCAAATGGGCTTCGCGGAGTCGAATGTGCACCGAATCGCAAAGGCGATTTCCTGGCTGCACGACAACTTCTCCCAACCCGTGAAGGTCGAAGAGCTGGCCAAGCTAGTGCACATGAGTGCTTCCTCTTTCCATGAACACTTCAAATCGATCACTTCGATGAGCCCTCTGCAGTATCAAAAAGTCCTGCGCCTTCAGGAAGCCAGGCGTCTCATGCTGTCGACCATGATGGACGCGGGAACTACCTCCCAGCGCGTGGGTTATTTAAGCCCTTCGCAGTTCAGCAGAGAATACAGCCGCTTCTTCGGAAACGCGCCCACGAAAGACATTGCGAGATTGCGTCAGGAAACACGCCTGTCGGCTTGAATCTCCGCAGACTCCTCAAACCGTTGCGCGCCTCGATTCGCGCCACAATTCAAACCGCGCTTCTTCCCACAACCGCCACAATGCCCCGCTCGGGAGAACCTCGCCGACACATAGAACCCCGCCGACGGCTGGCCCGGCTTAAATATCTGACTCAGTCTTTGAGAAAGGAGAATGGAAAAGAAGCGACTGCGATCGCCGGCGAAAGAAAGAATTGTCTGCTCGGCCTGGCCCCTGCAACCCGGAGGGACTTACTCGGCGTTGTATTTCTCCAGCGCTTCGAGCTGGGTGTGCCAGTCCAGTTCGCGCACGGCCATAGGATTTTCGCGCCAGTTTTCCGCCACCTTCACAAACAATCCCAGATAAATCTTGGCGCTCAAAATCTCTTCCAGCTCTTTTCGCGCCTGAGTGCCGATCTTCTTCAGCATGTCGCCCTTGCGCCCAATCAAAATCTTTTTCTGCGACGGCCGCTCCACCGTCAGCGTCATCTGGATCCGCAGTAGCTTGGGCGTCTCTTCCCACTTGTCCACCGCCACCGCCAGAGCGTGCGGCACTTCGTGATACGTCAGCGCAATCGCTTTCTCCCGCACAATCTCACTTGCCAGAAAACGTTCCGGCTGGTCGGTCACCTGGTCTTCAGGAAAATACGGCTGGCCCTCCGGCAACAGCTTCATCACCTCGCGCAGCAACTCGTCGCAGCCCTCGCCCTTTAGCGCCGCTATCGGCACCATCGCCTCAAACGGATGCACCTTCGCGAACTCTTCCATCAAGGGCAGCAGCTTGTTCTTGGGCGCCTTGTCTACTTTATTCAGCGCCAGGATGGTCCGACCCTCAAACCGCTTCGCACGCTGGATCAGCAGCGGATCCACATGCGGCTGCATACGATTCCCCTGGTTGGCCAGCGTCTCGCTGGCGTCCACCATCAACACCAGCACGTCAATTCCTTCCAGTGCCGCCGCCACTTCGCGCATCATCTGTTTGTTCAGCACGGTCTTGGCATCGTGCAGCCCAGGCGTGTCAATCAGCACCACCTGCCCATCGTCGCGCGTCACAATCCCCTGGATCCGGTTGCGCGTCGTTTGTGGCTTGGACGTCACAATAGCAATCTTTTGCCCCACCAGATGGTTCACCAGCGTCGACTTTCCCGCGTTCGGGCGCCCCACTATCGCCACAAACCCCGCCCGAAATCCCTTTTTCGCGTCTTCGTTGGTCACTGGATTTTCTCTATGCCTCTGTGGCAAAGCCGATCTTTCAGCCCGCGTGCATCGCGGTGCCGGTCAGCTTTTGCGCTTTCACTCGCAACACTTTTCTCTGGTTTGCCTCAAGCACTTCAAACCGAAACCCTTCCAGATCAAATTTCTCTCCAGGCGCCGGCACTTTTCCGCTCACATGGCTCAGCAATCCCGCAATCGTCGTCACGGTTTCATCTGCACTCTCACCAAACTGCACGCCCAGCATTTCCTCCACCTGGCCAATCGCCGTGCTGCCGCGCATTAACAGCGAACTCGTTCCTTCTCTCACCATTTCCAGTTTTGGGTGCGTCGCTTCCGATCCGCTTTCGCCCACGATTTCTTCCACCAGATCTTCCATCGTGGCGATGCCTGCCACGCTGCCATGCTCATCGATAATCACCGCCATGGTCTGGCTCTTCTGTCGCATCTCCCGCAGCAGATCCGAGCCGACTTTCGTTTCCGGCATGAACAAAGCCGGACGCATCAGCTCTCGCACCTGCTTTTTCGGCAAATCAGCATCCGCGACTTGCAGAAGATCCCGCGAGTGCGCGATGCCGGCAATATCATCGATTGTTTCCTCAAATACCGGTATGCGGGTAAATCCAGTCTCAGTAAATTTCGCGTGCAGATCTTCCAAAGTGGCGTTCGCAGCAATCGCGACAATGTCCGGGCGCGGCGTCATCACTTCGCGCACCCGTTTGTCGCTGAACTCCACCACTTGCTCGATCAGCTCCGCTTGCTCTGGCTCGATGATTCCTTCCTCTTCCGCCGCTTCCACCAGTGCTTCGATTCCTTCTTCTGTCCGCTGTTCTTCGGTTTTCTCCGCGTCCGATTCGGAAATGCGCGCCAATGATTCCGCACCTTCGAGAAAAACCCGTACCGGCCACGCCAGCACCAGACTGGCACGCACAAACGGCAGCAGCGGAATCAGCCAGCGTCCCGTCGTCCGGTACAACAAAATATCCGGAATGAAGTGCATCGCAATCACCACTTCCAGAACGATGAACGCGGCCAGCTCGATCACCGATTCCCAGAAGCCACGCACAAAAATG
Organism: Candidatus Eiseniibacteriota bacterium; assembly: GCA_035607085.1. Classification (GTDB taxonomy): domain Bacteria; phylum Acidobacteriota; class Terriglobia; order Acidiferrales; family UBA7541; genus Acidiferrum. The sequence goes on along the minus strand of DATMZI010000103.1, from coordinate 37,899 downwards.
CCGACTCCGCGGGTGGTTTGCAGCACCAGAAACGCCAGCCAGAAATGCCCCAGAATGCGGAACGCGCGGCCCGCGCTGCGCCGGTTAATGTTGAGCTTCGGCTCGATCTCCCCTTCAAAAATGTCCAGGTGTTCGTGTACCGGCCCGGTCGTCATGCGGCCGAGCTCGCGGTAAATCAATGCCAGGTAGGAATAAACCGGCAGAAAGGATGCCAGCAGCAGCACCCCCAGTGCGAAGAGCCAGGTATAGGCACTCACGCGAGTCCGAGCCTCCGCCGCAGCTTTTGCTCGATCCGGTTCATTTGGCCGTGGTCGCTCTCGTGATCATACCCCATCAGATGCAAAACGCCGTGCAGCATCAATACGCGAATTTCGGCATCGAGCGATCGGCCATTTCTCTTGGCGTAGCGCCTCGCAATCTCCGGAGCGATCGCAATATCACCAAGAATTTCCTGACTCCGCGCACCGTTGCCTTTCGTCAGGGGTTTATGGGTGAAGCCGAAAGCCGCCGGAAAAGACAACACATCCGTCGGACCTGTTTTCTTGCGGTAGGCTTCGTTCCAACGCGCGATTTCCGCTTCGCTCACAAACGCCACGGTAATTTCAGTATTCGCGATTTTCAGTTCCCGTTGCGCGTTGCGGAGAAACTCGCGCAAAGGCCGCGCCGCGAGCCGCACCTTCTTCTGTTTGTTCAGAATCATCTTTTCCCGTCAGAGTTTGTAAGTACGACTTTTCTAGCGAAGTGTTTGTGCAACAAACCCCGAAACCCGGAGGTTATTGCCCGTCCGGTTTTACTGCTCCAAGTTTGCCGTTGCCGCCGCGATGCGGATGGTCGGCTTCGTATTCTTCGTAAGCTCGGATAATGCGCTGCACCAAATTGTGCCGCACCACATCCTTTTCATTGAATTGGACGGCGCCGATTCCCTCGATCTTGCCGACAATTTCCAGCGCTTCCACCAAGCCGCTCTTTTTCCCGGCCGGCAAATCAATTTGCGTGATATCGCCGGTAATCACTGCCTTGGAATTAAACCCCAGGCGCGTCAAAAACATTTTCATCTGTTCGCTGGTAGTGTTTTGCGCTTCGTCGAGAATTACAAACGAATCATTGAGCGTGCGGCCGCGCATGAACGCCAGCGGCGCGATTTCGATGATTCCTTTTTCCAGAAAACTTTCCAACTTGTCGGCATCGAGCATTTCGTACAGGGCGTCATACAGCGGCCGCATGTATGGATCAACTTTTTCCTGCAGCGTGCCGGGTAGAAATCCCAATTTCTCGCCGGCTTCCACGGCAGGCCGCGCGAGAATAATTCGGTTCACTTGCTTGGTAAGCAGAGCGCTGACGGCCATGGCCACGGCGATGTAGGTTTTCCCTGTTCCGCCTGGCCCAATACCGAACACCATGTCATGCGCTTCGATTTCTTCCATATAGCGGCGCTGGCTGGCGTTTTTGGGCGTGACTTGCTTTTTGCCGAACGCGCGTTGCTTGCCACCCTCAAACATGCCACGCGGCGATTCGTGTGGCGCATCCAGCACCACACGCATCAGCGACTTCACTTCTTCGCCGGTCAGATGGCGGCCATGGCTGGCGGCGTGGTTGTACTCTTCGACGATGCGCGCCGCCTGGTCCACGTCTTCGTGGCCGCCTTCAATAGTCAATTTGGTGTCGTGCAAATGCGTGCGCACGCGCAGCGCATCTTCGAGAAAACGCACGTTCTCATCGAGTGTGCCAAAGAACGGTTCGATTTTTCCGGCGATGTGTATCGTGCGTCTCATCCACGTCGAGGGTTGGTGCGCCGATTTATCGGGAAACGTATTCGGCGAACCACCCGTGGCAGGCTTCCCTATGGCTGGCAAACGTCCTGGTACTGCAAACCGCTGGACCGCTTCGCGGTCTCCCATAAGCTGGTGGACCCTCCCGCAAGAGCTGACTGCAGGCTCTTCTTACGCAGCCACTTCAACTCTTTTTGTCTCAGGGCTGGCATGGCAAACCCTCAGACCCGGAATCTATTTGCAGCCTACCGTACTTCCCCGCGGCGTTCAAGACGCGGCGCTGGTTCCGCTTGCTCCACCGATTTTCACCAACTCGCAACAATCGGGAAACACTCCAGCAACGAAAGCGCGAAGCCGAGCCGCTTAGTTCGCCGCGGATTTGTGGTAGTTCGGAAATGGCGGATGCTTGGGCGTCGGTGGTGGCGGGTTTTTCTTCAGGAGATCCATCACCACTTCGACAGCTTTTTCAAGTTGCGCATCGTGTCCCGAGCGCGCCGCTTTGGGATCGAGTTCCACCTCGACGTCGGGCGGAACGCCGTGATTTTCCACGTCCCAAATTCCATCTGGACTGTAAAAGGCAAGATCAGGTGTGCCGGTGAATCCGCCGTCCAGCAGATCGCCGGGATTCGTGTAGTGGCCGACCAGTCCGCCCCAGGTGCGCTTGCCGATGAGCGGGCCGATTTTGGTGCGGCGGAACATCCACGGCAGCGCATCGCCGCCAGAGCCGGCCATTTCGTTGGTGATCATGACTTTAGGGCCGAAGATGGCCTCTTGCGGCGTGGTGATGTCATTGCCTTCGCGCATGTTCCAGTAAGCGAGCAGCGGGCGGCGAAGATAATCGATCACGTAGTCGGCGATGTCGCCGCCGCCGTTGTAACGTTCGTCTATGATGGCGGCATCTTTGCCGACTTGCGCGAAATAGTAGCGATTGAAATTGGTGTAACCGCCAGCGTAGGTATCGGGCAGATAGACGTAGGCGACACGGCCGTTGCTGAGTTCGTCCACCTTGCGGCGATTGTCTTCGATCCAGGCGTAGTTGCGCAGGCCGGTTTCGTCATCCACGGGAACCACGGTGACTTCGCGAGAGCCCGCGCCGTCCGCTTGCGCGGCAACTTTCAGCAACGTCTGCTTGCCGGCAGTTTCTTCAAAGAAACTGTAAACGTCGGCGGGCGGGCGAACGTCGCGGCCGTTCACCGAAATCAGATATTCGCCGGCTTTGCCGTTGACGCCGGGTTGAGTCAACGGCGCACGGAGCTTGGGATTCCAATTTTCACCGTTGTAGACGCGGGTGAAACGGTAGCGGCCGTTCTCGATGGCGTAATCGGCGCCGAGCAAGCCGGTTTTTATTTTCTTGCTTTCCGGAAAATCGCCGCCGCCGACAAACATGTGGCCGATGGTGATGTCGCCGACCATTTCGATGAAAAGATAGTTCAGATCGTCGCGCGTGGCGATGCTATCCAGGTAAGGCGCATAACGCTTCTTGACCTCTTCCAAATTCAGTCCGTGGAGATTGGGATCGTAGAGGAAGTCGCGTTCATCGCGCCACACCTGGTAGTACATGTGCTTCCACTCGGCGCGCGGATCGACGTAGGCTTCCATGGAATCGAGTTTCAGAGGACCGCCCTGGCCGGGCTGCGGAGGACCGTCGGCTGGCTTGGCGGCGGGCCCAATGGTCCATTGAGTTTGTTTGGCGTAGAGCATCTTCTCTCCGTCGAAGGAGAGATCGAAGGCGGTGACGCCTTCAAGAATCTGTTCGGTCTTGCGGGTTTTCATCTCGAATTTGTGAACCTTGCTGGATGGGCCGCCATCGTCGAAGTCGATGGGGTCGAGGGCCGGGCCTTCTAGGAGAAAGAGGACTCCAGCCTTCCCCGCAAACAGACCGTAATAGTTGCGCGCAGGAATCGGCATGGCCAGGACGCGCTGGCCAATGTTTTCGAGGTCGATCTCCACTTTCGGGGGTTCTTTGGGCTTCTCCGCGTCCTTGTCTTTGTCCTTCTCTTTGTCTTTGCTTTGGTCCTTGGCTTTTTCTTTCTGCTTATCCTTGTCGGCCGATTCTTTCTTGTCTTTATCGCTCTTTTCGGCGTCCTTGCCTTTCTCCTCGTCGCTTTCGGGCGCCAGCGGAGACACTTCGTCTTTCTTGAGGACCATGACGTAAACGCTGCGCGTGACCGGACGCTGCAAGCTGGTCATATCGAGCCAGCCGGTGTTCAGCGCCGCGTCAGTACTGCCCGTGAAATACACATACTTCCCTTCTTTGTCGAAAGCTGGATACAGCGCGTCGCTCATGCCATCGGTGAGCTGGAACGCTTTGTTTTCCTCGAGCGAATAGGCAAAGACGGCGTGCAGGTGGCTCTTGAGTTGCCTGGTGTATGCGAGCCAGCGGCTATCGGGCGACCAGGCCACTTGCAGGCCGTGCGCGGGATCGGTGTAGGTATCGGAATCGATGCGGACGGGAACTTTCTTTTCGACGTCCACGTACCAAACGTTCAGGCGTTTGTCGGTGTAGGCAAGTTTCCTGGAGTCCGGCGACCACTTCGGCGAATAGAAGAACGTCGGCGGTTTGCCGAGGTCAATTTTGCGGGCTTCGCCCAGGCCGTTCTGATCGCGGATGTGCAGGGCGTATTCACCCGACTCATCGGAGAAATAGGCGATGGACTTACCGTCGGGCGACCACGCGGGATCGCGTTCGACGATATCCGTGGTGTTGGTGATATCGCGAAGATCGCCTTTCTCGGCAGGCACAGTAAAAATCTCGCCGCGCGCGGCAAATGCGGCGCGCTGGCCCGAAGGCGAAATCACAGCCGATTGAATGCCCTTGGGGGCGACCTTGCGGAAACCTGGGCGCACTTCGGTAAGGTCGGCGAGAGGATGCAGGTCGAGGGCGCGATCAGTTCCCGAATTGGGATCGAGAATGTGAAGCGAGCCGAACTGTTCATAGACCACCGCGTCTGAGGTGGCGGAGGCCGACTTGATGTCGAGGCCATTGTTTTTAACGAGTTGTTTGACCTGTTTGGAGTTGACGTTATAAGCGAAGAGCGTGGTGGGGCCACTGCGGTCGGAAAGAAAGTAGATGGTGTCCCCGATCCACATGGGAGAGAAGTCGTTCGAGTTGTCGCGAGGGATGGTGGTTTGCACACTGGAGTCCGAAAGGCCGGCGATCCAGATGGGCTTGGTCTGGCCACCGCGATAGCGCTTCCATGCCGCTTGCCACTGCACATTGGGAACGTAGGCGATACGCGTGCCGTCGGGAGAAAACGATCCGTCGGAGGCGCGTACAAGCGGAACGGGAGTGGCGAAACCACCTTCGGCCGGAACGGTGAAGAGTTGGGTGACACCGCCGGCGAAGGCGGTGCGGCCTGAGACGAAGAGGATGCGCTTACCGTCGGGTGTCCAGCCCACCGCATCGTAGTCGCTTGGGTGATACGTGAGGCGTCGCGGTTCGCCACCATTCGCGGAAACGACATAGACGCTTCGGCTGCCGTCGTAATTACCGGTGAAGGCAAGCTGGGAACCGTCGGGCGAAAAGACGGGGTTGGATTCGTGGCCGCCGGTGGTGAGCCTGCGGAGATCGCTGCCGTCGCGGTTGGCGGTCCAGATGCTGCCGGCATAGGCGAACGCGATCTGCGTTTTGCTGATGGAGGGATCGCGAAGGAGCAGAGGCGCGGCGGATTGCGCGCCACTTGAGATTGCGCAACAAACAAGAAGAATCGGAATCAACGCAAACCGTCGAAGGAGGCGCGACGGATTTACATGTGCGTTCTTCGCGCGAGGACTGTTCATAGCATCTCCTTGCTGTGAAACCTTACAAGATTCCCGGGCAGCCACCGTCGGAATGACCTGAGCAAAACGGATGGGATTTTACACCACCAGATTTGGAGGCGGCGAAGAAATTCACACGCCGGCGGTTTCAGAAGGACCTACACCGGCATAAACGCAGCTGACTGCATGAACTCTAGCCGGCGGAGCTCCTGTAGGGATCCAGGACAGAAGCTATTTTCTCTTGAGGGCTCTGTCGATGGCGGCTTGGGCCAGGGGCGCCATGAGGTCGTAGCCGGCTTTATTGGGGTGCAGGCCGTCTTCGCTAAGCTCCCTTTTCAGGAAGCCTTTTGGGTCAACCATTGCAGAAAAGTAGTCGAGGTAAATGTCGTCGTGATCGGCGCAGTAGGTTTTGATCCATTGGTTGAGAGCGAGGATTTTTTCTGGCGGGCGGCGGTCCGACATGATGATGGTGGAACCGTCGGCGCGGTGTCCGCCGTCATAGACCGGGAGGACGGTGGCAAATACGACTCTGATTTTGTTGCTATGAGCGAGTTCAGACATGGAGACGAGGTTGGCTTCGATCTCTTCGAGCGACATGGGGCCGGTGTTGCCTGCGAGATCATTCGTACCGGCAAGAATGACAACGGCGGCGGGTTGAAGAGCAATCACGTCGGGCCGAAAACGAACGAGCATTTGAGGAGTGGTTTGACCGCTGATGCCGCGGCCGACATAGGGCTTGCCGGGGAAGAATTCGCCGAAGCGCGGCTCGGGCCAAGCGTCGGTGATGGAGTCGCCCAGGAAGACGACACGCGGCTGGTCGTTGATCTTCGCCCGAGTGCCCGACGCGGAAGCAGTAAGCTGGGCGTTGGCGTAGCGGTAGCGCGCCAGGTTGGGCCAGTCCTGCAGGGTCTTCTCTTGACGCGCGGTTTTCTCCTCGAGTTTGGCGACGTCTTTGGCGAGCGGGCTGGGCTCCGGCGGATTTTGTGCGGCCGTGCCACAAGACAAGACGCAGAGAGTTATGCAAAACAGCGCAACCGGACGACGAAGTTTCATAACCAACCCCACGCTGAAAGTCAGAATAGAGGCCGCGGCAGCTCTATATATCACACCTTGGCCGGAGATTCGGATGCGGTGGCGACGATAGCGAGAGCGAAACCGGCCACGGCGACTGCCGCAAGACTAAAGTTGCGCTGGTGAAGCGATTGCACGATGAGAATGGTCAGAAAAAGTAAAACAAACGGTGTAACACGCAGAATTTTCGACGTTGCCCACGACGTTCGATGAATGTGGAGAAAGTTCAGGAATAGAAAAACCGGAAGGATGAGCAGGCTGAGGTCGTGGAGCAGCAGATGGAAACTGACCAGCAAAGTGGTGACGAGCATGAGCGAGAAAGAGAGGTCGAACGAGGACCAACGTACCACAGACCGCCAGGCAAGAATCAGAACAGCGAGAGAGGCCAGTGCAAGCAAGGCGCTGAGCACAAAGGGCGTAAGACTAGCGCCAAATACCAGCGTAAACAGTCCGCGCAAATTGGGCATGCTCTCGGGAAAAAGATGAAACGTGGCGGCGTGCGCCTGGTCGTTCATATGCAAGAGCATCGGCGGATATTGAAGTGCGACGGACGGTCCCACGACCAGGATGGAAACTGCGGCCAGAATCGCGGCGGCGAGCACGAGACCGAGGAAGAATCTCCATCTTCCGCGCAGCAGCATGAGGAGGGCAAAGGGCACGACGAGCTGCGGCTTGATGAATGCGATCCCGAGGAACATGCCGGATGAAAAGTCGTGGCCGCGTTTGAGCGCTAGGAAAGCGGCGACGTAAGCCAGCAGAATCCAAAGGGAATCCTGCCCTTGAATCATTGTGGCAAGAACGGGATAAAAAGCGACTGCGAGGAGGAGCAGACGCTCGGCCAGGCCAAAGGGCGGGCCATATACGCGAAGCAGAAAAAAAGCCGCACCGAGTAGCGACAAATTGAGGAAGGTCCAGATCGCAAACGCGGTGGAGAAACCGAAATGCGCGAGCGGGGCATACACGAGCGCTTCGAATGGCGGGTGATTGAACAAGATGGGCTCGACATGCTGAGCAACCTGGCGTTCGATGTCCGACTGAAGGTTCGCGTCATAGAGCCGGGCGCCCTGGCCGCTCACGACGATTTTCCCGGCCGCGTAGAATTGAACGAAGTCCGCAGATGCGCCCAGCCCCGCCTCGCGCATGGGAATCCAGAGCACCGCGAGCAAAAGCGCGGGCACAACTACCGTACAAGAAAAGAGTTCGAGCCACCGGTTATTGCGTTTTGCATTGGAGTCCACTTCTCGCTGCGAGTCGATGAGCATCAGCGTGAGTCGTTCAGTCGGCGGGGACGGCGCGGGATTTGGCCCAGAGGCGGATGGCGGAAACGTCTTCGGCGCGGGTGACGCTTAGGGGTGGTGTGGATTTGAGCTCGGCGAGAACGATCTCGGTGTTGAGCTGCTGCTTGGCGGCGAATGCCGAGTACAGGGCGGAGGCGATGGATTGTTCGATTTCTGCGCCGGAGAACCCGTCGCTGGCAGAAGAAAGTTTTGCGAGATCGAAGGTTTGTGGGTCACGATTGCGTTTTTTCAGGTGAAGCGCGAAAAGATTGATTCGCACGGCGGGCGCGGGCAGATCCACGAAGAAGATTTCGTCGAAGCGGCCTTTGCGAAGCATTTCGGGAGGGAGCGCGACGATGTTGTTGGAAGTGGCGGCGAGGAAGACGCCGGATTCGCGGTCCTGCATCCAGGTAAGGAGGGTGGCGAGGAGGCGCTGGGAGAGGCCAGCATCGGCATCGCCGCTAGAACCGGCCGAGGCGAAGGCTTTTTCGATTTCGTCGATCCACAGGACAAGAGGAGACATTTTTTGAGCGAGGTCGAGCGCTTTGCGGAGGCGCTTTTCGGATTCGCCGACAAATTTGTCGTAGAGAGCGCCCGCATCGAGGCGAGCGAGTTCGAATCCCCATTCGCCAGAGACAGCGCGGGCGGCGAGACTTTTGCCGCAGCCTTGGACGCCGGTGATGAGAATACCTTTGGGTGGAACGAGGCCGAAGCGCTGGCCTTCGGGAGTGAGCGCGCTTTTGCGCTTGGCGATCCAGTCGCGGAGGCGAGCGAGGCCGGCGATGTCGGCGAAAGATTTGTCGCGGCGAATGGATTCGAGCAGGCCGTCGCCGCGGAGGAGTTCCCTTTTTGCTTCGAGAACAGAATCGAGGAGGGCGAGATTGGCGCCGCCTTGCTCGAGAACGCACAGACGCAGCGTGCGCATCGCTTCGGCGAAGGGCAGGCCGGAAAGGTTGGTGGCGAGCTTTTGCAGGTCGTTTGAATCGAGTGTGGAGGCGATACGGGATTCACGGCTGAGATCGGCGAGAGTTTGCTTGACGCCGGCGAGAAGTTCGTCGGCGCCAGGCAGGCCGAGTTCGAACAGAGCGGATTCGCCAGCTAGTTCTGGCGGGAGGTTGATGGCTCCGGCAGTGATGACGATGGAGCGGCGGGCGGTGCGGAATTGTTCGGCAAGTTCGCGCAAGCGGCGGCAAACTTTGTCGTTTTCGCAGTAGCGGGCGAAATCCTTGAGCAGGAAGATGCCGTCGCCCTGGACCGCGGCGATGTTGGACAGGGCGGCTTCGGGCGGCTCGGAGTTGTAGATGGGAGCACCGTGGAAACGGGCCAGGCCGAGGGTGACGCTCCAGGTGAAAAGAGGGACGCCGAGATCGCTGGCAACTTCAAAGAGGAGTTGTTCGACGCGGTCTTCTTCGGTGGTTTCGATGGTGAGGAGGGCATGGCGGGAGTTGATGAGTAGGCGGAGATCGTCGCGTTTGGCGGCGTGAGTGGCGGCGTCGAGTTTGGCGGGGGAGGTCATGGGCAGGTTAATTGTAGCGACGGTCCCCGGTCGAACGCGTTACGAACCGTGCGGGAACGCGATGTGTCGCGCCTACAGCGCTTGGGCTCTCCTCGCTAGAATACCCAGCCCTTCCGGGCTGGGCTAACTTCCGCGGCACCTACGGCGTTATCGATTCGCGCGAATTGACAGGGCGGTATGCGTCCCCTAAAATCAATGGTTTGAGCGATACGCTAAAGGAGCGCTTGCTAGATGGCCCAAGGACAGGCTACCAAAGTAAAGAAAAAGAAAAAGTCGGTTTTAAAGCGCGCGGCACAATCTCGTCAACGTGCGGAAGTGAACCGGGCTAACCGGACGCGGGTGCGTACGGCAATCAAGAAATTGCGCGGGGCAATCAGCGCGGGCGATGCGACGGCGGCGGGGAATTTATTGCATCCGACGTTGAGCGAGATTGATAAGGCGATCACCAAGGGCGTGCTGCACGAGAACACGGCAAACCGCTACAAGTCGCGGCTGGCGGTGGCGTACAACGGCCTGAAGGCTAAGGCAGCGGCGAAGTAAGAAAGAGCAGTTCAAGAGTTCAGCGTTGTAGAGTTCCATTGGAAGGGCCGGACGAATTGTCCGGCCTTTTTTGTTTTTCCGGACACGACGTTGCGATCCTTTCGACCGCACCATATGCGGTCTCGCGATGACAGGTCCTCAGCCTAGCTATTTTGCGGCAGCGCGGGTGTCTGGGGCGGTGAGTTCGGTAATGAGGAATTCCAGGACCGCGCGGGAGTCTTTTTCGCCGGACTTGAGGCGATCGTCGGCACGCTGGAGAGCCCGCAGTCCTGCAAGGAGGCGCGGCTTGGAGATCTGGCGCGCGTTGCGGACGGCGAGTTCGGCTTGATCGGGCCGCATTTGCAGAGAACGCGCTGCTTGCCAGCCGTTGACCGCTCCCCTGAATTCGCTGGCTTCGATGAGCTTGCGGTACATCCAGGCGAGTGCGCCGACGATGGAAAGCGGTTCATCGCCGTCGCGAAGAAGGCGTGCGAGGAATTCCAAAGCCGGCTTCGAACGGCGAGCGGCGAGGAAATCGGCAAGTTCCCAGACGGTGGCGGCCTTTTCCGAGATGACCATGAGCGAGACCTCTTCGCGGCGGATGGTCTTTCTATCGCCGAGATATGTGGCGAGCTTTTCGATTTCGGTTTTGAGACGCTGGAGATCGGCGGCAACGGATTCGGCGAGGTCCTCGGCGGCACCCTTTTCGAAGTCAATTCCCTGCTCGCGGGCCAGCGATTTGGCGAGAGCGACGGCGGTGGCGTTGCGTTGATCCTGGTTATCGCCGAGACCTACCTGAACCACCAGAGACTTTTCGCCAAGAATTTTGCCCAGGCGCATGCGCTGGTCAAGATGCGCCGCTTCGATCACCAGCACGGTGAAAGAGGCGGGATCATCGAGATACGCTTCCAGTTGTTTCACGGCGTCTTCTCGTTTTTTTTCCCCGAACTCCTCGATGGCTTCGACTTCTTCAAGAAAGACAACCTGCTGCGGAGAGAGCATGGGCAGTGTTTGCGCCTGGTCGATAGCCGATTGCACTTCACCGCGGTCGGCTGAGAAGCGGGAGATGGCCCAGGTGCGTGCGGCGTCGGAGACGTACGCGTCAATCAGTGCGGCGCGGCAGGAATCGCGCAGGTACGTTTCTTCGCCGAGGAGCAAGAGCGCTGGAATCGGTTTGGCTTTTTTGAGTCGGGCGAGGAGTTCTTCGGGGCCGATGGAGGGCATCAGAAGTTCTCCGTGATGGCGGCAACGAGGCGTTCGGCGAAATCCTGTGCCATGCGATCGAGCGCGGGATCTTGCTCTTCGAAGAAGCTCTTTACGTCGGTGGAGATTTCGTATTCGTTACGGAAAACGAAGTTGTCGTTGTGATAGAGGATTTTCTCAGTGGCAGCCTCACTGAGGGTGACTTCGCACCTCATGGTGACGAGCATGGTGGTGGCGCGCGTCGTGGAGGCTTGCGTTGTGGTGGCAGGTGTGGTGACGAAAAGCAACGGCACTGCTTCGACGGTGAGGACCTTGCCGCGCAGCACGGCATCGGCACCGCCATCGGTGGAGACGATCTTGTAGGGTGTGGTGGCCAGGAATTGATGAATGGTGGCCGCGGTAAGGCGCTGCTCGATGCGATAGCTGGTGGTCTTGTTTTCTAGAGCAGGAACCGCAATAACGTGAATCGTTTTGGGCAGGGCGTCGTTGTGGCCGGCGATGTGATAACCGCAGCCGCAGAGGGCGAAAGCAGCGAAGAATGTGAGCGTGGCGGAGGCGCGGTTCATTCGGACGGCGTTTGATCCAAAAGTTTGTCGGCCAATTTTACCGCGTTCGCGGCGGGAAGGCGAAGGTTGTCAGCGGCAGCCCAGAACCAGAACGCGCCGGCGGCGGAGGGGTCGGGTGAAGGCGGGGCGAGTTGCAGGGAGATTTCACCGGCCGAGCTGACATTGCTGGGAGGAGCGGAATCGTCGGTGACCGTGAAACCAGCCTCGACGCAGAGCTTGGTGATGGCGGCGGCGGGCAAATTCGAATTGAAAAAGGCGGCGGCGGATACCGTCGTGCCGTAGAAAACAGGAGCATGAAGAAGTTGTATGGATGGGGATTTTGGCGCGGAGGGCAGAAGGGCTTGTACTTCCCTGCGGATGGCGGCGAGCGCTGCGCTGAGCGATTGGCCGCTGGAGGGGCCGAAGCGGTCCAGCATGCTGTACGCAACTTGTGCGTCGAAGACCAGCTTGCCGACGGACTGGAAAGAGAGAAGCTGGCCAGTTTGAGATTCGAGTTCTTCGATGCCATGTTTGCCAGCGGCGGAGACAGGCTGGAAGGCAACCGCGCTTATGGCCGAGGGTTCGAGCGAGCTGACCGCAATGGCCAAACGCGCGATGATTTCGGCTGGTGCTGACGGAATGGCGAACGGGCCGGCGTACGCTTTAGCCGCTACTGTTGATATTTTCGGGAGCCATGTGTGGACATCGACTTGGCCAGCTAGTTCACCGGAGAGATCTACGATGTGTGCGCCGCTGCGTTTCGCCAGCGTGAGGTTTGCTCTTGTGAAGGCAGCAGAGCCGGTGAAGAAAATGATCCAGGCTCTGTCAAAGCTGTCCTCTTCAACGGGCTGAATAACAGCTGCCTCCCCGCCTGCTTCGGTAAGCGTGCCAGCGGCGGCTTCTTCGTCAACGAGCCGGAAGTCGGACGCCGCGAAACGGCTTTCTTCGAGCAAGGATTTGAGCTCGGCGCCGAGGAGCGACGATGCGCCGGCGATTACCATACGGCGCGATTCAAGAGGAGTGGCCATGGGTCAGAGTGCGCTCAAGGAGAAGCAGTACGCGATACAATGCGATGGCGAAGAAAGCGAACGAGATGAAGCGCGACGCCGGTAGCCGTATAGGAGCCGGCAATAAGGAGAAGGACGATCTCGGACCACCGCCAAATGGCTGCGGCAAGCAGCGCCAGAAGGACGACATTTAGCGAAGGCTGCTTGCGGGTCCATGGGACGTCCTTGAAACTGTAAAAGCGGATGGTGCTGGTCATCAGAGCTGCGAGACACAAGGCCAGCATGATCCAAGCGACCGACCACCGCCAGTCCTGAACGGGGAAACCGCGGACCGAGTGGACGGTGGCGGCAATCATGCCGGCAGCGGCGGGAGTAGGCATACCGACAAAATATTTTGAGCCTCCGGGCGCCATGCCCTGAACATTGAAACGGGCCAGCCGCCAAGCGCAGCAGACCACGAAGGCGAGACAAAACCACCAGCCAAACTGCGCGACTTGCGAAGCCTGCGAGGACGAATCGGGGAGGCCACGAACTCCCCAGGCATAAGCGAGGAGGCCGGGAGCGATACCAAAGCTGACGACATCGGCGAGAGAATCGAATTGAACGCCGAACTCGGTGTTGGTGCCGGTCATGCGGGCGACGCGGCCGTCAAGAGAATCGAACAGAATGGCCAAGCCGATGGCCTTGGCGGCGCGGTTGAAATCGTCGTGCGCGCCCATCAATGAGGCGACGCAAGCGTAGTATCCGCAAAGAAGATTGCCAACGGTGAAAAGGCTCGGCAGGAGGAAGATGCCACGGCGGAGCCGGGCCTGCGTGCGGGAGCGGCGGCCTTCGAAAGGGATCTCGTGCTGATCGATCTCAGCCATGGTCAGTTATGCGTCTCCGCGAGGTGCGCTGGTTCTTCAGAGCGTGACGAAGGTACAGAGGCCGGCCAACGGGCGAGCGTGGTGGAACCGCCGTGCACCGTGTCTCCTACTTTTACCAGAAGTTCCGAGCCGACGGGAACCCAGAGATCCACCCGCGAACCGAAACGGACAAGACCGATGCGCTCGCCCTTGGCAACAACGTCCTGAGGTTTCTTCCAGGAGACCACGCGGCGGGCGACGAGACCGGCGATTTGCTTGAATTCGATATTTCCGGCCGCGGTAGCCAACGTGAAAATGTTCTGTTCGTTTTGTGTGGAAGCGTTGGCATCCCACGCGGCAAGAAATTTTCCGGGGCGATAGTCCACTTTGGTGATTACTCCGGCTGCCGGAGAGCGGTTGACGTGCACATTCCAGATGGCCAGGAAGATGCTGATGCGCATGCCGGGGCGGCCGGCGTTAAGTTCATCGGTAATGACAACCACGCGACCGTCGGCCGGCGAAACGATTGCCGAGGGATTTTCGGGAATCGCCCGCTCCGGATCGCGGAAGAAGGAAAAGCAGAAAAGTCCGAGGGCGATCAAGATCGATCCCAAAATCCACCAATGAAACAGGGCGGCGAAACCGCCAAGAAGGACGGGTGGAACGCCGAAATAGTAGCCCTCTTTCACCATGCGCTAATGAAGATACCACAGCGCGGGCGGCGAGCCAGGCGCGCGCCGGCAGGAACTTCACCCTACACCTCACTGCAGATGAGGCCGCACAGGCAAATCCCGAACTTGCCATCCAAGTAAGGACAATTCCGCGCCGCATTGGACAGCGTCTTGACTTCGTGGCGGGAGGCGCGCGCTACGGTTCAGGCGTGTTGCGCGCGCGTGCGTTGGATACGCGACGCAATCCGCTCCATCTCGTCCTTACAGTGGAGCTTTAACTTTTTCAGCTTGATTTCTTCCAGGAGATCTTCCGAACTAAGGTAGGGTTCTTTGAGGATGCGTTGCAACTCTTCGTCGTACCGGTGATGCTGCTCCAACAGACGCTGATAATCGGCGTCTGTATCGAGGAGTATGTCCCGAGGGCTCCGCTGCAATGTTGCCATGCGTTCCTCCTCCTAAGGGCTCGTCAAAGTTTGAGTACTTGCTGCTAGTTCCCCTGTGCCGGGATGGGATGCGGTCAGGTCCCGACGTGGCTGAAGGTAACGCCGCGCAAAGGGGGAGTCAAGAGAGAACGACAGGTATTTTTGTACTAGGCCTGCAGTGGGAGATTCATCAGGAGCGCACATTCATCAGGATTGCGATAGTAATTGCGGCGACGGCCGGCGACTTGAAAGCCGAATTTTTTGTAGAGGGCTATGGCGGGAAGGTTGGATTCGCGGACTTCGAGAAAGATCGCGCGGACCGATGATTGCGAAACGTGTTCCAGGAAGTATTTGAGAAGGAACGACGCCAGACCATGGCCACGATAGTTCCGAAGCACGGCAAGATCGAGAATTTCTGCTTCTTCGCCGAGATGGCGCCATTGAAGAACGCCTACAAGTTGACGGTTTTGTTCACAGACAAAGGTAAGGATTTCGCCGATGCGCGCGTGCGTATCGCGCTCCAGATCGCCCGGAGCAGGGGCGGAAAGATTGGATTCGACGAGGATAGAGCGAATTGCAGTGGCGTCTTCGGGACGGCCGGAGCGGCAGGAGTGAGAAGGGTCAAGGCTGGCGCTCATGCCCTTACCGCAGTGACGTGGTCTTTCCAAAACAGTTCGGCGTCGGAGCGGCGAAGGTAATTGGCGTCGAGCGAGACCGCGTCCGTAGTCTGCCCTGTCCGGAGCTTTTGATGCGCGAGTGCGCCAAGCTGGACGGCGAAAGGCGGCTGGACAGGCTCGAGCGTGTCTCCCTTGGACTTGCGGAAGGCCCATCGAGGCTCCGCTTCAAGCAGTTGTGGGTCGGGGGTGCGCCAAAGAACCGGCCAAGTACCACAAATGTCATCCAGGTTGCTCAAGAAATTTTCCAGTCTTATAACGGTTTCGGGTTCAACGGCGACACCCTCACCATCGTATACTGCGGCGAACACCTGGTTCCGGCGGGCATCGAACGAGGCGGCCACGTAAGAGCTGCGTGTGTTAGCAGTGGGAAGTTGCCACAAAGCAAGCGCCTCGAGGCGCGAGACCGCTACGATGGGTTTCTGAAAGACCTCGGCCCATGCCTTCACTGTCGTCAGCCCAACTCGCAACCCGGTAAACGATCCGGGGCCAGAGCAAACCGCGTAAGCATCCAGATCGGCAAGACTTAGCGCCTCTCGCGAAAGCAAATCCCGGACCGCAGGCAGGAGCCAGGACGAAAACTCCTGTTCCGCAGAATGGGACGCCAGCTCAAGCAGTTGTGCATCGCGAAACAGGGCGACGCAACCTCGGGCATCAGCAGTGTCCACCAAAATGAAATGCATGACGCCAGTATAGGCGAATTAGGCAAAAAGAGGGCCGGGCCGGGGTACCATATCGTAAACGTTGAGCAATTTCATGACCAAAACCGCCAGGCGCGGGCGGTAACTCTCTCATTCCAAACGATATATCTTGACTCTCTGCGCACAAACCCCTACACTGCCTTTGGTACCTCAAGGGGGCATCCGAAAATCATGGATTACAAAATTGGCGATAAGGTCGTCTACCCGAACCACGGCGTTGGGGCCATCGAGCAAATCAATTACGGAATCCTGAACGGAAAAACAGAACGCTATTACATGATTCGTATCGTATCGAGCGGCCTCCGCGTGATGGTGCCCCAATCCAACGCACTGAGCGTCGGACTGCGCTCGGTAATGAAAACGAACGATACGAGCAAAGTGCTGGGTTTTCTGGAGCGCGGCAAGCTGAATTGCCACCACGATTGGAAGCATCGCTTTAAGGAAAACTCCGAAAGAATGCGCACGGGCTCGCTACTCGAAGTTGCTGTAGTCCTCAAGAGTTTGTGCTCCCTCAGCCGCAGTAAGCCACTTTCCTTCCGCGAAAAGAAAATGCTGGAACGCGCCAAGTATTTGCTGATCAGCGAGATGGCGACGGCACGGAATACTTCGGCGGAATCGGCGGAAACGATGGTGCTGAAGTCGCTGGCGAAGGCAAAGCTGCAGCTGCCGGTAATGCAGGAAGGCTTCGAGCAGTAAGCAGAAACGATTTTGGAAGAAATTTGAAGGGGCAGGCAAACAGCTTGTCCCTTTTTATTTTGGTGGTGGTCAAGAATCGTGCCGTGAGCGCTTACGGCGATTTGCGCGATTGTTCTTTCTCGGTGAAGGAGTTCCCCAGCCGCCTCCTCCGGGAGTTTCGATTCGCAGAGTGTCGCCGGGCGAAGCTCTGAAAGCACTTTTCGCTGCAAGCGTTTTCACGGAGGCGCCGGCCTTCAGCGTATTTTTTCCTGGCGAGCCGGGTTGTCCACCGTGGAGACTGTAAGGAGCGGTGGAGCGGCGATCCGTCAATAGGCCGACTTCGACCGCAGCCCGGAATTCGAGTTCCCGAATAATACCATCGCCACCGCGATGCCTTCCGGCACCGCCTGAGCCGTGGCGAATAGCATAGCGATTCACGCGCGCGGGATAGGCCTCCTCGAAGACTTCTGTCGGCGTGTTCCAGGAATTGGTCAGGTGTGAATGGGCCGCCGAAGGTCCGTCGTGAAGCGGAGAAGCGCCACAGCCGCCGGCAATGGTCTCGTAGTAGGTGAAAGGGCGATTGGCGCGGCGCGGGTCGAAACCGCCGAAGGTGAGATTATTCATGGTGCCCTGACTGGCGGCGGGAATTCTATGAGGAGCGGCTTTCGCGAGAGCACGAAGCAGCGTATCTACGATACGTTGTGAGGTTTCGACGTTGCCACCGGCGACTGCAGCCGGCGGAACGGCGTTGACGATAGTTCCTGAAGGGGCGATGACCGTGAGGGGACGGAGCAGGCCCGAGGTTGCCGGAACGTCTTCCGACAGGAGTGACCGGAACACATAGTAGACAGCGGAAACAGCGATGGCTTCGACGGCATTGAGGTTGCCGGCACACTGTGGAGCGGAGCCGGTAAAATCCACGACGGCCGAGCTGTGCGCGACCTGGATCGTCACGCGGATGCGGAGAGGTCGGGAACCGGCGCCGTCGCTATCGAGAAAATCTTCGGCGCGGTATTTGCCGGGTTTAAGCGAAAACAACTCGGCGCGCATCACTTTTTCGGAGTAGTCGAGCAAGTGAGTGGCGTAAACGTCGGTCATCCGGACACCGTACTTGGTAACGATTTTTTGGAGGCGTCTTTCGCCCAAGCGACAGGACGCGATCTGTGCCCCTAGGTCTCCTTCTCGTTCCAATGGAGTGCGGACGTTAGCCAGCAGCAGGCGCAACACGTCGTTGTCCGGTTTTCCGTTGCGAAAAATCTTGACGGGCGGGATGCGCAAGCCTTCTTGATAAATTTCACGAGCGGGACCCATGGAGCCTGCAAGTGCGCCGCCTATGTCGGCATGGTGGGCGCGACTGGCGACAAAAAAGTGCGGGAAGTTTTCGCGAGGCAGAAAGACGGGCGCGACCAAGGTCAGATCGGGCAGGTGCGTGCCGCCGGCAAACGGATCGTTCAGCAAGGCAATGTCACCGGGTGAGAACGACAGCGAGTGACGCGCGGCAGCAACCGATGCCGGCATGGAGCCGAGATGAACGGGCATATGGTCGCCCATCGCCAGGACTTCGCCATTCGCGTTGTAGACGGCGCATGAATAGTCGCGGCGTTCTTTAATGTTTGGAGAAAATGCCGAGCGGCGGAGGGCGGCGCCCATTTCTTCGGCAATAGAATGAAAGATGTTTTTGAACACTTCCAGCAGCATGGCGTCAGGCTTGTTTTTTCTAGAAGCCATGGCGCCTCGCATTCTTGGGGGACATCTTCAGGTGAATTTGTCCGTACACGTCGACACGCGCGCGCCAGTTTCGAGGAAGCAAAGACGTGGCGCTGTACTCCGTGATGATTGCCGGACCGGCGAAGGAGTGCCCCCAGCGCAGAGCTTGGCGATCGTAGAGAGGGATTTCCCTGCCCCTTCCGGTCAGGAAGCACTTCACTTTCGCCAGCGCGAAAGGAGCCGCACCCGCTCGCGATTTCGGAATGCGCGGCAGCGTAATTTCCGGCGAAAGCCCGATGGCACGGCAACGGACGTTGACGATTTCGACCGGGCGTCGCGGTTCGGCGTGACCGTACGCGTGTTCATGCGCGCGGTGAAAGTCTTCGACAAAGCGTGCCGTTGCCTGAACGCTGAGTTCATAGGCTTGTCCGACGTAGCGTACATCCAGCCGCTGCTCGAAGCGTTGCCGAGTGCTTGCAAACCCTTCACTACGAAGAAATTCGCGCGCGCTGCGTTGCATGCCTATCAGATATCGCTTTGCGCGATCGAGAGCCTCGGCGGGTCCGCCGACGGCCAGCAGAACTGTGCGAGAAAAGTCCCGCACGACGTCGGCGCCGAGGATCCCCACCGCAGAAAGAGCTCCGGGAAAGACCGGAAGCAGGACGCCGCGAAGCTCGAGAGCTTCGGCCAGATCACACGCGTGCAGGCCTCCGGCACCCCCAAAAGCCACCAGAGTGTAGTCGCGCGGGTCGTGGCCGCGTTCGATCGAAACCAGACGCAGGGCACGCTCCATAGCGGAATTGGAGACGCCGATGATCCCCTGCGCGAAGGCTTCGGCGCTGGCAAATCTGCCTTTGCGCTTGTGCAGTTCGCGCCGTGCGCGGGCAGTGTCGAGCGGGAATGCCCCGTTCAACAGGCCGCGGTTGCCAAAATGGCCAAGGACAGCGTGGGCGTCGGTTACGGTCGGCGATTCCCCACGGCCAAAGCAAACAGGGCCAGGGTCCGCGCCAGCGCTCTCGGGACCGACACGAAGCGCGCCTCCTTTGTCGAAACGGGCGAGCGAACCGCCGCCGGCACCGACAGTGTGAATCTCCAACATGGGCACGGCCACGGGAAGTCCTGCGACGCGAGCTTCGCTGGTGATTTGCGTTTCGCCCGACAGAAGGGCGACATCGGTCGAAGTGCCGCCCATGTCGAACGAGAGTACCTTATCGAGGCCGGCAAGACGCGCAGCATAAGCGGCTCCCAGGACGCCTCCGGCTGGGCCGGAGAGGACGGTTCGCACAGGTTCGGCGGCGGCGCGTTGTGAAGAGATGATGCCGCCGTTCGATTGCATGACGCCAACGCTGACCTTTGACCTCGAGCGTTCCTGCGTCCAAGTGGAGCGTGCGCAGGCTTGCGTTTCGCGAAGGAACGAGGTCATCACCGGCGCGAGGTAAGCATTGATGACTGTGGTTGAGGTGCGTTCGAATTCGCGAAACTCGGGCAGGATTTCGTGCGAAACGGAGACCAGATAACCCGCACGGCGCAGAGCTTTCGCCAAGGCCGCCTCGTTGCGCGGATTGCGGAAAGAAAAAAGAAAGCAGACGGCGACGGCGTCCGGATGTATTTGTTTGATTTTGCGCAGCAGGCGCCGAATTTCCGCCGGAGCAAGTGCCTTGAGAATGCCGCCGTCCGCGACGACACGTTCCCGAGCGCCGAAGCGGCGGCTTCCCGGTACCAGCACCTCGGTTTTTTGAAAGAGCAGATCATAGAGTTTGGGCCGGGCTTGCCGGCCGATCTCGAGCACGTCTTCAAAACCCGCGGTCGTGATCAGCATGACGCGACCGCCGCGGTGTTCCAGCAGCGCATTGGTGCCGACCGTGGTGCCGCAGACCAGATCGATCTTGGCGGGCGCTTCGCCGAAGAGCCGGCGTTCGACTTGCGCCAGAGCTTTCGCAATCGAGGCCGCGGGCTGCTTGGGCTGTGACGGAACTTTCAAGATCTCGAGTTTGCCGTCGCGTACGAAAACACAATCCGTGAACGTTCCTCCGGTGTCGGTGGCGATTCGCATGAGGCGGCATTTTAACCTGAGCAAGGCCCAGCTCCGAATGCTGCCCGGCTCGGCGAGGGCCTGGCGCTCAGGCCAAAGGCAAAGAGGCCGACGCATTAAGAGACGTATCGGCAAGAATGTGATGCTTAAAGCGAGGGTACGCTGCGGCAGCAATCATCGCTGCATTGTCGGTGGAAAGCGCCGGGCTCGGGAAATAGACCCTGCGGCCAAGAGCGGCTGCTCGTTCTTTAAATGCGGAGCGCAGCTGGCGATTGGCCGCAACACCGCCCGAGACAAGTATCGTCGGCACGCCCAATTCTTCCGCGGCTTTAGTGGTGCGTTCCACGAGTTCGCGAACGACGGCATTCTGGAATTCCTTGACGAGACCCAGCGTCTTCGGACTGCACAACGGCAACAGTTGGTCGAATTTGCGTTCGCCTCGAGCAAGTGCTGTTTCGCGCAACTGAATTTCGGGCGCGTAATCGGGATTTTCCCGAAGGTGGTACAAAACGGCCGTCTTGAGGCCACTGAAGCTGAAATCGTAGGCATTCCCTTTTATTTTTGTTGGACCAAACCTTACGGGTGGCGGTTCCCCGGCGGTAGTGGACGCCAGCCGATCCAAAACCGGCCCGCCAGGATAGCCGAGTCCGAGCAGCTTGGAGACCTTGTCGTAGGCTTCGCCGGCGGCGTCGTCGCGCGTCTGTCCAATCTTTCGGTAGCACCAAAGCATGGCTGCATCGTGATTCTCGCCGGCTTGGGGGCGCACTTCGTAGAGAACCGTATGGCCTCCCGAAACGATCAGGCAAACGGCGGGGAGATTCGGAATGTTGCCAGCTTGGTGAGCTTCCAGAAAAACAGCGTGAATATGGCCTTCCAGGTGATTCACAGGCACCAGTGGCTTGCCGAGAGACTCCGCCAGAGTCTTGCCGTAGGTGATTCCGACCAGCAGCGCGCCGACCAGACCCGGTCCGTGCGTAACGCCGATGGCATCGACGTCCTGCAAGCTCAGCCTGGCGTCTTCGAGCGCCTCGCGAACCACCGGCACAATCCTTCGCAAATGCTCGCGCGAGGCCAGCTCCGGCACGACACCGCCATATTTGCGGTGAATATCAATCTGCGAAGCCACCACGCTGGATAGAATTTCACGGCCGTCCGCGACGACCGCGGCGGCGGTCTCATCGCACGAAGACTCAATTCCAAGGATGCGAATGCCCATACCGCAGCCAGCCAACTCCCTCATTCATGCTATCACGCCATTCTCGTCGATCCTTTCGGTCCATGCACGTTACAGCAAGAATCCGATTGAAAATTCTACAGGCTTCTTTAACCTGAAATCATGACCACATCGCCTGCTTCGCACGGCAACATCACCTCGATCAAAAAAGTACGCAAAGCAGTTCTTCCCGCTGCAGGACTGGGAACGCGATTTCTTCCCGCTACGAAAGCGCAACCAAAAGAAATGCTCACCGTAGTGGACAAACCGCAGATTCAATACGTGGTCGAAGAGTGCGTGATCAGCGGAATCGAGCACATCATCATTGTGACCGGCAAGGGCAAGAATTCCATCGAAGATCACTTCGATTACAACCCGACGCTGGAACGCTTTCTGGAAGAAAAAGGCAAAAAGGACCAGGCGGCGCTGGTCCGCCGCATCAGCGACATGGTACAGGTGAGTTACACGCGGCAGAAAGAGCCGCTAGGGCTGGGCCACGCCGTGCTTGTGGCCAAGGACTTAGTGGGAGAGGAGCCTTTCGCGGTCCTGCTTGGCGACGTGCTGATTCCCGGCGACAATCCGGCAACGAAACAACTGGTCGACGTGTATGAGGCCACCGGCATAGGTGCGATTGCCGTAGAAGAAGTTCCGCACGAAAAAACGCAACTGTACGGCATCGTTGCGGGAGACCCCGCGCCCCAGGGACAGTTTGGCGAACGATTGCTGCGCATTCGCGACCTTGTGGAGAAGCCTAAGCCCGCGGATGCCCCTTCCAACCTGGCCATTACCGGGCGCTACGTCCTGCCTCCGGCTATTTTTGGTTGCCTCGAACGAACGCAACCCGGCGCCGGCGGCGAGATTCAGTTGACCGACGCGCTGAAGATTCTCGCCAAGGAGCAAGGATTGTGGGCGTACATCTATGAAGGAATTTCCTACGATGCGGGCGAGAAGCTAGGTTTCCTGAAGGCGACCGTCGAGCTGGCACTGCTGAACAAAGAATTTGGCGAGGCCTTTCGAGGCTACCTCAAGTCCTTGAAGCTGTGACCTGAACACAACCTGCTATTTCTTTTTTGCGGGCTTTTTCTCTTTCGATTCCTTGGCCGAAGAGCTTTCCTTCGAGCCCTCGTCCTTGCCAGAGGAAGAATCCTTTTTCTCCGTCGAATTTGCTTCCGCTGTCGCGCCTTCCTTTGTGCTCGACTTTCCCGCGTAGTCCGTCACGTACCATCCGGATCCCTTGAACTGAATCGCCGGCGCTGTGACCAACCGTTCCACTTTGCCGGCGCAGTGCGGGCACTTTTTCAGGTGTGGCCCCGAAATGTTTTCAATTTTTTCCGTCTTCTTGCCGCACTTCGTGCATTGGTACTCGTACAGTGGCACCGCCGGGCCTCCAGATGTTCGTGAAAGACGCAGTATATACCACGCGGCGGCACAGCGAAAACGCGTGCTAGACTGCTCGGATGGAGTTGCAATCCAACGAACGCACCGGCTGCCTTTATCTGGTGGCCACACCTATTGGGAACCTGGAAGACATTACACTCCGTGCGCTACGCATCCTGAAAGAAGCGGACCAGGTTGCCTGCGAGGATACGCGCCACACGCAAAAGCTACTGCACCACTACAGCATACAAAAGACGCTGGTGAGCTATCACGAGCACAATGAGATGACGCGTGCGCCCGAGTTGGTGCTGGCGATGGAACAGGGTGCGCAGATTGCGCTCGTCAGCGATGCGGGCATGCCTTTGGTCAGCGATCCCGGCTACCGCTTGGTGACCTTGGCTTTGCGGCATCATTTGCCCGTTGTACCAATACCGGGTCCTTCGGCGCTGCTCGCGGCACTTTCGGCATCCGGTTTGCCCAACGAGGAGTTCCTTTTCGCGGGATTTTTGCCGGCCCGCACTGGCGAACGCCACCGCGCGCTTGAGCGCCTGCGCATAGAAGATCGGACGATTATTTTTTATGAAGCCCCGCATCGCATCGAGGAAACTCTTGCCGCTGCTTATGAGGTGTTGGGCAATCGTCCTGCCTGCATCGCTCGCGAAGTCACCAAGCTTCACGAGGAATTTCGCCGTGGCACGCTATCCGAACTTTGCGCTTCCCTTTCCGAAAAGCCCGCGCGCGGAGAAATCACCCTGCTCATCGGGGCCGTGCCGCCTGAGGACCGCGCGGCACAGCGTGACACTTCGCAGAGTCTTGCCGAGCGCGTGGATGAACTGATACGGCAGGCCAAACTGGACCGCAAAGAAGCGCTAAAGCTCGCGGCAAAGGAACGCGGAATAACCAAGCGCGCTGCTTACCAAGAATTACATTTGGACCTAAACGAACCTCAGACCTGAAGATTCGAGCTACGCAGCGGATTCCGAGCGGAACACGCGCTGAAAGCGCGGCCCGGTGAACTGCACCCCCACCAGTTTTTCATCTGGGCCTGAAGCGTTCGAAACGTGAACGACGCGGCCGCGCGTGGCGAAGTTGCCGTCTTCCCGTTTCCACGCCTGTTGCGATGATGTTGGAATACGGATGTCGATGTCCGCGCCGATCGGCAGATCAAACCGCGTTACGAATGCCGCGCCACCACGGCATAGGTTTTCGCTCGAAGTTTCCTCGGTGAAGACTACGCCGCGGGAGTCGCGGCCAGTCACCTGCATCGGCAGGCGTACGGCGATTCTTCGCTCAGTTCGCTGCTTCGAGAGGTGCGTGCTCATTTGCATCGTCGGCCGGCTCCTCATGGGACACGGTCTGATACGGAGCAGTTCGCGCGACCGCCGGGCTCTCGAAAAAACGCTCCACTGCATCGAGCACTTCGCTGGGAGTCCGTGCCGCGTGAACCGTTCGTCTCAGTTCGCCGCCGTTCCCCACGCCATGCGTGAACCAGCACGCGAACTGCTTCATTTTGCCTATGGCGTCCGGTCGATCAGCAGCCTGAATTTCGTTGTAGTAGCCAGAAAGTAAACGGTGCCGATCAGCGTCGCTTGGCTGAGTATAGAAGCCAGTCGCCTGGTAGCTCGCCATTTGCAAAAAAATCCAGGGATTGGTGGCGGCAGCGCGGCCGATCATCACAGCATCGCAATTCGTTTCGGCAACAATACGGGCTGCGTCTTCCGGCGTCTGGATATCGCCATTGCCGATCACGGGAATCTGTACTGCCTGCTTCACAGCTGCAATGATTTTCCAGTCCGCGCGCCCGCTGTAGCCTTGGAGCCGTGTGCGGGGATGCACCGCGACCGCTTCCACCCCGACGGATGCGGCCAGCCTGGCGACCTCCACGGCAACGATTGAGTTCTCATCCCAGCCCGCGCGAAGCTTGATGGTCAATGGAATACGCACGGCAGCACGTACAGCGCGGAAGATTTCACCGAGCAGATCGAGATCGCGGAGGAGGCCGGACCCACCGCACTTAACGACCTTTTTCGCCGGGCAGCCGAGATTGATGTCCACCGCGTCAAAACCGTGGTCCTCGACCATTTTCGCGGCTTCCGCCATCACTTCGGGATTCGCGCCAAAAAGCTGCGCCGTGATGGGGTGCTCGTCGGGCTGAAAATGGAGGTAGCGGAGCGTTTTCTTTGCGCTGCGTGTAATGCCCTCGGAACTGGTGAACTCGGTCATCAGCAAGCCGCAACCACCAAGCCCGCGTATGACACGACGGAAAAGCGTGTCGGTCACGCCAGCCATCGGCGCCAGCACCGTAGCAGGGCAAATCGTCAGGTTTCTGACCTTGTACTCTGCGGGAATCATTGTCTTTACTGTAGCGCAGCCTAGCTGCCCAGGTCTTCTTTTTCGGCGGCAGGTTGTACTACCGGTTGCGCCTCCGCTGTCGCGGCTGTTTGTGCAGCCGGCACTGCGGCGGGTTGGGCTTCGCGTTGTGGTGGCTCGCTACCGGGCTTGCCCGCGCCACGTTGCAGATAGCGATCCAGCTTCAAGAATTTGCGCTGCAGCGCTCCACTGTAGGCCGACCATTCTTCGTCTCCCGATTCCAGTGCCAGTGCGGTCCGCGCCGCGGCCATTTTGGAATCGAGATCGTCCAAGTAATGAAAAACCAGTGCTTCGCGAATCATCGGCAGTTTGGGCGAGCCGAATTCGTATTCGCCGTGATGGCTGATCAGGAGGTGCTGCACCACAGTTTTCAGCTTCGGCGGGAATTCTGGGATCTTGTCGATGGCACGCGATACTGATTCCACCTCCATCACGATGTGTCCGAGCAGCTGACCATGAGTCGTGTAGCCGATCGCGCGTTCGTAACATAGTTCATCCAACTTCCCGACATCATGCAAAATCGCCGCCGTCAGCAGCAAATCCACGTCAAGTTCGGGCTGGTAATGGGCTGCCACGTGTTCCGCCAAGCCGCACAGTCCGACCACGTGCTCCAGCAGGCCGCCCAGATATGCATGGTGCATGACCTTTGCCGCAGGCGCCTTCTTGTAACGCGCAGCGATGGAGGTGTCGTTCAGTACCGACAGTACCAGTGTCCGCAGCCACAAATTGTCGATCGACTGGCCATACACGAGCAGTTCCGCCCACATCTTCTCCACATCCTCTTTGGTGTGCGGAAGATAATCGGCAAGCTCGATTTCATCGGGACGCGCCTTACGCAACTGAATCAGCGCGAGTTGCGTACGGTCGCGATACAACTCGACACGCGCTTCCACCTTGACGATGTCCTCGCGCGCGACTTCCTGAGCCGCCAACTCGAACTTCGTCCACATCCGAGCCTCTACCGTGCCGGAGCGGTCGCAGAGTTCCAGTCGCAGATAGGGCTTACCTTCCTTGGTGTTGCGGAGTTCCTTGGCACTCACCAAAAAGAAACTGGTAATAGTTTGTTCGCTCGTCAGATCAGAGACAAACGCCTTTTTCATTGGCCGGAGGCCGCGCCCGATCGCTTGCCGAACAGCAGAAACTTCTTGCGGCCTTTTTTGGCCTTGTTAGCTTCCGGTGTGGTGTTCACTTCCTGGATTTCCGAGTTGCCGCCGCCGGCCAGCTCCGCGTAGCCGGGCTTGATTACCACGTAGCTTTGTTCGCGGAGCGTTTTCAAATATTCACGCACCGCCGGTTCCAGCTTTTCGTTATAGAGGCGGTCCATAATTTCGTTCTTGACCTTTTCAAAGGACTGCTCGCCTTCGTCATAGTGTTCAAGGACCTGGAAGATGAGATAACCCTGCTTGGTTTCGATTACATCGGTCAGTTCATTCCGCTTCATCTTGAAGACAACATCTTCCAGTTGCTTGGCCAATTCGCCGCGCTTGAAAGTTCCGATGTAGCCACCCTGCTCTTTGGTGGTTCCGTCGGAAAGGCGCTTGGCAATTTCGCCGAAATCTTCTCCATCCTTCACGCGTTTTAGGGCCGTCTCCGCTTTTTTCTTCAAGTCCGGGAGCTCTAAATCCTTTTTACCTTCGGTGTTTACAATGATTTCGCGCAGCGCAACCTGCTCCGGCCGCACAAACTCGGACTTATGGTCCTCGTAGTATTTGCGAGCGTCGCTTTCGCCGATGGAAATATGTGAGCCGACTTCCTGGCTGACAACTTTTTGCGTTAGGACGTGGTTGCGAATGTTGTTCTTGAAGTCTTCCCAGTTCAGTCCCTGGCTGGTAACTGCTTTCTCCAACTCGTCCATGCTCGCCAGCTTGTTTTGGATGCGAATCTGGTCCATCTGCTTTACGACGTCGGTCTCCACGCTGATGCCCAGGTCCTTGCCTCGCTGTGCCAGCAGTGATTGGTCAATCAGGTCGCGTAGCGCCGTCTTTTTGCGCGCCTCGAGCTCGCTCTGCAGTTGCGCCGGCGTACATTTTCCTTGGCAATCCTGGCGGGTTTCCTCTTCCGTTTGCGCCATTGACTTATCGTACTCGGTACGGGTAATGATTTCGTTGTTTACGCGAGCGATGATCTCTTCCACCACGGCGCCGCTGTTTGCGCTTGGCTTGACCGCCGCCGGCTTCGGCTTCGCCTCCTTCGCGGGTTCTTCTGGCGCAGGCGCCATCTTTGGCTGCTCCAGAGTCGGCGCCGGCGGAGCAGGTTCGGGTTTGGGATCCTGGGCCGCCAGGGGCGTCGCCGCAACGAGCAGCGCCAAAAGAGTCCCGGCTAGAACCACTTTCACCGGTTCTTTAAGAAAAGTCTTACCCATTCAATTGCCTCTCAATACTTCAGTTTAGCCCTGCCCTTGAAGCCCGAGCAATACGTTTCTCAGCGCTCCGGCAACCGGATCCCCCCGTTGCAGCTCTATCCACAGCACGCCGGACGGATCCAGCCGAATGCCGTCACGTGAACGAACCACGCTGACCAGAGTTGCTGGATCCAATGGCGTCTCCGGATGAAAGCGCACCGCCAGACGATTGCCTTGCCGCTCCGCCGTCGAGATGCGCAGCCGTTCGCAGATCGATTTGAGGGCGGCGTACTCCAATAGGTTTTCCACCGAAGAAGGCAGTGGGCCAAATCGATCTTCCAATTCCTTGGCCACGTCGGTTTTCTCGTCATCGGATTTGATCGAGGAAATTCGTTTATACGTTCGCAGCCGCAGGTTTTCGCTAGGAATGTAATCCTGTGGGATGCGCACGTCGAGCCCAAGACTCAACGTCGTGCGCATCTCTGGCGCGGCCTCTTCGCCTTTTAATTTCGATACCGCCCGTTCGAGCATCTGTGTGTAAATGTCAAAACCGACGGCCTCGATGTGTCCGTGCTGTTGACGCCCGAGCATATTCCCCGCGCCACGCAGCTCCAGATCGAGTGCGGCGATACGGAAGCCCGCGCCCAGTTCGCTGAACTCCTTCATGGCCGCCAGGCGTTTGCGGGCTACTTCTGACAGCACCGTTTGCGGCGGCACGAGCAAATAGGCGTAAGCGCGCTGATTCGAACGTCCCACACGGCCTCTCAACTGATACAGCTCGGAAAGTCCAAGCCGGTCCGCGCGATTGATCAAAATCGTGTTCGCTTTCGGAATATCCAGGCCGTTTTCCACGATGGTCGTAGCTACCAGGACGTCAGCCTCGTCCCGGATAAACTTCAGCATGACCTGCTCAAGTTCCTTTTCGCCCATCTGGCCGTGTCCGACGACCACGCGGGCCTTCGGCACCAACTTGCTCACCAGCGACGCCAGCGAATAGATAGACTCCACGCGGTTGTGGATGAAATAGACCTGCCCGTCGCGCTCCATCTCGGTTTCAATGGCCTTGCGGACCAGCTCTTCGCTGAAGGATGACACTGCAGTTTGAATTGCTAACCGGTCGCGCGGCGGCGTCTCGATAATGGACATGTCGCGCAGCCCCACCAGCGACATGTGTAGGGTCCGCGGAATCGGCGTCGCCGAAAGCGACAGGGCGTCAACGTTTTTGCGCATCTCCTTCAGCCGCTCTTTGTGTGCCACGCCGAACCGCTGCTCTTCGTCAATTACAAGCAGCCCTAAATCCTGAAAGTTCACGTCTTTCGACAGCAGGCGGTGCGTGCCAATCAGCACGTCCACTTTCCCCGCTTCAAGTTCGGCCAAAATCTTCTTCTGCTCTGCGGCTGTGCGAAATCGACTCAACATTTCGATCTTCGCAGGGAACGCCGCAAACCTCTTCTTGAAGGTCTCATAGTGCTGGAACGCCAGCACGGTGGTCGGCGCCAGTACCGCCACCTGTTTTCCGTCCGCAATGACCTTGAACGCCGCGCGCATCGCCACTTCGGTCTTTCCGTATCCCACATCCCCGCACAGCAGCCGGTCCATCGGCGTCGGTTTTTCCAAGTCCTTTTTGATGTCCGCAATCGCCAGGTTCTGGTCCTGCGTCTCTTCAAATTCAAACGCATCTTCAAACTCGCGCTGCCAGTTCCCGTCGTCCGAAAACGCAAATCCTTGTGCCGTCTTTCGCGCTGCATACAATGCCAGCAGCTGCTCGGCCATGTCCTCCAGCGACTTGCGAACCTTCGCTTTTCGCGTGTTCCATCCCGTGCCGCCCAGCTTATCCAGCGGAGGGGGCGCTCCTTCCACGACCCGGTAACTCTGCACCAGGTCCATGCGCTCCAACGGCACGTACAGCCGCGCATCTTCCGCATAGCGCAGCAGCATGAACTCACCGCGCCGCCCGTCTGATTCAATCTGCCGTAATCCTTCAAACTGCCCTATGCCATGGTCTACGTGCACCACAAAATCGCCCGGCTTCAAATCGGCAAAATCGCTGAAAAATCCCGACGTGCGGATTTTGCGCGTCGGGCGCTCCACTTGCGGCGCAACGTCGAACAGATCCGCGTTTCCGTAAATCGTCAGCCTGGCATCAGGGAAAGTCGTCCCTTCGCCGAAGGGTGCCCGCACCAGCACCAGCCCGGCCGATTCGCTCGCGCTCTCCGCCGTAAATCCCGCCGCCGCACTTTCGGATTCGCCCAGCACATACGGCACTTCGTATTCGCGGCAAATGTCGGCGAACCGCTCCAGTTCAC
The DNA here is from genome assembly GCA_035607085.1 of Candidatus Eiseniibacteriota bacterium. GTDB lineage: Bacteria > Acidobacteriota > Terriglobia > Acidiferrales > UBA7541 > Acidiferrum. The sequence goes on along the minus strand of DATMZI010000103.1, from coordinate 7,899 downwards.
CGCTGCTCGCCGCAGTCAGAAAAACCGTGCCTCCCTCTGATAACTGCGACTTCACATCACCTAGACATGCAACCACGTCCCCGTGAAACCGCGTGCTAGGCCGCGACGCCAGATGGAACCGCCTCGCTTCGTCGGCAATTAAGTCCAGCTGTTCAAGGTCCACGCGTGTGGCGAGTTGCAGCGCCAGGTCAAATTCTTCTTCTCGCCAGAAAAATGTCGCGCCATCCGGCGAATTCGCCGCGCCCAGCTTTTCGTACGACTCGGTTACGTCGCGCAGCACGTCCGCAACGCACGTGCGGACCGCCGCTGGTTCATTCACAAAAATTATCGGCTCTAGAGAACTGGCCGCCAATTCGAACAAGCTACGCACGCCCACCACGCCCGCTGGTCCCCAGTACGTCGGCAGCGGCCACGCTTCCGCTCCCTCTTCGCTCGGAACCTGCCATTCCGTCAGCGGCAAGACTATGGTTCGGTTCACCGGAGCAATGGACCGTTGCGTACGCGGGTCAAACTCGCGCACCGATTCCACCGTGTCACCCAGCAACTCCACGCGCACAGGCCGCGCCGCTTCCGGCGAAAAAATGTCCACGATTCCGCCGCGCACTGCGAACTGCCCCGGCAACTCCACCATTTCTGTTCGCGCGTAACCAGTGGCGCCCAGATGCGTCAGGAAATCCTGCAGCGACACGTCCTGGTCCTTCTCTAGCATGCGCGTTAAATCCGCGTAATCCGTCACGTCGCGGTAGCGCCACATGGCCGCCGCCACAGGCGCGATCACCAGCGAAATTTCTCCGGCCGCCAGCCGGAACATCGTCGCGGCCCGCCGCTCTAAAATGTCCGCGTGCGGACTTCGCGACTCCCACGGCAATGTATCGAACGCCGGGAGCACCGCCACGCCGCCTGTTGCGCCCGGAAAAACGTTGAAGCAAAACCGCAACATCTCCGCAATTGCTTCCGCTTTTTTGTTGGACTCCACCAGCAGAAACGCCGGCCTGCGCAATTCATGCGTGACGTGCGCGACCGCAATCGCCTTGGCCAATTCCGTCAGCCCGGCGCAGGCCGCTACCTTCGCCCCGCCGCGCAACGCCGATAACACCCCGTCCAGCGCAGGCTGGCGCACCAACGTTTCAAGTCGCTCGCGTACTACTGGTAGGATCATTTGAAGTAGTTAAGAATTGCCGCCGTTAGAGGCGTCCAGCTTCCGTATCTTTTCCAGCATCGCCGAAGTCGAATATCCGGCCACCACGGGAACCGAAACGACTCGCCCGCCTGCTGCTTCGACTTCCTCGCGCCCAATGATCCGGTCGCTGGCCCAGTCGCCGCCCTTTACCAGGACATCTGGCAGCAACGCCGCCACAATTTCCCGCGGCGTGGGCTCATCAAAAATTACTACTGCATCCACGCACTCCAGCGCCGCGAGCACTTCCGCGCGCTCCCGCTCCGGAACAATTGGCCGCCCCGCGCCTTTCATCTCGCGCACGCTGCGGTCGCTGTTCACTCCAACCACCAGCGCGTCGCCTAAATTTCGCGCCTTTTCCAGCGTTTCGATATGTCCCGGATGCAAGAGGTCAAAGCAACCGTTGGTGAACACCACGCGCCGCCCATTGCCTTTCGCTCGCCCAAATCGGAGAATCGCTTCGTGCACATTCAAGACTCTGCCGCTCAACCCCATTCCCTTTCCATCTGCGCTTCATTGACCACTTGCGCGGTTACAGTTTATCACGCGGCTCTTTTTGGACCTTTTCCCGCGCCAGCAGCCTGTCAGCAAGTTCTACCATGAGCCGCCGCCTAGTTCTGCAGGCCGCCGCCGGGCTTTTACTTTGCGCGCTTGGCTACTACCTGGCCCATCGTGAATCCTACCAAGTGCACACCGTCCTCGCGTCCGCTGGCGGCTGTCAGATGGCCCTCGACATCTACGAACCTCGCTCGGGCACTCCCATCGGCTCGGTCATTCTTTTTCACGGTCTCGCCGCCAATAAAAGCGTCATGTCGTTCAATGCTCAGGAGTTCGCCAATCAGGACATCCGGGTCTTTGTTCCCGATCTTCCCGGTCATGGCCGCACCCCCGGCCCTTTCACCCCAGATCGCGACGACGCCTGCGCTCTCGCGCTTGCCCGCGACCTCGCCGAACGCAAAGCCATCCTTCCCGAACGCACCATCCTCGCAGGACATTCTCTCGGCGGAGCCATCGCCATCCGAGCGGCCTCGCATTTCCGGGTGGCGGGAGTCATCGCCCTCTCGCCTGCCCCCATGCAAACCGCAGCTGGCTTCTCCGCGGAGATGCTCCCCTTTCACGACGTTCCCTCGCTGCCACCGCATTCTCTTCTTGTGACCGGCCAGTGGGAACCCGGACCCATCAAGCTGCTCACACAACAACTCATCTCAGCCTCCGCCGATTCCTCCAGCAAGTACCAACTGATCTCCGGCACCACTCACGTCAGCATCCTGTTCTCCGCCCAGACCTTCACTCAACTCCGTGCCTGGACATGCCAGCTCCTCGGCACAAATCCCGAGGCGCCCATGCCCAGAAACATGCCGGCGCTAGCCTGCATTCTCGGCATCATTGGCCTGTCGATTCTCGTGCCGCCCTTTCTGCGCGAAATGACTGCCTCATCCAAATCAGATTCGCCGTTTGCGGACGCCCCCGCCAACATGGCCTCTAACTTCTTCCTTCGCGGACTTGGCATCGCTCTCGTCACCAGCCTTGCCGCCGCGCTTATCATGGCCACCGGCTTTGTGCCGTTTCACTTCGTGCGTGTCTTCCAGGCCGACTATCTCGGCGTATTGCTCTTCCTCGCCGGAATCGGGTCTCTTGCCGTTCGCTACAAGCTCGTTCCGCCTCTAGCCACTTTCTTTAACGCCACCGCGCTCTCGGCAGCTGCTTCGGCCATCGTTATCACCCTGCTCTTCTCCGCCTGGTTCGAACTCATTTTTTACGAAGCCTGGCTCAACCCCGCTCGCTGGCTGCGCTTCCCGGTCCTTTTCTTGCTGCTTCTTCCGGCTCACCTCGCGGAAGAAATCTTCCTCGGCGAATCGCCTGCCTCGCCCAATCGCGCTCGCCTCCTCAAAGCCTTCGCCCTCCGCACTGCTGTAGTCGCGGCGCTGCTGGTCGGAATCTTCGCTCTCCACTCCGGCGAAATTCTTTTCGTGCTTCTATCTGCTTACTTCATCGTCTTTTCTCTTCTGCAGCGCCTCGCTTGCGACCTCGTTCGCTTCAGGACACAGTCCTCTGGGGCCGCCGCAATTTTCGGTGCTATACTCCTCGCTGCTTTCGCCCTGGCGATTTTCCCCATCGCCTGACGGCTTCGGAGCTGTTTGGTACGGCAATTTGTATTACGTACAGCTCCGAAGAGAGCATCGCGGCGCCTCATCTACACCTGGCAGTACGTGCGCGCGCCGTTCCGGGTCAGCGAGAAAATTCATGGCAGAAATCGCTATCGTCGGTGGCGGTCCGTCCGGTTCGATGTGCGGCGAGCAACTCGCCCGCGCCGGCCACGCAGTCAAAATCTTTGACGAGCATCTGGCCTGGGAAAAACCCTGCGGCGGCGGCCTCACTCACAAAGCCATCCAGCGCTTTCCGTTTCTTCTCGACAATACCTACCCCAAGAAACTCATTCACTCCATCGATCTCATCGCCAGCAACGAGCAGCGCGCTACCCTGGACATGCCCCACCCAATCGTCATCTATTCCCGCACGGTGCTGAATGGCTTGCTCCTCGACCGCGCTCGCGAAGCTGGCTGCAGCATCCAGCGATCCCACATCGTCTCTGTCGACACCTCTCCTGAAAAACCGCGTTACTGCGTGGAAGACCAATGGCACACCGCCGACTTCCTCGTGCTCGCCGCCGGCGCCCGCAACCAGCTCTTCCCGGAAACGCGGCCACTCAAAAAAGATGAACTGGAGATCACCCAGGGCTATTTCATTCCGCAGGCCGAGGATTCCATTATCATCAAGTTTCTCCCACACTTCGATGGCTACATCTGGTCTTTCCCGCGCTGCGATCATTTATCAGTCGGCATCTGCGGCAGTATGGCTTCTCACAATCAATCCGAGCTTCGCCAGCATCTCCAGGTTTTCATCGGCAAGCAGGAATTCAATATGGATGACGCGCGCTTTTACAGCCACGTGTTGCCCTCGCCGCAGGTCCCCACGCTTTCGCAGCGCACCGTCGTTGGCAAAAATTGGGCGCTTGTCGGAGACGCCGCCGCTTTCGTCGATCCACTCACCGGCGAGGGTCTCTTCTATGCCATGCGCTCCGGCGAACTCCTCGGCAAGGCCATCGCAGAAGGCAACCCGCAGATCTACACCGACTGGGTCCGTGCTGCCTTCTCTTGCGAACTCGAATTCGCCGCACGCATCGTGCGCCGCTTCTATCGCGGCTCGTTTCTCGGCACCGCCGTCACCACGCGCATGGTTCAGTTCCTCCGCCGCAGCACCATCTTCCGCCAAATTATGGCCGACATTTTCAGCGGCACCCAGGACTACACTACGCTCAAGCAACGCGTCGTCGGTCACCTCGGCATGACCCTAAGTGACTTCGTCACGTCGGTTTTGAACGTGGACACCCCGGTCGCCAAGCCCCGTCCGGGCTCCGTCCCCGTCCCCTGAAGTCGTCGTCACAAGGGAGCTTATCCTCTGAAGTAGGGTTGCTTCAGCTACGCCCGCTTCAACGTCCTATGCCATCTTCGCATGCACAATTCGACGAGAACTTTCGCCTCCGCGGCGCCGTCATCACCCGTCTCGACGTTTTTAGCGACGTCGTGCTTGGCATCGCTCTCGTCCTCCTGGTCGTCTCGCTCGTCATTCCCAGAAGCTTCTCTGACCTCCGCTCTCCCACGCCGTCCTTTACCGCTTCCGCCATCTGCTTCCTGATGCTCGTCAATGTTTGGTTCTCGCATTACGTTTTCTTCCGCCGCTATGGCATCTGCGATCGCTGGACCGTTCTTCTCAACGCCGCGCTGCTTGGCTTGGTTCTCTTCTGCGTCTATCCCCTGAAATTCCTCTACTCCACACTTTTCGCCTCGCTTGTCAGCGCCGAACTTTCTCCCCGCTTCGCCGCCGCCGTACAGATCAACGGCATGATGGTCCTCTACGCCCTTGGCTTCGCCGCCGTCTTTTTCCTCGTGGCCGCTCTCTATTGGAACGCTTGGCGGCAAAGAGACTCGCTCGTACTCAACGGAATCGAGCGTCTGCTGACCATCTCCTCCATCGTCGATGCTCTCGGTGCATCCGCCATCGGCCTGATCGCCTGCCTCGCCGCCCTCGTCCTTCCCACTTCCTGGGTCCTCTCCTCCGCCCTTCTCTATTTCCTGCTTCTCCCTTGGAAAGCTCTCAACACCATCTACTTTGGCCGCAAAGTCCGCCACCTCCGCTCCTTGATCCACCCTGAACCGGACCTGCCGTAAACCAACACAACATAAAAGTATGAACTGGGGTCGCACCTGCGCGTTTTCAATAGCAGGTCGCCGAGCCATCATCGGTCCGCGACCCTTGCTCCCAGCAGCACATCAGGCTGCTGACGAAATTCGTTGGGATTGACTTGCGCTTTTGCGAACCCTAAACTGCAGGATGAGACGCGCCTCGCCCCGAAAGACCCAGTTTCAGGCCAGGTTTAAATCAGAGATAAAATAGTGAGCTCACGAGTTCTCATCTTCGTCAAGGCCGCTCCGGCCTTGCTATTTTTCTCTCTCGCCGTTTTTGCGCAAAAGCCCCCGGCGCCCCCGCCTTCGCCCGCACCTCCGACTTCTCCTTCTTCACCGCCAAGTCGGCCGCTATCCTCGAGTCCTTCGGATTCGCTGCCCGGTCAGCCTATGGGTGACCTTGTGATGTTTCTGCAAGGACGCGTCGCAGCCAGTGACGGAACGGCTCTTCCGAGCAATGTAATCGTCGAGCGCGTTTGCAATGCCCGGGTGAGACAGCAGGTCTATGCGAGCCCCAATGGGACTTTCAGCATGGAACTCGGATCGAGGATTGGCGCGGTGCTCGACGCCAGCGCGGACGGCACGGCGCAACAAGGCAGGTCCGGGAGGGCCGTACAAAACGGGATCCCGCGGAGTGAATTGGCCAATTGTGACTTGCGCGCATCTGCTTCCGGATTTCACTCCGATGTCCTTGCGCTGGTCGCTCGCGACTCTTTCAGCGGCCGTATCGACGTCGGCGACATCGTTGTGCAGAGACTTGCAAAGGTGGACGGCATGACCGTCAGCGCCACACCGTACAAAGCCCCAAAAGATGCCAGAAAAGCCTATGAGAACGGCATCGATGCGGAAAAGGCTGGCAAACTGGCCGGTGCGCGCCAATATTTTGAAAAAGCCGTGCACATTTATCCGAAGTATGCGAACGCTTGGTTTCAGCTCGGCAAAGTACTACAACAGCAAAACGAAAAACCCGCGGCGCACGCCGCCTATACCCACGCCGCAAATATCGATACCAAGTTCCTGCCGCCCTATCTCTCGCTCTCTTATCTTGCCTACGAAGCGCAGGATTGGCCGGAGCTTCTCAACCTCAGTGGCCACATACTCGCTCTCGACCCCTTAAATTACGCTCGCGTCAAAGGGTATATTCTCGACCTCGATTCGTTCGACTACGCCGAAGCCTATTTCTACAACGCAATCGCGAATTTCCAGCTCAACAAGCTTGACGCCGCCGAAAAGAGCGGACTCAAAGCAGCTTATCTGGACGTCCGCCCGCGCTTTCCGCAGCTGCATCTTTTGCTGGCCGACATTTTTACCCGTAAACACGATGACGCCCGCGCCGCCACCGAAATACAAACTTTCCTGGACCTCGTTCCGCACGCGATTAACGCAGATGAACTACGCGAGCGGTTGACCAAGCTGCGGAAACCTAATGCGGAACCGGTCAACGAGAAGAACTGAACCGCGCGTCAGGCAACTGCCTTCGATTCAGGGGTTTGATGGCTTTGCCGGTATCACACGTCTGTCGTAGGGAGATCGAGCAAAGCGCTTTTCTCGTGTCGGAACATTTTCCGTGAGGCGGACCCTCGTCGGCGACTCGTCGACTCTACTTCGCCTCTCGCACTTATCTTTTTAGCCTCTCTAAACTTAGCACTACCGAATGGCCTCCCCAAGCCGGGCCGCAACTCGATCCGCGTCGCCACGCAAAACTCTGTACGCAAAATTCTTGTCTTTCTGCATGCCGATAAAATCACCCAGGGGATGAACGCTCAAGCTCCGCGTTAAAGCTTTTAGATAACACTGCACCTCATATTTCGGCCAACTCAGTTCGTCTATAAAGTTGGAAAATGTACCTCCACTGGCGAATGCAAATTTGATCCGTTCCTTCTCGTGGAGGTCGCGCTCCTCATCCGGGTCCCATTTCCCTTCAAGTTCCGCGGCGATGTCCATATCACTAAGGAATGGTTCACCTAGAACGTAGCTTCCGTGAACGATAACCGTGAGAATTCGATACGCAAAATCCATTGCGTTGGCTTCCTCTACCCGCTTCAGCAGGCGACGATGATTTGATGCAAAGGAATCGAACTCAGAAACGCCTCAGCAGCCACTAAAATGCTGCGTACTAAAGCGGATCAAATCATGTAACACCAGCTCAGGAAACACTCTGGTATTCCGTCTACGCAATTGCGTTGTGGATCGTTGTCGCCACCGTCGCCACTACTTCCGCCATGACTTCAGAGTTGCCGACCATCCGGGAGTCGGCTCAGTCAACATAGGAATCTCACTTGTGCATCGGTTCCGGAAGATCCCGTGTGCACATGTACCGGAATTTCGCAGGAGTTTCTTCTTGACACGCCAAAAGTGTATAGAGTATACATACACACTACACTGGAATGTTGCTCACCATTGATACGACCGATGCGCGCCCGATCTATCAGCAAGTTGCTGACGGGATCAAGGAGCTGATCGCGCACGGGAAGCTCG
>DATMZI010000101.1:0-10281 GCA_035607085.1 Candidatus Eiseniibacteriota bacterium | reverse complement strand
TCTTCGTTCAGGAGTTCAACAACGAGCGCCCGCATGAAGCTCTCGAGATGAAGTGCCCCGCCGATATCTACAAACCATCCACGCGGCCTTACTGCGGCATCGGAGAGCTTTCCTATCCCTTCTACGATCGGACCGCTCTAGTCACCTACTGTGGAAGAATCTGCATCTACAAAAAGAAAATCAATCTCAGCACCTCTCTCGCAGGTCGGGCTGTGGGTATCAAAGAAGTTCAGGACGGCATCTGGCTGGTCAGCTTTATGGACTATGATTTGGGATACTTCGATCTGGAGACTCGGGTGCTCGAACCGCTCGAAAATCCGTTCGGTCCGAAAGTGTTTGCGGCTTGAGACCGCCTAAGCTATGTCTCCGGAACGTTTTGTAAAGGATGTCTTCGGACCGTACAGAGAAAAGATGGCGGAGAGGGTGGGATTCGGACTCACTCCACAGCCTCAAACCCCGTAACTTACTGATTTTACATTCCGCTAAAACACCCGAAAACGCTGGGAACGCCGAACCGAGGTACAAACCGGGTACACCAAAGCGGTTTCCCTGTTGACGCTAGTCGGTCCAGAAACCTTGGAAAATACCACATGTCGTCCGGTGCGTGCGTTTGCCGGATGGACGATAAGTTCCGAGTGGCCGACTACTGGTCCGGGAATCGACGGATTCGCTGTGAGCTGAAACTTCTCCGGACCCTGTTCTGCCTAATGATCTGCGCCATGGTTATCGACATATTGCACGTCGATTCGGTTCGAATAGACGGATTACATTTGCGAATGTTAAAAGGGCGGAACGGATGGCCTGAGACATAGCCGGATCCGCGATCAGGCCCGGTACGTCAACCTTCTTACCTAAAAGTGGAACAGTAATCGAGGCTTCTTCGATCAGCCGGACGGACATCACCGAAAGGGTGACGGTTAGAGATGCCTGCGCAAATGTTGCGCGTGGCGATGCGCTGAAGAGCGCAACCGGTTTGTCGCACAACTCTCCACTCGCTACCAGCCAATCCAGTGCATTCTTGAGGGCCCCTGGAACTCCGTGAGCGTACTCGGGGCTTGAGATGATTACACCGGCAGATTTGTCGAGTTGCGAACGAAAATCCCTGACTGCCTCTGGCGCATCGTTATCCAGATCCGGGTTAAATTGAGGAAGATTCGCTAACCCCCCATAAACGATGATCTCGAGATTTTCCGGAGCCAATGCGGCCGCGGCGTTTAGGAGAGTCGTGTTGGAGGAAGCAGCGCGGAGACTCCCAGAAATGGAAAGGATTCGACTCGTTGTACTCCGACAAATTTCGATGTGGTTGCCCCCAGGATTAAGAGTGTGGGTACCCGGGTCAAGCCTTCGAGACATGGTTAAATTCCCGCAGTCGTCGCCAGTCATCATGTGATTTCCTCCGTTGTACGATTTCGGCCGATGAGCAAAAACACGCGCCAGTACTCATCGCCGATGAACTCGGTCTGATGCTTCAGAAAGAGCCAATACAGGGCTTGGCCGCCAATCCAAGCCCCGTACAAAAATGATTCAATCATCGTCCTTCCTTCCATGCCCTTGCACCGTGACACCGACCGTGGTTGTGAGAGCAAAAGTTCCAACCTGGCCAGTGACGGCTGTAACCATGGTGGAAGCGTTCGATTTGGTTGCGACTGCTCTTCATCCGCAAGCTACTGAATTTTCCCAGTCGTAGTGACAGACGCAGGACCAGTGGCAGAGGCCACGGGCGAGCCCACGGCTGTTAGCGCCCCAGTGTTGCCATTGATGGCAAACACAGAGACGTTGTTGGAAATGTCGCTCGCCACAAAGGCGAACCTCCCCAGAAAATCCACTGTGACCGAGACAGGCCCCGTGACCGTCGCGACAGGCGAGCCCACGGCAGTTAGTGCTCCGGTGCCGGGGTCGATGGCGAACACGGAAACGCTATTGGAATTGTGGTTCGTCACATAAACGAATTTTCCCGTAGGCTCCACTGCCACCGAAGTAGGGGTGGCCCGCCGTCCCTGGCCTGCTTAGCGGGGACTCCAAAGCCTTCGTTCGAGACAATGGGTTCCTTACCCTTGCTGCAAACGATGACTGTCCCGAATCCCACAGGTCACCTCCCCACCTTTGCTTGCTCTTCCTTGTAGGACAACTCGTTTCGCAGTGTTTCCAGATCTCTGTCGGCCTTCTGTAAACGCGCTCGTGCTTGGTCAATGGCCTTGAATACTTCGAGGTCGTACACTCCAACGCTGACTTCGGTTTCGTGGGCCTTGAGAAACTTCTGGACAACGAGCAATTCTTTGTCGAAGGAATCTTGCGGAGAATCGTCTGGCAAGAATTTAATCTGGCGTACGAAGTCATTCCACGCGTCATTGCGCACGATGCGGACCACAGCGGGACGACCTTCTGATCCATAGGCCAGGGAGACAAGCAAGATGAGCAAGACAATCAGAGAAAAGGCGCGAAAATGGCGAATGCTTGTAATTTTCAAGACGTGCTCCCTTTGCGAGTGCGTTTCTTCCCGAGTGGGCCCAGCTCACTTTTGTGGTCCGCCCGGGCCTTGTCGGCTGACGCCAAGACCAAACCAAAACGCTGGCCTAGGAAGGCCAGCAGCTCCTGGCCGGAGCGGAACCTGAGCTCCTCCCCAGAATCAACTTCCTCAACCCAACCTTCGAACTGACCCTTTGTGGGCCTTGTTTCCGGTCCTAGTTGGACTACGAATGCTCCTCGCATGGCAGTGAGAGTAGGCGAACAAATCAGTGAAGTCGTGACTTGACGGTGAGGCTTTCGGTGAAATTTCGGTTTGACTGCACGTGCTCGGTACTGCAGAAAAAAGAGGCGAGGCCACCGGGCCTCGCCTCTATGCGTTCCTCCTGTGAGTTTACTTGCCGTCTTCGCCGATAAAGCGCTCGGCTCCGGTGGCAATCCAGCGGCCAACGGCGCCGGTTGCGGGGGTCGCGATACGGATGAGAAAGACCGGGTTACCGCAGGAAGCTGGGACCCCTGCGATATGGCCATAAAACCGCGCGTCACCTTGTGCATTGAGTCGCACGGCTGGCGTATCGAGAACGGTTTCGCTCCGGTCGCCGGCATTGCAAACCAACGTGCCGGTCACCGCGTCAATGGGGCCCGGCGTGCCGCTGAAGACTGACCCGTTGATGGTTAGTCCTTCGACTTCGAACGAAGTTGCGCCGGTCGCGAGGTTCAAGCTGGCACGGCCGCTGCGGACTTGCCAGGCGAACGTTCCGCTGTGAATATCGCCAACTGGGTTGTCAACATTTAGGGCAGTGATCACGCCGACGATGCTTTTCCAGCGTACAACCGCGTCGTCCTTGTCATGGGCAAATGCCCCAGAAGCTGAACAAAGTGCAAGAAACAAAGCCAACATCTTTTTCATGTGAATCTAATCCTTTCCTTCTAAGAGCCGATTTTGATTTGATTGACCTTCCGGCTGTGGGCGGCAGAGTACGAGAGGCGCGAAGCCAAGGAGGGAAGTTTCGGTGTAATTTGCGTATAGCTTTGGTGAAGGGGGCACTGCTTCAGGGCGATTGCGGCGCTTCAATTCAGCTCGGAGCCTGCACAAAATGAAGGGAAGAGGCATAGACTAAAGGGACTGCAACGGGCTCCTGTTACCTCGCCTGTCGAAAGGCAATGGTCGGCAATGAAGGTCTTCCAGCCATTCCGGCTCGACACCGTAAACCAATGCCTCTGGCGTGCGGAAGAGCGCGTACCTCTTACACCCAAGGCTTTTGACGTACTCCGTTATCTCGTCGAACACGCAGAACGTCTCGTCACGCAGGATGAGATTCTTGAGGCCATCTGGCCCGAGACTTACGTGAATCCGGAAGTCATAAAGCAATATGTTCGCGGAATCCGCAAGGCTCTTGGCGACGACCCCGAAAAGCCGACGTTTATTGAGACCTTTCCCAGGCGGGGATACCAGTTTATCGCTCCCGTGACTGAGGAAAGTGCTGCTCCTGCCCCGACCTTCAGCATGAAGGGAATCGTCGGTCGGAACGCCGCGCTCGCTGAGCTCGGCGGCTGTCTCGTCAGCGCCCTCCGTGGCCAGCGACAACTCGTCTTTGTCACCGGAGAGGCAGGCATCGGAAAAACGACTCTCGTCGACGCTTTTCATCAGCAGGCCTGCCTCCAACCAAATTTGAGAATTGCTCGTGGACACTGCGTCGAGGGCTTCGGAGGAAAAGAAGCCTACTACCCAATGCTGGAGGCGCTCGGACAGTTGGTCCGCGATTCGGACGGTAGTCGAGTCGCGCAAACGCTAGCCAAGCGCGCTCCGACTTGGCTGAGCCAGTTTCCCTCTCTCATCAAAGCGGAACAGCGAGAGGCTCTGCAAAAGGAGATCTTCGGAGCCACGCGCGAGCGCATGGTCCGTGAAATTTGTGACACGTTGGACGCCCTGACGGCAGAAAGCCCATTAATTCTGATTTTTGAGGATCTCCATTGGGTTGACCATTCCACTCTTGATCTCATTTCCGCGGCGGCGCGACGTCGTGGACCGGCGAAGCTGCTTCTCCTCGGCACCTATCGGCCAACGGACGTCATTATCTCGCAGAGCCCCCTGAAGACCCTCAAGCAGGATTTGCTCGTTCATCAGCTCTGTCGCGAGATTGCTCTCGAGCGTCTGGAAGAATCGGACGTGGCTGAGTACCTGACCGTGGAATTCGCCGAGCGCACCTTCGCTGCTGCGGGTCTTGCGAAGCTGGTCCACCGGCACTCCGGTGGCAATGCGCTGTTCATGGTCGGAATTGTCCGGAGCATGCTGAAGAAAGGTGTAATCGCGCAGCCTGAAGGCAAATGGGCCCTAACGGTCCCACTCGAAAAAATCGCCCCGGCAGTGCCGGAAACGCTACAGCAGCTGATCCAAGTGCAGTTTGAACAGTTGAGTACGTCCGAGCAAAGCGTTCTTAGAAGCGCCAGCGTTGCGGGAGATCGCTTCTCGGTCTGGGCGGTCACCGGCGCGATGGAAATCGAATCCAGCCGCATAGAAGATGTATGCGAGGGACTCGCTGAGAAACACCAATTCATTAAGGCCTCTGGAATTCACGAACTGGCGAACGGCGAGTTTTCTGCGCATTATGAATTCCGGCACTCACTCTATCGCGAAGTCCTCTATCGACAGCTTTCCGACGTGAACCGGTCGAAGCTGCACCGCCTTTTGGGGCTGCGTCTCAAGGAACTTTGCACTCCGAGCAAACCAGAATTGGCAGCGGAACTTGCCTTACACTTCGAGGGTGGCCGCGAGTATGACCAGGCAATCTCCTACTTGATACTTGCTGCGGAGAACGCCGCAAGGCGATTAGCATACCGGGATTCGATCGAGTTGCTGCGACAAGCGCTCGCACTCGTTGCCAAACTGAGCCCGAACCTCGGCGATGTGCCAGCGACTCGAATTCTTGAGTTCATGGGCGACGCTCATTACGCCCTTGGCGCGATGGCAGAGTCGACAAGCGCTTACCAAGCCGCGGCATCTCGAGCGGCTCAGGCGGATCTCAAAGCAGCTCAGGTGAGCGCACTGACTTCCCTGATGCGGCCGTTTGGCTTCATTGATCCCGACCAGGGCCTTGCCGCGATCGATCAGGCCGTGCAAGTGAGCGGAAGCGCCGGTGATCCGGTTCTTTTGGCACGCACTCAAATGCTCGCAGCCAGTTGCCGCCTGCTCTATGACGCCTGGCGCAAAGAAGACGCGGATCTCTGCGCGTCCGCCCACGCGACGCTCCGCAATCTGGGCGATTCGGACACACCTCCATTTCACAAAATGATTTATGCGCACGTTCAAGTGATGCAAGGCAATTATCGGGAGGCTTTCGAGATTTTTGAAGCAGGCCTCTCCAAAATGGATCAGACCACCAGCCTGATGACGCACTTTTTCGCACTCAGCGGAAAGACCGTAGGTCTCTTGCGGGTCGGTCAACTTGGGGAAGTATTGCGAATTGTGCGTGCCGGAATACACATGGCAGAAAAGAACGGCAACGACCCATGGCTTTTCAATTTCCGCGAGGCATGGCTGCGGACGTTGGTCCTGGATTTCGATGGAACCCGGCGGATTTGCGACACCCTCTTACAAGCCAAGGCCGAATACCCTACGGGTCAGCCGGACACCATAGCCCGGATCGCCGCGGGATACTCCAGGATAGCTACGGCATACGTTGAACTCGATCGCCACGAATATGACCATGCAATCGAACACTTCAGCCAGGTGCGCAATCCTAACCTAACGCCCAAATTTTTCCTGCATTGGATCTGGCGAATGACGGCCCAACTTGGATTGAGCAATGTCTGGCTGCTATCTGGAAATATTTTGAACGCCCGCCTTGAAGCTGACCTGTTTCTGGAGTCCGCCCTATCCACCGCCGATCCTCACCTGCATGCGCTTGCTTGGGAGATGAAGACGCGAGTAGCGATGGCTGAGCAGGACTGGGTGGGAGCCCGGGAACATGTTCAGCGGGCCCTCACGATTGTGCAGAAATTTGAAGTTCTTGTGGCGGCCTGGCAGGTCCACGCTACGGCCTGGCAATTATACCTGCACACTAGGGACGACAAAGCAGCTGAAGCAAATCGTGAGCGCGCCGAAGACTGCATCTTCAAAATTGCAAATTCCTTCGCAAGGGACGAGTCGCTGCGCGCGACATTTCTTTCCGCTGCCCCTATTGCTCGCGTCCTCGGCGCGTCGAGCAAGGGAGCGGCCTGTTGAGAGTCCTCGAATTCAAGACCGCGCGGCAAGCTGGGAAGTACCGTACGGTCCTGAGACAAGCCACGAACAAGGCAATGGCTTCGCTTGGCTCTCAAGGAATTATCTGTGGCTGATAGAATCCTGGTCACTGGGGCAACGGGCCTGCAAGGCGGCGCTGTGGCTCGTCACCTCTTAAAGCTTGGCAAGTTTGAGGTCCGCTGCCTCACGCGACGTCCTGATTCGGAAGCGGCGAAAACGTTCAAGCAACTGGGCGCGGATGTAGTAAAAGCCGATTTGGATGATCCAACCAGCCTCAAGCGGGTACTGAGAGGCTGCACGGGCGTTTTCGGCGTCACCAATTATTGGGAAGCTTTTCAGCGGGAATACCGGCAGGGTGTAAACCTCATTGATGCCGCGTCTGAAGCGGGAGTCGCTCACCTCGTGCTCAGCACTCTTCCCAGTGCTGCGAAGATAAGCAACGGAGCTATTGCCGTATCGCATTTCGAAACGAAGGCTCGCATGGAGGAGCATGCTCGCCGGCGCGGGGTGCCATTCACGCTTGTTCATGTCGCCTTCTATTTTGAGAATTTTATCAATTATTTCCCGCCGCAGAAGCAGGCCGACGGGAACTACGGATTCGGCTTCCCTCTGGCTGAAGCGCCGCTCGCAGCTCTGGCGGTCGACGACACAGGCGGTGTGGTCACAGCGATTTTTGAAAACCGCGGCGAGTTCCTGGGGGCAACCGTGGAAATTGTCGGCGACCAGATGAGCGCTCG
Source organism: Candidatus Eiseniibacteriota bacterium (assembly GCA_035607085.1). Classification (GTDB taxonomy): domain Bacteria; phylum Acidobacteriota; class Terriglobia; order Acidiferrales; family UBA7541; genus Acidiferrum. The sequence goes on along the minus strand of DATMZI010000101.1, from coordinate 2,838 downwards.
GCAGTTTGCCCAAATTATGTCGCGTGTGTTGCGACAAAACGTGACCTACAACCATATCCCTCGGGATGCGTATGCCGTTCTGGGATTTCCGGGCGCACGCGACTTGGCAGACATGTTTGAGTTCTTACGCGTTCACGTTCCTAGCCGACAAGCGGAGATTGCGCAGTGCCTCCGGCTGTATCCGTCGATGCAGACGTTTGAGGCGTGGCTGCGAGTCAACGTGGAAGGATTCGCTGCGGGTAGAGGTTGAGAGGCGCTGTGCGCCAGACGAGCCGCTCCGCCAAATCATTTCTCTCAGCCGCTCCTCTTCGGATTGGTAGATTCAAACCACGTAAACGTGTACCCTTCGCATTCCTGGCTCAACTCTAGTCGAGGCTCACCGATAACTCCTATTTCTTACCCCGATCCACACGGCTTGCTAACCACCCGCGACGCGCACGAGGCGCTTGCTATCCTCCAGAAGCTGGTGGACAGCGCGGAAGAAAAAATTCGATTGGCAGAACGCGAAACCGTTGCCGTTGCGATAGGCCTCCGCGAAGGTGACAATCCCCTGAGGACGTTGCGTGCTATTGCCGAGACCCTAAAATCACCTGATTTTGAGACGGCGGTCTCCGTTGCGCGCGAGAAGATGCAGGTGGCTGTAGACTGGGATTTGAACCTCAATAATTCGGGAGTGGGAAGCTGCGCGGGCGTTACCTGTAAAGTATGTCTCAGCAACGTTCTGTAAGGGATGTCTCCGGACTGTACAAAGAAAAGATGGCGGAGAGGGTGGGATTCGAACCCACGGTAGGGGTTAACCTACACACGCTTTCCAAGCGTGCGCCTTAAACCGCTCGGCCACCTCTCCGGCGCGACAGCAAGAACTTGAGTTTAACAGAATCCGTCTGGAGGCGCAGGCAGCGCCGAGCAAGATTTCGCGCAAAGCGCAAAGGCCGCGGGCTTGGGCGAATCGAAACCTCCTGCTAAACTTTTCTAGGCGCGGTGCTATTCCGGGATCGTCTAATTGGTAGGACATCAGCCTTTGGAGCTGAGTATCCTGGTTCGAGTCCAGGTCCCGGAACCAGATTTTTGCGAAGCAGCAACGACCACTGTAATTCGCCGCTTAGATTTCGCCTCGCTTCAACTCCCCCAGCAGATAGTCGCACGAGCGTACACACAGCGTCATAATCGTCAAGGTCGGGTTCTGACAGGGATTTGACACAAAACCCGAGGCATCCATCACGAAAAGGTTCTTGATGTCGTGCGACTGTTGGAATTGATTGAGAACTGATTTTTTGGCATCGGCGCCCATGCGCGCGGTGCCGGCTTCATGCAAGGCCCAGCGCGGCGCGGAAGCGTGGGCGTAGGTTTGCACGTTCCTCGCACCCGCGGCCTCGAGCATTTCACCGGCGGAGTCACCCATGTCCTTGATCATGGCGGTTTCGTTTGCGGCGTCGGCCATGTAAATCCTCAGTACGGGGATGCCGTAAACGTCTTTCACCTCGGGGTCAATTTCGACGCGGTTTTCCCGTCGGGGCAGAACTTCTCCGAATCCTGTGATGCTGAGTGACGACTGCGGTTCGAGCAAAGACTTTTTGAAATTGTTACCGAACCCGGGCGCGTTCCAATTGAAATCCAGCGATGATTCGCCCTCGTAGCCGTAGCCTCGCAGAAAATTTTTCGCGGGGGGTTGCCCTTTCAGATTGCGGAAGCGCGGAACGTAGATGCCAACAGGTTTAATCGGTCCACCGAGCGTGGGACGTTCGCCAAACGAGGGAAATTCGCCCGAGCCGCCGCCGCTGCGCACGTGAGCAGTGAGGTAGTGCCCAAGCACGCCGCTGGAGTTGGCAAGGCCGTTCGGATATTCGCGCGTGCTGGAATTCAGGAGGATTCGCGTGCTCTCCTGCGTCTGGGCACAGAGGATTACCGCGCGGGCATGTAATTCGAGTGTCTGTTTGGAGTTGCGATCCACATAAAGAACTCCGGTCACACGGTTCGATGCTTCGTCCAGTTGCACCCTTCCGACCATGGCGTTTGAAATCAGCTGACAATTCCCGGTGCGCAGTGCATCCGGCACAGTAGTGAATGCTGCATTGAAATAGGAATGGGTCATGCAGCCACGTTCGCAAGGCCCGCAGTAGTGGCATGGACCTCGGCCGTTTAATGGCCGCGATAAGTTGGCGGACCGCGCGAGCGTCACAGCACGGCCGAGTTTTTCTTTTGCGCGTTCTCGAAAGATAGTTTCCTGGCAGGTGAGCGGCATGGGTGGTTGAAACTGGCCGTCCGGCAAATGCTCCAGGCCCTCGGCCATTCCGGTGATGCCGACATATTTTTCCACCAGGTCGTAATACGGTGCGAGATCCTGGTAGCTGAGCGGCCAATCTTCGCCGTAGCCGTCGTGCGATGCCGCTTTGAAATCCAGATCACTGAAGCGCAGGCTCACGCGGCCCCAGACGTTCGTACGGCCTCCGGTCACACGCAGACGGCCCATCCACAGAAATGGCTGATCCTGTGGAGTGGTATACGGCTCATCCAGATCGTTCACGAACCAGTCCGCGTTGTATTCACTGCAAGCAAAACGCGATTGGATCGGGCGCGTCTTGCGCAGCGTTTCTTTGGCGCGGTCGCGGTGCTTCAGCTCGAATTCCGGCTTGTGTTCCGTGAAGTTTGCGTCGGATTGCGGCTTACCCGCTTCCAACAGGGCGACTTTCAGGCCAGCTTCCGCCAAACGCTTGCAGGCCCAGCCTCCGGAGGCACCCGAACCGACCACGATGACGTCGTACTCCGGCTTGCCTTTGTTTTGCACGCGACAGATTCCTTTCTGTCCCCGCGGAATGGTAACATCTGCCGCGGGAAACG
>DATMZI010000063.1:0-13416 GCA_035607085.1 Candidatus Eiseniibacteriota bacterium | reverse complement strand
GACTCTACAAATATCCGCAAGGGGAATTTCCCTACGGGAAATTGGTGGAAGAGAATCGCCGGAAGGGAAAGAACGACCGGGAGTTCGAGCTGCTCGATACGGGCGCGTTCGACGAGAATCGCTATTTCGACGTCCTGACCGAATACGCAAAGGCCGGCGTCGAAGACATCCTTATCAAGATCACGGTCACGAATCACAGTCCGGCCGAAGCCGAACTGGCTCTGCTTCCGACCGTCTGGTTCCGAAACACCTGGTCGTGGGGGCACGATGACTACCGCCCGCAAGCGCGCGCCTCGCAATTGCTCGGTTTCAAGCGAGAGCACGGGACGGCTGGTCCGACGGCGATCGAGCTTGAACACAAGGCCTATGGAAAACGTTGGCTGCTGTGTGAAGGCGAACCGGAACTTCTCTTCACGGAAAACGAAACCAACGCCAAGAAGCTGTTCGGAAGCGAGAACCGCACGCCTTACGTGAAGGACGGCATCAACGATTACGTGGTTCACGGTAATCATGACTCCGTGAACCCGGAAAAGTTCGGCACCAAAGCGGCAGCGCTTTACAAGCTGAGGATTGCGCCGGGCGCTTCCGTCACCGTGCGCCTGCGGCTGACGGACCTAGAACCGCAAATCATTCCGATGCCGGCACCGAGACTGAATCGGGCGGAAGCGCCACGGGCCGATCTGAAAGGCCCTGTTTTCGAATCCGTCTTCACGGCGCGCCGCGAAGAAGCCGACGAGTTCTATGCTTTGCGGGCCCCGAAGGATATTTCGGAGGACGCTCGGAATGTTCAACGCCAGGCGTTCGCTGGCTTGCTCTGGTCCAAGCAGTTTTATCATTTCGACGTTCGCACCTGGCTCGAGGGCGATCCCGCTGGACCGCGGCCGCCCGAGTCACGCAAGAAGGGCCGCAATCAGGAGTGGTCCAATCTTTACAACGCGGACGTTATCTCCATGCCGGACAAGTGGGAGTATCCCTGGTACGCCGCCTGGGATCTCGCGTTCCACTGCATTCCTCTCGCGCAAGTCGATCCGGACTTCGCCAAGGAACAACTGACTCTGCTTCTTCGCGAGTGGTATATGCATCCGAACGGGCAGTTGCCGGCCTATGAATGGGCATTCGGGGATGTGAATCCTCCCGTGCATGCATGGGCGGCGTGGCGGGTCTACAAGATCGAAAAGCGCATGCGCGGCAAAGCGGACCGGGAGTTTCTCGAGAGCATCTTCCACAAGCTTCTGCTCAACTTCACCTGGTGGGTGAACCGCAAAGACGCCGAGGGCATGAATATCTTTCAAGGCGGCTTTCTAGGACTGGACAACATCGGAGTGTTCGACCGCTCCGCACCGTTGCCAACCGGCGGCCATCTGGAGCAATCGGACGGCACGAGCTGGATGGGAATGTACTGCCTGAATATGCTCGCGATTGCGCTGGAACTGGCGCGCGAGAATCCGGCCTACGAAAGCGTGGCCAGCAAGTTTCTCGAACACTTCGTGCACATCGCGCACGCGATGAACGATCGCGGCGGCGAAGGCGTGGAGCTGTGGGACAAAGAAGACGGTTTCTACTACGACGTATTGCATTTGCCGAATGGCGAGCGTCACTACCTGAAGGTGCGGTCGCTGGTCGGACTGATTCCGCTTCTGGCGGTCGAAACGCTGGAGCAGGACATCGTCGACAAACTTCCCGGGTTCAAGCGGCGCATGCAGTGGTTTATCGACAATCACCCGGATGCCGCAAATCACATCGAAGTGGCGGAGGTAGCCGGGAAAGGAACGCGGCGGTTGCTGTCTCTCGTCAATCGGAAGCAACTGGGAAGCGTCGCCCGGTACCTGCTCGATGAATCGGAATTTCTGTCTCCGTACGGCATTCGAGCGATTTCACGCTTTCACAAAAACAGTCCGTACGTGATGAGCGTAAACGGCAGTGATCATCGTGTGGACTATGAACCAGCAGAATCAAGCACAGGTCTGTTCGGCGGCAATTCCAACTGGCGCGGACCTATCTGGTTCCCCATCAATTTCCTACTTATCGAGTCGCTGCAGAAGTTCCACCACTTTTACGGTGATGGTCTTTCGGTGGAGCTCCCGACAGGCTCAGGCCAACGGGCATCGCTGTGGAATGTGGCTGCAGAAATCTCCAGGCGCTTGACGCGTATTTTCCTGCGCGCGGAGGACGGATCGCGGCCGGTCTTCGGCGGCCTTCAGAAGTTCCAGACCGAGCCGGAGTGGGGCGACCACATATATTTCCACGAATACTTTCATGGCGATAACGGCGCCGGCATTGGGGCGAGTCACCAGACGGGTTGGACGGGGCTGGTCGCCAAGCTGATTGAACAAAGCGGAAGAGGAATGTAGTCGAGATCGAGTCAACTGAAATTTGAGGAGGATAGCATGGAGTCGACCATGGAAAGAATGGCGGAAGCAGCAACGCAGAAGAGAGATCTTATGAAGGCTCTGGCGGTCATTCCCGGTAAGCCGAATACGATTCACCTTCGCGAGGTTCCGAAACCGAGCGTTGATGACGTGCCGGAAGGACGCGGCGTGCTGATCAAGATTCTGAACGTCGGTGTCGACGGCACAGACAAGGAAATCAATGCCGCCGAATATGGCGCCGCGCCCTCAGGAGACGATTATTTGATCATCGGACACGAAAGCTTCGGACGCGTGGAATCGGTGGGTCCAAACGTTGCCGAGTTTCGTCCGGGTGATTACGTTTCACTTACCGTCCGACGCCCAGGTTCGAGTCTCTACGACCAAATCGGCACGTACGATATGACGACCGACGATGTCTATTTCGAGCGCGGCATCAACCTGCGGCACGGGTTTCTCGCGGAGTACGCCGTCGATGAGCCGGAATACATCATTCGCGTTCCGGAGAACCTGAAGCATGTGGGCGTTCTCATGGAGCCCATGAGCGTCGCGCAAAAAGCGATCGAACAAGCTTACCGAATCCAGCAGCGGCTTCGCGTCTGGAAGCCCAAGCGCGCCGCAGTGCTGGGATCCGGAACACTTGGTTTGCTCGCCACCTTGGTTCTACGGTTGCGCGGTCTCGAGGTGACGACCTTCGGCAACACCATGCCTCCGTATCTGAATTCGAAACTGATCGAAGAACTCGGCGCACAGTATGTCAGTACAAAGGAACTCTCGCTCACCGACGCTTCCGCGAAATATGGTCCTTTCGATTTGATCCTGGAGGGGACTGGATATTCTCCGCTCGTGTTTGAAGCCATGAATGTGCTCGCGAAAAACGGCGTGCTCGCCATGGTGAGCGTCACCGGCGGCGCACGACAGCTGGAAGTTCCGTCCGACAAGATCAATCTGGGATTTGTTCTGGGAAACAAAGTTGCGTTTGGCAGCGTCAACGCGAATCGCGAGTATTTCGAGACAGGCGTAAAGGACCTTTCAACCGCCGAACTCCAGTATCCGGGATGGCTGCAGAAGCTGCTGACCGATCCGGTAAAAGGACTCGAGAACTACGGCGAGATGATTCGTTTGCTCACGGAGACAAAAGGCGCGATCAAGGTGTACTGCCAGATTGCTGCCGACAATTAAACTCAAGTCGCTGCTACGGGCTAACATTCTGACTATCGGAAACAACGGCGCTGTGACGTCGCGTCCTGTCTTTAAGACTCAAGGGGAGTGGATCGGAGATGGACAGTATTGTTCCTAGTATTCCATTTGAACAAGCAGGCCAATTCCGTATGGTCCGCTGGGCGCCCCTTCCGCTACGCCTTATCGTCGGATATGGATTCATGGCGCATGGTTTCGCAAAACTATCCCGGGGGGCTGAAGCGTTCGCCAACATTCTTCACGCGTTGGGCGTGCCTGCTGCGCACTTCATGGCGTGGGTCACCTTCTGAGCTAAGTGATTGGAGGCCTGGCAATCATTCTGGGCGCTTTCGTAGCCTACGTCAGCCTACCCACGGCCGTGCTGTTTTTGGTGACCATGTTTACGGTCCATGTGCCCCTACGGGTTCAGCTCAATCAAGCTACTGGCCGTTACGGGCGCGGGTCCGCAGTTCGGACCGCCGGGTTACGAATGCAATCTCTTATACCTTGCGTGTCTGGCGACGTTGGTCCTGGGCGGTTCAGGTCCACTTGCGATCGAAGGCTTCCTCAAAAAACGACAGAGACTTTCGCAGTCCGGAAGTGCTAAGTAGAGGCAGTAGGCCAATAAACGACAACGCACAGCTGCAACTCAGAAGTACGATAAGTCTAAGTCGAACGGGTGGAACTATTAAATCCGTAGGAATCCAGCACGTCCTGCAATGTCAGTATTCCTTCGAGTTCATGGATATTGGCACGACTGACCACGGGAAGAATGTCGAGCTGTGTCTCGCTCATTCGTTCCAGTGCCAGATTCAAGGTCTGGTCGGAATGCAGGTGAGGAAAATTCAGAGGAGTCATCTGATCACTGAGTTTGCGGTTGCCATCATCCGCTGCTGCGGCTTTTTCCAAGGCATCGAGGCTTATCAAGCCCACGACTCCACTCGTGTCCAGCACTGGCCACGCACGCAGTTGAGTGCCACGCACTTTTTCGATCGCTTGTAGCGCGGTGAGGGAAGCATCGAGAACTTCCGTCGCTGGACGCATCACTCGACTTACCCGTCGTTGTCCTTCCGAAGAGCGCGATTCCGCTTTCGGCAAATGGATGCCGTCCTGATGGGCCAACACTTCGTAGATAGGCTCGTGCTGTAAACGCGACGAAATGAAAAGACTCACAAGGTTCGCAATCATCAGCGGAACGATGACTGCATAATCTCTCGTCATTTCAAAGATCATCACCACCGAAGTCATAGGCGCTCGCACGATCCCTGCAAATACTGCACCCATACCAACCAAGGCATATGCTCCGGGGGCAGCCACGAACGTCGGAAATAAATTGTGCGCCACAGTTCCCAAGCCGCCACCGAGCATCGCTCCGATGAAAAGAGAAGGACCAAAGATTCCGCCGGCGTTGCCGGACGCATAGGAAGTCGTCACGCCGATCAGCTTCAGCACCAGCAGCAAGAGCATCAGCTTCAATGCGATGCCTCCGTTGAGCGCGTCTCCTACGTAGGAGTAGCCCACGCCCAAGCTCTGGGGTACGAACCACCCCATGATCCCGACAAGCAGTCCTCCAAACAGCGGCTGAAACCAGAGAGTATTGCGGGGAAATCGGAGAAACTTTGCGCGTAAGCGAAACAGAAGTTGGGTAAACGCCACCGAAACAAATCCGCCGAGCACGCCGAGTACGGCGTAAACAGCAAACTCCCACGGACTCACCAATTGATACTGGGGAACTTTGAAGAGCGGATCGTTTCCTAACAGCAATCGCAGCATGGCCCAGGACGTGGCCGATGCGAGGACGACAGAGCCGAGGACCGGGGCATGGAGGTCTCCGACCACTTCTTCGAGCGCAAACAGCACTGCTGCGAGGGGAGTATTGAAGGCGGCGGCCACTGCTGCGGCCGCGCCAATGGGTATGAGGGCTTTGAATTTCTCCGGGCTCAGCCGTAACGCGCGACCCAAAACGGAGGAAAGGCCTGCGCCAACCTGAACCGACGGGCCTTCTCTTCCGAGCGGGATGCCGCTCGCTAGCGTTACCGATGTACAAAAGAATTTCCCGAAAACCGTGCCGAGAGAAATCCGGCCGCCCCGTGCATAGAGAGCCGCCTTTGTTTGTGGAACGCCGCTGCCTCTTGCATTTGGGAAATATTTGAATAGCAGGTAGCCCATCGTCAGCGAACCAACGACGGGCGCTAACAACCTATGCCACGCGGCACCACCCGGAGGATAGATTCGCGCCCCGAAGCGCTCGGTCAAAACGATGAACGCCACTACCGTCAGGCCGACGAGAGCGCCAATCACCAGCGTTAGTACGAGGAAGACTTGTTCTTCCTGGTTCAGGAAGGCAACCCAGCGTCGTGACGAAATCTGCCACCATCTCGCACCGAATTCTTCTTTCGCTTCCAGCATCACGCCTTAAACTTTATCAGATTGAATGCTCGAATCTCGGTGTTACTCCCGAGCGGCGCGCTCCAGCCGAACGCGGTCTACGATCCGAATCTCCTTCCTGCCCATCGTGATAATGCCGGCCTTTCGTAATTCTCCTAGAGCGGCAGTGGCCGATTCTCTGTAGACACGCAAATGCTGGGCAATCTCCCGGTGAGTCATGTTTTGCACGCTGCCATCTTTAGCCCTCGCGAGTAGAAGGCCGGCGATCCGAGGGATCAGTTGCCGGAACGATGTGGCTTCCAGGTCCAGAAGCACGTGGAGAAATCTCTCGCTCACCAGGTCAAGCAACCGCCGAGTCATTTGAGGGTATTGCTGCAAAAGTGCTTCGAGGTCGGTACGCCGGATGACGCGAATCCTTGAGGGCGATGTGGTTTGGGCAGAGCAGTGATACATACACTGGCCCACGCAACCCATTTCTCCAAAAATCGCGGGCGGTTTGAGCTCGGCGATGATTAGTTTCTTGGCGCCGTACATCCGGAAAGTCTCGACACTTCCTTTTTCCAGAAGAAACAATACGTGGCCCATCTCTCCCGGCTGGAAGAAAACATGCTTCGCCTCGAGTTCTTGTGTCGTGCTGGCTTTTTCCAGCGCGCGTAGGCACGAGGTTGGGAGATCCCTAAATAGGTCGATCGAAGAGAGCGATGCCGCTTCCACGAAACTGGTCGTTTGTTTTGGCCGCTTTTTCCTGGTGCTCATGTTCTTCACTGTTTCCGGATCGCTTTCTTGAGATGCGCCCAATGTAAGGCAGATTACACGTCTTGTCTGAATCCTCAGGAGCGCTATTACATCCAACACGCGGTACGAAGAACCATTAAACGGAAGAGCGGCCGAGCGCCGCTAGGTTCAACGGCAAAGGGGATTCTATGAAACTTCATGATAACGCCATAGGTTCGGCTAAGGTTACGTATGGAGCGCTGCTCGTCGAAGGATTGAATATCGCCTACAGGGAAGCCGGTGATCCCGGCAATCCTCAACTCGTCTTACTACACGGTTTTCCTGCTTCCTCGCACCAATATCGCAACCTGATTCCGGCGCTGGCGGACAGATTTCACGTCCTCGCTCCAGACTATCCGGGGTTCGGCAACAGTGACCAACCGGATCCGGCGAAGTTTTCCTACACGTTTGAAAAGCTCGCGGAGATTACCGAGAAGTTTCTCAAGGCCAAGGGCTTCAGCCGTTTCGGACTTTTCATGCAGGACTATGGTGGCCCAGTCGGCTTCCGCATTATTGAGCGTCATCCGGAGTGGGCGGAGTGGCTCATCATTCAAAACACCAATGCCTACGAAGTGGGATTCACCTCGGCGTGGGATGCAATTCGAAATGCGCTTTGGAAGAAACGCGGCCCGGAAACGGAGGAGCCGTTGTATGGATTGTTGCAGCGCGACGGTATCAAGGGTGTTTATCTGCATGGGCATAAGAGTCCCGAGCTCATTAGCCCGGACAACTGGAACGTGGACTCCTTTTTCATGGAACGCCCAAACGCAAAGCGGGTGCAGCTAGACCTCTTCTACGATTACAAAACGAATGTGGGGCTCTATGGCCAATGGCAAAAGTCTCTCCGTGAACGGCAACCCAAAACGATCATTTTCTGGGGGCAAAATGACGTGTTCTTCACGCGTGAAGGTGGGGAAGCATACCTTCGCGACCTGCCGCAAGCGGAAATGCACCGGCTCGATTCGGGTCACTTTGCCGTCGAAGATTCGCTTGAGGTAATCGCCAGCAACATTCGTCGTTTCTACAGCGAGAAGGTGTCGCCGGCTTTACAAGCCGCAACGTCGCGAAGCGCCGCGCAGTAGGTCCACCCGAGCGAAGCGTGTCTGGGAGTCAGCTACACTGCTCGTACTTTTTCCTCTGCCAGCTGTGAGGCCGCTGCGGGTATCTCTGGCAGCGGCATTACACTCCATGCTGCTGAGCAGAAGAATTACATTATGAAAATCCGAGTATCGCTTGCTAGTCATACTTGCGACAATGCAGGTGTGGGCAAGGACGCGGCCTGCACTCTCCTGTTCGTGCGGGAGAGATGCTCTGTTCCGAACACGAGCACAATCACAATGGATACCAGGGCCATCAGGCCCGTGTATGCGTACATCCCCGCCGTCTGACCGCGATAGATGTCGATGTAGCCGTTCCAGGCATTCAAGGAGCCATGGTAGACGGCGACCAGCAGGACGCTGCCCTTCGAATTGTTGAAGATCCAGGTCGATTGAACCGCGCCTGCCGTGACAAGGATGGTGTACCCAAGAAAGGCCGGCAGGAAGCCAATCTGCTGCGCAATGTCATGCTGACTCACGCCTTCGACGAAGAACAACGGCGTATGCCACAGGGAGTGAAGAACGCCTATGCCGAGGCTTGTCACGAAAGCGCTGTGCCGGACCTGCACCCGTGGTACGGCGAATCCTCGCCAACCAAACTCCTCGCCCAAGCCGGCGAACACGATGAGGAACAAGAGCGACGGGGCGAGGCTGTATAGTGGGCCGACCCCGGCTAAGCTAGCGCCCTTGTCACTCAAAGCACCGGCAAGATACAGGGCGCTCACCGTGAGAACTGCTGGGAATAGCAGCACGTACAACCACCAGCCTATGTTCACTCGCCAAATCAGTACCCGGCCAAGCAGGTCCCTGACGCCCTTCTCCCCTCCATCGATTGCGGCTAGGATGATTCCCGCAGCACTCGCACTGACGGCACCAAGTTGGTTGAAGCTGGCCGGGAGTACACCCGCAAAGACTAGGGCCAGTGGCACCGCTCCTAACGCCGTGGCAAGCAGGAGTAGGGAAATCGCCGGATGGTGCTTCACGAAACGGGACATGGTGCCTCCTTTATTGCTCGAACGCGCGGGCTACCGGCGGAAGCGTTCCTTGAGGAAGATCTCAAGGTGGGGCTGAAACCTTACGTCAAGGTAAAGCCGCCTCGCAACGCCGTTGTTTGCCAGCACGCCGATGCGCAATTCTGTCGCTCCCCCCTTCCTGCATGGCGTTCCGCCCTGGCTTTTGGGAAGGCCTCGGCTACCAAAACTACGGAGATCCATGGCGGGAACAGCGTCATTCGGGCGACGAGTGATGTGGCGGGTAGCAACGGTCGTAGCTCTCTCCACGACGAAACGCCGACGGCACGGACGATCACGCTCGACGTCCCGGATTGGCCAGGTCACATCGCCGGCCAGCACGTTGATGTACGGGTGACGGCCCCGGATGGATACTCCGCTGTGAGATCGTACTCGATCGCCTCCGCGCCGAATTCCCACCAGCGTGTTGAAATGACAGTCGAACGGTTGCCAAACGGCGAAGTCTCTCCTTATCTCACACAAGAGGCCGCGGCTTGGCTTCTGTTTTCAGTGCTGACTCAAACTTGGCTGAATCATTAGTGATCCTGTGAGCCGGAAACATCAGACCCTCTTTTGTTTTCAGTAAGTTCCATAGAATCAACAAACGCACATTGAATTAGCTTCTGTTCGGGTGTCATGATCCCTTATTCCAGCTTCAAGGAAAGTCTGTCAGCGATTCCGGACACAGCGTGTAGTGCGCTCTCGTAATCGAAGTCACTGACCATTCGTGTGAGAGTTTCGATTTCCGTCCTGCTCAATACCGCGGAGAAGCTGCCTTGCGCCTCCAGGATGAATTCGGCAGCTTCACCGTCATTCGCTTCCAGAAGCTTTTTCAGGCGCGACAACGGCTGCAAGACTACAGATGGATCGCTATTGCCGCTCATCGTCGACTCGACTTTTTCTGCTGACGGAAGTATCTTTTGGATTGCGGCCACCGCGGCAAAGAGTGTTCCCTCCATCTCAACCAGCGCGGGCTCGACCTCGCTCTGCGTCTTGATTGCGACTTCGGCGCTACCGGCCGCAGTGGCTAACGCGTTCGCGCCCAGATTTGCTGCCGCTCCCTTCAGCGAGTGCGCGATCCGTTGTGCAGTGGCATGGTCCTGTGCCTCCAATGCTGCCCGTATTTCTCCCGCCGCGCCCACTTGCGAGTCCGCAAATCTCCGCAGCAGTGACACATATCTCTGTTGGTTGCCACCAGTTCGCTTTACGGCCGTTTGCGTGTCGATCCCGGGAATCTCCAGCGGAGCCGAGTCGGCAGGTGGTCTCTGCGCCGTGACCGCAGGTGCCGCCGCGACGTTCGGCGCTGCAGTGCGCGCGGGAATCCAGCGCAGCAAGGCGTCAAACAGCTTGTCAGGATCGATCGGCTTGGCAAGGTAATCGTTCATACCTGCTTCAAGGCATCTTTCGCGATCGCCGGCCATCGCATTGGCTGTCATAGCGATGATCGGCAAATCCTTGAACTGTGATTTTTGCCGAATAGCATGAGTGGCAGCCAAGCCGTCCATCACCGGCATCTGCATGTCCATCAAGACCATATCGTATTTGCTCTCGTTGAGCATCCGGATGGCGACTTCGCCGTTGTCGGCTGCACTTACCGTAACGGGGGCGCCTTCCAGCAACCCAGTAGCAACTTCCCGGTTGAGTTCATTGTCCTCCACCAGCAACACACGTGCGCCGCGGACACTTTCGAAATTGAACCCCACGGACGTACTGCCATGAGTTCCGGCATCTGTACGCTCCCCACTACTCAGTGCCTGCACCACCGAATCGAACAGCATCGACGGCGTTACCGGCTTGATGAGCACGCTCTCGAACGATGTCTCCTCCGCTTGTTTCATCACCTCTTCTCGGCCATAGGCGGTCACCATGACGAGGCGCGGCGGCGACAGGTTGGGCAGCGCGAGAATACGGCGGCCAGCCTCGATGCCATCCATGCCCGGCATTTGCCAATCAACGAATACTGCGTCATATGGCTCGCCACGCTCGGCGGCTTGGCGCACCAGTTCGATACCCTCTTGTCCGGAAGGCGCCGCATCCACTTTGAAAGTCATACCCTCCAACATGCTTGACAGCACCTCGCGGGCCTGAGCGTTGTCGTCAATTACCAACAGTCGCCTGCCGCGCAGGTCGGGCGTAACCACACGCCGTACCTTGCCTTCGCCTTTGCCTAGATAAGCGGTGAACCAGAACGTACTGCCTTGACCCACCTGGCTGGTAACGCCCACGTCGCCACCCATCAACCGCGCCAACTGTTTGGAGATCGCCAGCCCCAAACCTGTGCCGCCGTGTTGACGCGTGGTTGAGGCATCCGCCTGCTCGAATGCCTGGAACAGGCGCCTCATCTGCTCTTGCGTCAACCCGATGCCTGTGTCACGGACTGCGAAGTGCACCAATTGGCCTTTGTCGTCCGACTCCTGCACGCGCGCCGTGACTGCTATCTCGCCGCGCTCGGTAAACTTCACGGCGTTGTTGCAGAAGTTGATTAGGATTTGCCCCAGTCGCAGCGGATCGCCCTTTGGATGCATATCGACCGCCGGGTCGATACGGAAAATCAACTCCAGCTCTTTGGCCGACGCCTTCTCCGTGATCAGATCACTAACATTTTCCAGAACCTTCTCGAGATCGAAATCGATGGTTTCGATTGTGAGCTTGCCGGCCTCGACTTTGGAAAAATCCAGGATGTCGTTGATGATGCCGAGCAGGTGCTGTCCGGACTGCTGAATCTTGCGCACGTAGCCTCTCTGCCGATGGTCCAGCTCCGTCTTGAGGGCTAGGTGCGACATGCCGATGATGGCGTTCATAGGGGTGCGGATCTCGTGGCTCATGTTCGCCAGGAAATCCGACTTAACCTTGGTGGCGGCTTCGGCTGCATCCTTGGCAACGGCCAACTCTCCTGCTTGAGCCTGCGTGCGCTCCAGCAGTTCTTGCGTTGCGCGCTTGCCGGCCAGAATTGTGGTGTTTAGCGCCACTGTGGGTAAAAGCGCATCGAGCAACATCTGCTGTCGTTCCGAGACAAGGACTGCAGTAGCCAGCTCAATCACTGCAATGACAATGTTCTGCTGAATGACCGGTAAGAAAAATACGCATTCCGGTTCCACCGTTCCCACTCCAGTGGCGATTTTCAGTGGCTTCTCAGCAGAGGCTATGATCTTCAGGGTCCGCCGTTCCTCGGCGGCTTGTCCAACCAGCCCCTCGCCCAGTGCATATTCACGGGGCTCTGTCGCAACATCAGTTGCAAATGCACCAATCCTTGTAAAGCGTGTATGGTCCTTATCCCCTAGATAGAACGCGCCAAAAAGCAGGTCGAAATCTTCTGACAAGCGTGACAGTAGCGCATCGCCAAACGCAGTAGAGTCCTCTGCCAATTGCAGCCGATTTGTCATGGCTGCCACTTGAGCTTTGGTCCACGCCTGGGTCTCGCGTTCGCGTGCCGCGACCTGCAAAGCCTGCAAGGCGCGGCTCATGTCGCCGATCTCGTTTGGACGATTCAGATTGCCAACCGGTTGGTCCAGCCGCCCTTGTGCGACGTCCAAGATGCGGCGGCGGAACGCTGAAATCACTTTGACGACTTCCACCTGCACAATCGCTAGCGCGATCACGAAGGAGATCAACAGACCTAGAGTGATGACTACCCACGTGGTTCTGATAGTTCGTACCGTGCTGGCCGTCAATTCGGCGGATTGCTTATCAACTCGGCTGTGCACCGCCTCCTGCAGCCCCATGAGCGCTCTGCGGGTCTCTGACCATTGTGGGTCATAGACCTCGCGCATGAGCTTCATTGCCTTGTCTTTTTGCTGCGCCTGAGTGGCTACGCGCACTGCCCGGGCGTCGGCAACTTCCTGATCAAAGAGTGCTGCGGTCGCATTGATCTCAGAGGTCAGGTCTGGACTCTCGTGCCTGGCTTCGTCTATGGTGGCGTGGAAATCGGTAACCGTCTGGTCGATATCGCCGTCGATCACCCTCATCCTGTCGGGATCGAGTTCGGCGATTTCCTTATAAAGAAATAATCCGAACTTGTTGTTGTGTGCCTGGGCGAGAGTCAGGTTCTGGAGAGCCTTGACGTCCTTGTCGAGGAGACCACTGTGACGAGCGTCGATGGTACTCATGCGGTCCGAGGAATACAAAGCCGCGATAATGACCATGATCGCAAGCGGCAAGAGAGCGATGAGAACTTTTGTGCGGATTTTGAGGTTTGCCAGCAGACTCATCTCTGCGGTCCCTCCCTAATGCATGCACCAGCGTCGCTCAAAACCAAGGGCTGCAGTTAAGAGTTTACTCAGAAACCTCTTAAGGTGGAAATTGGCAGAATCTTTTCAACGAGAAACGTCTGCAGACGACTTGCGCAGTTTCGGCAGCACTGTGGCCATGTAGATGCGACTCTTTTTCTCGATTGTCGGCAAACAGGAAGTAATTCGGTTCCTTCCGGATTACCCGTTTGAACGAAGCCGCCCGGCGGCGGAAGCTACGCGTGAGGCGAATGGAGCAGTGAGTGCCTAGCGGCTGAGATAAATTCGGGTCACAAGGAGGCAACCCCTGTGACCCGTTTACGAAAAATGATGCTGGATGAGCTCCAGCGTCGTAATTTTTCTGAAGATACCATAC
>DATMZI010000052.1:0-51646 GCA_035607085.1 Candidatus Eiseniibacteriota bacterium | reverse complement strand
GAAGTTCGGGAATGGACAAAAACACTTCGCCGACTTTAGGGTCGAATTGCGTACCTGCGCAGCGCTGAATTTCTTCGCGCGCGTAAGACATGGGAAGCGCTTTGCGATATGGGCGATCGCTGAGCATGGCATCCATGCTGTCTGCTATGGCGAATATACGCGCGCCCAAAGGAATTTCTTCTCCCTTCAGGCCGCGGGGATATCCGGTTCCATCGAAAAATTCCTGGTGCGCGAGCACGATCTCCGCCGCATCGCGCAAAAACGGAATGCGGATCAGCATGTCATAGCCGATCTGGCAGTGCTTCCGCATGATGACTTTTTCGTCGTCGGTAAGCGGTCCGGGCTTCAACAAAATCTTGTCAGGAATGCCCATCTTGCCGATGTCGTGCAGAAAAGCGGCGCGAGCCAGCACCGGCAGATAGGCGTTTGGAACGGGCATCGCTTTAGCAATGGAAATGGTAAACGCCGTCACACGCTGGCAGTGCCCTTCAGTCTCCGCGTCCTTCAGGTCGAGCGCGCTGCCAAGAGCTTCGAGCGTGTCGTCGTAAGATTGTTCCAGTTGAGCCAGCGCGATAGTCAAGCGCGCGGTCCGCTCTTCAACTTGACGCTCGAGGTCGCGCTGATAATTGCGGTTCTCCGCCACCAGCCGCCGGTGTTGTAAGGCTCGGTTCACGCCCAGGTAAAGCTGATCTTTCTCGAACGGCTTTAGGATGTAGTCGTAAGCTCCGCGCCGAATGGCCTCCAGCGCGGTCGAAATATCGTGAATTGCGGTGACCATAATCACCGGAATTTCGGGATCATACTGGCGGAGCCACTCCAGCAGCTTGATGCCGTCCATTTCCGGCATGATCATGTCGCTGAGGACCAGGTCGGGAGTGGTGCGCTTCACGATGTCCTGTGCCGCCCGGCCGTTGCTGACCGCCGTGCAGTGATAGCCTTTCGACTCCAGCATCGTCGACACGACTTCGCGAATGGCTTCTTCGTCATCCACAACTAGAATGTTTTCGACGGTATCCGTTTGCACGTGGCCTCACGCCACCAGTATACGAGAGGTCACAGAAGGTCTGAGGTACTCTTGTCCATTCAGAAAACAGCATGTTAGCGTCGAAAAAGTCTCGACACGCGCAGCTCTGAGCAGCCCTCGCAGTCCCACGGGCAGGTGTCCTCCGGGCTATCGCGCATCCACTTGGGAGGCGGCGCTTCGTGCTGGAAACTCAGGGCCTAATGGCTGTCGCTTTCTTTGAGGCCACCGCCTTTATCATCCTGCTGGTTTTGTTCGTGTTGCTGCGCCGGGACCACCCCAGCCGTTACCTAAACGTCTGGGTCGCCGCTTGGGGTTTGCTGACCCTAAAGGCGCTCCTCGAACTCACCCAACTTTCGGTCGCAACTCCGAATCTTCGCCTGTTGCGGGTAATGCTGTTAATTGTGGTGCATCTGGGCTTCCTGAAAGCTGTAGTCCAGTACACCCAAGGCCCGCGTACGTCGCTTTCCTATCTATGGCCCATCGCTTGTGCCGTAGTCCTACTGGCCTTTTACCTTGAAACTCGATCCGTCACGGAAACGCCGCATATCGGGTGGTTTGCTTCGGGCACGTTGTCAGCAACCGCGTTGACCGCGGGATGGTCCTTATGGAATGCCAAAGAGAAGAAGCTGGGCCACGGAGCGAGGCTGCTCGGAGGATTGTTTTTCCTGAACGGTTTGCACGGCTTGGATCGCTCGATGTGGTTTATGAGCCCCTTCTTGCTTCAGCGCATCGCCTTCGATCACCTGCTGGCGGTGGCATTGGGCATCGCGATGGTGGTCCTGGTGCTGGAAGAGGCCCGCGCACGGACTGAGGAACTCCACGACAAGCTCAAGCGCCTCAGCCTACTGATCGCGGCCAGTACGCAAACGCTCTCGGTCCGGGAAATGCTCGATCAGGTCCTGTTGAATGTGGTTGGCAGTCTGGGAGTTTCCCATGGCCTGGTACGGCTGCTGGAAGGGGGCGGCAATTCTGCACAGCTAGTGGTCCACGCCGGCGTCGGTTTTGACGAGAATTACCTGCAGGCGCAAAACGGAATATCGGCCAATGAGCCTTGGGTACAGCGGGTCCTGAAACAGGATTACGCCTCCATGAAGCTCAGCGACGAGCCCGATCCCCGCGAGCGTCAACGGATGACGGCAACCGGCGTGCGCGAGATCGCCACCATTTCGCTGCGCGGGAAAGAAGCCCCGCTCGGCATCTTGGCTGTAGGCTCCGCGCATGAAATGAAATTTCAGCCCGACGAAGTCGAGTATCTAAAGAACATCGGCAATCTGCTGGGACTGACTTTGCAAAACGTGCGGTTGTTTCAACAGGTGGACAACGTCCAGCGGCAATGGGCCTTCACGTTCGACTCCATAGGCGACCCCATCGTAGTCCATGATCGCGAAGGGCGGATCTTGCGCTTGAACCAGCGAATGTCCCAACTCAGCGGCCGCGAAATTAAATCATCGATAGGGCGGAATCTCGCGGAGCTCTTCCCGCGCAAGCAGGCCGATTACGCCAGTTGCCCTTATTGCGAGGGAGTGGCGGGAGAAGGGGACGACCCGGATCCATGGCTTTCGGGCTACTTTCTAACCTCCAACTCACCATTTGTGGATCCGAGCGGCCGCCAAATGGGCGTGGTCCACGTGCTGAAGGATATTTCCGAGCGCAAGCGTGCCGAGGAGAAATACCGCAGCCTGATTTCCAATGTGCAGGAGGGCGTTTTCATTTCGACTCCACAAGGCCGCTTTCTCGATTTCAACGATGCGTTTCTGCGCATGACCGGGTACGGCTCGCGGGAAGAGCTGATGAATCTCGACGTGGCGACACTTTATGCCAATCCCGTCGACCGCGATCGATTGAAGAAGCTGCTTTCCGATTACGGTTCGGTGGCGGATTTCGAATTCGAGATCCAGAGAAAAGATGGTGAGGCGCGAACCGTCCTCGAGTCCTCTAACGCCGCTAGAGACGCCGTCGGCAACATCATCGCGTACCAAGGTTTCATGCTCGACATTACGGAGAGAAAGCGCGCCGAACAGGAGATCCGCCGCCGCAACCGCGAGTTGCTGGTTTTGAATTCGATCGCTACCACTCTGAACGAATCGCTGGACCTGAGCGATTCACTGCACAAGACGCTGCGCCAAATCTGCGAGCTGTTCGGTTTGGAGGCTTCTTCGCTGTATCTGTTCGATTCAGCGAATGAAATGTTGCGGCGCGTGGCGGCTTTCGGTCACCGTTCGGAATTCGCTCGCAGTTTTCCTCCGACCCGGGTGCAACCGGAGCTCCTGCAGCACATCCGTGCGGTGCATGCCACATTCCTATCCATACAAGGCTTGCCTCTGCCGGCGATTTTTCGCGAAGTACAACGAGCCGAACAGATTGTCGCCGCCCACATTGTTATCCTGTGGTCCAAGGACAAAGTCATCGGCGGCCTGATGGTGGGCAGCCGTGCGCCACGCGACTTTTCCCCTGGGGACGTCAATCTCCTCATCGCTGTGGGCAGCCAGATTTCCAGTGCCATCGAGCGCACTCTCCTTTACGACCAGACACGACAGGCCTATGACGATTTGCGCCGCACGCAAGAACAATTGCTCCACAGCGAAAAATTGGCCGCCGTTGGGCAGCTCATTTCGGGCGTGGCGCATGAGTTGAACAATCCGCTTACCGCGATTCTCGGCTACAGCCAATTACTCACTTCGTGCGGCCAGGTCGGCCCTCAGGGGCTCGAATATAGCGAGAAACTGTATAAGCAAGCGCAGCGAACCCACCGCATCGTGCAGAACCTCCTGAGTTTCTCGCGGCAGCACAAACCGGAACGTGTTCCAGTTCGCTTGAATCAGGTGCTCGAAGACACTCTCGCCCTGCGCGACTACGATCTGCGCATGAGTAACATCCGCCTGCATCTCGACCTTGCGGCGGAGTTGCCTTCGGCTATGGCCGACCCGCACCAGCTGCAACAGGTGTTCCTGAACCTGGTAAACAATGCTGTGGATGCCATTCTGGAGGCCTCGGCCAACGGCGATTTGTGGGTTCGCACCGCTCACGAAAACAACAAGTTTGTGGTGGAATTTGTAGACAGCGGTCCCGGGGTGAAAGACGCTTCGCGCGTTTTTGATCCTTTCTACACTACGAAGCCGGTCGGCAAGGGCACCGGTTTGGGGCTCAGTATTTGCTATGGAATTATCACCGAACACGGCGGGCAAATTCGCGTTCGCAACGCTTCTGGCAAAGGAGCCTGCTTTACCATCGAGCTGCCGGGCCAAGCTGTAACAACCCACGGTGATCCATCAGCCCTAGACGAAGCCGTCGCCCCCGTTGCCGGTTCGCCAAATCTCAACTGAATCCGCCTGCACCTCTACGGTTCGGAGTGCAAGGCGAGATCTGCCGCCAGTGCTGCTCGCTCGCCCAGAGATTGCATCGCCGTCTCCATTCGGACGGCCAGTGAAGTCACCATTTCGCCCAGCGACGTAAGTTGCGACATTGCTGCACCGCCGAAGAGGAAGCTCAATTTCACCAGCTGAAAGCGCAGCCGGAATAAAACGGAGAGCCGCAGACGCTCATATTCGTGCGAACTGGAGATCTCCGGCGACAACAGCGCCACCACACGCGCGATGCGCAATAGTTGCTCGAAATCTGAACGAAGCGAATCCAGATATAACAACGCCACAGTGCGCCGTTCGCGTCTCAGCTGCTTGGCGAGATCGCGCCCGCCTCTGTCCGCAACGTAGCGCAGGTCTGCTGGATCTTGCGATCGTCGGATCGCGGCCATGTTGCAGAGGTGCTGCGGCGCACTGTCCAGTACGGCCAGGCCGGCGGGCCTGTGCCGACTCTTGTGAGCTGTGCGCAATGTCCACAGCAGCAGCGCCGCCAGAATCAGCGCGAATACCACCACCACGATGAAAAATGCTCCATTCACGATTTCGGCCGCTCCGATTTCAACAAATGGATTAGCTGTTGGTTAAGTTCGGCCAGTCGCTGGTTCATCTGAGGGGCCAGGAACCGGTAAACATCCACCGGCTGCAGTTCTGCTTCCGGAACGGCTGCCGCAACGGTGGCCCGCATAGCAAAAATCCAGAGCAAAAGCACGCCGCCGAAAGCCACCATCCCGACCTCGTTCCACATAGCGGCATAGCTTGCCCAATAACGCGATAGCACCGCATCGTTAAGGATTTTCAGGCACGAGTTGATTCCCAGCCCGAGTCCAAGAAGAACCCCGCTCGGCAGCAGCGGTGCTTGGTAATACTTCGCAAACAGGAACGTCCCTACCACCAGTGTGGCAATGAACGCCTCGGAAGCGATCTCCAGAGTCATCACGCTATACCGAAATCCGTCTTTACCGAAATAAATTGCCAGGCCAAGAACGACCGCTCCGCAAAACAGCACGATGCGGGTTGCTAGCGCCCAGACCCCGACGTAACGGCCCAAAGCGCGATAGCAAAACTCGCAGGTTGCAAGCGCCCTGGATAGGATAACCACTGCCTGCGAACCCCACACGGCAGCGTACGTCACTTCGGAATCAAAGCCATAAACCTGGTACACAATCACCTGCGCCAGGGTCTGCAGCAAATTCACACCAATATATGCTGTTAGAAAGGGGAACTCGCGGTCGAGGCGCCGTACAAAAATCAGCGATATCAAAAACAGAGCAACCAGGGTGGTCGCGGCCCATAAGGCGAGGTCTAGCGTGGGCAGGGAACGCAACACACGGATATCCTACCGCGGCGGTACGATATAAGAAAGAGATAAGATACCCTGCGCGTTATTACAACCAGCTAATAATTGGCAATTTTTGCAGAAAGTTCTTAGGCCAACTGCCCGATGGCGCCGGTCGGCTTTGGAATCGGCATCGGTGATCCATCCGCTACCAGCGATCCAGCGTCCTTTGGTTTCGGGATCGGCATCGGTGGCCCATCGGCCACGAGCCCTCCGTCGCCCTTCGGTTTGGGAATTGGCATAGGCGAGCCGTCGGACCACTGGGTTGAGGCCTGGCCGTTACCTATTGAACTTTGATTGACTGGCTGTTTTCCTGGACCTACGATGGACCCGCCCAGTAAGACGAGACCCAGCACAACGCGCGTTTGAAGCATGGATGACACCTCCGGACGTCATCCTTAGGGCTGGCGGTCGCTGGCTGATTTCGTGAGGTAAGATTTTCCGGATTCAGAACAGAACTGTGGTGCCGATGGACGAAATTCTTAGAATTCAACCGATTGTGCGGGATTTCGCGGAAACCACCCTCGCCGCTATTCCCAACGTGTTCGCCCGGCTCACTTACATCGCATCGCTACGCGATCTGTCTTCCGGGAGGTATGAGCACTCGGGACTCGCGACCGTGTATCCGGCCGAGGCGGTGCAGGAAGCCTTGAAGTTTTGCCATCAGGAGATTTTTTCGCGATTTCTGGAAACGCCGTTATCGGTGCAGGAACAGGATCTCAGCAAATGCTTGGAGGGCATGTCGGGCTCGATGGCTGCCACCGTTGCCCATTGGCGGCAGCTCGAGGCGTACCGCATTCTTCCCCCGGAAGACGCTCCCGATTACCTCAGAGAGCTTTTCTTTTCGAACATGCGTGTCCTTCTTGAAATTCTTGATTCGCAGCGCTCCACGACTCGTTCAGGCGGGTGACCACTCCAATCACTTGCCCCACCACTTCCGCTTCATGCGGCAGCACCCAAGATTCGGGTGCATACCGTGACATCGGATGCGGCTGCATCACCAGCTTTTCGGCATCGCGCACAAACCATCCGCACCGATAGCCGCTTCTCACGTCCACCAGATACATGGGCCGGTCATGTTCCGAATTCCATCCTCGGTCCTCGATTTGTCGTCTCTCGGTATCCACCAGCACCAAACTGCCGGGGCGCAACAACGGCGCCATGCGACGGTCCGCAAGCCCGATGTAGGCGTAGCAATGCCGCGGATTTGCCTTAGTCAGCGCGCCTTCAAAATGGCCCCAGCGTTCCACCATTCGCGACAAGAAATCCGTCCGTCGCGGATCGAAAGCCGGATCGAAGCGTAGAGGCACTCGCAGCCCGCTAGGCGGAGCCGCCACGTGAGTGTGCGGCACCGGGAATTGCAGACCGTCCTCGAAACATTCTTCGAATGGGACTTGATACCAGCCAAACAGCTGCAGCGGATTCAGATGATAAAGGACCGCGAGTGAGTACAACTTGTGCAAGCCGGGAACCACATTGCGATTTTCGAAATCGGCGAGACGGCTGATGTGCACGATGAATTCAGGCCGCCCGCGGCGCGAAGCAAGCTGGTAACTTTCAGCTTCCACGTCACGGTAGGTCAGCCCCAGTCGCTCGCGGACTTGGCGCAGACGCAATCCCGGAATCATAGGTACCTCGAGGAAGGAACCACCGCGGGTAGTTATACCATACCGTTATTAGATTGTTAAGGATACGCATGACCAGTTTATAAAGATTGTTACGGAAACGATTTCCAACTGGTTCCTCTTCTTTTGTTTTCCATTGGACAAAATCTAAGGCCGCTCGCCCTGCGCCTTGACCGTCAG
Organism: Candidatus Eiseniibacteriota bacterium; assembly: GCA_035607085.1. Classification (GTDB taxonomy): domain Bacteria; phylum Acidobacteriota; class Terriglobia; order Acidiferrales; family UBA7541; genus Acidiferrum. The sequence goes on along the minus strand of DATMZI010000052.1, from coordinate 44,122 downwards.
GAATATCTGCTATTCTCAAATGATGATCACAGCGCTGCCGTGTCGGCCGGTGTCTCGCGGTGCTCCAAGATTGCTGCTCGTTTTACTTTTATGGTTAGCTCCGGAAGCGCTGCCTGCACAAGACGGTTCCAGCAAGGCATCCCCGACTCCGAACTCGGCCACCGAATTTGCCCAAGCCGCCGATGAAGTTCTCCACAACATGAGCGAAATTACCGGCTTGTCCCTGGTTTCGCCCCTCAAGAAAACCCTGCGCTCCCGCGACGACATCCGCGCCTATGTCATCCGCCAGATGGACGAAGACAAAGACGCCGCGCGGCGCTACGCCGATGCCCGTTCCGCTGAAGCATTCGGTCTGCTGCCAAAGAATTTCGACCTCGATTCGTTCATGGTCGAGCTGTTGACTGAGCAGATCGCCGGCCTCTACGACCCCAAAGCACACGAGTTCTACATTGCCGACTGGATTCCCCTCGACGACCAACGCATGGTCATGGCCCACGAGCTTACCCACGCGCTTGAGGATCAGCACTTCCAGATCGAAACATGGCTAAAAGCTGCACGCCCCAACGATGACGCCGAGCTCGCCCGCGAGGCTTTCCTCGAAGGCTCCGCCATGGCCGCCATGGTGGACTATCTCCTGCAAGGAACCGGCAAATCGGTCAACGAAATGCCCGAATTCGATCCCTCGCTCCTCACCGGCGATATTGGCGACTCGCCCTCCATGAAAAAGGCCCCTCCCTTTATCAAGGATGCGCTCGTGTTCCCGTACTTCGCGGGAATGAAATTCACGGCCGCCGCACTTAAACCCGACGGCTGGAACGCGCTCGGCAAAGTTTTCAAGAATCCACCCATCTCCACCCAGCAGATCATGCACCCTGCACTCTACAAGTCCGGCCACATTCCAGAAAAGGTCGTACTACCCGATGTTCAAACTAAACTCGGGAAAGACTGGAAAAAGCTCGACGACAACCTCATGGGTGAATTCGGCTGGAAGGAAGTTTTGAAGCAATATCTCGGCGAAGATCGGGCCGTTGCATTGGCCGCCGCATGGGATGGTGACCGCTACCTCGTCTACGAACACCAATCATCCAAACGGCTGCTGCTTGTCGCGCGTGTGCACCTCGCTTCGGGCGAACAGGCCAAGCGTTTTTTCGGACAATATTCCGAGGTGCTCGAGAAGAAACACGAGAAACGCAGCGATCTGTTTCGACGACCCAATTTTTTCTCATTCGAAACACCGGACGGCGGCGTCTTCCTACGTTGCGCTGCGGCCGAATGCCTCACCCTCGAAGGTGGTGACCGTTCCGTTTTCTCCGAACTCAATAAGCAGCTGGAACTAGGCCCGCTCCCCGAACTGGACCAACGGCCCGGCCCGACCTCGACCAAAACCGCTGATCATATTTCGGTTCAACCGGCGATAAGCGGCTCCCGATAACCCGGCGGCTTCCCCGAACTTCCTAGTAGCGGGGCCGCACCGGCAGCCTTTCTTAAGCGCGATTCCAGCCGCGCAATCTTTTTGCCGAGACGCTCAAAGTTTCTCATCGCAGTCGTCGTCCGCGCGCGGTATTCTTGGCCCAACTCCCGTTTCTTCAGTGTAACGATAGCCTGCCGCGCGTACTGCAACGCCTTTGTAAAATCCTGGCGCCGTCGCTCATGAAAACTCGCCAGCTCTTCACAAGCCGCCGCGCGCCAGTCATCATCACGTGACAACTCCTCCCAGATTTTCGCCGCCGCTTCGTGCTGGGCTCGCCTTTTCGCCATTTTGGCCAGTTCCCACTGTGCCAGCGCGTCCATCCCGATGGGCAGCCCGCGCTCCCGCGCCGCGCTACAGGCAAGTTCCGCGCGCCTCGCCTCGCCCCGGCGGTGCAGATAGCGTGACAACCCAAACAAATCCAGCCCGTCTGCTTCCTCCGCGTGCCGTTCGCTGCCGAGCATCTCGTTCAATTTGCCAAACAGCGCAGCAAGCCCCCGCAAGTCATTTCGGTTGTGCCGCACCACACCCGCCAGCGGTGCCACCGAACGCCCGCGCAAATAGTCGAAATAAAATTGCGGGATCATGTTCGAAGGCACGTCATCCGCCCGATCCCATCCAAGCCTCACCGCGTCCAGGACATGCCGCTCCAATTCGATTAGCCTCACCGAACCCAGCCGCAGCTTCCATACCGCGCGTGCCGGGTGCAGCAAATCCAGGTGCGCCGCAAGTTGGGGCACGCGAATGCTGCGGGTCATCAGGTAGCGGCTCTCCAGTAATGGCCAGTCAAACGTCTTCCCATTGAAGGTCACCAGCACCGGCCGCTCCACCAGCCGTTCCGCCAACTCGAGCAACACCGAATGCTCCTCGGAAAAATCCCGCATCAGAAACTGTTCCACCTGCAACCCGCCCGAATCCCACCACGCAATCCCAATCAGAAACGCGTACGTCCCCGTGCCGCCCGACAGGCCGGTCGTCTCCGTATCGAGGAACAGCCATTTTTGCGGGTCTTCTGCCAAATTGACGGATGGGCTGGTCCCGCGGCGATTCTCGGAGCCTTGTAGCAGCGGGTTTATCCCGCTGTTCTTTTTGCGTGACGCGGCACTTTTCAATAACTCAATCACTCCAGCAGACGGCGCGCAAAACTCCGGCGTCGCGTGCCAGTTGCGCACGCTCAAATGGCTCCCGTAATTCGTTTGCGAAACCGTTGCACCGATCAGGCGCGACAGCATGTCTTCTTCTTCCGTCGTTTGCGCCTCGAATGGCACGCGGATTGGCTCTTCTGCGTGAATCGCCGCGCCGCGCACCGGCCGCAGAGCTGACAACAGCGCAAACCTGTCCGGTGTCGTTTTGGAGTGCGGTAGCTCCACTACCGCTTTCGCAATCTCAGCCACGCCAACCTCCCGTCAGCGGCAGCTCTGCTGCCAAACAACCACTCAAGCCCCGACCCGTTCCAAAATTGCCAATGCCGCCTCCTTCGCCCGCAGCGCCAAATCGCCAGCCGGCCCGACGCACGAAGGGCATCCCGCTTCACATGCGCACCCGGCAATCAATTCGCGGGTCCTTGCCAGCAGCAGTTCGCTCGCCCGAAACAACGGCGCCGAAAATCCGATACCGCCTGGATACGCATCATACAAATACAAATTCGGCTCAAAGAACTCTTTGGCCGCGCCGCTGGACCCATTCATCGCATCTTCCAGCCGCAACGGCGCAAACTCTTCGCTTGTTTCGGTCAGCGATGGCGGCCGCTCGCCAATCGCCGTGCCCAAATCCCGCCTGTCGCACATCAGCAGCAGCGTGGCTACCGACTCCATCGCGTGCAGCAGCCCAAACATTCCGCTCTGCCGCTCGCTGATCGAAAAGGGGAGTGACTCTACCAGCGCCCGCTCCAGCGTCAGCCAGTACGACGTCGTGTGCATCTCGTTTTCCGGCAGCTCGAGTTTTCCCGCGCCGATATTCTCATTCGTGAAAAATTTGATCTTCTTGAATCCCACTACCTGCGACCGCACCAGTACATCCCCACGCGAATGCACGTGCGCCGCAATTCCCGCGGTTTCACGGTTCCTCATCTGCGCAACTTCCAGCACGCGCACTTGCGTATACCGCACTGCATCCGTGTAGTAATCCACGTCCACTCTCTTCACGTACGCCTTGCGCTCTTTGAAATCCATATGCTCGACGTGATACTGCTCCCCGCTGTGCAGATAAATCGCCTTTTCATGCACAGTCGTCAGCGCGCTAGGGAAATCCACTTCGCCGATCACCTCCGGCGCGCCCGTAATATCAATGATCACGAAATTGTCGCTGGTCGCCGACCGCAGGCTCACCGCGTCCGCCGGATACGCCTCCTGCGTCCAGTGATAGTGCGTCCCCGAACGATGCAAATAGCCCGCCTCCGCCAGCCGCGTGCACAAACCCGGCAACTCCGCCTCGCCGAACTTCTCTTCCGGCCCCAGCGGCAACTCAAATGCCGCACACTTCAGATGATTCACTAAAATTTCCAGATTGTCGGGCTGGATAAAGGCATGCTCTGGCGTGTTCCCGAAGAAATAGTCCGGGTGCCGTATGATGAACTGATCAAGCGGTGCCGAAGATGCAACCATCACTGCGCACGAACTTCCGCTCCGCCGTCCCGCGCGTCCCGCGCGCTGCCATGTCGCCGCGATCGTTCCTGGATATCCCGCCATCACCGTCGCATCGAGCGACCCCACATCAATCCCCAGCTCCAGCGCGCTGGTCGAAACGACACCGCGAATCCGTCCTTCGCGCAGTCCATGCTCAATCTCCCGCCGTTCGCTCGGCAAATATCCCCCGCGATAACCCCGAATGTGCTCCGGCGACCCGGGAGAATGGCGATTCGCTTGCTGCAGGTACGTCAGCAAAATCTCTGTGTGCAGACGCGAATTCGCAAACACCATCGTTTGCAAATCACGCTTCAAAAATTCCTGCGCCACCCGCGAACTCTCGTTGATGTAGCTGCGCCGCATCCCCAGCGCCCGATTCAGCACCGGCGGATTGTAAAAAACAAATGTCTTTTCCCCGGCCGGCGCCCCATTTGTGCTCAGCACTTCGACCCGGTCCTCAATCAGCCGCTCTGCCAGTTCTCCCGGATTCGCAATCGTCGCCGAACAGCAAACAAACTGCGGCGAACTCCCGTAAAACTCCGCAATCCGCCGCAGCCGTCGCAACACGTTGCACAAATGGCTGCCAAAAACTCCGCGATACGAATGCAGCTCGTCGATCACAATGAATTTCAAATTTTCAAATAGCCTCGTCCACTTGGTGTGGTGCGGCAAAATCCCGGTGTGCAGCATGTCTGGATTGGTCAGGACAATGTGCCCCCTCTCCCGTATCGCTTTCCGTGCATCGCTCGGCGTGTCCCCGTCATAGGTAAACACCCCAAACGTCTGAGTTCCCTCGTAGCGGCCGCCTTCTGCCTGCACCGACGCGGTCGGCAAGGCGGGAGCCTTTTCTGTTAATTCCGGGCGCGGGCGATCGCCATTCTCTTCCAACCTCTGATTCAAGTCATACAATTCCGCCAACTGGTCCTGCGCCAGAGCCTTGGTCGGAAACAAATACAGCGCCCGCGTATCCTCATTCTTCAAGATCGCGTCAATCACCGGCAGGTTGTAGCACAGCGTCTTACCCGAAGCGGTCGGCGTTACAATCACCACATTCTTTCCCGCGTGCACCGCTTCCGCTGCCCCAGCCTGGTGCGAATACGGCCGCGCAATCCCTTTTGCCCGATACACCCCGCTCAGCCGCTCCTCCACCCACTCCGGCCACTCCGCAAACTGCGCCGTGCGAGCAGGGAATCGCCGTACCGCCGTAAGGACTTCCCGGTGATGGTCGTGTTCCGCAAAACCACTCAGCACCTCTTCCACTTTCGCGATGGTAAGTTCGGCGCGCCGCTGCAGAGCAGGGGAATTCTCAGAAATCGTTCGCACCTCGCTAGGCCGCACTGCCAATCCGTCGCTCAAGACTATCTCCTCATCTCGCCCTTGCCCGGGTCCTGCGTTCTCGCAATTCGCCTTTTCTTCGCTGAGCCTAGCATCGTGACGGCGCTTGCGCAATCCTGATTTTCGCTTTTTGTTCATGCCTAGGCACGGCATCATGTGCTCTTGGGTTGCCGTCGGCGCCGGCTCCCATGCCGGCAGAGACATTGTCGCGCCCGAGCACATCATTTCAGTCGCTTGCCGAGTCGTCGTTTAACGATTTGCGAAGGAAGATGGAAGCGGAAAACCTTTATCGGGCGGGCCGATAAATCATTCCAATCACAATCCCCACGGCCAGCCACTCGAAGAAGTAAGCTACCGCCTGATCCGCGGTTAACTTTAATCCGATGTCCAAATTTATGTAGTTCTGCACGACAAACGATCCCACCACAAAAATTCCATATTGCGCTCCGCTAACATAGGTCGCTTGACCACGTTGTGCAACATCGCATAAATCGTCTCAAGCGCCAGCATGGCCACAAACATCGCCGCCATTCCGAAGGGCAGGGTGCTTTGGATCGCTTCTTCGAACGGTACACGGCTGCGTATTCTTGGAATTCTGTCCGCAGCCACGGCAGCAACGCGAATAACAATCCCCCATCACGAAATACACCGCAAAGCCGCCAACTGCCGCCGCAGCGATCCGCCCGTAGTTCGCCTTTTGCCCTCCCCCCGAGAAACGAAGCCGCAAAGCTTATGTCAGCCTCTTCCTTTTGCAATTGCGAAATGTCCTCGGCCAGGTTTACGGCGGCTGCGAAGACGGAAATTACCGCCGATAAGTCGCAGAGGCAAACCGTCTCCGCGTCGCAGTTACTCCGCGTATCCCGGCCGTCATCCCTTTTCCTGTATGATTTGTCCGGATTTTCCCGTTGGAGGCCCGCTAATGAAAACGTTTACTGCCCGCTGCCTTCTGCTCGCTGCTCTTCTTTTCTCCTTACTCGCTTTCGTCCAGCCTTCCACCGCCCTTGACAACGGCCTCACCTTAACTCCTCCCATGGGCTGGAATTCTTGGAACAAATTCGGCTGCAACGTTAGCGAAGACCTCATCAAGTCCATGGCCGACGGCATGGTTTCTAGCGGAATGAAGGACGCCGGCTATCAATACGTCGTCATTGACGATTGCTGGCAAGTCGGCCGTGACCACGACGGCAACATCGTTCCCGACGCGCAACACTTTCCCTCCGGCATGAAAGCTCTCGGCGACTACATCCACTCCAAAGGTTTGAAGTTCGGCATCTACTCCGACGCCGGAGAAAAAACCTGTGCCGGCCGCCCCGGCAGCATGGGCCACGAATATCAGGACGCACTCATGTATGCCAAATGGGGTGTGGACTATCTCAAATACGACTGGTGCCACACCGGCAAACGCAATGCCGAAGAGGCCTACGCCACCATGCGCGACGCCCTCAAAGCAGCCGACCGCCCTGTCGTTTTCAGCATGTGCGAATGGGGCACGGCCAAGCCGTGGCTCTGGGCCGCCGGTACGGGCAACCTTTGGCGCACTACCGGCGACATCAGCGACCACTGGGAAGGCAAAAAGAAGTGGCCCGATGGCGGCTGCTGCTCACTCGGCATGCTGGACATTCTCGATCTTCAGGTCGGCCTTGAAATCTTCTCTGGCCCTGGCCACTGGAACGATCCGGACATGCTCGAAGTCGGCAATGGTGGCATGACCACCAGTGAATACCGCGCCCACTTCAGTCTGTGGTGCTTACTCGATGCGCCGCTCATCGCTGGCAACGATCTGCGCAGCATGGCTCCGGAAATCAAGGACATCCTCACGAACAAGGAAGTCATCGCCATCAATCAGGATGAATTAGGTCGCCAGGCCAGCCGCGTCTGGAAGGAAGGTACGCTCGAAATCTGGGCCAAGCACATGAAAGACGGCAGCCGCTCCGTCCTGCTCCTGAATCGCGGCGCCAGCGAAGTCGAAATCACCGCGCCCTGGACCGCCCTAGGCTATCCCGACCACCTCTCCTCCTCCGTCCGCGACCTCTGGGCCCACAAAGATCTTGGCAAATTCACAGCAAAATTCTCCGCCAAGGTTCCCTCCCACGACGTCGTGGTCCTCACCATCAAACCCTAGCCTGCTGTTTGGTAGTGCCGGGTCTTTAAACCCGTTCTTTTCGTGGTGCCGGCGTCGGGTGCCCCAGGTCGGTTTAGCAACCTGGGTCTGGGGTTTCTTCTTTCAATTCCAATCCCAGCCTGAGACTCCTGCAGACTGATGACTCAGGAAGTCGCAAAGGCGGTAAAGGCACTCTGTTCTCTTAAAGATGTCTCCGGAACGTTTTTTGAGGTGCAACCCCGAACGCTCACAGCAGGATGCGCCACTCACCGGCTGGCTGGCGGCACAATCCCGTTCATCCTCAAGTACTCGATCATCTGCCCGTAGTGATCATAGGCGTGGGCGACACCGAAAGTAGCCAGCCGCAGCCGGGTCGACTTGCTGTTCCCCGGGTTCTGCAACATGTTCTCCGCCGTCAGCGTAGCCACGGCCTTGTGACCGATCGCAAAAGAGTCCTTCAGGAACTTGATAATGTCGGTTTTGCTCCTCAAATCCGCGGGACCGTTTCCGTCCTTTATATTTTCTGGCACCTTATCTCCCGTAATCGGTGACCAAATGAAATAATTAGACGCAGCGATATGCTTCACTTGCCCGGCAAAGGTGCGCACACCCACATATTCGCCGCCTGGAAGGTTCAAACTCTCCGGAGAGAAATTGAACTTATCTTCCGGCATGGCTTCCGCAGCGTCTATCACTTGCTTTTCGATGGCGCTGATCTCCCGGTCCACGACAGAAGCTACGGTTGGCGGAGGCTGCTGCGTCCCCTGCGCTTGTTGTACCTGAAGCGTGCTCGCGGCGGTCGCGCCCTGTAAGCCCTGTTCCCAGGCGACTACAGCGAAAATGAGCGCTACCGATAACAAGAAACTTCGCGTTCGTTTCATTCGAGTCTCCTCCCAACTTCGTCCCCGCCCGCTTAGACGGTGCAAACGCCAACTCGCTTCATCTGGGTGAAGGCGCAGGTTCTTAACGCCGAGTAAACATGGTTGCGCTAACGACCAGGGCCCGCAAGGAAGGCTCACCAGCTGGAAAGCAGGAGCTTCCTCCACTACCACGGCTCTCCCACTCTCCTGACGCTCAAGCCCTAGGTTCTTTGTTTACCGACTTATAGACACTTTCCGCGTTTTGACCGAATCAGCCGAAATCGCCGGACTCCAACTCCTTTACTTGCCACACGTACAACAAGAAAAGGGCGGGGTTCCAGCTGTGGAAAAATACCCCTGCGTAGGAAAGTCGTCGCCAAACCACCCAACCGGAATTACTATCTTACGCGTCTGCCGCGTCATCCCACACAGCGAATCCTCGCAATGGATTCACACAAACCGGAGGCAATAATGAGCACCAGGCCAGTTCCAATTAAGGATGCGAGCGAACCCACGATTAAGCCAGTCGAGCCGGAGGTCGCCCCGAAGGTCATTGACATGAAGTTCGAGATTGTTGTGATCCCTGTTTCGGATGTGGACCGCGCGAAGGAGTTCTACGCCAAGCTTGGTTGGCGGCTCGACGCCGACTATGCTCACGAAAACGACTTCAGAGTGCTCCAGTTCACGCCGCCGGGTTCCGGCTGCTCGGTCATTTTCGGCAAGAACGTCACCGCGGCGGCACCCGGCTCCTCGCAGGGTTTGTACCTGATCGTTTCCGATCTCGAGGCCGCTCGAGCCGAGCTGCAGCGTCGCGGCGTCGAGGTCAGCGAAATATTCCACAACGAAGGCGCGTACACCGGCACGGACGAGGCCTACCTGTTTGGGCGGGTACGCGTCAACGGTCCGGATCCCGAGCATCGCAGCTACCGCTCGTTCGCTTCGTTCCGCGATCCGGACGGCAACGGCTGGCTGTTCCAGGAGCTCACGACGCGCTTGCCCGGTCGCATCGATTCCGATGTAACGACCTTCGCCTCGGCCAGCGATCTGGCGAATGCGATGCGGCGCGCAGAGGCCGCCCATGGCAAGCACGAAGAGCGCACCGGCGGCCAACGCGACGAAAACTGGCCCGATTGGTACGCCGCGTACATGGTCGCGGAGCAATCCGGCGCGAAGTTACCAGAGTAAGGCTGCCTCAATAAGAGCCCGACGGGCAGCGGGATAACCCCAGCCTGCGGTAGGTAGGCCGCTAGAAAGGCCCGCTGCTGCAGAAGGAGTTTATTTTTTTGCGGCGCGGTAAAGGATGACCCGGACTTTTTCCAGTGTGATGAGCCCGCCCTCCACCATTTCATCCAGCCGCGGCAGGATCTGCTCAATTCGTTCCGTGGACTCCACCACTTCCACCACCATGGGCAGATCCTGCGAAAGCCGCAAAATCTTGTCCGTGTGGTACACGCTCGACGAACCAAAGCCGCCCACGCCCCGCAGCACCGTGGTGCCGGAAAATTTCTCTTTCCGCAGCAATTCCACGATCGCTTCGTGCAGCGGCTTGCCGTGCCACTTGTCCGATTCGCCGATGTGGATTCGCATCAGCGTTCGCTCACCTTCAAATCTTTCATGCGTGCTCTGCGTCATGGAAGGCTCCTTAGAAGCGACTCGCCAGTCGAATGCCGGCGAGGGAAAGCAGAAGACCGGCAATCACGCTGGCGGAAACATAAGTAGTCGCGCGCAGCCACTCTCCGTCCTCCAGCATTTTGGCTGCCTCCCAGCCAAAACTGGAAAAGGTGGTGTAGCCTCCGAAAAATCCGACTGCGATCGCGATACGCAAGTCGGAAGAAACGAGCACGCGATTCAGCGTGAGTTGCCCGATGAAGCCGAGCAGCAGGCAGCCGGTCAGATTGATGAGCAGCGTGCCATAGGGAAACCCGCTCCCCATGCGGATCTGCACCACTCCCTGCAGGCCGTACCTGCACAGCGTGCCAGTGGCCCCGAACAACGCAATGAGAAAAAGTTTCACTCCATCACCTCGTCACAATTTCCCGGGTCGCGGGCGCCGCGAACAAAAAAACTCCTGGCGCCTTGCGGCCACCAGGAGTCATCAGCCGGTTTCCAATCTGTTGCGAGATCGGTTTCGGCGGTTATGGCGAACTCCATCGCCTGCAAAATTTCCCGTTCAGTGTATCGCTGGAAGAGCGAACGGGCAATGGAGTCGCATGGATCCGTGCGCCAGCGGAAACCGAGCGTCGTTAAAAGTGGAAACGATAGCGGAGCTGCCCTGTGAATTGGCGCGGATAGTTCCAGTGTGTGCCGCCGAATGTATTGGAGTTGTCGAGCAGGTAGCGCGAATCGTTGAGGTTCTGCGCGGTGAAGCCGACGGAGAAGCGTTCGCCGAAGGATTTCGCGAGCGACAGCGAAAATTCGGTATGGTCGGGCAAATGTTCCGGCCCTTCGCTATCGAGGAATCCGGAACCGTAGGAAATATTTGCGGAAGCCGAAATGTGATAAGGAAGGGAAGAGTGGAAACCAGCGCTGAGCGTATTGCGCTGGTCATGGTCGAGATAGCAGAAGCCGCCATCTGCGCAAAGCTGGCCGGGGTCGGAGAGCAATCCGCCGGTGACCACGCCCGCGCCTTCGACCATCTGGTTGGAGTAGGTCAGATACACGTCAAAACGCTTCGCTATGCGCGGTGAACGCACTGTCGATTCCCATCCGTGAATGCGCGCACGCTCGATCGTCAGCGGGAAGAAAATGTTGGAGTTGCCGAGCACGTCGTGGTCAAAAAAGTTTAACGCGTGCGTCTGGAAGTGTGAGAAATCAAACGTCCAGCCGCGAATTGGAATTGTCAGGCCGAACTCGCGCTGCTCGTCAGTTTCGCCGCGCAGAGGAAGAAACTCGAAGCCCTGGTTCACCGCGAATTCCAACAGCGGGCCGGAAACAGTAGTCAACGGAGGCGCTTGATAGTAGCGGCCGTAAAAAGCACGGAACACCCAGTTGAGTTTGGGTACGTGCAGCACCGCGCCGATGCGCGGATCGGTTTTGTCTTCCACCACGCTGCCCGAAAAGTGCGTGTAGCGAAGTCCGCCGTTCAGCGTAAGCCAATTCGCAGCGCGGAACTGGTCTTCGGCGAAGAGCGAAAGCTGCCCGCCGTGCGGCAAATCTCTTTCCGATGCGACCTCGCCGGATCCTCCGGTCGCGACGACGCGGAACAACGAATCGTCCTGTTGCGCGAAACCGTATGCACCGAAGCGTGCATTGTGCCGGCCGCGAGTCACGCCCAGCGAAAGCTGCGCGCCCTCATAGCGCGAGCCATTGTGATCGGTGGGAATTGGCGGCTGATCAGGAAGCAGACTCGGAATCGGTGAACTGCCGTCATACGCAGCGCGGTTCCAGTGAATGAACGGCGCGACGTTCAGCAGCACGCCGGGCTGGAAGGTGTGCACCCAGGTGAAATTCAGAAATGCGTCGCGCTCGCGCTCGACATCACGAATCAACGCGTCGTGTTGCTCCGAAGTGTTGGGAATCTGAAAGAAGTCGGAGCGGGCCGACGCGGCGAGCCGCAACTGATCGTTGGATGTTGCGTTGAAGATGAGCGAAGTAAATCCGCTGACACCATTGGTGGTGTCGTGGAGCGCATCGGGCTGTGGCGGCATCAACCCGAAATCGGAGCGATTGCCGCTGATGCTGGCGTAGTAGGCGAAGCGATCGGTGTGATCGCCAATGCTGATCTGGCTGTCGGTGGAGTGGTAGCTGCCGTAGGTGGCGAGCAGTTCGATTTCGCGGTCGCGCTCAAAACCGGAGCGCGGGATCACGTTGAAGGTACCGTAGATGCGGTCGCCGTAGTCGGCCGAGTAGCCACCGCGCTGAATTTCGACTACGTCCATGTCTTTAGGATCAAATTGCGCACCCACGTTGGCGGCAATGTTGGTGTTGGGCACAGGAATGCCGTCGACGAGCCAGGATACCTGATGGCCGCCGCGCACATGCAGCTGGTCGTGAACCATGTACGCACCGGGAGTGTAGTCGGTAATGAGATTCAGGCTGTTCGCGCGCGTAGCCCCGGGCGTATCGGAAATGGACTGGCGGCTGAGCGTGACCGCACTGGAAGAAGAAGTGGTGTCGAGCGTTTGCGCGGATTCGCTGACTTCGACGCGCTCGGAAACGCCGGCAACCTCCAGGGGAAAGTGGCGTAGCGGCGCAGAGTCCGCGACGACCGCGAGATCGGCGGCATATTCGCGAAAACCGTCGTGAGAAATGCGAACGGTGTAGTTGCCGGCGGGAACAGCATCCATCTGAAACTCGCCGTTGCCGTCCGTGACGGCTTGGCGCTTCCAGTCGGACTGCTTGGCTTGCAGAAGCAGATGCGCTCCGGCGATGGGCCGGTGCTGCATATCATGAACGATGCCGCGAACCGTGCCAAAAATTCCGGCGTTTGCCACGAATGCAGACAGCAGGAAACCAAAAAATAGAACCAAATGCGTGCGTAATCCCAAAGGGCGTGACATTGCGGATGATCGGCTCCCAAAGAGTGTGAGCTGCGCGCGGATCAGGCGAGCAGGCGGAGTTATTCAGAACAGGGGGTGGCAATTCAGATGAGGAAAAAGCGCGATTTGGGAGGAGGCGAGAGAGGAGAAAAAGGTCCGATTTCTTCGTCGTCGCTCAGCACAGAAACAGCTTCGGAAAGAGGGGCGAAGGAAGGCGGCGCCACGTCGGGCAAGAGCACAAAGACTTGAGAGTGAACGGCGGATTGCTCCGTTGTGTGGCAGCAGGACATGGAACAGTCCTGCAATTTGGCCGCGCCGCCGTTCGCGCCGTGTTCGCACTGCATAGGCGCTTCCTCGGTCTTGGCGGAAGAGTGATGATGCGCTGCGATCGGACAGTGATCGCCGGTACAGCACAAGCCGCTGGCCAGTAGAGCCGCGCCAATTACCGGGGCCTGCAAGAAAAGGAGTGCCAACAGACAAAGGAGCGGCCGTGTCCGCCGGAGCACTGCATTCGCGAAATTGCCTTTGCGCGTCATATCGTCACGGGATGAGTTACGTCAAAGAGTCAGTTTATATGATACGTCAAAACTCGCTGTGTGGATTAGTCGCCGGGGGCACGACCAGGCATGCCCCCCAGACCGGCTGCATGCGACTAAGTTGCCGTGACGAAATTAAAGCAGCTTGATCGAAGAAACTTGCAGGGTGTCACCTTTGACGTCGCCCGTCACATCGACGCGCAGGTGGTCCTTCTTGTCGGAAGCCTTGAGAGCTTCTGCAATTTTTGCGTTTCCAGGGGAATCGAATTTCAGATACTTGTGGTCTTTGGTGATGATACCGTAGCCGCTGGCCTGGCATTTGAGTGCGCACTCGCGGGTGTGCGAGTCGGGATCGGCGGCGGCTTTCTTGGAGCAATTGGTATCGATCACGGAAACGTCCGTGAAGGTTTCCGTAGCGGCCAAGGCCGGGAGTGCACACATGCCAAGTAAGACAGCAACTGAAACAAGTTTACGCATTCCATCCTCCATAGTGAGTTGAGATTACCGATTTACTGCGAACTGCGCGCTTGGGGAATCTTGTCGCCGCTGGGCCACCGGGACCTCATCACGAAGCGCGGAAAGTTGCGCCAGCGCAAAGGCTCCGATGGCTATTTCGACGTCGCGCATGGCCAAGTCGTAAAACATTCCGGTGGTCAGCAAGTTGACCGCAATGCCCAGCAGCCACAGCGCTACGATGTAGCCGCCAATTCTGGTCCGACGGCTCAAGACGACGATGCCGGCGAGGATTTCGATCGCGCCGACGACATGCATGAAGGTTGAGGCGCTGAGGGGAATGATCTTGGTAGCCAGAGGGCTGAGGTACATGGTCCAGTCGGCCAGTTTGTTGAAGTATTTGTCGATGCCCGCGATGATGGGTCCCAAGCCCAGACCGATCTTGAGCGCCCACCAGCTGATATTGAGACGACTGTCGAAGGTGTTCATGGAAAGGCCCCCTATTACAGAGGAGCGACGACGAAGCCATCGGTTACACACGAAAATGATGTAACCCTTTTGGTGGCGCTCGCTCTGTATAGAGAGAGGGTAATGATGGAAACGGCGGCCATGCTGGAGAAGGCCAGGGCCTGGACGGACGAGGAAGTCGTAGAGCGAGTGAAAGGCGGCGAGGCCGCCCTTTATGAAATCCTGATGCGGCGCTATAACCAGCGGCTGTATCGCGTGACGCTGGCAATTGTGCGCGATGGCGCCGAAGCGGAAGACGTGATGCAGGATGCCTATGTTCGAGCATACGCGCACTTGAATCAGTTTGTGGGACGCGCCCCTTTTTCAGCGTGGCTTACACGAATTGCAGTGAACGAGGCGCTGGCGCGTGTTCGCTTAAGGAGCCATCTCGAGCAGCTGGATGAGCGGGCGGATGGAGAGTTTAGTATGAAGACTGCCGGCAGTTCGCTTGATCCCGAACAGACCGCTTCGCATTCCGAAACGGCGGAATTGTTGGAGTCCGCGGTGCTGGACTTACCGGAGCAATACAGGGCGGTGGTCATGCTGCGCGATGTGGAAGAACTGAGCACAAGTGAAACGGCCGATGCGCTGGAAATGTCTGAAGAGAACGTAAAAGTGCGGCTGCACCGAGGTCACGCGATGATGCGCAGCTGGCTGCTGGCGCGCGTAGGATCGAGCGGAAAGAATGCATTTCCTTTCATGGGCCAGAGGTGCGATCGGGTCGTGCAGGGAGTGATGGCGCGCTTGGGAGCATGAGCAAATCGCTCGAACCAGCCACAGCACAGACCGCAATCCTCTCCTCGATACCCGCTGCAGTTTGCGATTCTTGACTTGAGGGAATGGGCGAAGCAGACTGCATGCATGGCCCACATCTACATGACCTTTGATTTTGGTACGGACGAAGAGAAAGCACAGCAGGCGCGGCACAAGCTGGATGGCTGGAAGCAGGCTTTCCGGCTGGACAAGAAGCTGCTCTACAAATTTGAGCGCGCTACGCCGGAAGGCGGCGGCGCAAGTGCCGAAACTGCTCCCGCCAAGAAGGAAGAGAAGCCGACGAAAGGCGCTAAAGCGGCGAAGAGCGCGGCCAAGGCGAAGCCGCATAAGGAAGAAGCGGAAGCTGCGGTTGCTAAGCCGGCCGGTCCTGTAAAGTTGCATCTGCGGCTGGCGTTTTCCGGCCACGAAAAGATGACCGAGGAGCGCTGGCTAAAGCGGATTCCGACCGAGGAGCCATTCAAAGAGGTGGCTCCGGAAACCGTGAAACCCTCCGATACGCATTTTGCGGAGATCGAAGGCAAGTTTGACGGGCTCGGGGGATGAGTACTGAGGCCAAATTGGACTGCTAGGCCCCAGGTCTTCCCTAGACCCGGCGGGGTCGCTGCGAGGAAGCGCGAATTCAGATTCGCTATAATTTGAATTGAACCTGCTGAACGTTGTTGGCGAACGTCAGCTGATTCGAAGAAGCCGTTTTGACATTCACTAACTGGGGTCCGACCGAATGGCCGTACAAACGCGAGTGAAAGTTGCCAAGACCGAAGCTTCCAAAAATGAGAAATACAGTGGCCTTGGTCGCGACACGCTGATCCGGTTGTACCGCACGATGTATCTTTCCCGGAAGTTGGACGACCGGGAGATTCAACTCAAACGCCAGAACAAGATTTACTTCCAAATTTCCAGCGCTGGTCACGAAGCTGTGACCGCGGTTATGGGGCTACTTCTACGCCCCGGCGTGGATTGGGTGTATCCGTACTACCGCGACCGCGCTCTGTGTTTGATGTTGGGCGTGACGCCGCTGGAGATGCTGCTGCAGGCGGTCGGCGCGAAAGACGATCCAAGTTCCGGCGGGCGGCAGATGCCGTCGCACTTTGGCCACCCGAAGTTCAACATTCCAAGCAAATCATCGTGTACCGGAACGCAGTTCGTGCACGCGGTGGGAGCGGCGGAAGCGACGCTTTACTACGAGCAGCATCCGAAGGCGCTTGCGCAGGCAAAGAAGGCGCCGCTGGGCGAGCTGGCGAAGTACGGGGCGGATGAAATTGTGTATGTGTCGTCGGGTGATGGAGCAACGAGCGAAGGGGAATTTTGGGAATCGCTGAACGCGGCGTGCATCAAGAAGTTGCCGCTGCTGTACCTGGTGGAAGACAACGGCTACGCCATTTCTGTTCCGGTGGAAGTGCAGACCGCAGGCGCGAGCATCGCGAAACTGGTGAAGAGTTTTCCCGGACTCCATGTTGCCGAGGTGGATGGCACGGACCCCATGGAAAGCTATCTGGTTTGCCAGGAGGCGGTGAACTATTGCCGCGAGCGGCGCGGGCCGGCGCTAATTCATGCAAAGGTAACGCGGCCGTATTCGCACTCGCTCAGCGACGACGAAAAGCTGTATAAGTCGCCGGATGAACGAGAAGGAGAAGCGCACCGGGATCCGTTGTCAAAGTATGCGCTGTTTTTGGTGCGGGAAGGATTGCTGGACCAGAAGCAGATTGAAGCGATTGAGGCGCAGGTGGAGCACGAAGTGCGTCAGGCGGCGGACCAGGCGCTGGCCGCGGAGCCGCCTGCGGTCGAGTCCATTTACGACAACATGTATTCGCCGGATGTTGATCCAACGTCTGCGGCTTTTGCGGCCGAACCGCATTTGCATGGCGCGCAAAAGACGATGGTGGAGATGGTGGCGGCGACGCTGAACGACGAAATGTCGCGTGATGAGCGGATTACCGTGTTCGGAGAGGACGTTGCAGACGCGAGCCGTGAAGAGAATTTGAAGGAAGTGAAGGGCAAGGGTGGTGTTTTCAAGGCTACGGCGGGATTGCAACGAAAGTACGGTTCCATGCGCGTCTTCAATACTCCGTTAGCGGAGGCTTCGATTGTTGGCCGCGCGATAGGAATGGCGACGCGCGGGTTGAAGCCGGTGCCCGAGATTCAATTTTTCGACTACATCTGGCCGGCGATGATGCAGATTCGCGATGAATTGTGCACTCTGCGCTGGAGATCGAACGGCAGCTTTAAATGTCCCATGGTAATTCGTGTGGCCATCGGTGGATATTTGACCGGCGGAGCGATTTATCACAGCCAGAGCGGGGAATCGATTTTCACACACACGCCGGGAATGCGCGTGGTGATGCCGTCAACGGCGCTGGATGTGGCCGGGTTATTGCGTACAGCGATTCGCTGCGACGATCCGGTGATGTTTCTGGAGCACAAGCATCTCTACCGGCAGCCGTACAACCGGTCGGAATATCCTGGGCCGGACTTCACAATTCCGTTCGGCAAAGGGCGCGTGGTGAAGGAAGGAACGGACGTCAGCATCGTGACGTATGGTGCGTTCGTTCATCGCACAGAGGTTGCCGCGGCGCAGCTGCAGCGCGAAGGGATTTCGGCGGAGATTCTGGACCTTCGTTCGCTGTCGCCTTATGACTGGGAGGGGATTTGCGCGACGGTACGGAAGACCCATCGGGTGATCGTGGCCTACGAAGACATGCTGAGCTGGGGCTATGGCGCGGAGCTGGCTGCGCGGATTGCGGACGAATTGTTTGGCGAGCTGGATGGACCGGTGAAGCGGATTGCAGCTACGGATACGTTCTGTGCGTACCAGCCGAAGCTGGAGGATGCGATTTTGCCGCAGTCGGACGCGGTGGTGGCTACGGTAAAGCAGCTGCTGGAGTACTGACGGGCTCGGTGGCTGCTTACCCGGAGATCCTTCGGGCCGCGGCTTACGATGACGAACCCTACCGAGGCCGCGGTTCCCGGTGGCCCTCTTCGATACCCGGATCGTGCGACGCAACTTTTCCCCTTCCTTAGGCGTATATTTTACTAGTGCAGGGGCGAGTCCTGCCTGCGGGAGGCTGTTATGGTTTGCAATAGCTGCCAGCGGAACATCGCGGACGGCTCACGATTTTGCTACAACTGCGGCGCGAAGCAAGTGGTGACGGATGCGCCGAACGCGGCTGCGGTGACGGGCGGGCCGAAAAGGCTGATGCGGTCCAGCACCGACAAGAAACTGGGCGGAGTGTGCGCGGGGCTAGCGGAGTATCTGGATATGGACACGACGCTGGTGCGCGTGTTGTGGCTGCTCGTGGTGCTGTGCGGCGGAACCGGCATTCTGCTGTATGTGATCTTGTGGCTGGTTTTGCCGTTGGCGCCGCCACCGCTGTATGCAGCGGCAGCGCCCCAAGCGCCCATCGTGCCGCAGCCGGGAAACTAACGAGCTCCGCGCATAGCGGAAACGGCTCGAGGCTAGTTCTTGGCCGGACGCGCCCTGCGCGGCTGCGAAGATCCGCCTTCGCCAAAGAGCAGATGATCTGCCGACACGACTCCGGCGCCGACGCTCGCCAGTGCCAAGCAAGCCGTTCCTAGCGCCAGCGGGAATTCGTATTCGTGCAGCGCCATGATGCCGTGGCCAGCGTGCACCTTCGCGATGGCGACTCCCATTTCAATGGCTAGAAGCAGCGCCGCGGGGCGCGCAAACAATCCCAGAATTAGCAGCACACCGCCGAACGTCTCGAGCACACCGGCGACGTAAACCAGCTGAGCCGGCAAGCCGTGTTGTACGAACATGCCTTGCATCTCTGTTGCCGGGCGGGTGAGCTTCGGATAGCCGTGCGTCAGAAAGATCACGCCTAGCGCGACACGAAGAATCAGCAAGCCTAGGGGTTGGAAAGAACTGAGAAATTTCACGGACGCCTCGGCGAAATCGTCGGAGTCTTCTGCGAACGCACCGCATTCTAGCAAACGTTGTGAGCAGCTGCCGCAGCCGGGTGAGGGATGGGCGAATCAGGTAGAATTTAGATTCGCTTGGCCCGGGTGGACCGACGGATGAAGAGAAAGTTATTGATTGCGGTGCCGTTGCTGGCCCTGGTGACGCTGGCGGCGTGGTTTTTCCGTCCGAAGCATGAGTCGCTGGGCGAGGCGTATGTCAGCGAGAAAAGCGTGACGTTGTGGAGCAGCATGGCACAGGTACGTGAGCCCGTGGGGGTGCTGCGTTATGGCGATCGCGTGGACATGCAAGCGAAGCGCAACGATTTTGTGAAGGTGAAAACGGCCGCGGGAGCGGTGGGCTGGGTGGATGCGCGGCTGCTAATGGACCCGGCGCTGTGGCAGCGCTGCGAGGAGCTGCTGAAACGGGCGGAAACATTGCCCGTGCAGGCGAGTGGGCGGACCAAGGTGGCGACGAATCTGCGCGTGGAGCCGGGGCGGACGGCGCCGCGGCTGTATCAGTTTGGTCGCGGCGTGCCAGTGCAGATCGTGGCCCGGGCGGCCGCCGATTGGGCGCGGGTACCCGACGAAAAGGAAAACAGCGAACCGCAGGATGCGAAGAAAGAGGATTGGTTCCTGATTCGCGGAGTGGCCACGCGGCCTCCCGGTGAGTCGTCTGCGCGTACTGCGGTGCAACCGACGACAACAGAACCCGGAGACCAGACGGTGCCGATCGCCGGCTGGGTGATTGCGCGATTCCTGGAGTTGGACCTGCCGGAGCCGGTGCGCGAAGGCGCAAACGCAGCAAACTTGCGGCCGATTGCGTGGTTCGAACTGGATCGCGTTGAAGATGCTGCCGGTGAGAGGCCGCAGTACCTTTTAGCGGCGGCGCGCGGAGCGGAAGGGCAAGCGTGCGACTTCTCCGTGCTGCGAGTGTATACATGGAACCGCAAGAAATCGCGTTATGAGACAGCATTCATTGAAAACAATTTGTGCGGCAGCTTGCCAATCCGCGTTGGCAAATCGGCCGCCGGGCAACCGGAGTTTCGCTTTGCGAATGCGGACGACCGAAAAAACGAACGTTTGTACCGATTGATGCAAACGGTGGTGCGGCGGGTCCGGGAAGGCGATGAGGTTAGCAAGGCGAGGGGGCAATTGGCCGCGAAACCGCGAGCGAAAACGCACTGATGGGTGAGTCCTGGAGAGGTCTGAGCCGTGACGCTGCACATAAATGAAGCGGAAGTAAAAAGCGTGTTGACCATGCAGCTGGCGATGGAAGCGGTGGAGGTAGTTTCGAAGCGGCAGGCGGCGGGTGAAGTGCTGGTGCATCCGCGGCGGCGATTCGAATTGCCCGGCGGAGCGTTTTTTCATCACATGGCGGCGGCAGATGTAGGGGAAAATTCCGTGGCGACGAAACAGTACACGTACGTTGGTGGGAAGCTGATATTTGTGGTGTGCCTGTTCTCGATGGAAAGCGGAGATTTGCTGGCGTTGATCGAGGCGGACGTGATGGGGCAGATGCGGACCGGTGCGGCGTCTGGGGTGGCGACGAAATATCTTGCGCGAACGGATGCCAAGACTGCAGCGATCATTGGAACAGGCTGGCAGGCGCGGACACAGCTCGAAGCGATTGCCGCCGTACGCGAGCTGGAGCGGGTGCATGTTTACGGGCGCGACGCGGAGCGAAAGGAGAGCTTCGCAAGGGAAATGTCGTCCCGCCTGGGGGTCAGGGTTGAACCAGCGGCTAGTTCCGCCGAGGCGACCGCGGATGCGGCGATCGTGTGCACGGCGACGACGGCGGGCCAAGCAGTGGTCGCCGCAGAAAGCATTGCTCCGGGAACGCACATCAACGCTATAGGCGCCAATCACATGAAGAAGCGGGAACTGGACGCAGCGACGATAGCCAAGTGTGACCGGATTTTTGTCGATTCGATCGAGCAGTCGCGCCAGGAGGCTGGCGATCTGGTACTGGGGTTTGCCGGGCACGAGAAGCGCTGGGACAGCGTGCGCGAGCTGTCGTCACTGGCCGCGGGCATCTGCCAGGGGCGAACGGAGCCCGGCCAGATTACGCTTTTCAAATCCAACGGAATCGCCGCCTGGGACCTGGCGGCGGCCGTTTGCGTGTACCGCCTGGCGAAGGAGCGAGGGCTGGGGCGGGCATTGCCTCTTTGGCAGACCAGCTAGAACAAGCGCTCGGTACCCGTGAACGGGTCAGGCTATTCTATTTGCAGATTCTGAAAGAAGCCTGAACGATGAAGACGCTGCCCGACCATCTCCGCAAGGGAATGAAACTCGTCATCGTGGGATGTAATCCGACGGAGTCGTCAGTGCGAACCGGGCACTACTACTCCGGCCGAGGCAATCCTTTTTGGCCTGTTTTGTTTGAGACCGGGGTGATCCCCGAGCCATTGGAATATCGCGACGACAAGCGCATCATCGAATTTGCGATTGGTCTGACCGACCTGGTGAAGCGGCCCACGCGAACCATCGAAGAACTGACGCGCGAGGATTATGCGGAGGGTAGAATTGTCCTCTCCCAGAAGTTGGGCGAATATGTTCCGCACGTGATTGCTTTCAACGGCAAGAACGTCTACGAACAATTTGCGCAGCGCCGCGCGAAGCTGGGACTGCAGAAAGAGACGCTATACGGCGCGAGTATCTATGTCTTGCCGGCCACGGATGCGCAACATACGCAAGGGGCGAAAGACCGCGCGGTGCATTTTCGTAAGCTCGCTGGGCTGGTCCGCAAAATCGAAAAATCGCGCGAAGCCCGGCCCGTGCCAGCCTGAAGTTTTTCGGAGGAAAATATGAATTCCGCACAAACTGCGCCCGTCGCAGGAGCGATGTTATTGGAAACAGTGCAAGACGGCGTTGCTTTGCTGGTGATGAACCGGCCAGACAAGTTGAACGCGCTGAACAGTGAACTGGCGACCGCGCTGAATCAGGCGTTCGAGCGAATCGGCAAGGATGATGCGGTGCGTGTGGTGGTGCTGACCGGAGCGGGCCGGGCGTTTTGCGCGGGTGGCGATTTGGGAATGATCGGGAAGGGCCGCGAAGCGCGCGATGCCAAGCAGTTGGAGCCGATCTTGCGTGCGGGAATGGGCGCGGTGTTGCGCATGCGAACCATCCAGCAGCCGGTAATCGCCGCAGTGAACGGCGCTGCCGCGGGCGCCGGAATGAACATCGCCTTGGCGGCAGACATTCGCATTGCCGCCGCAGAAGCAGCATTTGGACAGAACTTCGCGAAAGTTGGATTGTTCCCCGATTATGGAGGTACATTTTTTCTGCCCCAGCTGGTGGGTCCGTCGAAAGCTGCAGAACTTTTTTACACCGGCGAGATGGTTGACGCGCAGACGGCATTGCGGCTCGGTCTGGTCAATCGCGTGGTTCCGGGCGCGCTACTGGAAGCCGAAGTGAAGGCATACGCTGCGAAGCTGGCAGCAGGGCCGCCGCTGGCCATGCGCGCGGTGAAACAAACGCTCTTCGGCGCAGATAAGGAAGCGCTGAAGCGCGCACTGGAAGCGGAAGTTGTGCAGCAGATGCGCTGCTTTGCCTCGGAAGACAGCCTGGAAGGCATTCGCGCATTTTTTGAGAAACGCCCGCCAAATTTCAAAGGGCGCTGATCGCGATATAATCGTAGGATGCGCGAACTCGAGATCAGCGTTGCGGAATTGCAGCAGAAGAAAAAATCCGGTGAACAATTCTTGCTGATTGACGTCCGCGAGCCGTGGGAATATGAAACCTGCCGGATCGCAGGAGCACAGCTGATGCCCATGCGAACGATTCCCGGCAATCTGCAGCAACTCGATGTGGACCGGGACGTGGTCTGCTACTGCCATCACGGGCAACGCAGCCTGGATGTGGCAGCGTGGCTGCGCGCGCAAGGCGTCGAGAGTGCGCAGTCGCTGGCCGGTGGAATTGACAAATGGTCGCTGGAGATTGATCCAAGCATTCCGCGCTACTGACAGCCCGCAAGATTGCTCATCAGTCGGATTCTCGTCGTTCGGAAATACTCTCGGGAGAGAGCCCGTGCCAAAAACCAAAGTGAAGTTTTATCAAAAGCCGACTTGAACCACCTGCCGCAAAGCAAGAGGTCTCTTGCTGGAGCTGGGAGCGGAACTGGAGTCGCGCGATCTGGATAAGCAACCATTGTCCGAGAAAGAGCTTCACGGATTGATCGGCGCTCGGGATTACGAGGCGTTTCTGAATCCGAGAAATGATCTGTATCGCGAGCGAAACATGGCGGGGAAGACTCCCTCACGAGCCGAGGCAATTCGCCTGATGTCCAGGAACCCGAACCTCATCAGGCGGCCGCTGGTGGCGCGCGGCGACCAGATCGTTGTTGGGCTCGATGAAGCGGCTTATCGCAAACTCTTGCAGTAGGCGTCGTCCGAAAGCGAGCCTTTCATCGGGGAGTGATCGCAAATGGAAGTGAAAACAATCGGCGTGATTGGAGCCGGAACGATGGGGCGGGGAATCGCCTACGCCGCCGCGCTTGGCGGTTACCGCACGCTTCTGGAAGATGTAATGCCGGAAAATCTGGCGAACGGCACGGCCTGGATCAAGAAGGCGCTCGATGAGGGGGTAGCGCGCGGCAAAGTAGGTGCGGATGATAGCGCTGCGGCCGTTGCGCGCATTGAAACGGTGTCTACGGTGGAAGCCGCGTGCCGCGAATCCGACTTCCTCATTGAAGCGGTGCCGGAAGAGATGGAACTGAAGCTGGAGCTCTACACGCTCTTCGACAAGTTCGCGCGGCCCAAGGCGGTTCTCGCCAGCAATACGTCGTCGCTGTCGATCGCGGAGATGGCGGAGATGACGTATCGGCCGGAACTCTGCGTCGGGATGCACTTCTTCAATCCGGTGCCGAAGATGCGCTTGATTGAAATCGTGCGGGCGCCCAAGACTTCCGACGAAACTATCGCGGCTTGCCGCGAAGTTGGCGGGCGCATGGGCAAAGAAGTCGTGGTGGTCAAAGAATCGCCTGGATTTATCACTAGCCGGGTCAACGCGCTGATCGGCAACGAAGCATTCGCCATGCTGGAAGCGGGCCTGGCGTCGCCCGAAGACATTGATAAGGCCGTGAAGCTGGGACTTAACCACCCGATGGGCCCTTTTGAGCTGGTGGACCTGGTCGGGCTGGATGTGCGTCTGCGCATCCTCGAATATCTCCATTCCACGCTGGGCGAAAAATACCGGCCAAATCCACTGCTGAAGAAGCTGGTGAAAGAAGGGCGTCTAGGGCGCAAGGCCGGGCGCGGCGTGTATGACTACGAACCGCAGAAACCAACGAAATAGACGGCCGCCGATCGGGCGCGCTGAGACATCGGCGAGCGCGGCTCTCTGACAAATTAAAATTTGTGATATAACGAGGCAGTTATCCGCTCGCGGCACGTGTTGGCCGCGGTGGATGGACTCCGGGCCCACCCTCAGGTATCGGAGGTCCTAAGCGTGTCTAAACCAGGTCAACACGGTAGCCTTGGCAGTGCAAGCCATGGTGTTTCCGTGAGCAAGAGTCGGAAAACAGGACGCAAGGCCCTGCTTCGCTGCGAGTGCGGCCATCCGAAGAGCATTCACGCCAGGATGTACGCCAACCAGAAGTTGGGGACGCAGTGCAACTTTCCTGGCTGCCGCTGCAAAGCATACCGGCCTGACTGAAGGCGCAGTGCGAGCGACTTAGTGCAGGTTGCCGGCTTGCGCATGTTCGAGCACGTTGCGCGCCTGAACATTGTTGGCGTCCAGGCGAAGGGCCGCCCGTGCGTCGTCGCGAGCCTCCGCCACTTGGCCGAGCCGCAGGTGAAGCGCGGCGCGATTCGACCATAAACGAGGGTAATTCGGCGATTCTGCAATGCGGCGGTTGAGCAGTTTCATTGCCTCGTCCAGCCTGCCCATCTTCATTTGTAGGGCCCCGAGATTTGCCGCGCGATAGTCGTAGTCGAAATCCGCTGGGGCGCTCATCTGCAAGGCTTGCTGCAGATAATGGAGCGCAATCTGGTCGTTGCCTTCACGTGATTCCAATAGGCCCATCGCTTCGACTGCGTCGGGATATTCCGGCTCAATGCGGAGCGCGGCCACCAGATCGGCCCGCGAACGATCCAGCTGATTGCGGCCCAGGTATACAATGCCCCGGAAGGCGCGCATCTTTGCGCTGTTGGGCACGGCGTCGCCGGCGGCGATGTAGAGCGACGCATTGTCGTGCCAGTCGCGATTGCGGATGACGGTGCGAACGCCAAATGCGCCAACGGCTAATGCAAAGATGGCGAAAGCCGCGACAGGTTGGCGTCTTGCGAGCCAGGCAAAGAGGATCGCGGCGATTATGCAGAAACCAGCCGATGGCAGATACGCCAAGCGCTCGCCGAAAATGGTTCCCGTACGCATGGCAATGTTGGAAGTCGCGGCAAAGCCAGCGAAGTAGATCGCACCAGCCACCACGAAACCGGCGCTGCGCTTGCCGACTGCCCATACCCAGAGACCCATCACGCCGGCCGCCGCCAGCAGCGGGAACAAGAGATGCCGTAAGTTCGCGTACAGCGTAATTTGGTTGTACGAGTAGTCGCACGAAAGCGTGGCGGGAAAAATCAACAGACCGGCATACTTCCAGCCGATGCGAACGGCGTTCAGGATTCGCAGATGCGCGGGCAAAAGCGTCAGCGGATTATCCAGCACCGAAACGCTGATTGCCCCGAAGTGGCCTCCTTGAATCTTCCAGAGCATGGCGATGTAAATCAAGCTGAGAGCCGCGATTGCGGTGTAACGGGTCCAGCTCTTTACCTTTAGACGAGCGTAGTCGCCCGCGAGCGCCAGCGGAAGCAAACCGATTGCGGACTCTTTAGAGAGCAGTGCCAGGGCGAAACCCGCCAACGCCAGAAAATAACAATCGTGCAGGTGGAAAAGCCACGCTGCCAGCAGAAATCCGGCCGCCAATAATTCCGAACGACCCACTATGGAACTTACCGCCTCTGTGTGCATCGGATGTACCGCAAAAAGAATTGCCGCTGCCAACGAAATGAGCTCGCAGTGCGCAAGCCTGTCCAACACGCTGCGCAGTATAAACAGCAGCAGCACCACCGCCGCAGCGTGAAGCAAAAGATTGACTAGGTGATAGCCGAAAGGCCGGTATCCCGCGACGATCCAATTCGCCGCTAAAGTCGCGAAGGTTACCGGCCTGAAGACGTTGCTTGCCGCATTTGGCTGGAA
The DNA here is from genome assembly GCA_035607085.1 of Candidatus Eiseniibacteriota bacterium. Lineage (GTDB taxonomy): Bacteria > Acidobacteriota > Terriglobia > Acidiferrales > UBA7541 > Acidiferrum. Next base: position 17,880 of record DATMZI010000052.1, on the reverse strand, counting down.
AAGCAGCCGCAGAGAATGCTGCGTCACCTGCGGATTGCGCAGGATGTACAGCTCGTCGTCCATCGTGAAGCCATTGAAGAGAGAATTGGCGTAAACCAAGACGGTTACGCCAAGCAAAAAGGCAATTTGCAGATGGAGCCCGATAGCAGGCACCGCTTGAGGCGAAACACCTTGCGCCCCAGCCGCGCGATCGGCGCCAGGTTCGGAAGGGCTGAGAGACGACTCGAGAGGTCTAAGGCTCACCCTACGAGCATACGGTCAGCTATAAGAAAACTCCCGAGAGATCCGAGACAAGTTGACGTGACAAAAAACGCGGCCAGCTAGCTTGCGGGCGAAAATTCGAGTTGTGAGACTTAGGGATTCGGTTTCTTCAGATGCGGCCGTCCGTCGTCGGATGCGGGAGGGGCCGCTTCGCCGGTTGGTTTGGCCGCAGAAGCGGCTTGTGCTCCACCTTCGTTGTAAGGCTTTTTCAGATAACGATCGGCGGCTTCCTGCGCACTGCCGGTGTTGTCGTTGGTCTGTTTGGCTTTGCTGTACTCGTTGACGGCACGTTCGCGCTGGCCCAGTAAGTCAAAAATCATCCCGAGATAGAGATGCCCCCAAACTTCGGTCCACTTTTCGGATGGTTCGGGTACGCCCTGCAGCGATTCGCGGAACGCATTGGCCGCGGCTTGATAATTTTTTTGGTAGAAAAACGCTTCGCCCATGCGGAAATTGGCCAGCGGGCGTCCCGCCTGGATGTTCAGCGCCTTTTGATATTGCTGAATGGCGTCGTAGTAGCGGCCGGATTCGGCGAGTTCTTCGCCGCGCGCGATGGCGGCGCGAGCGCGCAAACTCGTGTTGCCCTTGAGAACCACGTTGTTCGGATCGATCTTGATGCCGCCCGGCTTGGGCCGGCCAAACGTCTCGACGGTGAACGTTGACTCGGTTCCCGTGACTTGGACGGTCTTGAGCTCGGGATTGCCTTCCGTCTCAACGCGCAGCTGGATGGGCATCGAGAACGTGTCCAGCGGCTGCGAAATCTTGCCGACCACACGGAAGCCTTTTGGCGTGCGATACACCACGTATTCGATCTTGAAATCGGGAACGCCGGTGGAATTGAGCCACTGCGCGAAGAAGCCATTGAGGTTGGGCGCTTCCTGGCCGGGCTTCAGTGCGGCCTGCATCTGTTGCACGGCCATCTGCTCAAATTGCGCGTTCGTCGCCTGCTTACCCGCGTAGGTCGCATAGAACTTGTGCAGCAGCGACCTGAACGCCACGTCGCCGATTTGTGCTCGCAGCATGTGAAACTGCATTGCGCCTTTGTTCATCACAACCGAGCGGTAGTCGCTGGTGAATGGAGTCAAGCGTGCCGCTTGCGAAATGGGCGCGGCCTCCTCATTCATCAAGGCACCGACCGCGAAGTCATCCACCGCGCGCAAGCCGGCTTCCTTGCCGGCATTCTGCTCCGCATACAGCGCCTCCGAATAGCGCGCCAAGCCATCGCTGATCCATACATCGCCGCGCGTTGCCGGCAACACCTGGTTGCCCCACCATTGCGAAGCTACCAGACGTGCGATCACGCGATCGTTGATTTTGGGGTCCCAGGCGCGCTTCGACAGCACCAGCAGCCCCGGCCCGGAGAATTCGCGCAGTCCGCCATCCGGCAACTGGACGACGGTGAAGTTCGGGTCAGGCAGTTGGCCGAAGAGATCAGAGAACGCGGTTACGGAACGCGCTACGGCATTGGCGAAATCCCCGGAATTTTTCGACGCATCGGGAGGCGCGTAGACATTTACCTCTAAGCCTTCGGCCTGTTTTGCATTCAGCTGCAGCGGGCCGGCGACGAAAGTGCCGTTCGGTTGGGCGTCTTTGCACTCAAAGACGTACTGCAAGCGGCCCCCTTCCGCCGCGGACTTTGCCGCGACCGGCGTGGGCGATTGCGCCTTGCCGGTTCCAGCTACTGCGAAAGTGTCCGGTACGGTCAGCCGGAAGGTTCCGGTGTAGCGATTCGTGGGATAAGCCGTGAGCGGAAACCAGCGCGCCGGAAGCAACAAGTAGGCGCCGTCTTTGTATATCGAAGCGAGACGCACGCCGGGTACGGGGCTATTTTCTTCATTTGCCAGCAGGCCAGAATAGGTGAACGTCAGCGAGACGGTTGTGTTGGCGGCGACTGGAGACGGGAGGTTGATGCTCAGCAACAGCGGGTTCAACTGATCGCGGTCGAAGTTCACCGTCTTGCCTGCGGCGATCTCAATTTTGGCGACGTTCAGATTGGGATGCAGCTCGACGCGAACGATGCTGGAGGCTTCGCGGGCCCGAAAATCCACTTTGGCTGTTGCCGATAGCGATTGGCTTGCGGGCTCGATGGTTGCGGCGACGTCGTAGTGTTCGGCGAGAAAGTTTTCTTTGGCGACGTCCTGGGCCGATCCGGTGGTCGGCAAAAGGGCGACCGGCAGAAGCAGGGCCAAAACCAATGAAAGCATCAAGCTCAACCTGCGCAGGCGAGCGTCTTGGCAGAGAAGGAGCATCAGGTCTGGTTCCTCGGGAGCAGCAGTAAGGCTCCTTCTATAGGATAGCAGCGCGTCGCGAAGCGTTGCCAGTAAGCTTGGCCCCTGGGTGTGCGGGGACCAGCGGGTCAGCGAGCCTGGGCGCCGGGCTCGGTCAGCAGGGTGGCTATGGCATCGGCGGCGCGTTCGACGGCGCCCGGTGGGCCGAGTCTCTGGCGGACGTCGGCGAGCTCGGCGCGCATTACGGCTGCCGCCGCAGGATCGCGCAACAGGCGTAGCGTCTGCTCCGCGACCTTGTCTGGCGTGAAGTCGTTCTGAATTAGCTCCGGGACCACTTCCCGGCCAGCGATCAAATTCACCATACTGAAGTGTTTTGTGCGTACCAGCGGTCTTGCTAGCAGCGCGGTAAGCGGTGTTACGCGATATACCACGACCATGGGAGCGTCCAGCAGAGCCGCTTCGACGGTGGCGGTGCCGCTGGAAACGATGCTGGCATTCGCGTGCGCCAGCGCGTCGTAAGTTTGCCCTTCGACCACCGTAACTTTCAGATGGTTCGGCCAGCCGGATTTCAGAGATTCGGCACGGCCCGGAGCCGCGGCCGCGACAAACTGGACGGGCCTTGCATTATGAATTTTGACGCAAGCTTCACGTAAAAGTGACAAGTGACGGGCCAGCTCGGAGCCGCGGCTGCCGGGGAGCATGGTGACCAGCGACAATGTCAAGTCCAGTCCGTGCGTGGCAAAAAACTGCTCCCGCGTCTGCGACGGCGCGACATTGCCGACCAGCGGATGGCCGATAAACTTGACCGGCACGCCGGCGTCGCCAAAAAACTTTTCTTCAAACGGAAAAATACATAGCGCCATTGCGAACCGCCGCCGCACAATGCGCACACGCCATGGCCGCCACGCCCAGAACTGCGGACAGATGTAGTAGATATTACGCGCGCCGAGCGGCTTCAGCTTGCGCGCCAGCCGCAAATGAAAGCCGGGGAAATCGGTAAGAATCGCGAGTTCGGGGCGCCGTTTGTGTGCAGCAGTGACCAGCTTTTGCATCGCGCGGATCAATTGTGGCAAATGGCTCAGGATCTCCGTGATGCCGAGGACGGACACTTCCGAGTAATCCGTGATAATTTCGACTCCCGCGGCCCGCATCTGGTCGCCGCCCATGCCGAAGATCGTAGCCTTGGTTCGTTCCTTCAACGCAGTCGCTAGTCGGGAGGCGTACATGTCTCCGCTGGCTTCGCCGGCGGATAAAAGAATTTGCGGGGCGGGCATCGGTCGGCGCAGCGTCAATCGTTCGCGGGAAGCGGAGCTGGGAAGGACGGCACCGGCGTGGAGCCGTCTGCTTGCGGCAGGTGCAGTTCCTGCTCTTTGTATTGCAGCTGGTACAGGCGGTAGTAGATGCCACGCAATGCGAGCAGTTCCTGATGGGCGCCTTGCTCGCGGAGCCGCCCTTTGTGAAACACCAGAATGCGGTCGGCGTATTGAATGGTGCTGAGGCGATGCGCGATGACCAGAGCAGTGCGGCCCGTCAGCAGTTTGTCGAGCGCTTCGCGAATCAACAACTCGGTCTTGGTATCCACGCTGGAAGTGGCTTCGTCCAGAATCAAGAAGCGGGGATTGTGCGCCAGCGCTCGCGCAAAATTAATCAGCTGCCGCTGGCCGACCGATAACGTAGAGCCACGTTCGTTCACCGGCGTCGCCGTACCTTCGTTCAGGCTTTGCACAAAATCGGCCAAACCGATTTTTTCGATGGCGCGCGCGACATCTTCATGTGAAATGCCCAGCGTGCCGAGACGAATGTTCGATTCAATCGTGCCGCTGAAGAGAAACGGATCCTGCAGCACGATGCCAAAGTGACGACGCAAATCCTGCAAGTCGAGCAAACGAATATCCACACCGTCGAGCAAAATCTGTCCACGCTGAATGTCGTAGAAGCGCAGCAGCAGGGAAATCAGGGTGGTCTTGCCCGCGCCGGTGTGGCCGACAATCGCGAAAGTTTGTCCCGGCTGGATGCGGAAGGAGACATCGCGCAAAACCCAGTCCTCATCAGCAGGCTCGACGACGTTCCGATAGCTGAACCAGACGTTGCGAAATTCGATTTCGCCACGCGCCGCTGCCAGCCGCTGGCAATTTTCGGCCGATTGAATCGTGATCGGCTCGTCGAGCAGTTTGAAAATGCGCTCGCTGGCCGCCATGGCCGACTGCAAAATGTTGAACTTTTCGCTCAAGTCCTGAATGGGCCGGAAAAAACGCTGCGCGTACATCGTGAAGGCAGTCAATATGCCCAGCGTCAGCCCTCCGTGCAGAATGCGGTTGCCGCCCGCCCAGAAGATCAGCGCGATCGTTGCAAAGCTCAAAAATTCGACCGCCGGATAGAAGAGCGCGTACGCCAGAATGGCGTCACGCCACGCCAGCATGTTGTCCTTGTTGCGCCGCTCGAACTCCTGCAGAGCTTTGTGTTCGCGATTGAAAAGCTGCACCACGCTCATGCCGGAGATGTATTCTTGCAAGAATGCGTTAATGCGCGCGATGGCCGTGCGAATCTTTCGGTTGGCATCACGCACGTAATGGCGGAACACAAACGTCACAATCAAAATTGCCGGCAGCACGCCAAGCGTGTCCAGCGCAAGGCGCCAATCGATTTTGAACAGCAGCCCCGCCATGACCACAAGAAGAAATAGATCGTTGATCATGGTTACGACGCCGGCCGCGAACAGGTCGTTCAGCGCGTCCACGTCTGTCGTGACTCGAGTTACCAAGCGTCCAACCGGGTTGCGGTCGAAATAGCTCATTGGCAGCCGCTGCAGATGGGCAAAAATCCCGCTCCGCATGTCGTACATGGTCTGCTGACCCACTCGCTGCATGATGCGGATCTGTGCGTACTGCGCTAGAAAATCGAACACCAGCACCAGGAGATAGATCCCGGAAATGACGAGAATGCCGTTCCATGCCACGTTCTCGACCACTGTGCGATTCATCGCCGGCACGAAGTAGCGGTCAATGGCGTTGCGGAAAAGGATCGGCGGCGCCAGCTCCAGCGGCGTGACCACCGCCACCAGGCCCAGCGCCAGCACCACCCACAGCTTATACGGCGCCATGTACTGCAACAGTCGCCGCATCAGCCGCGAGTCGTACGCTTTCCCGAGTGCCTCTTCGTCGTGCAGATTGCTCATGCGATCTTTTTCTTAAAACTCGTCAGCGCGGTTTAGGCGCGTTCCAACTCTTCTTCCAGCAGCTGCTTTTGATACAGGTCCGCGTAATATCCTCCAAGCGACAGCAACGCATCGTGTGTGCCGCGTTCCGCAATTCTTCCATTTAGCAGCACCACAATCTGGTCCGCGTCGCGCACCGTAGACGTCCGGTGTGAAATCAAAATGGTTGTCCGTCCGGCCATAATTTCTTTCAGCCGGCTCAGAATGCGCTCTTCTGTTTGCGTATCCACGCTTGACAATGCATCGTCCAAAATCAAAATGCGCGGATCGCGCACCACCGCTCGCGCAATCGCCGTTCGTTGCTTCTGTCCACCGGAAAGGGTGATGCCGCGCTCGCCAACCATCGTTTCGTAGCGCTTGGGAAAATCGCTGACGTCGCTATCCAGATTGGCGATAGCCGCCGCTTCCTGCACCAGCTCATTTTTCAGTTCCGGCAAGCCGAATGCAATGTTCCCGCCAATCGTCTCGCCGAAAAGATACGTGTCTTGCGGCACAAACCCTATCGAACTGCGCAACGACGCTAGCGGCCAGTCACGCAGCGGCTTCCCGTCCAGATAAAGCTGTCCCTCGGGTGCTTCCCAAAGGCGCGCGATCAGCGCAGCCAGCGTAGTTTTTCCGCTGCCTGTCGGTCCCACAATCGCCAGCGTCGACCCGGCCGGAATTTTCAAATCAATGTCGCGCAACACCGGATGCGAACCGTTTTTGCCGGCGCCGCTTCCGTTCGCTTTCGCTTTTGTGGAATCGCCACCCGACAAACTCGTAGGATAAGTGAAGGTCAGTCCGCGAAACTCGATTTCGCCGTCGGGCTTACGATCCGCCGCAATCTTCGCGTGCGAATCATCAATCGACGCCTTCGCCGTCAAAATGTAGTTCAACCGTCCCATCGAAGCGGCGCCGCGCTGGAAAATGTTGGTAACCCAGCCCAGCGCAATCATGGGCCACACCAGCAGCGTCAAATACGCGTTGAACGAAATCAGGGCACCCAGAGAAATTTGCCCGCGCAGCAATTGATGCCCACCCTGCCACAGCACGATCAAAAACGTCGTCCCGATCAATGCCTGCAGCGACGGCATGAACATGCTCCAGGTGCGAATCAGCTTGATGTTGCGCGAAACATATTCCAGGTTCGGCTCGTCGAACGCCTTTTTTTCCGCTTCTTCCTGGGCATAGGCGCGAATAATGCGAACGCCCGACAAGTTCTCCTGCACCCGCGCCGTCAGCGTAGCCAGCGCCGCCTGAATCTTCTCGTACAGATCGTGAATGGTGCGGCCAAAAAACCACACGGCCACGGCCACGATCGGGGCCGGCAGCAGCACCCACAACGTCAGTGACGGCGACAGCGCCAGCATCACCACAATCGCGAAAATCATGGTCACGATCGTGGTGGCGCTATACATGATGCCCGGCCCGAGCACCATGCGCACAGCATTCAAATCATTGGTCGCCCGCGACATCAGCTCGCCGGTGCGATTCCGGACGTAAAACTCCGGCTCTAGCAGCAGCAGCCGCTTCAACAGATCGTTGCGAATGTCGAATTCGATGTCGCGCGAGACGCCGATTAATTCCCATCGCGCGGTAAACGACAGCAATCCTTTGAGCACCACGCATACAACGACGATCAAGCAATAAAGGCCCAGCGTGCGTCGGCTGTTTGGCGCGTAGTACGGGATTGACCGGCTCAGTGCCGAGCCGCTCAAGCCCGGCAACATCACGCGGTTGTGGGTAGCCGTCGAATGTTCAAAGGGCACTGGATTTCCGGCCAGCGTGTCGGTCATCACGCCGGTGGCCAGTGGAATCACGTTGCCGATAATTCCCATCAACAACACGGTCAGCAGCCCGACGACGATTCCGCCGGTGTAACGCCGCAAGTACGGCATCAGACCGCTCAAATCTTTTTTGGGCGCTGCCGGCTGCGTAGTTGCCTTGTTGGGGATACCTTCACTCACTGCAGTCGCGTCCTCACATTCGATAACGCCGGCGATTCCAGCAGGAATTGTTGATAAGAGCGATCGAGCGACTGGTAACGCTTGGTCCTCGGATTCCACTGCACCGCGATCGGCAGCACATGCGCACCCGCCATGCCCTTCACCGGCGTGAAGTAGACCGTAAGCCCCTTCACCGGATCCTGTTCATGCTGAATGCGCCACGCACTGACCGGTTCGATCGGCGTCATGCCCAGATACCCTTTGGAATTCTTCAGGTGCTCGTCGCAAAGAAAAACCTGTACCCAGTTGCCGCTTTGCTGTTCCACGATCGCTGCGCGCGAAACGATGGTTCCGGTAATGTTCTCCTTCGGCGTTTTTGGCAGCACATTGGCGATCAGAATCTGCTGCGCGCCGGTCTTCGCCAAGTCGCCAAACGCCAGCACCGTTGTTTCTGACCCCAACGATCCCTCGGCGGCGGCTTGTATGTCCGCTGGTATCGCAGGCACGGCGGGCTTTGGCGCCGCAGTCTGGTCCGCGGGTTTCGGTGCCGGCTTATCGCCGCAGCCAGTCAAAAACAGGGAAGACAATAGGAAGGAAGGAACCAACAAGAAAGGGAGAGATTTGTGCACTCTGGGCATCACCTTACCAGACGAACATCGCGACACATTGTAAGCGTCTATCGGCATGATTTGACGTGACATTGACCGGCCCAGGCCCATGAGAGGCCCATTACAGACTAGATGCGGCCAGAGTAATTTCGACCACACGCCCCGGCTCGCCGTCTATCCCCACCGTGCAGACCACTTCCATCACCTGCGGCACATCCGGGCCCGCCCAATCGAAAGCGTAGTACAGCAATTCTAGCCTCTGGCCGCCCTTCGTGCTAGGACTCCGCGAATCCGGCTTGCCATAAAGTTTCTCCACCCGGGCGGCCGGATCGCCAATCGCCAGATTTCGTCCCGTACGCCAAGGGCTGCCCTGCGGTTCGCCGTCCACCATGACCAGGTCGTCCCGATGTTCGGCTCGAATCTCCTGAATCAATCCACCGGAATCGGTGGTGACGGTAAGCCGTTCACTCCGCAAGTCTGTGGTCCAGGAAAAGGTGGTGTCGCCTTTGGTTCCGATTTTTGGCTTGCCGTAGAGGCTGCGCGCTTTTACAAAGGTGTCCCGGCCGGGTCGGAGACTCGCCAGCTGCAATTCGTTCCGCTTCCGGCTGCTTTGATGGGCAAGCGGCCAGCCGGCGCTGGTGGCAGCCCCCAAAGCGGCAAGACTAATGCTGGCCCAGAATCGCGTCCAACCGAGCTTCAAAATTTTCCTCTCCCTCGCTCCACAGTTCATTCCGTTCCACCGGCAAAGCCCGCTCAACGGACTCAGTCCAGTTAAATAACTGTTGGATATTTTCCCGCGTCTTGGCGGCGTACTCTTTGCGGTTGGCTTCGACCGACATCCATTGCCGGAACGTTCTCTCCACCGGATGATCCGAACTGTCGAAGGGATTCGATGCAGCTCCGGGTGCTAGTAAGCCCGCGTGCCCGGTAAACAAGTGCTCGAATCCCAGGTCCACGCTGAAATTTCCGTCGGCGACTCCTGCACTGTCGTCATAAAGCGCTCCGCGGCAAATCAACTCCAGCGGCTGCGGTCCCTGGATCCACTTAAGCGTTTCGTTGTCGAAGGTCCACAGATCCCACTGCGCTTCCACGATATACGCCGTGTCTTCATTGATATGCTGCGCCGCGATCGCTGCCACTTCCGGCGCGCCAAACGTGCCTTCCCGGAAATCCCACTCCGCCACTGGAATTTCCGCAGGGTCCACCGCTTGCACCGTCAATTGATCAAAGCTATTGCGCGCTGCCGAGAGCGGCGTCGTTGCCAGCAATCGCACAAACTGCGCGATCATTGTTTCGGCGGAAAAATCCCGGGTCCACAACCGCAGATAAGCCCGATTCGCCATGGATTGGAAATTATACAGCCGCCCCCCACGCGCTGCGAAACGCAGCCCCCGTGGTGGCTGGTCTTTCAGACCTCGTGCTTTTGATTTGTCTGGCTTGGTCTTGCTGGCGTGGTCTTGCTGGTGAGGGCTGAAATGCTTGCCGTCGGACGTCCTACTTTTTATCCGTGGTCGCTTTCCCAAACTCGGAAGTAATCTCCTGCAGTCGTTTTTTCAGGGACTCGCCGACGTTGGCAAACACCTGCGAGCACGCTTCGCGCAACTTTTCTTCGGCTGAAGCTGAGATTCCCGAAACTACGTCGCGCGATTGATGGTCGAGCTTTGCCACCGTCGCCAGAATCCAGGTGTTGGACACGTTTTCCAGCCGGCTTTTGTACTGCCCGGTCGCATCGTTGCTCATGCTGTTTAAACGCTCGCGAAGGTCGTTCTGCTGCTGCTCGCTGAGCGCCTTCCACGATTCCAGCAGCGGGCCAAACCCAGCTGAAATCTTGTCCTGCGCTTCGTGAATTCCGCTCTCCAACGCTTCGGCCATTCCAGACTGGAAGCGCCGCAGAAAATTCTCCTGCTCCGTGGTCAGTTGCTGTGCCAATGTTTGCTGCGACGCGGCAAACTCGCGGTGGTTTTCCGCAGACGTCAGTTTCACTGCTTCCGCAAACCCGTCCAGTTCCTGGCGTCCATGCCGCTGAATTTCATCCATAAATGCAGCGGTGGTAGTGTCGGCGGCTTCCGCAAATAATTCACGCGCGCGGTCGAACGATTCTCGCACCACTTCCTGCATCTGCTGCTGGGTATGTCCCACAAAACTCCTACTGGAGTGATTTAGCTCGGCGGCAAATTCCGCCGCCACTTCGCCGGCTTTTTCGCGCAGCTGATTCGCGCCTTGCTCGGCCACTTTCTCGGTTAGGCTGTTCAGCTGCGTCTGGGCTTTCTTTTCGTACCATTCCGCCGTCTTGTAAATCTCTTCGCCAGAGCGGTGGCGAATGTCTTCTGCTTTGCCCTCGAGCTCTACTAAATTGCGAGTGATCACGCCCTGTGAAGCATCGTGCAGCAACTGCTCGACGCCGCCCAGATTTTCCCGAAACCGCCCGAGCGATTCGGCGAACGCCTCATCGGCGGAATTGCGAATGCGATCCTGCTGCAGTGTCAGCGCTGCATCCAGCAGCGATTTTCCGCCAGCTAGCCGGTGCAGTGCATCATTGGCCTGGCTTACTTGCGGCTCCACCAGCCCGCGCACCTGTGCGTCAAATTTGCTCACCGCCGTGGAACTTGCCTCTTCAAAGGATCGCCGGATTCTTCCGTTTAGTTCCTCAAATAGCGATTCGCTTCGGCGGTGCAGTTCGTTGCGGTGCAGCGAAAGCACATCGTCCAGTTGCGATTGAAAGCTTTCAATGGCCAGTTGCTGCGTGGTTCCCAGTTGTGACGCTAATTGGTCCAGCTGAAAGGCCGTCTTTCCGGCGCGCTCGGTAGCATGATCCAGTAGACCCGCCTGGCTTTGTAGTTCCGCGCGCAGCGACTGGATCAGTTGTTGCACCTCTATTACGATTCCCTGCGAGGTCTCCCGCAACGTCGCAATGCGTTGCTCCGCTTCGCTGTTGAGATTCTCCAGCAACCTCCCGCGCAATTCCTCGCCCCGCTGTCCCACCAGCTCTGCGGTATGTTCATTCAGCCGCGCCATGGCAGTTTGCAAAAACTCTTGCATGTGCGCTTTGCTGGCTTCGACGTTTCCATCGTATTGCGCTTTCAACTGTGCTTCCGCGTGCGCCGCCGCTTCCGCGATTTGTTGTTGCGCGGAGCCGGCCGTCGAGCTCAGCCGTTCGTGATGAGCGCTGAAGGCATCTTCCTGTTTTTTGGTCTGGCTTTCCAGAACAGCGGAGGTAACCGAGGCGTGTTTACTCAGCCGGCGTTCCGCGTCTTGTGCCTGTGTCACAATCCGCCGCGCAACATCTTCCGCTTCGCGGCACAGCTGCTTTACTTTCTCCGCCGCGCCGCTGATCTGTTGCTCATGCAGCGACCGTTGCTCGGATCCCGTTTTAGCAAGTGTAGAAGTCAGCTCGCGCGTCAGTTCGCGCAGGTGGGGTGACAGCCACTTCGGCAATTCTTCTTGGAGCGCCTTGGTTGCCGCTGATTGCGCCGTGTGGCTCCACTCCTCGCTTTTTTGCTGGACTCTTTCGATCGAACGTCCCGTTTCGTTGGCCAGCTCGCTGCGTGCCGCGGAAAATTTCTGCTCCCACTGTTCGCTGGCGGAGCGATGTTCCGTGGTAACGGCATGGGCAGCCGCTTCACGCGCCGCCGCGCTGATCTGCTGTTTGGCGTCGGCAATCAGCCGCGCGACTTGCCGCGCCAGTTGCAACGACGCATCGGTGGTGCTCGCCGGCGCGGGCATCACGTGCAGCGATGTATCCACGCCGATCGCGGGCGGCGGCATTTCCGGCTCGCCCGGAGCGCCGGCATGCTCCGCCGTTTTCTCTGCGGGCACCGCATGAATTTCGTCGTCGCGCAAGGCATGCACGGTCGTGAGCGCTGAGGGAACCCCAAAACTGGTCCAGTCTTCAGGAGGAAACCCAATGCCCCAGACGTTTCCGGGCAGCTCCAGCTCCAGGGCAACCTGAAAGAGCTGCCGCACGGTACGCGGCCGCTGAATCCACGCCACTCGTCCGCGCACTTGCCGCGGCGACTGCCCAGTTTCCGGATGCGGAATCTCCAGCGTCACCCACATGTTTTTCAGGACGTAATGCTTTGATTGGAAGCGGCAGCCGTGGCAGTTGATGATCAGGCTGGAAGTTCGCTCAATGAAGGGACGGCCCAGGGCGTCCACACCCTTCACCGTGAGCGGCACGGCTTGCACGATGCGCGAGCTGCGCCGCTTGCGCAGTTCTTCGCCGTTATGAATGGCGTTTTCGGAAACCATCTCTAGAGAATCGTCGGCACGCTCTTTGCCAAACTCTTCCATATCCGACGTTCTTTTCCTTTGCGTATCTCGCGTGTTGTCCGCGGCTTAGCGGTGTTCGGTTTTCTCGGCCGGAGATTCTGCCGAGGCATGTGAGCTGGGTAGGCCCCCGCGAAGGAACGTCCATGCCTCTTTTGCCACCCAAATCGGACCGACCAGCAAATAAACCGGTCCCTGGAAAAAGGCGGGATGATTGCCTTCCACCCGGTGGCCCAAAAACAGCAGCATCCATCCGGCAACAAACAGCGCGCCGCCCCAGATCCACTTCGTGAGGATGAGCAATATGATCCCTGCAAAAATCAGCGGGATTCCGATTCCGTGCAGCAGCTTGTTCCAACCGGAAGAGTGCTCGTGATCATACTGCGCCATGTAGTGCGCCAATCCGGGCAAAGCGCACCTCCTTGCGGGACCCTATCTCTTGCAGAATTCTCACTCTATAACGAAAAAACTCAAATGGCTAGATTGAGCTAGGAGTACTGCCGACTTGGCCTAGTACGAAGTCTGGTGGGGGCTGCGGCCGAGGGCGGAACTTCTAAGGCCCAGCTCCTGTAGTTACAGTTCGCGGCGGCCTTCCATGGCTTTGAGCATGGTGATCTCGTCGGCGTATTCGAGGTCGGCGCCGACGGGGATGCCCACGCCGATGCGGGTGACGCGGACGCCCAGTGGCTTCAGCAACTTCGACAAATAGACGGCGGTGGCTTCGCCTTCGGCGGTGGGGTTGGTGGCGATGATGATTTCTTCCACACCGCCGCCCTTGAGCCGCTCGATCAGTTGCTTGATCTTGAGTTGCTCCGGTCCGCGGCCTTGCAGCGGCGAGAGCGAGCCGCCCAGCACGTGATACATGCCGCTGTAGGTGCGCGTTTTTTCAATGGCCAGAATGTTGTGGGCTTCTTCGACCACGCAGATGGTGCGCTTATTGCGTGAAGGACCGGCACAATACAGGCACGGATCGTTGTCAGTGATGTTGCCGCAGGTAGAGCATTCGCGGATTTTTTCTTTGGCGTCTCGGATTGCATCAGCGAGTGCAAGCGCGTCTTCAGGAGCGCAGCGCAGCAGATGAAAGGCCAGGCGTTGCGCGGTTTTTTGCCCGATTCCGGGCAGGTGTTTCAGTTCATCGATGAGTCGTTCTACTGGGGCGGCAAAATCGGGCATGCCTTTGTGTAGCACACTGCACTCACGCGGCGCAAATTTAGGCGAATCAGTCGGTGGCGGTGAAACGCTCAAAGTTGGGCGGAGCGATGCGGACGGAGTCCAGAATTCTCTCCAGGCGAGACAACAGTTTTTGTGGGTCTATACGCTTCAGGTTGCGAGCGGCACCGTCGCCTATTGTGGCGACTCCGTAGCCGATTTCGTAGCAGGTTTCGTTGGCGAAGCCGTGCAGGTAGATACCGCTATATTGGTGCATGCTGGCGACGGCGGCTTCTTCGGTGCCTCGGAAAACGATGCTGTCCACGGTGCGGGTAACGGGAGCGCCGCGAAATTCCGGAGTGATGTCTAACGCCGAGCAGGATTCGGCGGTGGAGTTGTAGAGCGCGCTGATGGTGAAAAATTCGTTCACGAAATTGGTGCCCAGGCGAACGCCGGTCGGTGGTTCGACGGTAGCAAGCCGTATGCCGCCTTGCGTGGCGAAGTGCATGGGTACGGGACCGAGATAGCCGAGGCCGCGATCCATTTCGGAGAGCTCACCTTCTTTGAGCAGATAGCCTTTGGGGGCGTCGAAAGCTACGCCATATTCGTCGTTGGAAAATTGCAGCGATGTGGCGGCGCGCTGGGCCATTTTGTCGATCGTGAGTTTGCGGCCGGACATGGTTGGTGCGAGCTTGTCGCCGGCTTCGTCCGATGCGAGACGAAGTTGTTCGCGCGCTTCGGCGCTTTTCGGGGGAGTGGATTTGCGCGCGCTCGTGGCTGGGCTGGAACAGCCCATGATCCAGGAGACTGCGTAGAGCAGCGTGGCGCAGATGAGCGGAACAAGAGCCGGGTCGAGACTGACCACCTTAGCTTGACTGGGTGCGATTGCGTCGGACATGGGAACCTCCCGGAACCCACAAAGGAAGGGCAGGAGGCATGCCAAGGAGGCCTTGTTGAAAACAATGAGCTTACGTAGCTCATCTCGCCTACTGCGTGTCTCGGGAGACACGGCGGATGGAACGATCCAAGTGCCGATTTGCTGGCGAGTCGGCGCAAAATGCAACCATCCGGCGGTAGGTGAGAAGTCCTTATGGAATGGGAGAGCGCAAGTGGCACCAGAGCCCGATTCTGTGGCGAAGGAAGAAGCCGGTCTCCAAAAAAGCGGCACCGGCAACTCAAAAGCCATAGGAAAAGGGGGAGGCCCGGCACCACGGGATGTCAGAGGAGTCGACCGCCCGGTAATGGTTCAGTTCTAAGGCGTAGCTGCCGCAAATCCGGAGACCCGCAAATCGACTTTCATGGGAAGGTCAGAGCCGCGCATATCCACCGGACGGAACTGCACCAGAATCTCGATGCGTGGTCCCGGATTTCCCGACGGGTAGGCAATTCCCTTCACGGAACCCATGTGAGTTGAGGGGCTGTTGGAACGAACGCGCGGAACGTCGGTGTAGATCGGATCCACCGCATAACCATTGTAGGTCAGCAGGTCGGCATAGTAGGCGCGAATCGAATCGCTATCCATATTTGTGGTGTAACTGCTGGTGAACGCATTCATGCTGGAATTGTTCGCACTCTTTTGTACTCGCAGGGGTTGTCCTTCGATGTGCACCAGCCAGGACGGCCATGCGAGGCCGGGAACCGGGGGGCCTTTTCGGGGAGCCACCGGCTGGTCGTACTTTTGCATGTGCTCGGTGCTTTTGCGCTCAAAGTCATCGGCTGCCTCTTGTGAACGGGATGACGTGCTCGGCCGCGGCAGCGGCGGCAAATTGTGCCGGTGCGTAATTTCATGGCCGTAAGTTATATAGGGATGCGCGGTGACTTTTATGGTGACGCGAATGGGGCCGTTGAGGACGAACCGCGAAAAATCAACGCGAATGCTGGTGTAGGGGCCCGGCTGGCCATTCGGATAATTGTCAGCCTCCAGGCGCCCCGACGCGTTTTGCTGAACGCCCGAGATGGTGTGTCCGGTTTCCAGGCCTCCGGTGACACCGGGATAGTCATTCGCTTTCAGCAAGTTCAGATAGAAGGAGTGAATTTCGGTCATCGGCGCGTGCGTGTTGAAGGTGGCCTGTAGATAGTCATTCCTTGACTGGTCGGTGCTTTGCTGAATCTTGAGTTGGTATCCTTCGAGGTGCACCAGCCAGGATGGCCACGCGAGTGGCGGCGCTTCGGCAGCCACAGTGCGTTCGCGTTGAGCGCCTGCGTTAGAGGCCAGCAACAGGCCCAGCCACTGAAGAATCGCCAGACACGCAATCGCCCCGCTCGAGTTCGCCCTGCGCGGAAACATGGTGTGGGCTGACTCTAACACGAAAAGCATCACCGGATTTGAGTCTAGAGTCAGGAACTCGGTCGCTTTCCGATTAACAAGCCACGCAGGACTCGGCCCGCCGCCGTTCTTGGATTGATTGTTGCAGATCACATAGAATGCAGCCCGGAGATACGAAGCAGAAAGGGAAAGAACGCGAGCCTAGAGTTAAGTGCATTCCCAACGTTGCTGGTGCGCTCCTTGGCCGTTCCGATAATTCTGTTCTTTCTGCTGCGCCTAGTCCTACCGAATTGCTGCGGGCACACTCTCAAGGTGCAGGCGGGGATCACTTTCTACCTGCACTCCTTCCTTCTCATTCTCTTTCTTTCGGCGCTGTCTGCCGCTATTGGGACTACTTTTGATTTGAAGCCAGATTCTCGTTTTATGGAATACGTCTGGAAGGGAGCGTATGGCGTGTCGTCGACACGGATCGTTCGCATCAACACCAGCAACCAGAGCGCCCTCATGAATGAGGCCAGCATATTGGGCTTGGATGTTCATCAAGCAACGATCTGGGCGCCCGTTCTAGATGCTGTCGGCAAGTTGGTGCTGCAAGCGATCCTCGAAACAAACTGGGGCTCGACAGTGCAGCGAACAAAATCGCTTCGCCCTGTCGCAAGGGAACTTTTTCCCTTGACTATCCCCTTTATAGAACGCGCTTACCGGTGATTGATTTCAATCTCGATAATCGCGATCTGTCTTGCTCGGAGCGACTGGAGCTAGAAGAGGCCGGGGATTTTCATGCCGGGGATGCCGGGGATGCCGCCGGCTAGAGACTTCATCTGGTCGGCAAGTTCGTCGTCTACCCGGCGGGAAGCTTCGTTGACGGCGGCACGGATCAAATCCTGGAGCATTTCGTGATCTTTGGAAGCGAAGACATCGGGTTCAATGCGCACTTCGAGCACTTGCTTCTGGCCGTTCATTTTTACGGTGACCATACCACCGCCGGCGGAAGCTTCGACGGCAACGGTGTTCACCTGCCGCTGCAAGTCTTCCTGCACTTGCCGAAGCCGAGAAAGCATCTGCTGTAGGGCATTGACTTCCATCAGAGTCCCTCTTCGCGCCGCCTCACTTCGGAAATTTTGCCGCCGAAACGTTGCAACATCGAACGGACCATAGGGTCGCGCTCGAATTTCGCTCGCAGCTCTTGAGAATCGGGCGGCACGCGCGACGCGGGCGTGGCCGTCGCTGCAACTGATTCTATCTTAGCACACACACGCACGGGACGATGGAGCGCCTTGCTCGCTGCAGCGCGAATTTTTTCGAGCGCGTCGCGCCCTTCGACCATCTCGGCAAACGGGCGCTTATCGGTCGCAAAAAATATTCTGAGTTCGGTGCCTTCGAGTTCCCAACGGTGGCCATGTTCGAGCAATTCGCCAAGAAATTTTTGCTGCGTCTGAATTGCGCCGCGAATGTCCAAGATTTGCTCTTCGGTAATTCCTTTCGCAGCCGAACCTTTGGTCGCGCCATTTGCCGGTAGCGCTGCCGTTTCCACTACCTCGCTGGTATTTCCATTCGCAGCTGCTTCGGCGATCTCGATTTTTTGCACAGCGGAAGCTTGCGGCATCGCGCTTTTGCTGTCCGCGACCGCCTCTTCACGCTCTTCCATCTCTTCGACGCTTGCGGCCTTTGCCGCAATCGCATTTGGCGTCGGAGCAATAGCCGTCGCGCACGCGGCACTGGTGGACGATTGTTCTGACCGCCAAGTCGGCGCGGAAAAC
Source organism: Candidatus Eiseniibacteriota bacterium (assembly GCA_035607085.1). Classification (GTDB taxonomy): domain Bacteria; phylum Acidobacteriota; class Terriglobia; order Acidiferrales; family UBA7541; genus Acidiferrum. The sequence goes on along the minus strand of DATMZI010000052.1, from coordinate 203 downwards.
GATGGATTCGCCAGCGGGGTTGCCATCGGCGTTTTCGAACCGAACGAAGGCACGGAATTGGCCGAGGCAGCATTCGCGATCTCGCTTTTTGGCGCCCATGCAGGAGAGGCGGGCACCGATGCGCGTTGGCCGGCAACGCTTCTTGTGACAGGAGATTTATTTTCGGCGCCAAGTTCGGCGAGCAACTCTTCGAGAGGAGCGAG
>DATMZI010000048.1:0-41316 GCA_035607085.1 Candidatus Eiseniibacteriota bacterium | reverse complement strand
GGGTGCGGTCGCGCGGGCAGGTGAATCGCGTGCGTGTACTGCTGAAGTTTTCCGGCGAGGAAGTTCCAGCGAGTGGCGCTTCCCTGCTTGCTGACAGCAAAGAGGTCGGATACGTTACACGCGCGGCGTATTCGCCGATGCTGCAGGCTCCCATCGGGATGGGCTATGTTCGGCGAGAAAGCAGTGCGACCGGCAGCGAACTTGGTTCCGTGTCCGCCAAAGTTATCGTCATCGCCCCACCCAATCCGCGCGCTTAAAAACCGAGACGTGCGTCCAGCCTTCCCCGCTCAGGCCCGCCCTACTTTTTCGTATCTGTGCCAATAAAGCCAGTGAAACTGTAGTTTCGCAATGAAAGGACTTACCGGGGCGTTTTCTGTATTGTAGCCAATACAGGAGTTGCATCGCCTTCGCGCTGGAGGTGCAAATGAGCGTGGACGAATGGTGTCCATTTGGAACTGAGCCCTGGAGAACTGAACCACGCTCCTGACTTCAGTCGCTCGGCTGTCTCCGAGCGTAGACGCGGACGTAGTCGACCAGCATTTGCTGGGGGAATTTCGAAGTGGCGTCCGGGTTTTTGGGCCAGTCACCGCCTACGGCAACGTTGAGGACGATGAAAAATGGGTGGTCGAAGACCCAGCGGCCGCCCTTGGGCCATTCGGATTGGGTGAACGTGGCGTAGTTGTTGGAGTCCACGTAAAAGCGGACGACTCCAGGCTCCCACTCTACCGCATAGACGTGAAAATCGTCGGCGTAGCTTTGCTCCGCAGGGAGCTGGACTCCCTTGGAGGCGTCGGAGGTGCCGCCGACGAAGCTGGGCGCATGAAGCGATCCGTAGACCATACCGGGCTCGCGGCCGATGTTCTCCATGATGTCTACTTCGCCGCAATCGGGCCAGTCCACGCGATTGATGTCGTCACCTAGCAGCCAGAAGGCCGGCCAAATTCCCTGCCCGCGCGGAATTTTGATGCGCGCTTCGAAGCGGCCGTAGGCTTGAGCGAAAAGACCTTGCGTTTTGAGACGCGCGGAAGTGTAAGGGCGGGGGATTCTATCCGCGCCGGCATAGTCTTCTTGGCTAGCGGTGATGACCAAATTGCCGCCAGTGATCTGCGCGTTTTCAGGACGCGAGGTGTAGCTCTCCAGTTCGTGATTGCCCCAGCCGTTTCCGCCGAGGTCGTAGGTCCACTTCTCGGGATCGGGAGTGGACTTGTCGGGATTGTTAAATTCGTCGGACCAGGTGAGGGTCCAGACAGCAGTGGTGAGTGACGAGTGCCGAGTGGCGAAAGAAGAAAAACCGGCGGCGATGCTAGCGAGTAGGGCGCCGGAGGAAGCAAGCACTAGAGCAAAGCGCATGAGTGGTCCTTACGTACAGAGCTTGCAAAACGCTCCCGAGACGGTGGTATTACAAAATAACAAAAAAAGATCCGAGGGCATGCGCGCCAGCAAAAGCCAAATGTCGAGTACGACCGAAAAAGCGGAACAAGCAAACTTTCACGGGCAGAACTCCGCCACCACCTAGCCGGACCACAAAGGCTCCAGCGCCGCTACTGCTGACAAAATGACCGGGACTCGACGCTGAGGTTTGCGGATACCCACGAAGAGGCCGACTGGGAATCGGTGTACCCAGGTCAGGAGGCGATATTGAGGGCGCGCTTGAAGGAGCCTTTTTCGGAGTCGATCTTTTTTTGGAGTTGGAGGATGGAGTAGAGGAGCGCTTCGGGGCGTGGCGGGCAGCCGGGGACGTAGACGTCCACGGGGAGAACCTGATTGCAGCCCTGTACGATGGCGTAGTTGTTAAAGACGCCGCCGGAAGTGGCGCAGGCCCCCATAGAGATGACCCACTTGGGTTCGGGCATTTGATCGTAGAGCTGGCGAATAATAGGCGCCATTTTTTGCGAAAGACGTCCGGCTACGATCATGAGGTCGGCCTGGCGGGGCGAAGGGCGGAAGACTTCGGCGCCGAAGCGGGCGACATCAAAGCGGGCGGCAGCCATGGACATCATTTCAATGGCGCAGCAGGCGAGTCCGAAGCCGAGCGGCCAGATGGAGCTTTTGCGGGCCCAGTTCACCGCTTTGTCGAGCGTGGTGAAGATAATGCCTTCGTCTTCGAGGAGCTTGCCGAAATCGTCGGGGCGAGTCAGCGTGACGTGTTTGCCGAGGGATGTGCTCATGTTTCCTCAGGCATATTTTGGCACATCAGGAGAGCGGAGACAAACTGGCAGTGGTCCCCTGGAGGAAGGGTGGTTTACGAATCGGCGGTTTCTCGTACTCTCAGTCTCAGCGAAATGGGTCGGGACAACCCCGAATTGGTCGTCTCGGAATGAATCTATCCACATCCGAGGGAATGCAACCCTTCACATGCAGGTCGCGGCGCGCTTTCTCGACGAGGTTACAAACCCATCGACCGCTGATGAAAGCGGAAGCGGTTCTTCGCCGTCATGAAGCCGGGCAAGGCCTGGCGGTGGTCGCGACACTTCTGTAGGTTGCAAATCGTTCTCTATACCGTGACGGCCTCGTTGCAATTAGCAACCGCATGGCCAAGCTCGATTCCAACCCAGTCAGTGAAGAGCTACACCTAGATCACAAAAGGCGGTACAGCCTCGATCCGGCTGCGAATTTCTGCGGCTCGTTGCGGCGATGGCCTGTCTAAAAAGCTTCGAATTCCCGGGTTATCGTCGACGTTCGTCCACGCGCTGGCCGCGCCGGCGGTGATATCCACTTGGCACCGCAAAGCCGAGTTCGTCACGGAGATCATGCACTCAACCCGATCCTCCCCCAGTACAGGGGGCTGGGAACCAGACAGCCAGCGCAAAAACGACGGGAGTGCGCACTCCCATGACCACGCGATCATTCGCTCTTGCTCGTCTCCGACGGCATTGGGAAGCGTTCTTGAATCCACGCTTGCCAGAGCGGCGTTTCGCGAGCGACGGTCTCCGCCGCCCGATCGCCGTAGAGGTAGAAGCTTAGCGTGACCATGATCGGGCCGCCGCAGTTGACGGCGCCAAGGGTGGCGGCGCCCGGCCCGGGCTTGTCAAGCCGCAGCAGGGCGTTGCACGGACTCTGGCTGACGTGCTCCACCACGCCACTGAGGGCCGGTACGCCCGCCGGGGCGGTCCAACGCTGCCCAGCGTTCACGCCTTTCAGCCCCACTGCAGCGGTCAGCGTTTCCCAGGCCCCCGCTTCGGTTCCCGCGGCGGGGGCTATCCACTGCATCATCGCGGAGCGTTGGCCGCGGAAGTGCGTGAGATAGATCCGCAGGATGCGGAAGAAGCCAGGCCAGCCGGATTCGGTGCCTTCCAGCTGGTTGTCCCAGTCGTCCGTGCTGGCGAACAAGCTATGCACCACGCGGACGACGCAGATGCCTCCCCCGCGCGCTTCGACGCTCCACTCGTCCGCGATGGGCGGCGAGCCAGGGGCCCAGCCATTGGCCTCGGCGGCAAACCTCCGCGGCGGATCCCAGGCCGTCACGACGGAACGGGACTCCATGCCCGGGCCGAAGTTTAACTTCACCGCAACGGGTTTCCCGTCGCGCTCTTCGAACTCCGTCGGCACGAACCAGGACGAAATACCCGGCCCGGTGGCGATGGCGTGCCAGACTTCCTCCGGCGTGCCGGGGACCTCGACTTCGACCTCGACTGAACGGCGTCCTGAGGGCTCTTTCTTCACGCTCATGATGGCTCCTTGGGTTGGGATTTCTGCGGCAGAGGGTGTGCCACGACCACCAGGCGATGCACGCGACCGCCGGGGGCAGACTCATCGTGGTACTTCGAAACCAGTTTCGTGATGGCCTCGGTGAGTTCGTTGCTGAAAGCCGCCCGGTCCGTCGCCGACCGGAAGCGAACCTCGGTGTCCACCGCCAGGGTCTCCAGGCGTTTGCCTGCCTCTTTCGCACTACGCACAAAATCGCTTCGCGGCCGCACCTGTTTTCTTTCCTCCGACGAATGCGCCACCTACGCCCGCCCGTGCGGCTACCGAGTTGCTACGCGCTAATGGAAAACGCTCTAGCTGCATCGATGGCAAAGCGCTAGACGCCCGTAATCCAGTGGGCGATGGCCATCCAGGGGCGCGTCATGCCACCAAAGATGGCTCCAAAGACGAACATGAAAAAGGCGAATGTGCTCCAGATATAGGCTACGTGGACGCGCTTGCGGGTGAAAAGATCGAAGGCCATGCACGCGAGCAGCAGGGCCAGTTGCACAGCCAAGGTTTTTGGCAACACGGCACTGGTGGTGAAGAGTAAAAAGATGCGGGCGACGGCCGGGGTCAGAAGAAGAATCGTGGCTCCGACCATAATGCGTTTGTGAGTCTCCGGGCGATTGCGCAATAGATAAGCGGCAGCGATGAGAGCAACAAACGCAAACAGGCCAAAGAGTTGAAAGGCCAGAAAAGCGAGTGGCGGCGGGCCCCCCGGCGGGGTAAATCCGCGCTGGGCGGCTTGCACGGACATGATCCAGCCGAGGGTGAACATGGCCACTACAATTGCGATGCTCGCGTAACCGAGTTTTTTGTGAATCTGGATTTTTTTGGCGGAAACCAGGAACGCCTGCGTGACCACAACAACCAGCCAACTGGAAAAAACGACGCCGTGGAGGATAAAGAGTGACGGCAGATGGAGCCTGGCAAAAAAGCCGTTGAGATAAAAAGTGCGTGCAAAGCCGGCGAAAACCAGCGCGGCGGTAAATATGGTGATGAAGAGATAGAAGCGGCTGTCGCGAAGACGCGAGTTTAAGGCCGGGTTGCTAGCCATGGTTCGAATGTTCTCCGTCGTAATTATCGCGCAGTCTATCACGGACCGGGTTATCACCGACGCAACAGGTCGTGGATGAAGAGATGGTCCGGACCAATGGTCGTGATGCAGGGCTCGAGTGGTGCAGGCCTTGGGAGGCGGCAGCGGAGCCGCCACACCAGCGATTCAAATCGGAGCGGTCCGCAAACGCGAGCGCGGAGCTCTTACACTCCAAAAGGCAAGCTAGAGGAGGCCAAGGCTATGGGGATATTTGGCCTGCAGCGAACCAACGAGGGACTGGAATTCCGGAAGATTGCGGATATTTTTCAGGCACGGGTCTTTGACAAAGAGCGGCCAGCAGGCGAAGCCGGTGGCGACGCAGCGTTCGAGCCATTCGAAGGCGGCTTCTCGCTTGCCAAGGAGCGAGAGAATACTGGCGATTTGGTAGTACGTGTGGTGGGCGTGGCCGAAAGATTTAGGATTTTCGCAGGCCCGCGTCATGCACTTTAGGGCAGCCTGCTTCTTGCCGGTGAGCGCGAGGAAAACTCCCTGCAAGCTGACGATCATCGGCTCATCAGGCAAAGCTTTGAGCGCCCGATCGAGCAACGCGCTGGCCTCTTTCCACTTCCCTTTCATCATGGCGGGCAGTGGCGCGAAGTAAAGCGGGTACTTGTTGCCCGGACTTTCGGCGCGCCACTGCCGGATGCGTTCGGCAGCGAGTTCGTAGTCGCCATTCCACATGTAGGCCTGGACGATACTGTGGCTGACCGCGCGCTTCGGGTGGTAGAGGCTGCCGCGCTGGTACATTTCGCGCGCGAGACCGAGCAGGCCGATGTGGGCCAGGATGGTGCCAAGGCGGTTGTAGGCATGAGGAAGATTTTTCTGCAAAGCGAGAGCGCGCTTGAGTTCGGCGATGGCGTCGAGGTGCTGGAAATTCTTGGAAGGTCCCCAGAGGAGAAAGGCTCGGGCAACGTGGGCTTCGGCGAGCTCGGAATCGAGTTCGAGCGCGCGCTGGCAATGGAGTTCTGCTTTTTCGAGCCACACGCGTGCGGGATCGAATTCGAAATGGCGGGTAGCACAGACCACGGAAAGCGTAGCGTGAGCGAGCGAGAAGGAGGGATCGCGAGTGACAGAGCTGTCGAGATGACGGGTCGCTTCATCGAGGCGCGCCGCATCGCCGCCGGAGCTCAGGCGGTAGCCTTGCATGAAGTCCGCATACGCGAGCGGATCCTTGCTGTAGCGCGGGCGGGACTGCGGAGCTGCGGGGCCGAGCTGGCGATCGAGCGTTGCAGCGATATTTTTTGCGATGTCGTCCTGGGATTCTGAGAGGCGGTTGAGGTCGAGCTGGCCGTTGTGTTCGTAAGAAACGCGCTGGAGCTGCGCGTCGAACATTTCGACAGAAAAATGCCACTGCTCCTTAGCGGATTGCATGGCACCGCGGACCACGAAGCGGACGCCGAGGCGAAGGGCGACATCGGCTGGAGATGCGGAAGGAGATTCGGGAAGCACGGTGGAGGTCGGGAGGACGTCAATACCGTTGAGGTTGCCGAGGCGAGAGATCAAGGCGTCGGCGAAACCGAGGCCCAAGCCGTTGTCGTCGGCGGAATTGCCGAGGATGGCCAGGGGCAGCACGGCGAGCGAAGTGCGATTGGATTCGGAGAGCGCTACGGAACGTGGCGAGGACGAAGCTTCGGATGGAACATGGCGGGCGTGAATGACGTGGACTGGTCCGATGAACCGATAGCCCTTACCGATCACGGTCTCGAGGAAACGCGGCTTTTCCGAAACGTCGCCGAGGGCAACGCGGATCTTGCGGACGATATTGTTTACGGCGCTTTCGGTATCCACGAAAAGATCAGAGCGCCAAAGTTTGGCGATGATTTCGTCGCGAGAGACCAGTTGTTCGCGGCGGCTGACCAACAAGAGCAGGAGTTCCATCGGCTTGCGGGCCAGTTGGACGGGGCGAGCGTTGCGGCGCAACTGGTAACGGCCGAGGTCGAGCTCGACTTCGGGCGAGCCCGCTTGTTTACGGGCACGAGGCTGTGGGCGGCGGACAGACAATTTACGCGGCATCGATTTTTTGCGCGCATGTGCACGCGCGGACCTGTAAAGGGACAATACGCGAAGATAGATAAAAGATATACAAATTTCAGACGGCCTCCATTGCGGCGAGGAGGACATAAGCGCGAGTATGGAAAATCGAGCCGGTTATTGCGGGCGACTTTAACGGAGGATAACAGAGTGAAATCGAACAAGTTGTTGGGAGTTGCGCTGGCGGGTTATGTCGGAGCGGCAGGGTTGCTAGTTTCCGTGTCGGCGCATGGCGGAAGTGCGAAGAATGCGTTCACGCCGGATGCGATACCGTACGGTCCGGCGCCGGCATTCGTAGCGCCGGGAGCGCAGCTGGCGGTGCTGGAAGGCAATCCGATGGCAGCGTCGGGAGACTACACGGTGCGGCTAAAGATGCCGGCGGGGTATAAGATTGCGCCCCATTGGCACCCGAAGCGGGAAAACGTGACGGTGATTTCGGGAACCTTTAAGGTGGGCATGGGCGATACGTTCGACGAAACCAAGATGGGCACGTTTCCGGCAGGGAGTTTCGCGTATCTGGATCCAGACATGCACCACTACGCAATGGCGACGGATGCGGTGGTGGTGCAGATTCATGGGACCGCGCCGGTGCAATTTAATTATGTGAGTCCGAGCGACGATCCCAGCAGGAAGTAACCTTTGCTTCAAGACGAGATCGAGGGCGCAAGGCGGCATCCCTTCCGGACCACCGCTTTGCGCTTTTTTTTTTGCGCGTGATTCCAGAAGGATTGTCGTTGCGCGCTAGTCCACGCCAAGGACGACTTTGCCGAACTGCTGGCCGGATTCGAGGTATTCGTGCGCGAGTCGGCATTCGGCTAAGGGAAAGGTGCGATCGACGACAGGTTTGAGCTTGCCGGCGGCGACAAGCTTGAGCACGGTGGCGAATTCGCTTTTGTTGCCCATGTAGGAGCCGAGGATGGAAAGCTGGCGACTGAAGAGAAAGCGCAGATCGATTTTGCCCTCGTAACCGGTAGTGGCTCCGCAGGTAACCAGGCGGCCGCCGCGGGCCAAGCTGGCGACGCTATCGTCCCAAGTGGCAGTGCCCACGTGTTCGAAAACGACGTCAACGCCGCGTTTGCCAGTGAGGCGGCGGATTTCGTCTTTAATTTTCTGTGATTTGTGATTGATGGTGTCGTCAGCCCCGAGTTTTTTGGCTGTGGCTAACTTGACTTCGTTGCCTGCGGTGGCGATGACGCGACAACCGAAAAACTTGGCTATCTGAATCGCGGCGGAGCCGACGCCACTGCCGGCGCCGAGGATGAGAACTTCTTCGCCGGGCTGGAGTTGCGCGCGGGTGAGCAGCATGTGCCAGGCGGTTTGGAAAACGAGCGGGACGGCTGCGGCTTCGTCGAACGAGAGATTTTCAGGATAGGGGAAACAGTTGGCTTCGGGGCAGCGGACGAATTGGGCGCAGCCGCCGTCGATCAGATAACCCAGATTCGTGAATTGCGGGCAGTAGTTGTCGCGGCCGGCTAGACACGCAGGGCATTTGCCGCACGTGACGCCGGGAGCGAGGAGCACTTTTTGGCCCCCTTTTACTTTCGTGACGCCGGGGCCGATTTTTTCGATCACGCCGGCGATGTCGCTGCCGGGAATGTGCGGCAGCGGAATCTGCAGGCCGGGAATGCCTTGGCGCACCCAAAGATCGAGGTGGTTGAGCGCGCAAGCGTGGATAGCGACGAGGACCTCGCCGAAGCGGGGTTCGGGTTCGGGGACGTCGGTGTAGCGGAGGACGTCGGGTGCGCCGTGGTGGTCGAAGAGGACGGCTTTCATATAGCGAGAGAAATCCTAACGTGGACAGGGAGTGAGGTAAAGCCGGGGGCGCAATTTCAGGACGCCAGGACTGAACATCGCGTTGACAGCAAGCTACGCGCGGAATAGGCTGAATTCGGGATAAGCCATGGACTTGTTTGAAGAAATCGTGAGGATGCGCAAAGCCGGGCTGCGCGGGGCGCTGGCTACCATTGTGCACACCAACGGCTCGATACCGAGCTATGAGAGCTCGCGGATGCTGGTGCGCGAGGATGGCTCGATTGTGGGAACGATCGGCGGCGGATGCGTGGAAGCCGACGTGTGGGCCGCGGCGAACGAAGTGATGGAGAAGGAATCGCCTCGCAAGATGGTGTTCACGCTGAACAACGAAGCCAGCTACGACAACGGATTGATTTGCGGCGGGACGCTGGAAGTCTTTGTGGAGCCGATTTTGCCGCAGCCGGTGGCGTACATTTTCGGCGGCGGCCACATCTCGATGGCGCTGGCGAAGTCCGCGAGCGCTGCTGGATTCGGGATTGTGGTGATTGATGACCGCGAGCAGTTTGCGAATAAAGAACGTTTCCCGATGGCGCAGGAGCTACACACGAGTTATGAGGACGCCTTCGCGCGGGTGGCACCGAATGCGTCATCCTACCTAGTCATCGTCACGCGCGGGCATCGCGACGACATGCGCGTGCTCGCGTGGGCGGTTCGAACGCAAGCGCGTTATGTGGGTATGATCGGCAGCAAACGCAAAGTGATTTCGGTCTACCAGGCGCTGGAGAAGGACGGCTACGCGCCGGAGGAATTCGCGCGTGTGTACGCGCCGATGGGATTGGAGATTGGCGCGCTATCGCCAGAAGAGATCGCGACCAGCATCACGGCGGAACTTATCGCCGTGCGCCGCAATTCGACTTCAGCCCAGCACAAGAAGTTGCAGCACGAGGTTCGGGAGCCCGCCGTCTCCGCAGTTAAGACCTCGCGTTGATAGGGTTCGCCATGCTGGTTGCGGTAATCCTTTCTGGCGGTGCGTCGCGCCGCATGGGCTCGCCAAAAGCTCTAATATCCTATCAGGGCGCCTCGTTTCTGGAACATTTGCTGTCAGTCACTAGACATCCGGCGATCGGAGTTCGTCGAGTAGTCTTGGGGCCGGACGCGGTGGAGATTTTGCAACAGGTTAAGCTGGCAGCGGGCGAAATCGTAATCAACAAAGACTGGGAGCAAGGGCAGCTAAGCTCGATTCAGGCCGCAGTCCGAAGTTTACCGGCGGGAACAGAGGGCATGCTGTTGTGTCCCGTGGATCATCCCTTGGTGAGCGCGAGGCTAGTGAACAGCTTGATTGTAACGTTTCTGGAGACCCGGGCGCCCATCGTGTTGCCGCTCTACGAAGGTCGCCGCGGCCATCCGGTGATCTTTTCGGCGTCAGTTTATGAAGAGCTGCTTCGCGCACCACCGGAGACGGGCGCGCGTGCGGTGGTCTGGGCGCACAAGAATGGAGTGCAGGAAGTTTCCACGACCGAAGAAGGCTGTGTCCTAAACCTGAACGATCCCGACGCGATCGTAAAATTGAAAAACAAGCGGCCGTAAAGTTTTCATAGCTCTCGCTCAGGCTTGCAGCTTGCGCGCGACTGAGTGGACTGCGTCGATCGCCAACTGGGCGCCGTGTATGGTCGCGGCGGGAAAACCGCCGAGCGACCGGGCCAAACTATCCACACTGATTTGCCTAAGCGATTCGAGTGCACTTCCGATGAGCAATTCCGTCAGCTTCGAAGCGCAGGCGATGGAGGTGGTGCAGCCGCGGCAGAGGAAACGCGCCTTTGCGATTTTCCCCTGCTCCACTTGAATGGCCAGCCGCAGAACGTCGCCGCAGACCGGGTTACTGACCTCCACCGAAGCGGTCGGGTGTTCCAGTTCTCCGACATTGCGCGGGTTCTGGAAATGGTCGAGCACTGCGCTGGAAAACATGCCTTGAGTATGATGACGTTGCCGTGCACCGGGCAAGAGTGCATTGGCCACCGAGGACGCGCGTACGGCTTGGCATAAGGTTGCCAGGTCGCGTACTCTGCTGGCCAGATAGAAGCCCGAGGTGGAAGTGTCGGGAGCACGATGATTGTTCAAGTTGTGGCGGCCGTAATCGAACGCTCCGACCGGCGCGTGTTAATCGGGCAGCGCCGCGCGCACGATAGTTCTCCCCTGAAGTGGGAGTTCCCCGGCGGGAAGGTCGAGCCGGGCGAATCAGCTGAACAAGCGCTGGCCCGAGAGCTTCGAGAGGAACTTGGTGCGACCATGCTGCGTTCGGCCCTTATCGCCAATACCGAATATCAATATCCGAATTGCAGCCCGTTGACGATTTCATTTTTCGCCGCTTCGATTGCGGCCGGCGAATTGCAGCCGGCCGCGTTCAAACAAATCGCTTGGGTACTTCCCCGCGAGCTGGGTGAATACGATTTCCTTCCGGCAAACACCCGCTTGGTCGCCGAGTTAGCCACGGGCCGCATCAAGCCCGCCGACCTTCTTGCGCCGCCTGGCAGCGACTTACGCCCGAGTTGGCAGTAATGGACTGGATACCTCCACTTTTCTCGGCCTTGCGGCACTCCTTGCCGCATATTATTTTGGAAACTGCGAAGTAGCACCGAGTGCAGGGGATCTCTGGCCTCAGGCCTTGAACACGGTCCCGATCCCAGACCTCTCTTTCTTATGATCAACCGCAAACGAATCCTGGTAGTTATGCCGGCTTACAATGCCGCCAAGACTCTGGAACAAACCTGTAAAGAAGTGCCCCGTGAATTCGTGGACGAAATCATCCTGGTGGACGATGGGAGCCATGACTCCACCGCACAGATCGCCGCGGAACTTGGCCTAACCACGTTCGTTCACAAGCAGAACCTCGGTTATGGCCGGAACCAGAAGACCTGTTACCGCGAGGCGCTTCGGCGTGGTGCCGATATCGTCGTCATGCTGCATCCCGACTATCAGTACTCGCCGAATCTGATCGTGTCACTGGCGGCCATGATTGCCTACGGTGAGTACGATGTGGCGCTGGGTTCGCGGATCCTGGGAGTGGGGGCCCGGAAAGGCGGGATGCCACTCTACAAATATATTTCGAACCGATTTCTCACGCTGTTCGAAAACCTTCTACTCAGATACAAAATTTCTGAATACCACACCGGCTACCGCGCGTTTTCTCGGAACGTTCTGGATGCGCTGCCCCTAGAAGCCAACAGCGATGACTTCGTTTTTGACAATCAGATGCTGGCGCAGATTATCTATTTTGGTTACCGCCTGGGCGAGGTCTCCTGCCCCACGCGCTATTTTCCCGAAGCCTCCAGCATCAATTTCTGGCGCAGCTGCAAGTACGGTCTTGGCGTGCTGGCCACATCCATCCAATTCCGCTTGCAAAAATGGGGAATCGCCGAATTCCGCATCTTTAGCACCGAAGGACATAAACTCCTCCCAGACTATTACGTCATGGTGAAGGATTGACCGCGCTTTCGGATTCCGCCGAGCCCGCTACCCGGGCCGCAACCCCAAACGATCCGGCTTCTGGAACCTCTTTTTCCCCTTGGTGGGTAGCTGCTGGACTGCTCGTTATCACCGTTGTGGCTTATTGGCCTGTTTTTTCCAATGGCTTTGTGAATTATGACGACCCCGGTTACGTTCTACAAAATCATTTCGTGCAAACCGGCCTGACGCCTCGCAGTTTCGCGTGGGCCTGGCGTGCCACCATCATGGCCAATTGGCATCCGGTGACCTGGATTTCGCATATGGCGGATGTCCAGATGTTCCGGCTCAATCCTGCCGGACATCACGGGTCCAGTCTATTTCTTCATGTCCTTAATGTACTGCTGCTGTTTTTTCTTTTTTTAAAGGCTACGGGCTATCTGTGGCGTAGCGGTTTGGTGGCCGCGATCTTTGCCCTTCATCCGTTGAATGTCGAGTGCGTTGCGTGGATCTCCGAGCGAAAGAGCTTGTTGTACACGATGTTCCTTTTCTTAACCCTCTTCGCCTATGGCCGGTACGTGCGAAAGCCGGGCATAGCTCGCTATCTGCTGGTGTTTTGCTTATTCGGATTGGGCCTTGCCTCGAAGCCCATGATCATCACCTTGCCCTTCGCTCTTCTGCTTCTTGATTATTGGCCGCTCGAACGCTTACCCGTTCCAGATGGCGATCATAACCGCGCCGTCTTCTGGCGCCGCCTCCGCCAACTGACGCTTGAAAAAGCGCCTCTGTTGCTCCTTTGCGGCGCCAGCGCCTACATCACGGTAATCGCTCAAGCAAAGACGAATACCATCGCCGCGAACGCTCAGATCTCCATACCGGTGCGCATCGCAAATGCGTTGTGGGCTTACCTTGCTTATGTCGGGAAGGGCGTTTGGCCCTTGCACCTGGCAATTTTCTATCCCCATCCGGAAAATACCATCGGCGTTTGGAAACCGGCGCTGGCCGCGGCGCTGATTGTGCTCTTTTCGGCTTTCTGCCTGCGCCAACTCCATCGGCGGTACCTCATTGCGGGCTGGTTTTGGTACCTCGGCTGTTTGGTGCCGGTAATCGGTGTGGTGCAGGTGGGCCGCCAAGCCATGGCCGATCGATACGCGTACACAACGCTGCTCGGAATCGCTGTAGTGGTCATATGGTGGATTGCCGACGAGGCTCCTGCTCTTCACACTAACCGAGAGTCGCTCAGCGCAATCGCGGCTCTGGTACTGCTTGGCTTTTCGGTACTTACTTGGCGGCAATGCACTTATTGGAAAGACAGCTTCACGCTTTTTCAGCACGCCCTCGAAGTGACGCGGAACAATTTCATCGCTGAGACGAATCTGGGCGAAGCCTACATGCAAGTCGGCAGGCCGGACCTTGCCTACGACCATCTTCTTCGTGCGACGCGGGAAAAGCCGCACTTCGGCGTGGGGCAATACAACCTGGGAATCGTTTTGCTGGGTCAAGGCCGCCGCAAAGAGGCGGTCGAAGCTTTTCAAATGGCGATTCGCTACGGCCAGGAAGCCCCGGAGGTGGCCCGGGCTTATCACAACCTGGGCATCGTACTTCTTGACGACAATCAACTCGGCGACGCTCACGCCATGTTCTCGGAAGCGCTTCGCCTGGTACCCACCAAGCAATCAAGTTATGTAGCCCGAGCAATGACTAGCTTTCGTATGAATGACTATCGCGCGGCGGAATCTGATTTCCTGGCAGGGGTGTCGCTTTCGCCAGACCCGGCGGCTCTGTTCTGGTTGGGCCGTACACGCGAAAAACTTGGTGATCTTGCCGGCGCGGCCGATTCCTATCGCAAGGCGCTGGCTCTACAACCGAACATGAATGACGCCAAGGAGCGCCTGGATGCACTCGCTTCCGGGCATCCCTTGCCTTTTCTTCAAAACCAGCAGAACTGAAGATTCCAACGCTCAGGAAATAACAGGGTTTGGTTTGTCTTTCGTTATTCCCAACTCTTCGGCGGCTTTTTCCACGGTCTTTGCGTCGATTTTTCCGTCCGCGTTGAGTTCGTGCAGCGTCGCCAGCGCGATGAACTTGGCGTCCACTTCGAAGAAGTCACGCAGCGATGTCCGGCCTTCGCTGCGCCCAAAGCCGTCGGTGCCCAGAGCTGCCAGCCGCCGTGGCATCCATTTAGCGATCATGTTCGGGAGGGTCTTCAAGTAATCCGAAGCCGCCACCAGTACGCCCTGCGTGTCCGCAAGACACTGTGAAACGTAGGGAATCTTTGGCTTGGCGCTGGGATTCAGCCGGTTCCAGCGTTCGGCTTCGATCGCGTCCAAGTAAAGTTCCTTGTAACTGGTCACGCTCCATACGTCGGCCGCGACGCCGTACTTTTGCTCCAACATCTGCTGGGCCCTCAGGGCCTCGTTCAGAATCGCGCCACTGCCGAACAATTGCGCCCTCAGTTTTGCCTTCTTGTTCGTAGAAGCGCGGAACTTGTACATGCCCTTGAGGATCCCGTCACGCACCCCCGCTGGCATCGGCGGCATAGCGTAGGGCTCATTCATCACCGTGATGTAGTAAAACCAGTTTTCGCCGTCTTTGTACATGCGGCGAATTCCATCCTGAATAATCACGGCGATTTCATAGGCAAAGGCCGGATCATACGCTTTCAGGTTTGGCACTGGAAGAGCCAGGATGTGGCTGTTGCCGTCCTGGTGCTGCAAGCCTTCCCCCGAAAGCGTGGTACGACCGGAAGTGCCGCCCAGCAGAAAACCGCGCGTGCGCATATCCGCCGCAGCCCACACAAAATCACCGATGCGTTGGAATCCAAACATCGAATAGTAAATGAAAAATGGGATCGTATTGATTCCGTGCGTTGCGTAGGCACTACCGGCGGCGATAAACGACGCCATTGAACCAGCTTCGGTAATTCCCTCTTCGAGAATCTGACCGTCCTTGGCTTCCTTGTAAAGCAGGAGTGTATTCATATCAACGGGTTCGTACTTCTGCCCGGCGCTGGCGTAAATACCTACTGTCCGGAACAGCGACTCCATGCCGAAGGTGCGCGCTTCGTCCGGCACGATCGGTACAATCAGTTTTCCGATTTCCGAATCCTTCAACATTTTGCGAAGCATGGCAACGAACGCCATCGTCGTGGAAACTTCACGATCCTCACTGCCCTCGGTGAATTCCTTAAACAGCTCATCGTGATCCGCCACTAGCGGCTTCGAACGCACACTCCGATTCGGTATGTATCCACCGAGGCTCTCGCGCCGCTCCCGCAAATATTGAATCTCAATGCTGTCTTCCGACGGGCGGTAGAATGGCACCGTCGAACAATCTTCGTCGTTCAGCGGAATGCCAAACCGCGACCGAAACTCGCGCAGCTCCTCTTCATTAAGTTTCTTTTGCTGGTGGGTAACGTTCTTGCCTTCGCCCGCCTCGCCCAATCCGTAGCCCTTGATGGTTCGAGCCAAAATGACCGTCGGGCCGCCCTTGTGCTCGACGGCCGACTTATACGCCGCGTATACCTTGCGCGGATCGTGCCCGCCAAGCCGCAGGCGCCGCAACGCCTCATCCGGCAGCGGCTCGACCAGCTTCAGCAACCGCTCGTCGTTTCCAAAAAAGTGCTGTCGCACGTAAGCGCCCGAGGAGACCACCAGCTTCTGGTATTCGCCGTCTACCAGTTCGCCCATGCGCTTGACCAGCAGACCTTCCGTATCGCGCTCCAGGATGGGATCCCACTCGCTACCCCACAAAACCTTAATGACATTCCAGCGTGCACCGCGGAACGCCGACTCTAGTTCCTGAATGATCTGCCCATTGCCACGTACTGGCCCGTCTAGCCGCTGCAAATTGCAATTGATGACGAAAATCAGGTTGTCCAGATTTTCCCGCGATGCCAGGGTAATCGCGCCCAGCGATTCCGGCTCGTCTGTCTCTCCATCACCGAGGAACGCCCACACCTTGGCGTCGGTCGCCGGCTTCAGCCCGCGATTCTCAAGGTAACGATTGAAGCGCGCCTGATAGATGGCCATCAGCGGGCTCAGGCCCATCGAAACCGTCGGGAATTCCCAGAAGTTCGGCATCAGCCAGGGATGCGGGTACGACGACAAACCACCGCCGGGCTTCAGCTCGCGTCGGAAATTTTCCAGCGTCTGCGAGCTGATGCGTCCTTCCATAAAGGCGCGCGCGTAAATTCCCGGCGCAGCGTGACCCTGGAAGTAAACGGTGTCACCTTCAAATTCCGGCGTTCGCGCGCGAAAGAAATGGTTGAAACCCACTTCATACAGCGTCGCCGCCGACGCATAGGTCGAAATGTGCCCACCGATGTTGTGCTCTTCGCGGTTGGCGCGCACCACCATGGCCAGTGCGTTCCAACGAATCAACGACTTGATCCGTCGTTCAAGCTCTTGATCTCCGGGGAACAGCGGCTCCAGCCGCGCCGGAATGGTATTTGCGTACGGCGTGTTGGCCGTAAAGGGCAGGTCAATCCCGCTGACTGTTGCGTGCGCCCGCAATCTTTCTAGAATTTCCGCTGCCACTTCCGGCCCGCTTGATTCCAGTACCGAGTCCAGCGACTCCAGCCACTCCTGAATTTCCACGTCCTCCACGTGATGAGGCTGTGTGTACGTCTCGTTGGTCATTTTCGCGTTGTCCCTTTTTGGATACCCTGCTTCATGCAGTGCCACGGTCGCCTTCCTTATCTCCCCATAAGCTATTTAGAATACACCGCCGCTCGCCGCAGCGCATCTTCACAAATCCGATTTGCAGCGCGATTTCGGGGACCGATTTCCAGATGGACTTCTGCTACAGAGTTCTTCCTCCGTCTAGCACTAGGGTGTGCCCGGTCAGAAATTCTGCCGTCGCCAGGAACAGGACCGCATCCGTTATGTCCGATGGTTTCCCGGTTTTTTTCAGAGCTGCCAATTTCACAAACTCGGCTTCCCATTCCGGCGGATCCCCAAGCATGGTGATCGTCCCCGGTGCAATCGCATTCACCCGGACATCGGGCGCCAGTGCCTTCGCCAAACTCTTCGTCAAATTGATTACTCCGGCCTTAGCCACCGAATGCCCGATGAATCCCGGCCAGCCCAGGATTCCGCCCGTATCCGAAAAATTTACGATTACGCCTTGCGAACGCCGCAACATCGGCGCCGCCGCCTGCGCCACAAAAAACGGCGCCCTTACGTTCGTATCCAGCGAAGCGTCCCACACTTCTTCTGTCGTCGAAATCACGCTCCCCGGCAAAAAATTCGCAGCGCTGTTCACCAGCAAATCAAGGCGTCCGAGTTCATTCCCCACCTGCAAAATCAACTGGCGAATCTCATCCACGCTCCGCAAATCCGCGCGAATCGCCACCGCCCGCTGCCCCGCCTGTTCGATCTTTCCAACAACCTCCGCCGCTTCTTTGGCCGAGGTACCGTAATGAACCGCCACATCCGCGCCCTCTTCCGCCAGCCGCAGTGCCACTGCGCGTCCTAGCCGCTTCCCCGCTCCCGTCACCAGCGCCACTTTCCCACTGAGTTTCTTTTCCATCGCCCAAAACTAACACACTCCTGAACTCTTTAACTTTTGAACTCTTAAACTCTACCCCTTACAATCCCTACCTGCGCATCACCGGAGCACCCATGACCCTCGATCTTCTCGCCATTGCCGCGCATCCCGACGATGTGGAACTCACCTGCGGCGGCACTTTGCTCAAATCCGCGCAACAAGGCTACAAAACCGGCATCCTCGACCTCACCTTCGGCGAAATGGGCACTCGCGGCACGCCCGAAACCCGCGCCAAGGAAGCCGCCCGCGCCGCCAGGATTCTCAAGGTCAGTTATCGCGGCACGCTAGGCGTTCCTGACTCCGACGTCCAGCCCACGCGTCAACATAAACTCGCTTTTGCGCAAAAAATCCGCGAGCTCCGCCCGCGCACGGTTATTCTTCCCTACTGGGAAGCGCGCCACCCCGACCACTATCATGCTTCCACGCTCGGCTACGAAGGTTGCTTCCTCGCTGGCCTCAGAGCTCTCCCGATCGCTGGCGAACCTTTTCGTCCGTTCAAGATTCTCTACTGCACGTCGTTCGAAGGTATGCCCGCTACTTTTATCGTGGATATCACCAAGCAATACCCAACGCGACGTCGAGCCATCCTCGCCTATGCGTCACAATTCCGCCCAGCCAGAAGCGAACGCAAACAGCGCGTTTACCTCGCCATCGACGAACTCGATTCCAAAATGGATTTACTCGCCCGCCGCAACGGCGATTTAATCGGCGTGAAATACGGCGAACCGTTCCTTCAAAAAGAACTCCTGCAAATCGAAGACATCGTCAAACTCCCGGTTCGCTCGATCTGAAGCAACGGTCGGTCAGCTCATTTTGTCCGAGTGCAATGAGGAATCGGCTTTTCTCTTTCGACTTTCAATCTCTAAATTCTTTCGTCTTCCTGCGCTGGCGAAAATCCCGGTAGCGTTTGTCCGCCCACCGCACGCTCCACCTTCACCCGCACTAGAGCTTCGCTCTCCGCGCCCGATTTTCGCAGCGTCACCATCGTACTTAACGCTTCTGAGTACACTCGCGTCACCAGAAACGTCTCTCCCGTTCCGACCTTCTTCCATAACTGCCCGATCTGGATCTTCGACACGCTATTCGTCATGGCCCGACTGTATGGTCCCAGCCCTAGCGTGTCAACCGGCTCGTGTCAACCGGCTCGCTCCGCGCTGAAACTCATTCTGCACCTCGCGGAGCGAGCCAGTCATACCCAGCCACCCAGTCTCATCAATAAGGCGGCCTGCCATTATCCGGACGCTGTTCTTGCTTTGGGGGAGGCTGCTGCTTTGGCTGTGGTTTCTGCTGTGGTTTCTGCTGCCTCGGTTCGGCTTGCGGCTGGTGTGGCTGCTCCTTTTTTTGCTGCGCCTGTCGTTGTTCCTGTTGACGCTTCTCGTTCGGCTGTGGAGCTGTGCTCGGTGGGGCCGTCCGAGGCGGATTAGCATTTGGCGCTGGCCGATTCGCTTCAGAACGATTGGAATTGGGCTTTGGACTTGCGTTCGATGCCGGGCGGTTGGCATTCGGCGGCCGCTCGTTCCGGTTCTCCGGAGGCCGCGAGTTCGGCGGTGCATTTGGAGCGGGCCGATTGGCCTTCGGTGGCGCGTTTGGAGTCGGAGCCGGCTTGTTCGCGTTCGGCGCCGGGCGGTTGGCATTCGGCGGCCGGTCAGACCGGTTCTCCGGTGGCCGCGTAGCGTTCGGCGCGGGAGCTGGCGCCGGCTTGTTTGCCTTAGGAGCTGTGTTTACGCCTGGGCGATTAGGGCTGTTCGGGCCACGGTTCGGAGGCGGCGTGTAGTTCCCTGCTTTCGCTGGCACCACAGCTCCACCTCGGAACTGTGCCGGCTTGTCGGTTGCGGCAATCGGCGGTTTGCCGTGGTTGTCCGAGGCTCGCAACGCGCGGTCTTTGCGCGCTTCCTCAAAATGTTGCTGTTGCGCGGCCACTGCCGGTACATGCCTTTCGCGCTCTGCCTGCTGCTCCTGCTGGGTCGGACGCTCGGTCACTCCTCCATTCCCGCCGTTATAGCTCACTCGGGTCACGTTCACGTTGTTCACTACCGTTGTGTTGTACACGTTGTGAATCTGCGTCACGTTCACATTGTTCACGCTTCGGTTGTAATAAAAGCGATCGCGATCCCAGCGCCCGCCTTCATACCCGCGTCCCGAATATCCGTATCCGTAGTTAATGCCGCCGTAAAATCCCACGCGCGGCCCCCAATAGCCTTCATGAAACACAAACGCCACTCCGCTCCATCCCCAATAGGGCGGCGTCCAAAGGTAGCCCGGTTGCGGTGCCAGCACCCACGTCCCCGGTACCCAGTAATAGTCGCCGTAGTCTGAGTCCCACGCCCAATACCCTGGCGTCCAGAGATAACCTTCTCCCGGACACGGCGGCTGCTCATAAACTGGCAATTCCGGTGGCGCAATATTCACGGACACTCCAATTGCTACTTGCGCGTGTGATTTTACAGCGCTGGACAACATCAAGGCGATTGCCAATGCTGCTGGGACCAGTATTCGCGCGCCGATTTGTCTGCAAAAGAGCCTCATGCTTTGCTTCCTCCTGCCCGCATCAATTGTGGTTTAGTTGGCGTATCGTGACTGCGGGCGCGACCTGTCCGGCAAAGCGGTTCTTGGCAAAGTCCGCTTCGCTCGTTGATTAAACCCTATGCGGGCAGTGCGGTTGCTCCTATACCCGTTCCCGTGTAGAACCCTCGGTCGGCACACTGTGCTCCTGAGTGAGTATTTCGCTGCAACCTTTCGCAGTTTCACTACGTCCCATTTATAGAGACGCAACTAGCGTCCGCCCCGCGAAGAGATTCTCCACACGGAGCGCCCGCCATTCGGCTGCCGAGGAGGTCTCTCATGCACCGTAACAACTCCGACCCATCCTTGTGGTACTTACTTCCGCCTGATACCGAGCCGCCTGCTTCTCTCCGCCGATCCAATCTCATCGCCATTGCCGTGCTGGCATTCTTTACTTTGGGCATGCTGGTTGTCGGATTTGTACGTTCCAACGGACACGCAGCAGCTCCTGGCGCAGGATCGGCACTCGCCACAGGGAAGCACCAGTTTAAAGTCGGAGCTCCTCCTCCGCCGGTTCAGCACGTTCGCTGAACCGATCAGCTCTTCCCAATTTTTCCCGCTCGAGCCGGCACTCTCGCTTCTCTCGACCCTGTGCTATAAGCAATGGACCGCCCATTTTTCTTCAGGAGACTGTGCGTGAAACGTTTCGCTTTGAAATTATTTGTCCTTGCACTTTTTCTTTTGCTCTTATCCGCTGCGCTTGACGTGCGCACCGCAAAAGCGAATCCACAAACCGTCTACGGCTACACCTGCATTTCCTACGTCCCGACGGAATGGGGCGAATTCAAAGGCGGCAATCAGCAATCCGGTCTCGCCTTTCAGGATCGGAGCGGCACGCTTCGCTTCGTCACCAACCTTCCCTGCGATTCCACGCCTCAACCTGCATTGGAAATTCGCCGCACTCCAGCAAAGGCGAATTAGCCCACGCCATCCGCCCTTTTTGTCTCCGGACTGGCCCGGCTTCCGCGCAGCTCGCGAATCTTGCGGCGGTACTTCCCCCGCCGTTATGATAGCGTTTACATTTTCGGCCCATTCCTTTTGCCCGGAGAACCCATGCGCCAGCCCTCATCTCTTTTTCGCTCGCTCCTGCTCGTTGCACTTCTCAGTTTTCCCGCTCTCGTTTCTGGCACCGAAAAGATCGATCTCAACGGCCCGTGGCTCTTCCGCATCGACCCCCAATCGGAAGGCGAATCGCAAGGCTGGCCCAAAGCCGCTCCGACCGGCACCGAATCCGTCCGCGTCCCGCACACGTGGAACATCGGCAAGTATGACGATTACGAAGGCATTGCCTGGTATTTTCGTACCTTTGATCTCCACGCCCTCGCGCCGCAAAAGCATGTCGAACTACATTTCGCTGCAACCTTTTATCTTTCGCGGGTCTGGGTCAACGGGTCGGAAGCCGGAAAACACGAGGGCGGCCACACCGGCTATTTCTTCGACATCAGCAAACTTCTCAAGCCCGGTCAGAACACCATCGCCGTCGAACTGGACAATCGTCCCACCGAGACCAGCATCCCCGGCCTCGCTCTCAAGCTCAAGCCCGGCGGCAACATCTGGTACGACTGGTGGCACTACGGCGGAATCGTTCGCGACGTCTGGCTCGCCGAAAGCGATGGCGTCCTTATCCGCCGCCAACAAGTCCGCTCCGACGTCGATCTAGCCAAAAATTCCGCCCAGATCAGAGATGCCGTTTATCTCGAAAACTCATCCAGCAAGCCGCAAAAGCTCACCGTCACCGCATACCTCGCAGCGCCCGACGGCTCCAACGCGGGCACCAAAACGCAATCTGTCTCGCTTGCTCCCGGGGCCAAACAATCCGTCGAGCTGGCCTTCGTTCTCGACAAACCTCAGCTGTGGGATCTCGATCACGCCAACCTCTATTCCATCCGTGCGACCATCACCGACGCTGCCGGCCGTTTCCTCGATGCTAAGGAAGACTCTTTCGGCAATCGCAAAATCGAAATCCACGACCGCCATCTCTTTCTCAACGGCCAGCAGGTGCGCCTCTCCGGCATGACCCGCCACGAGGAATCTCCATGGGACGGCCTCGCCGAAACCGCTGGCACCATCAAACACGATTACGACGACCTGAAAATCCTCCACACCACGCTTACTCGCCCGGTGCACTACCCGCAGCATGAACAGGTGCTCGAATATGCCGACACGCACGGCATCTTATTTGTACCGGAAATTCCCATCTGGCAGGCGCGCGCCGATCAGCTCGGCAACCCTAAATTCATCGCGCTGGCCAAACAGATGCTCACCGAATTGATCGAGCAGGCCGCCAACCATCCGAGCATCTTTGCCTGGAGCGTTTCCAACGAAAGCGACATGAGCACCGACGAAGGCCGCGCCTACTTCAAGCAGGTCAAGGCCCTGGTCAATCATCTCGATGCCACGCGCTTCGTCACTTTCGCCGACAACGACATTTCTTACGGTGCGGACCCCAAGAAAGAAGCCGCCAACGACGCCGATTTCATCATGATGAATCAGTATTATGGCGCGTGGAACGGCCCGGAAGACGGCCTGGTCAAAATGCTCGAGCATGCCGGCAGCTCGTTTCCGGACAAAATGTTCATCATCTCGGAATTCGGCACGCCCGGAATTTTCGGCGCTAACACCGCCGAAGCAGACAAGCTGCGCGTCCACATCCTCCGCCACCAACTCGATCTTTTCGCAAAATACGATTGGATCGCTGGCGCCATTTTCTGGTGCTATCAGGACTACAAATCGCACCGCAATCTCTGGCCCGGCCACCTCAGCGGTTACGTGGATCATGGCGTGGTGGACGAATACCGCCAGCGTCGCCCATCCTTCTACGCCTGGGAAAAGCGCACCGCTCCCGCCACGCTGCAAGCCAAATGGAAATATCTAGGCTGGTATCAAACCGGCGGCTTCGAAGTTACAACGGGCCGCAATCCTCTTACTCAGCTTCCCTCCTATCCGCTGAATGACTACAAACTTCACTGGGAATATCGCGACGGCGAAGGCAAACTCCTTCAGCATGGCGACTTCGCATTGCCCGACCTGGAGCAGCCGCAAACGCTTCACGCAGACTGGCCTGCCGACCCCGCAATCCATCACGCCACGCTGCAGCTCACGCTGTTAAACTCGCGCGGCGAATCCGAAATCGAACAAAGCCTGCTCTACCTCTTTCCGGTCGCCAGCGGCCAGGACATCAAAGACATGACCCTGCCCAGCGTCAAGCCCTAGTCTTGTGGAGCGCGTTAGCTCTGCCAGCGTTTTGCGGCCTACACACCCGCCTGAACTGTCCCAGGGAG
Organism: Candidatus Eiseniibacteriota bacterium; assembly: GCA_035607085.1. Lineage (GTDB taxonomy): Bacteria > Acidobacteriota > Terriglobia > Acidiferrales > UBA7541 > Acidiferrum. Next base: position 17,916 of record DATMZI010000048.1, on the reverse strand, counting down.
AGCTGCTCTCGCAGATTCGGCTGCTCATCGACTGCTAGCTTCACAGAGCTACTCCGAACCTATCTCCACCTGTTTGAAACCCAGTCCCTTTAACATGCTTGCCAGCGTCCCGCGGGCATTCTCTTCCGCCGTTTTCAATAATCCATCCTGCAGCGCGGCTTGACGCAACTGCCGCTCGGCCTCTTCGCGTACCTGACTTTCCAGGTTCGGATCGGGAGATGAAAAAAGTCCGGTATCCCGCGAATACACTCGTGTCCTGGCATTGTCGATCCGCGTGGTAAAAACCTCCGCCTTTGGAATTCGCATCGCGATGGTTTGTCCCCTGACGGAAACGTCGGCGGACTTTACTTTGCCTAAGTCGATACCGCCGATCACTTCACCATGCATCACCAGCAGCAAGCGGTCCCCCGCCAGAAACTTCGGCAGGTACGCATTCGCATGCTCACCAGAAATAATCTTGTCCATGGTGTAGTTGACCGTTTCTAGCCGCTGCAGTTGTTGAATCTGTCGTACCACCGTTGGTTGGTTCACATTGATCACGGTCGTTCCGCCCCGCGCAATTCCCATCAAACGCAGGAGCCCAATGCCGGTCGAAACCCACACCGCGGTTCCCACAATGAGCGCCAGCAAAAGCGCTCCCCAGAGAAAACCCGCAACAAATCGGCTTTTGCGCTGTTCTACCATCGGAGCCATAGAAGTCATCTTCATGATCCTCGATTTCCCGCTTCGCACCCCTTCCTGGGACATTATAGATTTTCGTTCGCTTCGCACACCATTTTTGGCCTCGCGAGCCTGCCGACTTTCACCCGCCGAGCCGCCAGCTGCCAAGCTTTCGCATTCGCCCCGGTTCGCGCTAAGATTCCACTCGCACAGCGCGGCCTTTCCCCGTTGGCTCCGCGCTGCGGTCGTGCTCTTCCATGAACATCAAAGAAGTAGCCAAACTCGCCAAAGTCTCCACTGCCACCGTTTCCCGTACCATCAACGGTTCGGACAAAGTCAGCGCGCGCACCGCCGAACGCGTTCAAAAAGCCATCAAGGAACTGAATTTCTATCCCAACACCCACGCGCGCACTCTCGTTTCCGGCCGCTCCCGCATGCTCGGCCTCATCATTTCCGACATCACCAATCCCTTCTTCCCCGAACTCGTCAAACATTTCGAAGATCAAGCCGTCCAGAAAGGCCTCGAAGTCATCATCGCCAACACCGACTACAAGCCCAAGCGGATGGTCGAATGCATTCGCCGCATGGTCGAACGTAAAGTGGACGGCGCGGCCATTATGACCTCCGAAGCCGATCCTGCCATGGTCGCCGACCTGACGCGCCGCAACATCCCCACGGTCTTCATGGATACCGGCAAGAACACCGCTCACAGCGCCAACATCACCATCGATTATGCGCAAGGCATTCAGGAAGCTCTGCAACATCTTTTTTCGCTGAACCATCGCCGCATCGCCTTTATCTCCGGCCCGCTTAACCTGCAATCCGCTCACGGCCGCCTCGACGCCTTCGTGGCCGGCATGACCGCCCGTGGCGTTCAAGTCCCTCCCGAGCTCATCGAAAAAGGCGATCACCGCATCGAAGGCGGGGTCTTTGCCATGCGCAATCTCCTTCGCCTCGCGGAACCCCCTACCGCTGTAATCGCTTCCAACGATCTCACCGCTATCGGCGCTCTCGGCACCATCCGCGACGCTGGCCTCGACGTTCCTCGCGATATTTCCCTGATTGGCTTTGACGATATCTCTTTCGCTCATCTGACGCAGCCGCCCCTAACCACCATCCGCCTTTCCCGCTCTCAGCTCGCCATCACTGCCCTTGCGGCCCTCGAAAGACTCATTCGGAAAGAGGGCGCCGAGCATTCTGACTACACCATCCCCACCCATTTGGTGATGCGCGGTTCGACCAGAACTCTTTGATTCCAAAGGGTATGGCATGCTTGACAATGTCCTCACCATGCAAGAAGATGTACCCTTCGCGGCGGAGACTGGTCGGGCAGCTTTGGGTGTGTAAACGATTGCAGCACCCTGTTCTCGCTTGCCTTTCGCCTCCTTCTTTCTCCTTTTATGCTGATTGCCACCCGCGAGCGACCGGCTGCTTCATGGGCTCTCGGAAAGCGCTGCGTGATGGACCCTGCGTGATGGAAAAGACGACCGGCCAGCCAACGACTGCTGAGGCTCCGCTCCGCCTCGCGCAGTTGTTCTCTTCCCGTTTTGGTTCAGCTCCGCGTATCTTTCGCGCGCCCGGCCGCGTCAATCTCATCGGTGAGCACACCGACTACAACGACGGCTTTGTCCTTCCCGCTGCCATCGATCTTTACACCTGGACCGCCATCACTCCACGCAGCGGCCACACGCTTCGCGCATACTCCGAAAATCTAGGCGAATCCTGCGAAATCGATTTGGCCGATACCGCGCCGCCGCCTCGCGAACACTGGTCCGATTACCTTCACGGCGTAGCTCTCATGTTGCAGCGTGCCGGCATTCCCCTGCACGGCGCGGACCTGGCCATCTACAGCGATGTCCCCAGTGGAGCCGGCCTCAGCTCTTCTGCGGCACTGGAGGTTTCCGTGGCCAGTGCGCTTCTCGCCGCGTCTGGACGTACTTTGCCGCTCGTCGAGATTGCCAAGCTCTGTCAGCGGGCCGAAAACGAATTTGTCGGCGCACGCGTCGGTATCATGGACCAATTCGCTTCCTGCTTCGGCAGCGCCCACCATGCGATCCTTCTCGATTGCCGGTCGCTTGACTACAAACTTCTTCCGCTTCCCGACGGCGTTACCATGGTTATCTGCAACACCATGGTCAAACACGGGCATTCGGGCGGCGAATACAATGACCGCCGTGCGCAATGCGAAGAAGGTGTCCGTATCCTGAAGCAATACTTTCCGGCGATCAAAGCGCTCCGCGACGTCACTCTGGCTCAGCTTGAACTGCAACGTAACGACTTCCGGCATGAGCGAATGCCGGACCTGATTTACCGTCGCTGTCACCACATCGTCAGCGAAAATGAACGCGTGCTACGCACCGTGAAGGCGCTTCAGGACGGCGACCTCGCCACGGTCGGACGCAGCATGGCCGAGTCGCATCGCAGCATGAAAAACGACTACGAAATCAGCTGCCGCGAACTCGACATCATGGTCGACCTCGCCAACCGGCGCACTGGCTTGATTGGCTGCCGCATGACCGGCGGCGGTTTTGGCGGCTGCACCATCAACCTAGTTCGAAGCGCTTCGGTGGACAAATTCAAGGCCGGAATTTACTCCGCCTATCATGAAGCCACGGGAATCGCGCCGGACATTTACGTTTCCACCGCCGGCGCCGGCGCTAGCGAAGTGCCAGCCGATGGTTAGCCTTTCGAACGGTTTCGACGCCACGAGACAGCCCCATCGCCGCTTCAATCCGCTGCTCCGCGAATGGATTATGGTTTCGCCCCATCGGACCCAGCGCCCCTGGCAAGGCCAGGTCGAAACCGCGGCAGCCAGAAGCGAAGTGGAATACGACCCGGCTTGCTACATGTGTCCCGGCAACACGCGCTCCAACGGCAACGTAAATCCCAAATACGAAAATGTTTTTGTCTTCGACAACGATTTTCCCGCGCTGCTTCCTGGCGGCCAGTACGGCAGTGTCAACCAAGGGAATTTACTCGTCGCGGAAACCGAAATCGGAATCTGTCGTGTACTGTGCTTCTCGCCGAAACATCATCTGACGTTATCGATGATGCAGCCCGCCGACATTCGCGCGGTGGTGGATTCCTGGACCGATCAGTTTCAGGAACTGGGTGCGCGCCACGACATCAACTATGTGCAGATTTTTGAAAATCGAGGCGCCATGATGGGCGCCAGCAATCCGCACCCGCATTGCCAAATCTGGTCTACCGCTACCATTCCAAATATTCCACGCATGGAGCTGGAAGCGCAGCGCGCCCATAGAGACGAGAAGGGATTGTGCCTGCTCTGCGATTATTTTCAGCTGGAAGCAAATGCGCGCGAACGCACGGTTGTGGAGAACGAACATTTCCTGGCGCTGGTTCCCTACTGGGCGGTGTGGCCGTTTGAGACCATGATCCTTTCGCGCCGCCACATTGCCAGCATCGACGAACTCAATTCCGCGGAACGCGACACTCTCGCGGACATTCTGAAGCGGCTGACGACGCGGTACGACAATTTATTCCAGACGTCGTTCCCCTACTCGATGGGGTTCCACCAGCGGCCGACCGATGGAAAGGAACATCCGGAGTGGCATTTTCACGCGCACTTTTTTCCGCCGTTGTTGCGCTCGGCAACGGTACGGAAATTCATGGTGGGATTTGAATTATTGGGGATGCCGCAGCGCGACATCACCGCGGAAACGAGTGCCGAGCGCTTGCGCGCCGTTCCTGATTCACATCACACTTTTTAAGCCGAGACCTTTCCCGAGGCCTCTTTCAAACTGTCCAGCTCAATATTCTGCTTAGATCGGTCGGCGTTTTCGAGACCGTGCCGCGCGGAACGGCGGGGCCGATGGCGATGGCTTCATTGTGGTTTTCAAACCACGCGATGAATGCGGACTGTTCTGCCCCTGTGAGGCGCTGCTGATTGATCCAGTTGTAGTAGGCACCCATGTCGCCATCTACCAGCGAGCCCTGCGCATCGAACTCGATCTTTTGTGTCGAAACCGAGAGCAGTTCATTCATCGGCCGCTGGCGCTGACGGGGCGCGAAACGCACCAGGAGCGTGAGCGGCTGCACGCGGCGTAGCGTTTCGCGCGCGGCCCACTGCGCAAACGTGGTACTGAAAATCTGCGTGCCGGAGCCTTCCGTCAGCAATTTCATTTGAAACCGCGCTAGCACCGGATCCGGAATGCTCTTGTCGAGGTGAAGGTCGGACGGCCGCAGCGCGGCCATGAGACTGCGAAGATTTTCCGGGCCATTTCCCGGGGCTTCGCTGTGTCTTTGCATTTTGCCCAGCAGGATATGGCGGGCCGGTTCGAGCGTCTGGTAAGAAACACAGACTAATGCCGGGTCGCAGGAGGCTTCCTGTCCGCCGTCAATGTACCAGTGCGCGTAAGGCGCGGGATGCGATTTCGCCCGCTGCGCCACGAAATCGAGCAGCGTTTGCAAACCGCCTTCAGGATTCACCTGCGTGTAGTAAGCGCCGTGCGAACGCAGCCGGCGGAAGAGCGGATACTCACTAATGCTCGCACCCTGACCGACAACGGCAATTCCCAGCCTGGCAATCGGCGGATTTTCCGGCGGAACGGCCGCATGCAGGCGGTTGCCGTAATCGGTAGCGGCTTTGCGAAACGCGTCTTGCTGGTGCGTGGTCCAAAGATACGCGGAAAGTAGTTCGACGAACTGCGCAGGCGAATTGACCCAGTCGAATTTCTCCAGCGCCGGCGATATTTTGATTTGCTCAAACTCGTCGAGCCATTCGCTCCACTGCCGGGTGGAAAGTGCAGCAAGATTGGCCAGTTCCCTATCGAGCGCCCGGCGCTCTGCAGGAAACTTATAGTCGTATTCGATGACTTCGCGCAGCAAACTGGTCAGAAAGCTTAGAGGCAGCTTGCGCAGGGTAAGGAGATGGTCAGAGGCGAGCTTGCGCGCTTGCGGCGGATAGCTACTGAACTGTTCGGTCTTGAGTTCGCTGGGCAGCATGGGCTTAGGTAAGTTCTCGGATGGGCTTGCCCTGCACCAGCGAAGGCGAAAAACCCATGATGGAACCGATCGTGGGAACGAGATCGGTGGAGTCGAGTGCGCGATCGTGCACGACGCCCTCGCGAATGCCCGGGCCGAGGGCCATCATCCAAGTGGTGCGCGACGCCGCGTCACCGGTGCGATGGTGTTGAAAGCCGTTACCAGCGGAGTCTTGGTCGGAATCACGACCAAAATCGGGAAGGATGAATAGCGTGGTCTTGCCGGCATATTCGGGTTCCGTCTGGATGGCTTTCCAGACTTCGGCGCACAGACGATCGGTGCGGCGGATGCCATCAATATAAAGCGAAAAAGCGCCGGCATGCGCGACATCAATATCGTGCATGGTGATCCAGAGCAGGCTAGGTGCTACCTGGCGCATCAGCTGGTGAACGATGTACACGGAAAGTTCGTCGGGACTGGAGAGAGTGAGAGCATGCGTTCTGAATTCGTCGACGGAAAGTTTCAGCATGGCGCGCAACTGCTCGAGTTCCACTTCATTGCCGGCAATTTCCGGCGCAAAAAACGGAGTTTCGTAATTGTCGCGGAGGAGATGTTCGTAGTCGGCGCCACCCTTGGTGGCTGCGGTTAACAAGTGCTTGGGAAGAATCACGCGAGCGCCCCGGCCAAGTCCGTAAGAGCGATGGCTGCTTTCGCCGATGCGATTGAAGCCGTTGCTCGGTGCGACGACCCAGGCATCGGATGCGGGACGCTTCAGATCCTTGCGGAAGTATTCAAAGACGGTGGGATTTTCCGGAGGCAGCGAAGCGAAGTTGTTGATGGTTTCATAGACGCCGGTGGCCAGACTGGCGGTGGCGACGTAGTGACCGAGAATGCCGCGATTCACCACCTGGGTGAAGAAGGCCGATTGCGGGATCAGCTCTTTCATCAAATGCGGGATATTTTCCTGTCCTTCGGGTGCGAAGGTTTCCTGATCGCGAGCGCCGCCGCCGAAAGTGATGACAACGACTTTACGGTCACGCTGGAGGAGGCCGGAACGCGTTAGAAGGCTGCCTGGAAGGAGACTGCTGCCGAGAGTCAGGCTGGCGGCATCGCGTAGGAAGTCTCGGCGGGAAACGGCGAGGGTTTGGCCGATTCGTGGCGGGCTCGGGGCAAACGAGGGTCGGCGGCTAGACATGGGAGGCTCCAGAATAGGGCCGCGTCTGGGCGACTTCAAGTGACGCTTGAAGATGATAGTAACACCGGGGGGTGCACCACGGTCGTCGCAGTAAATAACTGAAACTACTTGCCTTATTCAAAGTTAACGCTACGAGTGGCGGCAGCTGGCTAAAGGCAAAGGGATGGACGGGAGCGAGTTTGCGAGGGTTGACGGCGGTTTGTAACCGGCGATGAGCGAACAGGACGGAGTTTAGCATAAGGATAATAGAAGGGCAACTAACAGTACGTGGCTTGGTTGAAGGCTCCAGCGGAATTTTTCGGAAAGCATCGCCACGGGCTTAGGAGTTAGCAGAAGCGACGCGGAAAGCACGAGAATCGCCCTTACAAGCCAAGGGTGGGGCACCCTCGGAACCTTTTCGCATGGGCGATTCGGGGGGGAGCACGGGGTCATGGGCGCGCGTTCTCCTTGCTGGTTTCGGGGTTCGCAAGTGCGGATCCGGAAGTTCGCTCGGAATAGACGAACTGGCGGATGTCGGCCCGCTGCTTTTCCAGGTCGGCGAGATGCTGAGCGCGGAGTTGCTGATAGACCTGGAATTGTTCCTGCGCTTTGTCTTTTTGACCGGAGCGGACGTAGGCTTGACCCAAGCGATAGTGGGCGTCGGCAAGGTCGGAATTTAGCTCGAGCGCTCGCTGATATTCGGGGATGGCTTCGGCGAACCTGCCCTGGTCCATGTTCAGATTACCTAGTTGCAGGTGAGCTTCAGCCAACTTGGGATCAGCAGCGATGGCGCGGCGGAGCAGCGAGTCGATTTGTTTGGGATCGAATTCGGGATCCTGCGCGCGCTTCCCTTTCCAGAGACTCATGGCGTAGTAGTAGAGCGCCAAACCATTCTTCGGTTGCAATTCAGCGTAGCGCCGGAAGCGTTCGATGACTTTGGCGGCCTGGCTGGGCGAGCTGTCGTAAGCGCGGGAAAGAAACTTGTATACGGCGGGATCGGAGGGATTAAGGTCGGCACCGCGAATCAGGAATCTGACGGCGTCATCATAATTACCTCGGGCATAGTAGGCCGTGCCCAGGCCTACCATGAGGCGGTAAGAATTAGGATAACGGTCGGTGGCCTGACGAAAAACTTGGACGGCGGGATCGAGTGTGCGGTGGACCATCAACTCTCCCGCCCAATCAAACAGGTTACTCTCGGTGGGCTCCATGTGCGCGGCCGCTTCGAACTGATTCACGGCCGCGATGAAATTACCGTCTTTCTCTTCGACCTGCGCTAGCAAGTTATGCAGTTCCGCGGTGTCCTTAATCTTAAGGAGAGACTGGACGGAAGCGCGAGCGTCGGCCAGCCGGCCGCTTACCAAATAAGCCAGAGAAAGATCGTAACCGTTGTTATAAGACGACGGATTCAAGCGCTGCGCCTTCTCGAGGTACGGAAGCGCTTTGGCGACCTTACCGTTGTGCGCCAGAGCCGCTCCCAGGTTGTGGTTAGTCCCGTAGTCTTCCGGTTCGATTTCCACAGCCTTGGTGAAGTGTTCTTCCGCTAAATCCATCTTCCCCAAGCGAGCGAAGCTGGCGGCCAGATTCGATCGAGCAGCGGCGGAGTTTGGATTGAGCCGGACGGCCTTGGCTAGATGGTCGTTGGCCTTGACATCTTGTGAGTTTGACGCGTACACCAAGCCCAATAGCTCATTGACCTCAAAGTTGTCCGGCGCCAAGCGAACCAGCTTTTCCAACGGAGGAACCGCATCGGCGTAGCGGCCCGATTCGTAGGCGGAAACGCCGGCTTGAAAGAGGCGATCGCGTACGTCAGGCGCAGTTTTTTGGGCAAGCATTGACCCACCCAAGGCCAGCGCCAATGCTGCGAGCGAAGCAACTTTTAGGTTGCCGTTGAGCACGATAAACCGATGTTAGCACTGCGGCTGCCGGAAAAAGCCGAACAACAATAAAAACGGGGAGGCGCTTCTTTGCGAAGCACCTCCCCGGGGGTTGTTGAGTGCGTTTAGTAGTAGAACTTGAGAGCGAACTGGATCTGCCGCGGATCGTAAGGAGCATCACGCGTGGAGCCGATTTCGCCGAAGGTGTTGCTGTTGTAGTTGCCAGAACCGGAGATCGCCACCACGCCGTTGCCGCCAAAGTTCGGGGCATTGAAGTTCGGGTGGTTACCAATGTTGAAAATCTCCGTCCGGAACTGCAGACGGAAACGTTCCTTAATCGGGAAGTCCTTAAAGAAGGACAAGTCAACCCGACGGAAGCCGGGGCCCGGCACCTTAGTTACGCCGCCGAGGGCATCGTTTCCAGTAAGCTGGACGCAGCCCTTCGGCGTATCGGGCTCTGGAGTGAGTGTCGCATCCAAGGCGCAAGGCTGTACGAATGCACCGGGGTTGCCGTAGTAATTGAGCTTGCCGTTGGCATCCGTGTGCAAGCCCAAGTCCAGGGGTTGCCCAGTAAGGAGCACGCCACAAGCAACGCCAGCCGCGGTCTGGGTTGGGCAACCGAGGGTAATCGGCTGGCCGCCCTGGAAGGTCGCACTCCAATTGATGCTCCAGCCGCCGACAACTTGATTCATGAAGCCGCTGGCGCCAGACATATACTTCTTGCCTTTGCCGAACGGAAGCTCATAGCCGCCGCTGAAGTGAAAGACATTGCGAATGTCAAAATCCGCCAAACCGTAGTCGGCTTGTATTCCCATGCCCGGTATAAGGGGTGCGCGATAACCGTTGACGTTGCCACTGGCGTTGTTCCGCGAACCGCCATTGAGCAGGTCGTTCGCGTCGGACAGAGTCTTGGACCAGGTGTAGGCAAACAGGAAGTTCAGGCCATTGGAAAACTGCTTTTCGACTTTGGTCTGAAGCCCATGGTAGTTGCTGCTACCCTCGGTCGCGGCGTAGCTCGGATTGCGTCCGAAGTCCGGAAAGGGGATGAAATTCTGCGCCTTGGCGCTGGCCGGCAGGATTTGGCTTACGGCATTAGACGTATTCGGGAAAACTTCCAAGTGTCTGGCCAACGAGTTGACATAGGCGACTTGGACGGACATGGATGGGGTTATTTGATATTGCGCAGTAACGTTCCCACTCATGGTGTAAGGAGTAATGTAATTGAACTCGATGCCCAGCAAGCCGAGGCCGTTGGCATTAACGAGCAAGGGGTCAAGCGGCGTGCAGGAAAAGCCCGTTTCGAACGTACCTACGTTGCCGGGACCTGCCGTAGGACAGCCGGGGAAGGTAATTGGTGTATTGGGATCCGGTTCAGGGAAATTGAATTGGAACTGGAACGGATAGTTCTCACCGATGTTGGGAGAGTATCCGCGGTTTTCAAAGCCGTTGAAAAACATCCCCCAGCCGGCACGGACAACCAGTTTCTTGGTCGCCTGGTAGGCAAGACCGAAACGCGGAGCAAAGTTGTTATTTTGCGAAATACCCAGACCCTTGCCGTACTTGTTACTTATGAGCAAGTCGATCCCGTCTCCCGCGAGCTGGTTCAGGAAGCTGGACGATAAAGTGCTGGAGTTCGGGCCTTCCGCAATTATATAGGTCGGGTTAGTGAATGGTCCCGTCCCAGCAGGCACGAAGTTGGCTTGTGCGCCGTGATGCTCGAACACAAGGCCAAAGAAGTCGTACCGGGCACCGAGGTTTAATGTCAGCTTGTCGGTCACTCTCCAGTCATCGTTAAAGTAGCCGCCCCAGTAATTCTTGCCGTTGTCGGTTTCAGCGATGTTTGAAGCGCGGATATTGCTGGCGCCGGCGAGAAAATTAACAGGATTCGGCCCTGGGTTGACGGTGGTCGGACAGGCGCCCGTCGGATCACCCGCAGTGCAAGGAATCAGCAGGAACTGGACGCGGCCGGTAACGTTGCTTCTATTATCATTCGGAACGTCGGTATAGTCGCCGTTGTAGTCAAATTGGCCGCGTGACCAGGGTGGCTGCAAAGTGGAGAATTTCACGTGTTGCCATTCGAAGCCCATTTTGAAGGTGTGCCTGCCGAGAATCTTCGTGACGTCATCGGTGAGCTGGAAAGTTGAGGTGACCTCGTCGGAGGGCAGGAAAGCGTTGCTGCCCAGGGTTTGAAGCCCACCAATGCCGAAGGCCGGCAGACCGCCGTTTTCCGGGAGTTGCGGGATTTGCTGAATTCCGAATTGCGACGGAATGTCGCTGAGATCGTTTGCCGACGGTGAAACGCGAGTGGTGTGCAGGTAGTTCAGCCCGGCCCGCGCAACGTTAATCAAAGTAGGAGAGAAAGTATGTGTATAGCTTAAGGCGCTCTGTTGAGCGTTCGCAGTCTGAGTGCCCTGTTGGAACCCGCCGCCGTCCGCGACGCCGCCGAAAATGCCGGGGATGAACTGCGGATCGTCCACGAGACTAAAGCGATAGAACAACTGGTTCTTTTCGTTGAAATTGATGTCCATGCGAGCATCAAAAGAATTGCGATGCTCAAAGAGCTTGGGCGAATTGGCAAAGTTGGCAGTCAGCGAGCTATTCGTTGGGGCTGGATAAAGATTCAACAAGGCGATGGCGTTCGGATCCAGCCTGCTCATTGGAATGAGGTTGAGTCCACAGCCCGCAGCGGTGTAAACGAAGCCTGCTGGTTCGTTGAGGCAGCTGCCGAACGGGTCGCGGACAAACACACCGGGGGAAATCTGGCGCGTGGTGGCCGGGTCCAAAACAGTTCCAACAGGGATAACGCGGCCGAGAGCGTCGGTGTGCGTGGTGGATTGTAGCAAGTCCTGGAAGTTGGCTGTGGCGCCGCCAGAGTTTAGGCTGGTCATTTCCGCAGCCGTAGGTACGGTACCCGTCAGAATCGTGCCTTGCACGCGGCGGAAACCCTCGTAATCCCCAAAGATAAAGATCTTGTTCTTCTTGATAGGGCCACCGGCGGTGAAGCCAAACTGATTCTGGCGGAGAGCGCCCTTGGGAATACCGCCTGCGTTTTCAAAGAAATCGGCGGCGTCTAGTTTGTCGTTACGGAAAAATTCCCAGGCCGCACCGTGAAATTCGTTGGTGCCGGACTTGATCGTTGCGTTCAAAACTGCTGCGCCCGAGCGGCCGAACTCCGCGCTGAAATTGGAGGTCTGCACCTTGAATTCTTGCACAGCGTCGACCGGCGGCAAGACTACGAAGTTCGTACCATTCAAGAAATCTACAGTGTCGGAATTGTTGTCAATTCCGTCGAGAAGATAGTTGTTTTGCGCAGGACGGTTGCCGTTAGCCGCGAAAGCGCCCGTTGCTGCGTTGCCGCGTGTATCCGCCTGCGGCGTGTTGACGCCGGCGGCGAGTTGCGCGAGGAATGTAAAGTTGCGCCCATTTAGCGGAAGGTCGTTGACATTTTTCGAATCGATAACCTGGCCGACCGAGGCATCCTGCGACTGCAGCACAGGAATGGTCGATTCTACCGTGACGGTCTCGCTCACCGAGCCCGGCTTCAGTGCAAAATCCGCTACGACGTTTTGCCCAACGTTGACGGTGACGCCGTGCTGCGAGCTGGTCTGGAATCCCTCTATGGTGACCGTCAGCTTGTACGAGCCAATACGTACCGGAGTGAATTTGTACTGGCCATCGGAGCCGGTGGTGATGGTCAGCTCCGCACCGGTGCCCTCATTGGTGAGCGTGACGCTCGCGCCGCTGACAGCAGCGCCGGAAGAGTCTGTAACCGTACCCAAAATCGAACCTGCGTCCACCTGTGCCAGCGAAGGAGCCGCCGAGCACAGGAGAAGCAAGAGACAAGACGCTAGCCCCAGAACTAGCCGTCCACCCCAAACACGAACGGTCTTACATTGCATAGCCCATCCTCCTAACCCAACCCCGTGAGTCACGTCGCGTGCCCTCAACTCCCCTGCGAGCGCGCGGCAAAGCCGAGTAAACGATTTCTCCGCGCCATCTGCAGTAATAAGGCCGCGTCAGAATAATTAAAGGAAACGGCAGTTCGAATACGGCCCCTAAGTTTTGCGGTTAAAGCGCTACCTCTAAATGTAAACGCTTACCCTTTGTACAGCACCCCTAATGCGAAACTACTACGATGGGTAGAGATTTACACTTCCCGAATTTCGTTGTCAAGATTTTTCTTTGGGTCATCACTTTTTTCACGCTCAGTCCGTAAAATTGCCGCTGACTAGCAAGGTTCCGCAACATGGACGCTGGCGGACGCTGGCGCGGAAAGATGATCTGCGCTTGACAAACGCACTGCCTATGAGGCAGCCCTCCTGGCGTCACATTGACAACGTTTTCAATAGATTGGGCCAGGTATGGGGCAACTGTAACGGTGCTACCATCGTAGTGGTTGTCGAAAACAAAGGACATAACGGGATGGGGCGCCGCCGAGCCGAACCCAGCTTGCTGAACCGCCGTCAATTTCTTGCACAACTGGGATACGCTTCGCCCGCTCTCCTGCCTGCTCCATTTCCGTTGCGGGCGTGGCCGGCAATCGGAAGCGGAGAGCCAAGATACGGACTGAGCGCGGACATTCGTCTGGTTCCGGACTATCCGGCGCGATCTCCATTGGACGAGATGCTGCGGCTTGTACCTGCAGGAACCGACGCGTGCGTAACGGAAAAGTATGCGGCGGAACTGCAGATCTGGTTCGCGAACCTCCGACAGATGGTGGCCGGGCCGGGCGAAGCAAACTCGACTGGATTAGCGCAAATTCTGGACCAATCCCTGGAAGCCCGCGAGCTAGCTGGTGTGCGGGAACGCAAACTTCCTACCGGCGGCGCGATAGCCTTGCGAAAGCGCAGCTATGCGGCGGCGGAGCGCGCCGGCAAGGATTCTTTCGTTCCGCAGTTGCTGAGATATTTTATGTCGCTGGGCCGCATCGAAACGGCTGAATTTGAAATCGTCAGCTTGAAGCAGAAAACCGCAGCGCCGCTAGAGATCGATGCTGAAGTTCGTTATTCGCTGGTCGGCGTGCGGCCGAACCGCAGTCGCGAGGAGCGGGTTGGCCTTTGGCGCATGAGCTGGCGGCAGAGCGCTGCCGCAGGCTGGGTGGCCACCAAGTGGCTTTTTATGGAAGAAAGCGCTGCGCAAGTAGCGGCGCAGCTCTTTACAGATGTAAGTGCGCAAGCTTTTGCAGGGACGGATTCCTATAGCAAACAGCTGCTTTATGGAGCGGACCACTGGCGTACCGTGTTGGACGGCGCCTGCGGAATTGACGTTTACGGGAACAACGGTATTGCAGCCGGCGATTTCGACGGCGACGGGCGCGATGACATTTATGCGTGTCAGCCGGCGGGTTTGCCGAACCGGCTTTATCGAAATCGCGGCGACGGCACGTTTGAAGATATAACTGAAGAGGCAGGAGTCGGTATATTAGACCCGACCGCCTGCGCGGTTTTTGCAGATTTTGAAAACCGAGGCTTGCAGGATTTGCTGGTGGTTTGCAATTCGGGGCCACTCCTCTTTTTGAATCAAGGAAATGGAACCTTCGCGCCCAAGCCGGGCGCTTTCTCTTTCGCGAAGCCCCCCCAGGGTACATTTACGCACGCGGCGGTTGCGGACTACGACCGCGACGGACGTCTGGATGTCTACTTCTGTCTGTACACCTATTATCTCGGCTTGGATCAATACCATTACCCCTCACCTTATTTTGACGCCCGCAACGGGCCGCCAAATTTCCTGTTTCACAATGAAGGGAATGCCCGCTTTGTGGACTGTACCGAGGCGGCTCGGCTGAATGCGGAAAATGATCGTTTCAGTTTTGCCTGCGCCTGGGGCGACATCGCCGGTAGTGGCGGACCCGATTTGTACGTTGCAAATGACTTTGGACGCAGCAATTTGTACCACAACAATGGGGACGGTACTTTTGCCGCCGTTTCCGACGAAGCTGACGTGAATGTGCCAGGAGCTGGCATGAGCGCCTGCTGGTGCGATTTCGACAACGATGGAAAGCAGGACATCTACGTTTCGAACATGTGGTCAGCCGCGGGTCAGCGAGTTTCAGATAGCGAAATCTTTCACGCCCGTGATTCTATGGAAATTCGGTCATTCTATCGCGGGCACGCACGCGGCAATTGCCTGTATCGAAACAGCGGGGACGGCAAGTTTACGAACGCCAGCGAATCGAGTGGCGCGGCAAGGGGCCGTTGGGCGTGGTCGTCAGATGCATGGGATTTCGATCACGACGGCTACTCAGATCTCTATGTCACCAACGGGTACATCTCCGGCGCGGCAGAACCCGAGCTTTCCAGTTTTTTTTGGCGCCAGGTAGTCGGAAATTCGCCCGCCAACGCGATGCCCTCCGCCAGTTACGAACACGGTTGGAACGCTATCAACGAATTGATTCGCTCCGATCACTCCTGGAGCGGGTACGAACGCAACGCGTTTTATTGGAACAATCGCGAGGGCAGCTTCTCCGAGGTTTCCGGAGTCAGCGGCTTGGATCTGCTGGAAGACAGCCGCGCCTTCGCTCTGGCCGATCTTGATGGTGACGGCCGCCTGGAAGTAATCGCCAAGAACCGCAACGCTCCGCAGATTCGGGTCTTGCACAACGTGATGACCGACATCGGCGAGGCGGTCTGCTTTCGCTTGCGCGGCACGAAGAGCAACCGCGACGCCATCGGAGCGGCGATAACGGTGCGCAGCGGCGAGCTTCGCCAAACAAAGTATTTGCAGGCTGGCACGGGATTTCTCTCGCAGCATACTAAGGAAGTGTTCTTTGGACTTGGCAAACCAGCAGGAAAGATAACTGCGTCGGTGCGTTGGCCCAGCGGGCTATTGCAAAACTTCTCCGATATTCCCGCAAATCACCGCGTAACGATTGTGGAGGGAAAGCCGGACGTTTCCGGATCTCCTTTTTCCGGCGGTTCGGCGGCGTACTCCCGCAAATCGCCGCCCGTGAAACCCGGTCCGTTGCCGACTGCGGTGTCAACCTGGCTGCTCGATCCGCTGCCGGCGCCTGATTTTTCACTGCCTGATCTTTCGGGAAAGACGGCGACACTTGCGGCGTTCCGCGGCAACCCCCTGCTTCTGACTTTTTGGGCGGGAGCCGCGCCGCTCAGCGTCCGGCAACTCCACAAACTGCAGAATTACCAGTCGGAGTTCACGGCAAAGGGCCTGCGGATCGTTTCGCTGAACCTGGATAAAGATGGAGATCCCAGAGAGGTGCGCGCGCGCGCCGAAAAGGAAAAGCTCAGTTTGCGCATTTGCGTGGCCACAGCGGAGGTAGCGGGCATCTACAACATCCTGTACCGCTTTTTGTTTGACCGCCGGCGCGATCTGCCCATTCCCTGTACTTTTCTCCTGGATGAATCCGGACTGATCGTGAAGGTCTATCAAGGAGAACTGGACGGCCGGCAGATCCTAAATGATGCGGCGTCGATTCCGCATACGTACGCAGCTCGCGTCGCAAAAGGGCTCCCCTTTCCAGGGACCCTTTACAAGGGCCAATTCAAACGCAACGATTTCACTTATGGCGTAGCGCTTTTTCAACACGGCTATCTCGATCAGGCGGCGGAGTCGTTCAAACAAGTTGTCGCGGTGCAGCCGGAAAACGCCGAGGCCTACTACAATCTCGGCACGCTGTACTTGCGTAAGAACGATCTGCAGCAGGCCGGCGAGTACCTGCAACAAACCGTCAAGCTGCGGTCAGAGTATCCCGAAGCGTGGAACAATCTCGGCATGATCGCCGGACAGCAGAGCCGGTTCGACGACGCCATCCGCAGTTTCCAGCGTTCGCTCGATCAGCGTCCCGATTACGTCACCGCGCTGCTGAACCTTGGAAACGTTTATCGCCGCCAAGGCAACATGGCGGAATCGAGCCGCCTTCTAAAACGCGCGCTCGAACTCGAACCGGAGAACTCGGAGGCCAACTACAGCCTTGGCATGCTCTACGCGCGACAGAACGACCTGACGCAGGCAACGGCGTCGCTGCGAAAGTCCGTCGCTCTGCGCCCGGATTATCCGGACGCTATCAATAATTTGGGCGTTCTTTACGTGCGCCAGGGCAAAAACACTGAGGCAGAGCAGCAATTCGCGGCTTGTATCCGGATCGCGCCCAATTTCGATCAGGCTTATCTGAATCTGGCTCGTTTATACATGCTGCTGCAGGAAAAAGAGAAAGCGCGCCAGACGCTCGAGGCGCTGTTGAAGCTGCAGCCGGCACACAAATTGGCTCAGCAAGCCTTGGAGATGTTAAATTGAGAAAAATCGGGTGACGCAGAGGGATTCTTGAAGCCAAGACCAAAAAACTTGCGCTGGATTTTGCGCCACCCGCAACAAAAGCGGATAGCTTGTGTGACCGGCGCGCTTCTCTCTCTTGTGTTGTTCTGGTCACCGTTGATCGCTCAGCAGCCCCTCACTCCAAGAACAAGCGCGTCGCAGAGCGCGAAAGACGATCCGCGCTTCGCGGAAATCGAGTCTTTGCTCGAACAAGGCCGCCCGGATGAGGCAAAACGGAAAATTGGCGACGCGCTTAGGCAGGACCCCAGCAGCGTGGAAGCTTACAATCTTCTCGGCATCGTCTGTATCTCACAAAAGGATTACACCGGCGCTTCGGACGCGCTGCGACATGCGCTCAAGTTGAATCCCGCCTCGCCGCGCACTCGCAACAATTTGGGCAATCTTTATGTGGCCCAACAGCGGCTCGATCTCGCAGAAAAGGAATTCCGAGAAGTCCTGCGCGCGTTGCCGTCGAATGCGGACGCAAACTACAATCTTGGGCTGGTTCTGTTGGCCACTGACAAACCCGCCGAAGCTATCCCTCATCTGCAGCGAGTTTTGCCGGCTAACACGCCTGCGCAGCTAAACCTGTTGCGCGCCTACTTGCGTGCCTCTCGCATTGCTCAGGGCCTAAGAGTCGCCGATGAACTTTCCACCCGCAATCCGAAGGACGTTCAACTTCACTTCACCTTAGGCACCATTCTAGCCTCCGAAAAGCAATATCGCGCGGCGCAGCGGGAACTGGAAAAAGCCAATTCCCTGCAGCCGGAGACATTCGAAATCCTCTTCAATCTCGCGCAAACGTATCTGCGCTTGCGCGATTACCGCCAGGCAGAACTAGTCTGCAAACGCGCGCAGTCTCTGAAACCGGAATCGCCGGAGACGCTCTACCTGCTGGCGCAGGTCTACTCCGAGCAGTCGCGGCCGGTCGATGCACTGGAGTTGCTGGTGCGCGCTCACAAACTGGCACCAGAGAACACAGACATTATTTTC
>DATMZI010000046.1:0-6532 GCA_035607085.1 Candidatus Eiseniibacteriota bacterium | reverse complement strand
GGATCGGGCTTGCGGCGGAGGTCGTCGTCGGTCTGCAAAAGAATATCGAAGAAGCGGGTCAGGTCTTCTTCACCGAACTGCGCGGCGGCTTTTGCTAAAGCTGGTCGCTGATCTTGCGTTGCCGCAATCAAATCGGAATCGGCTCCGCAGACACGCGTGATCAGAAGGTTCCGCATGTGGCGAATGGCTTCACGGCAGAAGTGCTGGAGGTTGCGGCCTTCTTTTTGGAACGCGTGGACCAGTCCCAGCGCGCGATCGGCGGAGCCGGCGGCGATGGCTTCGACGAGTTCGTTGAGTGCGTCTTCCGGAACCACGCCGAGGAGTTCGCGAACTTCCTTATCGGGAATGTTGTCGCCGCAATAGGCACGGGCCTGTTCAAGGAGCGAAAGCGCATCACGCATACTGCCTTCGGCCATGCGGGCGATCACGGCAACGGCCTCGTCGGCGATGGTCAGGCCTTCTTGTTTCGATATGTACTTGATGCGTTCCGCGATTTCGTTGAAGGTGAGAGCGCGAAAATGAAAATGCTGCGAGCGCGAGCGGATGGTGTCTTCGAGATTTTCAGGCTCAGTGGTGGCCATGACGAAGATGACGCGATCGGGCGGCTCTTCGAGAGTCTTTAGCAAGGCGTTGGAGGCTTCGCCGGTGAGCATGTGGGCTTCGTCGAGAATGACAACCTTGCTGCGTGACGCCGCGGGGGCATAGCGGACCATTTCGCGAAGTTCGCGGATCTGGTCAATGCCGCGATTGGAGGCGGCGTCGATCTCGATGACATCCAGCGAAGAGCCGGCAGCAATTTCCTTGCAGGAATCGCAGACGCCGCAGGGCTCGGGCGTGGGACCGTTCAAGCAATTCAACGCCTTGGCCAGGATGCGAGCCGCCGTGGTTTTTCCGACGCCTCGCGCGCCGGAAAAAATGTAGGCGTGGGCGACGCGGTCGTTTCTGATCGCGTTGGCCAAGGTTCCGGTGACATGTTCCTGTCCGACGAGATCCTTAAAAGTTTGCGGCCGCCACTTCCGCGCAATGACTTGATAGCTCATGCCCTTTTTTCCATAAACGAGAGTCTCGCACGTCGCCGCGATTCAGAAAAGTTTTAAGTTGTGGAAATAAGAAGAGGTCGAGAGCTTGCAGTTGAAAGTCGAAAAAGCAGAAGAGCTTGTTCGGTGCGAGGAACTTCGGGTGATCTGCGGCACCCGAGGCGTTCCCGGTACCGTTGCTCCCTTCCGGGCCTGGCGGGGTTCGCGGGACCTCGTTGCACAGAGCCCGAAGCTCCACGCTCCGGCAGCCCTTAGACTTCACGACTGCCGCGAAGTCAGTTTAGCACATCGACCGCAGCGCTTTGCCAGGTCCGAGGCGAAGAGTTTTATTTTCGCTTTTTCGCGGCTTACATTTTCTCTTTTGCAGCGTCCGGCGGCACCACGTCGGCCGGATTGACCCAATTCACTTTGAACGGGCCCATGCCGTTCACCTGTACGACGCTGGCAGTTTTGCTGAACGCGAAATGGCGCGTCTCTTTGGGCACGCTCGCGAAATCGCCGAGATTCATGGTTTGCAATCCCGTGGCATCGAATTTGTCGCCCATGCCGACCTGGAAAGTACCCTTCAGCACGGTGACGTTTTCGTCGGTGGGATGCCAGTGCGCAGGAATTCTTGTTCCTGCGGCGCAGCGCAAGCGAAGAACGAACGGCGCGCCGTCGGCGTTCATGTCGCCGCCGATCGAGGCCAGCTCGCATCCTTTGATGATGGGAGTCCACTTCAAGTCGGCCGTGTGCAGAATCCCATGTCCACCCGCGGCTTCTTTTTTCTCCTGAGCGACCGCGGCTGCTCCCCCGATCGCGACCGCCACTGCGGCAACCACCAGGGTCCATTTGAACGGACTTTTCATTGGTTTCCCTCCGTAAAGAATAATATTGCCTCGGTAAGAACAAACATTGTGCGAAAACATACGCCGCCCGAGCTTTTCCGGCAAGACCCGTGGTTTGCGCAACGAGAGTTATGCACTGCCATCAAAACTTCCGCAAATTTCTCTTTCCTTCCTCCTGAATCCTGCTACGCTATTTGCCGGATGGAGATCCTCCCCATCCTCCCGACGATTGCCGCAGCTTTTGCCGGGTCCGCGCGCCAGCGTCGCATGATGAGGCGTCCCTCCGCGTGCATCCACGTCACGGAACTTGCCCACTAACGGGCCGCCCGTCTTCACGGGCAGGAGGAATAAATGAAATATTTCGTTCGGACTCTGTTTCTGGTTGCAGTTTTGTCTCTCGCCGTGTCTTTTGCGCAGGCGGAACCCCGCCAGCTAATTCAAGGCACGCAAATCCACCTCAAGCTGACCAGCGATATCGGCACCGCATCTTCGCGCAATGGCGATCCGTTTATCGCGGTGACCACGGAGCCATTGATGATGGGCGATCAGGTCGTTCTGCCTGCCGGTACACGCATCCGCGGAATTGTGACCAGCATCAGCCGCGCGCGCCGGTTTTCGCTGTTTCGCGGCGAAGCGTACATGAACCTGACCTTCCGTTCGATTGAAGTGGACAGCCGGCTGATTCCAGTGCAGATGAGCGTGCTGGCCCTGCAAAGACCTTCGGAAGAAGGCGAAGGCCGCCAGCGCAAGGACATTGACGTGACCGAAGGGCAGATGTTGCAGCAGAAGCATGACGTGAAGGGCGACATCATCGCAGGCACCGTCGGGATGGGCGGCGGGACGTTGATCGGGAAGCTGGCCAGCCATGCGGCTGCAGGATTTGGAATTGGACTCGCGGGCAGCGCAATTTACGTTTCCGCACGGAGGGGCAAAGAACTGAGTCTGCCGGCCGAGACAGGAATGCTGGTGCGCATGGACAGCACGGTGACGGTGCCGACGTTCAGCAGCGCGAATAGTGGCACGCCTGCGGACAGCAAGTAAGCTCGGCTGCAGCGGCTGGCTACTGTCAAATTTCGTGCTTTGCGGTGCTGCTACTTGGCCGGATAGCCGGGGCTGGCCTTCACTTCTTCGATCTGCTTGGTGTGGCGTTCGCTGTGCGCGCCAATCAGCAGCACAAATTCGTAGGCGTCCCATTTGCCGCCGAGGGGACTGTCCACCGCGTGGCCACGCAGGTCAGCGGTCTTTTTCAGAAAATCCTCAGTCATCGCGCGGCTTTCCACAAAATGCTTTATGGAGGCTTCCGGCGAACCGAAGCGGTTGGTCGGCTTGAGTGGATCGGGCGCTTGCACCTTGTTGGAGCGATCAGGCACCATAGCCAAGATTCCCGCGTCAATTTTGGCGATATCGCGGTCCGGCGCAGCTGGCGCCTTCAGGACGTTCTGCTCGATCGTGCCGCGGATGAAGTCTTCAGCGGCGGCGATGTGTTCCATGCATTCGGCGATGGACCACCTGTCTGGACCGGCCTTGAAGGTCCACTGCGCTTCGCTGAGGCCCTTGGTTGCCGCGAGAACTTCTTTCTTGCTGCTCTCGAGCAGCGCCAGAGCCTTTTCCTTGTCGGCGGCGCTGGCATCCTGCGCTCGCGCAGTTCCGGTGACCACGAAACCGATTGCTGCGGCCAACATCACTCCCATCCATTTCCGTCGCTTCATTTGATTTTCCTTTCGTTGGTTCACCCGCGACCTGCCGCAGCGGCGCGCTGCGCGATCTCCTCGGTCGTGAGGTCTTCCTGATGACTTGCAATATACCAGTGATTTCCCCAGGCATCGAGCAAAGAACCGGAACGATCGCCATAGAACTGGTCGGCCATCGGTTGCAGTGCGGTGCAGCCGCTGGCGAGTCCGCGAGCGAAGACCTGATCGCAGTTTGCCACGTAATAGTGATGGCTCACTGCGCGCGGACCCCATGGCGCCCGGCCCTCGCTCAGCTCGACCACCGTGTCCCCGATGCGGACTTTGGCGTGCAGGACGCTGCCGTCTTTTGCCGCATGCCGGTCCAAGGTTTCCGCTGCGAACGCTTTTTCGAGGAACTCGAGAAAACGTGCCGAGTCCTTCACGCTGAAATACGTATTGAGGTCCTGCAAGATTTCAGGCTTATAGCTTTTTCCGGCCGTGTGCGTGGAGATGAACCAGGAATTGTCGGCGGGATCGCGCACGCCAGCTTCGCGGTCGCCGTAATCGCGGTTGGCGGGTTCGTAGAGGGAAGTGCCGCCGGATTTCAGAGCTTGGGCATAGACTTGGTCAGAGTTCTTCACGTAGTAATGCAAGCCAGCCGGCATGGCTAGGTACTGGCCGCCGGCCTGCGCGAATTCGATGATGGATTCGCCGAGCCGCGCCTCGGCGTGGCGAATGACGCCGTCGGCATCGCGCAGCAGGAATTTTTCGGTGGCGCCGAAGGCGCCCTCGATAAACTTTTGGAAGCCCGCGACGTGATCCAGGATGAGATATTGCGTCAGGCTGCGGAAGCCCGCGGGAATTGCGCTCTTGGCTTTGGCCATGGGTTCCTCCGGAAAGCGAAAGGTTGCACGGACATTCTGCGCTCGGGAACGCGCCGGCGTATTGTAAAAATTTGACGCGCGGAATCTGCAGGCGAAGCCTCTCCTACACCATCGGCAAGTGGTTGTGGTGGCGGGGGAAATCTTTGTAGTCGCCGAGGTATTTGGAGGGATTGATTCCGGAGAATGCGCGAAAGTCGTGGATAAAGTGAGCCTGGTCGAAGTAGCCGCCATCGAGCGCAACTCCGGTCCAATTGACGGGTTTGCCGCTGGTGATGCGGCGCAGAACTTCTTGGAACCGCCGCACGCGGCAGAAAAGCTTGGGGGTCATGCCGACGTGCTGTTTGAAGAGTTCGATGAACCGGCGCCTGCTGAAGCCGGTTTTGCCGGCGATGCTGGCGATTTTCGCGGTTGCGGGATGGGCCAGAAAATTCTCAACGGCATATCCGATGACTGGCTGGCCATCCAACATTCCAGCCGCTCGTTCGAGGAAAGCGAGTTCCACCACGCGCAACTTCTCGCGGGGAGTCTTGGCCGATAACGTACGTTCGCGCAGATCGCGCGCCAGGCGGCCCCAAAGATCTTCCAGGTTCAGGTGCTGGTTGTGCAGTTCGTGGCTGGGCAATCTGAGGAAAGGAACTGCGCCGCCTGCGCGAAAGGAGGCGCCGATCACGCAAGTCTGCTCGTCGGTATCAATGGCGAAGCACTTGGTATGGGGTCCGGCGACGCTGCAGCCGCTCAGTGTCTTCATCTTACTTACGTCATCGGCATCGTAGAGACGAGTCTGGTCCTCGGCCAGGTTGATGATCAGGCTGACGCAGCCGTCCGGCATCAGCCGTTCCTTCTGGTGCGCACGGGGAGGATGCTCGTAATACCAGAAGAGTTCCACGAAGCGCGAGAGCGGAAACGCGGGGATGACGTGAAGGTTCGGCATCTCGCCCCAATTCTACTCCCGCAGCGCGCACGCGAACATGATTTGGTTTTCGAAGCAGGCGTCTGTAGAAGTTTTGTCGATCTATTCCATCAGTTCTTTCGATTGACTGGCTTCGCGCGGCCGCGATACCCTTTGTCCGCGTATTGCAATGTCGTCCGCCCCATCACACACCTCAAGCGGTTACGCCAAAACTTTCCGAGGAGATTCATGTCCACTGAATTGCGTAATTTTCTATCCCTGTCGTACGACGAACTGGAGCAGCTGAACCTCAAGGCCAAAGAGCAGCGCAAGAATCGCGTCGCCCCGCACAAGATTCAAGAAGAACGCATCAAGTATCTAACCGACGAAAAGCGCATCAAGGCAGTAACTGTGCTGTTCAGCGACCTGGAAGGCCGCCTGCACATGCTCGATTACGACAAAAAATTTCTCATCAGGAGCTGGGACAATCTGACGTTCGACGGCTCTTCGATTCGCGGGTTTACGGCGCAGCGCGAGAGCGATTTGCGGCTGGGTATGGACTGGAGTGCGTTTTACTGGGCTCCGGCGGACTTTTTTGGCCCGGGTAAGGTCCTGGTGTTCGGCGAAGTGATTGACAAGGACGGTTCGCCGTATTCGGCGGACATTCGCGGCGCGCTGAAACTCTACGCGGAGCAGCTGCACAAGAAAGAAGGCTACACGCTCAACGCTGCCAATGAAATTGAAGGGTTTCTCTTCAAGGGCGTGGACGCCGAGCGGCATTATCACGAGACATACAAATTTGAGTATGTGAATACGGGCGGCTACTACCACTCGCTCCCCGGCGATCAGCTGCGCACTTTTATTGACACCACTGCGGAAGTGCAGCGCGCCATGGGCTTCCAGAATGAAAAGGATCACCCGGAGGTCGCGCCATCACAGTTTGAAATCAATTACGGCTATGGCGAGGTGGTCGCCGCAGCCGACCAGATACAGCTCTACAAATTGATTTGCCGCCAGGTGGCGACGCATATGGGCTTGACGGCTTCGTTCCTGCCGAAGCCGGTCGTCGGCGTGAACGGCAGCGGCATGCACACCAACGTTTCCATCAGCGAAAACGGGAAAAATCTGTTTTGGGATCCCAAGGGCGAGGAAAAGCTCAGCAAACTCGGATGGTCGTTCGTAGACCGCATCCTGACGCACGGCAACGACATTTGTCTGTTGCTCA
>DATMZI010000031.1:0-7034 GCA_035607085.1 Candidatus Eiseniibacteriota bacterium | reverse complement strand
AGGTGCTGGAAGGAAATCAGCAGCTTCGCGAAACGATATTTCTCAAGGTCGGCCGCAACAGTACCGAACTCTCCATACGGTATATCTACGACCTGGTTTCGCCGCCCAAAAAGTCTTGACGCCAGCTAGCGCCGACGTAGGCGGTCTACACTTGCTCCGCCCGGGGACGTTGCTCGGTCAGAATCTGGTTTACCGGGTATATCGCGAAAAAGATCATGGCGGCCCTGATGCTGGACACGCATACGCTCACCCGAACGCTTGATTAGCCCGGAACACGCTCGCAGCGCGTCGCGTTGACGGGATTACACTCGAATGCTACTCTTTTAGTTCCGAGTCGGCAGCTCTGGGCCAGCGGTGCGCATGCTGTGGGGTGGTGTGCGGCCGTGGCTACCAGCCGCAGTCCAGGATCAAATTTTTAGGCATGGATATGGTTCACCAACTAGGCGAACTCTTTCTCGGCGCTGTGCCCACAGTCGTCCTGATTTTGATTTTCTATTTCATTCTCAAGTCCTTGTTTTTCAAGCCGTTGCTGGCGGTAATGGCGGAGCGCGAAGCACGTTCGATCGGCGCGCAAAAGGCGGCTGAAGCAGCGCAGTCTGCTGCTGCGGAAAAGGTCAAGCAATTTCAGAATGCGCTGCGCCAGGCTCGCGCCCAGGTGTATGCCGAGCAGGAAGCCGCCAGAAAGAAATTGCTGGATGAGCGGGCCGCCCTCCTGAAAGACGCGCGCGCCAAGTCCGCCGCGGAAGTCGCTACCGCCAAAGAGCGCGTAGCTGTGGAGCTGGCCGCTGCTCGCCGCGATATGGAACCCAGCATCGCGCAACTGGCGTCGGAAATCGCCACACGAGTCTTAGAGCCCGCCCGAGAGGCCCGATGAACCTTCGCCAGCGCATCTTCTGCTCGCTGTTCGTGTGCGGCGCTTCCTTGTGGTTTACTGCCGCGGCATTCGCCGCGGAAGAAGGCGGCGCGGCCGGCGATCCTACCGAGCTTTTCAAATGGATCAACTTCGCAATCGTTGCCGGTGTCTTGATTTGGGTCTTCGCCAAGGTCTTGCCGCCGAAATTCCGCGCTAATGCCGAAAACATCAGCTCTTCAATTAGCAAAGCGACTGCGGCCAAAGCAGAAGCAGACCGCCAGTTGCAAGATGCGGAGCAACGGCTCGCACGCCTCGAAGAAGAAGTCCGCGCGCTCCGTTCCGAGGCCGAAAAAGAAGCCGCAGCAGAAGCCGAACGCATTCGCGCACTCGCCAAATCGGACGTTGAAAAAGTCGGCGTTGCCGCCAAAGCGGAAATCGAAGCGGCCGAACGAGCCGCGCGCATTGCACTAAAAACACTCGCGGCAAAGCTTGCCGTGCGCGGCGCGGAATCCCTGGTGGCCAAGCGGTTGACGCCGCAAACGCAAGATGCGCTTATCGCCGGCTTTGTCAAAAGCCTGCAGGGGAGCCCCAATTGAAATCCGCCAGCCTCCGATACGCCAACGCGCTTGCGGATATCGCGCTTGCTCAAGGCGCGGCTACTCCGGTCATGCAGCAACTTGGCGATTTCACCGCGGCCTACGGGTCGTCTCCGGAATTGCGGAATTTTCTGGCCAGTCCCGCGGTCAGCAAAATTGAAAAGCGCGGCGTGGCCGAAAGGATATCCTCCCGCTTGGGCGCCAGCAAGATTGTCCGCAATTTCTTGTTTGTGGTGATTGATCATCAGCGCACGCAGCAGCTTCCGGAAATTCTTCGGTCCTTTCTGGAAGTGGTACGTGAGCGCCAGGGTATCGCCGAAGCCGAGGTGTTTTCCCCCGCGACGCTTAACGACGCACAGAAAAAAGAGATGACCCAAGCGCTGGAACAACTGACCGGCAAAAAAGTGGAAGCAAAGTTTTCGCTCGACGCCACATTGCTCGGTGGCGCTTTAGTTCGCATCGGGGACACGATTTACGATGGGTCGCTGCGCAATCGCCTGGACGATCTGCGCGAGCGGCTCGCCGCGGAGTAATCGGGGAAAAGTACTCGCCGTGCGGCAAGCGGCGGCAAAAGAATACGCGTTAACGAAAGAGTTGGAGCAGGAATGGCGAACATCAAGGCAGACGAAATCAGCAAGATTCTGCGCGAGCAGATTGCGAACTACGAGCAGACCGTCGCGGTCGAAGAGGTCGGCTCGGTAATCAGCGTCGGCGACGGCATCGCGCTCATCCATGGCTTGGAAAAAGTCATGGCCGGCGAAATGCTCGCCTTTCCGCACAACGTTTTCGGCATTGCGCTGAACCTGGAAGAAGATCAGGTCGGCACAGTTCTGCTCGGCGAATACACCGCCATTAAAGAAGGCGACACCGTAAAGCGCACCAACACCATTATGTCGGTGCCGGTGGGTGAAGCTCTCGTCGGCCGCGTCGTGAATCCGCTGGGCGAACCGATTGACGACAAGGGCCCGATTGCCGCGACGCAGCGCAATCCGCTGGAACGCATCGCTCCGGGTGTGCTGGATCGCCAGCCCGTGCGCGAGCCTCTGCAGACCGGTATCAAAGCTATTGACGCCATGATTCCGATCGGGCGCGGCCAGCGCGAGCTGATCATTGGCGACCGCCAGACCGGAAAAACCGCGGTCATCCTGGACACCATCATTAATCAAAAGGGCCAAGGGATGATTTGCATTTACTGCGCGATCGGGCAGAAGCGCTCGACCATTGCGCAGGTGGTGAAGGCGTTGACCGACGCCGGCGCGATGGAATACACCATCGTCGTGGCATCGTCCGCTGCGGAACCGGCTTCGCTGCAGTACATCGCTCCATACGCCGCGTGTGCCATGGGCGAATATTTCCGCGATAACAAAAAGCACGCCGTCACTTTTTATGACGATCTTTCCAAGCACTCCCAGGCCTACCGCGAAATTTCGTTGTTGCTCCGCCGGCCGCCCGGACGCGAGGCGTTCCCGGGTGACGTCTTCTATCTCCACTCGCGCTTGCTGGAACGCGCCGCGAAGTTGAACGACAAACTCGGCGCAGGTTCGCTGACGTCGTTGCCCGTAATTGAAACGCAGGCCGGCGACGTTTCCGCCTACATTCCGACCAACGTGATTTCCATTACCGACGGCCAGATTTATCTGGAAGCGGATTTGTTCAACAGCGGGATTCGCCCCGCCATCAACGTCGGCATTTCGGTTAGCCGAGTCGGCGGCAACGCGCAGATCAAGGCCATGCGCCAGGTGGCCGGCACTTTGCGGTTGGACATGGCACAGTTCCGCGAACTGGCCGCTTTCGCGCAGTTCGGCTCCGACCAATTGGATAAAGTCACGCAGGCGCAGTTGGGCCGCGGACAGCGCCTCACGGAAATTCTGAAACAGGATCAGTACGTTCCGCTTCCTGTCGAAAAGCAAGTGCTCAGCCTATTCATCGCCACCAGCGGTTTCATTGACAATATTCCGGTGCCCGATGTGCGCCGCTTTGAAAAAGAATTCCTGCAGTTCGTGGAAACCAGCCATCCGGGAATTTTGAAGAGCATCGCGGAAAAGAAAGCGCTCGACGACGGGATCAAGGGCGAAATCACGAAGGCCGCTGACGCGTGTAAGGAACGCTTCACGACGTCTCAGGCCGTAGCCGTCAAGTAATCCATGCCCACACTTCTGGATTTTCGGCGCCGCATCCGCTCGGTGAAAAACACCCAGCAGATTACCCGCGCGATGAAGTTTGTCGCGGCGGCCCGGTTGCGCCGCGCTCAGGAATCAGCGCTGGCTGCGCGCCCTTACGCCACCGAACTGGCGCGACTGTTGCGTTCCATCATGGGGAGAATTGACACCCCGCAGCATCTTTTGCTGGCCAAACGGCCCGAAGAGCGCATCCTGGCCGTCGTACTGACCGGCGAACGGGGGCTCGCGGGCGCGTTCAACACCAACATTTTGCGCAAAGCCAACGAATTCTTGCGAGAACACAAAAACAAAACGCTTTCCGTAGTTCCTGTAGGCAAGAAAGGCCGCGACGCGCTCAAACGCGCCGGGTTTTCCTTTGCCGCGGAATACATCAACGTCCTGGCCAAGGTGGAATTCGGCACCGCTCGCGAAATCGCCGGCCTGGTCACCAGGCTTTACGCTGAAGACCAGATTGACGCGGTCTATCTGATCTTCAGCGAATTCAAAACGGTGATGACCGCGAACCTGAAAGTGGAAAAGTTGCTGCCCGTCGAGCCCGAGCAGGAATCCGAACAGCACTATGGCCGGGATAAAGACCAAGAGCCGCAATCGCAAGTCGATTATATCTACGAGCAGTCGCCGGAAAGATTGCTGGGCGCATTGCTGCCCAAATATATTGAGGCGCAAGTTCTTCGCGCCATGCTGGAGAGTTCGGCAGCGGAATACGCGGCGCGCATGGCGGCAATGGAATCGGCCACGCGCAACGCGGGGGACGTAATTCAGGCGCTCACCTTGCACATGAACAAAGTGCGCCAGGCAGCCATCACCAAAGAAATTATCGAGATTGTCAGCGGCGCCTCTCACGGCGCGTAGGGAGAAACAATGGCAGAGAAGAAACCAGGTGTCGGACGCGTAGTACAGGTCATCGGCCCGGTACTCGACATTCAATTTGAAGCAGGTCACCTACCCGCGATTTACAACGCGGTGCGTGTAACCAGTGAAGGCTACAACCTTCCCGAGCCGCTGGACGTGACGGCGGAAGTGCAACAGCACCTCGGTGAAGGCCGCGTGCGCGCCGTGGCAATGGAGCCGACCGAAGGCATGGTCCGCGGCATGAAGGCCGTGGATTCCGGCGACTCGATCAAAGTTCCCGTGGGCCGCCAGACGCTCGGTCGCGTGATGAACGTGCTCGGCAAACCGGTGGACCAGCTTGGTCCGATCAAAGCGGAAACCTATTTTCCGATTCACCGGCCAGCGCCGAAACTCGAAGATCAGTCGACCACGCTGGAAATGTTTGAAACCGGCATCAAGGTCGTGGACCTGATGGAGCCGTACGTTAAAGGCGGAAAAATCGGATTGTTCGGTGGCGCGGGCGTCGGCAAAACGGTTCTGATTCTGGAGCTGATTCACAACGTCGCCATGAAGCACGGCGGGCTTTCGGTTTTCGCGGGCGTCGGTGAACGCACTCGCGAAGGCAACGACCTGTGGCTGGAAATGTCCGAAGGCGGCGTCATCACTCCCGGCAACCCGGAAAAGTCGCGCTGCGCGCTAGTGTATGGCCAGATGACCGAGCCACCCGGTTCGCGTCTGCGTGTCGGCCTCACTGGCCTGACCGTTGCGGAATATTTCCGCGATCAGGAAAAACTGGATGTGCTGCTTTTCATCGACAACATCTTCCGGTTCGTGCAGGCGGGTTCGGAAGTTTCGGCTTTGCTCGGCCGCATGCCTTCCGCCGTCGGATACCAGCCGAACCTCAACACCGAAATTGGCGAATTGCAGGAACGCATTACTTCCACCAAATGGGGTTCGATCACTTCGGTGCAAGCGATTTATGTGCCGGCTGACGACTATACCGACCCCGCTCCGGCCGCAACATTTACGCACCTGGACGCGACTACTAACCTTTCGCGCCAGATCGTGGAACGAGGAATTTATCCGGCGGTCGATCCGCTGGCCAGCTACTCGCGCATTCTCGATCCGCGCATCGTTGGCCAGGAACACTACACCGTGGCGCGCTCGGTGAAGTCGGTTCTGCAGCGTTACAAGGATTTGCAGGACATCATCGCCATTCTCGGCATCGAGGAACTTTCCGACGAAGACAAGCGCACCGTGGCGCGCGCACGCAAAATCGAAAAGTTCCTCTCGCAGCCGATGTTCGTGGCGGCGCAGTTCACTGGCCTCGAAGGCAAGTACGTCAAGATCGAAGACACCGTGCGCAGCTTCCGCGAAATCGTGGAAGGCAAGTACGACGACATTCCGGAGCAGGCGTTCTACATGGTGGGCACGATCGACGAAGCGCTGGCCAAGGCCGAAAAGATGAAGGCGAGCGCCTAGAAATTTCATGTCGGACGCAATCCAACTCGTGATCGTCACGCCGGAACGGCAAATCCTGAAGGAAAGCGTTTCGCAAGTGACCATGCCGGGAGCAGACGGCTACCTCGGCGTGCTGCCGGGCCACGCCCCGTTAATTACCGAGCTGGGCGTGGGTGAGTTGACGTATCGCACTAGCGGTGGACAAAACGGATTGCTGGCGGTGATTCGCGGATTCGCAGAAGTGTTGCCAGACCGCGTTTCCGTTCTAGCCGAGACTGCAGAGTTTGCCGAAGACATTGACCTGGCTCGCGCTCAGGGAGCGTTGAAGCGCGCGCAGGAACGTATCGCCCGTGGCGGAGAAAATATGGACTGGGACCGTGCTACGTTGTCGCTGCAGCGCGCACTGGTCCGCATCAGTGTGGTTTCCAAGCATCAGGGCATCAACATCGCGAGTGCCCGCTAACTATCCTTTGCATCTAATAGTGGGCCGGGAAAATCGATGGAACCTGTGGTGATCTACAGCACGACCTGGTGTCCGGATTGCCGGCGCGCAAAACACTTTCTGAAAGATCGCGGAGTGGAATTTCGCGAAGTGAATATCGAGGACGACCCGGACGCGGAAGATCTGGTGTTGCGCGTAAACAACGGAAGGCGCAAAGTTCCCACCATTCAAAGCGGCGAGCACTTTTTCGCGTGCAGCCCGTTCAATCCGGTGAAGCTGGCGTCGGAATTGAACTTACCGTTTCATTTGAAGTGAACGGCCCGAAATTGCTTGGCCACCACCAGCCGTCTGCCTCCAGCGCTTGGAAGTCGGCGTGCGCCCGCGATTAAATTGCGGTTTGGCTGTTTAACGCACGGGCAGGCCGCGGGCCCAAACTTGATTGATTTCGAGGCTGTCGTTCAACAGCACGATGTCAGCATCGGCGCCGGTTCGCAGAGCGCCTTTCTTGAATTCAATGCCCAGTAATTTCGCGGGGTTGAGTGTGAGCATCTGCACAGCGCCGGCGAATGGCACGCCCAGCTTCACGACATTTCGCAAAGCACGATCCAGTGTGAGTGTGCTTCCGGCCAGCCTGCCTTCGGCACTCCGGCAAACACCGCCGATGACCGTAA
>DATMZI010000010.1:0-17240 GCA_035607085.1 Candidatus Eiseniibacteriota bacterium | reverse complement strand
CTTCAACGGGTTACTCGGTGGTTTCAGCACCGGTGAATCCTGGCACGTCCGGTCAACGCGGGTTCTACACCGATCAGTCGGGTGTGATCCGCGGAGATTCCAGCGGCACGGCCGATTCCACGAGCTCGCCGCTTCAGTAAGAGCTGCAACTCGGGCCAAAGCTTGACAGCGGGCGCGGGCCTTTCCCGCGCCCGTTTTTCTTTGCAGGGCGCAATCGATGTCAAATTTTGGCGGTTCACTTGATTCTGAATGACGTGAATCGTCGCAATCGCCGAAAGCACCAAGAAAAGCATTAGTTCCGCGAGCAAGATCTTTAAAATGAATCGTTTGCAAGGTGCAAAGGGGCGGTAATTGGAATTGAACTTGCTCCCAGTAGTGGCAGGACTGACGGTTTAGAACTGTCTGGGCCCAGGCTAGCGTCGCCAGTGATGGAGAACAATTATGAAACGGCCCGCAAATGGTTTTTCGTTGATCGAGTTGCTGATCGTGGTGGCGATCATCTTAATCATCGCCGCGATTGCCATCCCAAACCTGCTTCGCGCACGGATGCAGGCCAATGAGGCTTCGGCCGTCTCCTCGATCCACGCGGTCAATACGGCGGAAATCTCTTATTCCGCAGTGTTTCCGACCGTCGGCTTTTCGAATTCGCTGGTCGCGCTGGGCGATGGTGGAGCGAGTCCCTGTCCGGGATCAGCCGCTGCATCCTGCTATCTGGACTCGAACCTGGCAGGCGGAACAAAGAGCGGATATATTTTCACGTATGTAGCGGACACGACGGTTCCAGCGCTCCACTACACACTGAACACCGACCCTTCCAATCGTGGAGTAAGCGGCCAGCGCAGCTTCTATTCCAGCGACGCGAATGTGACGCGGTACAACGCCACGGCGGCTGCCAGCTCGAGCGACTCGCCGCTACAGTAGCAGCGGGTGTTAGACTGGTCCCGCGATGTTCCTTCGTGTACTTACCCTTTCCACTTTGTTGCTGACCAGCGCCGGAGAAGGCGGCAGAGCGGGTGGGCCTGCTCAAGACGCACGACCGTTTGTTGACCGCTTCGAGAAAGCCTACCGTAGTGCACGAACTCTGCAGGCTGTATTCCTCCAGAGGTATCTCGAGAACGGCAGGGAAGTCCGCTCGGAGGCTGGGATAGCTTATTTCGGACGGCCAGGCAGGATGCGTTGGGAATATGCCTCTCCCGAACAGAATCTGTACGTGATTGACGGCAAGTGGTCCTGGTTTTACGTTCCTGCCGATCACACGGTAACACGCATCCGCTCGAGGGAAAGCTCCGACTGGCGCACCCCGCTGGCGCTGCTCGCGGGCGAAATGAAGGTCTCCAGAATTTGCGCGCGGGTGACCTTGGATTCCGGCTCGTTTGTCTCGGCGGCGGGGAATGTCGTTCTGCGCTGCGAACTTCAGCGAAGTGGTTCTCCCCGGAGCCGCGACCGTAATCCGCTGGCGGCAGCCGAGGACGATAGAGTCCTCTTTGAAGTGAATTCGTCAACCGGTGAGCTCAATCGCGTTGTGATTTCGGACCCGGGCGGCGTTGAAGTGGAGTACCGTTTCTCGAACTGGCAGTTCGACCCGCGCCTTGGTGCCAGGCTATTTCACTTCGATCCTCCAAAAGGGGTCGCTATTGTCGACGGCGATCTGGCTACGGCTGGTTCGGTGCCGGCGCCTCGGGACGGAGCTCGTTGACGTCGAAAACGTCGAGCCGCTGTTCAGCGCTCGAGCTCACCCGTACCCTCCTGGAAACGGCCAACCCTTGCTCTGTTCCCTGCATACCTTTCAAATGAGGTAAACTGACAGGCTATGGGAGAATTTGTCTGCCGCGTGGCGGACGCCAACGGCCGGGTCTATTCTCACGTCGAGGCGGCTGGTACGCAGGCGGAAGCGCGGCAAAAGCTTGCAGATCGCGGGCTGTACGTGTACTCGGTGGAGAGCCGAAGCGGCCTGCTTAGTGGCTTGCTGCAGCAGCGGAGTTCGCGCAAAGTAGGCGGCTCGGACTTCCTGATTCTCAACCAGCAGTTCAATACCCTGATCAAAGCTGGTTTGCCCATTCTCCGTGCCCTGGACCTGCTTGCCGAGCGCGCTGCATCGCCTCGTCTCCGCCCGATCGTCGCCCAGATCCGGGACCGGGTTCGCGAAGGAAAATCGCTTTCGGAAGCCGTGAACGAAGCGGGAGTATTCTCGAAAGTATTCTCCACCGCAATCCTTGCCGGCGAGAAGAGCGGCAACCTGCCTGGGGTGCTGGATTATTACATTGCCTATCAGAAGGTCAGCACCGGTGTACGCAAGAAGATCCTCGCAACATTGGTTTACCCGACGCTGTTGATTATCGTGGCTATCCTGGTTGTAACGTATCTGGTTACGGTGGTGGTCCCGAAGTTCGCGGCGCTCTATCACGATATGAACGTGCAGCTGCCGACCGCGACCCGGCTGCTGATCGCCATTACAGTGGATTACCGCGGCACGATTTTGGTCGGGATAGCCGCCCTCATCGTCGTGGCGATCGGCATCTTCTTCTGGTCGCGATCAGAAGAAGGTGGCCGGACGTTCGATAGGCTGAAGTTTCGTATTCCCGTAGTAGGCGACACCATCATGAAGTTCCAGGTATCGCAGTTCTGCCGGACACTGGCCACTCTTTTGACGGGCGGCACGCCGCTGGTGGCCGGTCTGCAGACTGCCGGCGACGCGATTGATAGTCCTCTGCTGCGATCCTCGATCACGCAGGCGACGCAGATGGTCCGTGAAGGGGAATCTTTGAACGCGGCTCTGGCCTCGACGCAAATTGTGCCCGAACTAGCCTTGGACATGATCGAGGTCGGCGAGTCCAGCGGCGCCCTGGCTCCCATGTTGACCAGCGTAGCGGAATTTTACGAAGAGGAAGTGAATATCCGTCTTTCGGCCATGGTTGCGCTCATAGAGCCGGCCATTCTGATTTTTATGGCGATTTTGGTAGCGTTCATCTTGATTTCACTTTATTTGCCTATCTTCTCCTTTTCAATTTCGGGAGCGGCGGGGCACTAGGGACCTATGGCAACCGCGCAAGACAATCCGGCAGTTTCGGCAAGCGTCTTTTCTGCCGAAGAGCAGCATGATCGGGAGAATGCACGCCGCCTGGCGCAGCGCTACCGGGTGCCCTTCGTTGATTTGCGCGAGCAGCGTATTGATCCGGAACTGTTTCGGACGATTGCGGCCGACTTGATGTTTCGTTACAACTTCGTGCCTCTCGAGCAGCGCGACAACGTGTTGGTTATCGCCGCTGCCGACCCCAGTCTGGTTTTGTTAAGCGATGAGCTGTCGCTGCTTTTGGGCAAAAAGCTCGCGCCGCGCGTCGCTACCGCAAAGCAAATCGGTGACCTGCTTAAGCGCACCGAACAGTCGCAGCGTGTTTTGGAACAAGCTACGGAAGCGTTTACTCTCCAAGTCACCAAGACCGAAGAGGATACGGAAGAGACCATTTCAGGCGACCGCCTGACCAGGGATACTACCGGAAGTCCCGTAGTGAAATTGGTGGAGACTGTGATCTTCACCGCACTCGAGCGCCGCGCCAGCGACATTCATATCGAAGCGCGCGACGCTGAAGTGGCTGTCAAGTATCGCATTGACGGTGTGCTGCAGCACGCCATGCAACCCATTTCCAAAGAGTGGCATTCCGCGGTGCTCTCCCGCATTAAGGTCCTTAGCGAACTGGACATCGCCGAACGCCGCGTTCCGCAGGATGGCCGCTTTCGCGTCAAGTACAAGGGCCGCTTCATCGACTTGCGCGTCTCGATCATGCCGGCCAGCCATGGCGAAGATGCGGTTCTTCGCGTTCTCGACAAAGAAACTCTCTCCGAGAAATTCCAAAGCCTCAGCCTCGACGTAGTCGGGTTTTCACAGGAGGAAATGCAGCGCTTCCGCCGCTACATTCGCGAACCGTATGGCATGGTGCTGGTTACGGGCCCTACGGGTTCCGGGAAGACCACTACCCTGTATGCCGCGATCAACGAGATTAAGACTGACGAAGACAAGATTATTACCATCGAGGATCCGGTCGAATACCAGCTGCGCGGCATCACCCAGATTCCAGTAAACGAAAAGAAGGGACTAACCTTCGCGCGCGGACTTCGCTCTATCCTGCGCCACGACCCGGACAAAATCATGGTCGGCGAAATCCGCGATCAGGAGACCGCTCAGATCGCCATTCAGTCCGCCTTGACTGGGCACCTGGTATTCACAACGGTTCACGCCAATAACGTCACTGACGTCATCGGCCGCTTCATCAACATGGGCGTCGAGCCGTACAATTTCGTTTCCGCCCTCAATTGCATTATGGCGCAACGTCTGGTGCGCATTATCTGCTCCAACTGCAAACGCCCGAAGAAAGTATCGCCGGACGAGTTGAAAGAGTCAGGCTTCAAACCCGGAGACCTGGACCACGCGCAAATCAGCGAGGGCGCCGGCTGCCTGGAGTGCTCCGGTACGGGCTATCATGGACGAACAGCTATTTGCGAATTGCTTGATCTATCCGACCGTATTCGGGAGATGATCATTAATCGCCGGCCCACTTCGGAAATCAAGCGTGTGGCGCGCGAGGAAGGTATGATCACGTTGAGAGAAAGTGGCTTGGCCAAAGTACGCATCGGGGCCACGACCCTGCGCGAAATCAACAAGGTGACCTTCGTTGACTGAGTCTTCCGCATATCGCCACGGCATTTACAAAAGCGACCTGGTTCGCAAGGTCGCTCTGTGGCTGGAAGCCCCTCCGCACCCGCCCGTGGCGCTCGAAATTGCGCCCGACCGCATTTCCGGCGCGCGTTTCTCGCGCACCGGTTCGCTGGACGGCTTCGCGGTTGAGTCCCTGCCCGTCGGGGCGATTGTTCCTTCGGCGGTGGAAACCAACCTGGTGAATCTGGCTGCGGTGCGCACCGCCATGGAAGGCATCCGCGAACGCCTCCGCGTACGAGAAGAGGACGCCACCCTGCTGCTGCCTGACCCGGTCGTACGCGTGTTCGTTCAACATTTTGAGCAGTTTCCACGCAGTGCCAAGGAAGCAATTCCCATGCTGCGCTGGAAATTGAAAAAGAGTGTTCCGTTCGAAGCGGAAGAAACTCTGATCTCCTACATGCGCCAGGCTCCGCGTGAGGGCGGCGTGGACGTGGTCACCGCGCTGGGCCGCTTGCGTATCGTGCGCGAATATGAAGCGCTGGCGGAACAGGCCGGTTTTCACCCCGGCGTCGTGCTGAGTTCCTCGCTCGCTGCCGTTTCCTTGCTGGAAGATCGACGCCCCGCGCTGTTGGCGCGAATTTCCGGCGCCTCGTTGACCACCGCGATTGTCCGCGAGGGCGTCTTGTGCGGTTACCGTTGCACCGACTTGCCGGCCCAGGTCGCTCAGTTGACTCCACAGATGCTGCTGGAAGAGATTTATCCGGTCGCCGCCTATTATCAGGATACCTGGCAGGAAGGCATCCAGTCTGTGCGCGTAGCCGGGCTGGGCGGACGCTTGCCGGAATTCGTGCCGCCCCTGGAAAGCGAATTTCACTGCGAAGTGCATTCGCTCCTGCACACGGCCATATCCGAAGGCCGCGTTTCCAATGAAGCGCGGCCGTTGGCGGAAAGAGAACTCGAAGGTCTGGTCGGCTGGATGATGCAAAGGAACTGAGGGACGGAACTTTACGATGAATGTCCGGCTAAATCTCGCCACCAAGCCGCTCGAATCCCAGCGCAGGTTCTATGCATCTGCTGGCATCGTCGCGTTTTTTGGCAGCGTGCTGTTCCTGGTTCTCGGCTGGCACGTCTATTCCGAGCTGCGCGCGCAAGAAAACCTGCGCCGCAAGGAACAGGACAACGATCGGGTCGCTGCGCAGCTCACAGCCCGCCGCACGGAGCTGGACAGCTTTTTCGCGCGCCAGGAAAATGCCAGGCTCAAGGATCGCGTGGCATTTCTCAACGGATTCATCGACGAAAGCAGTTTCGACTGGACGCGCATGTATATGGACCTGGAAAAGACGTTGCCGGTGGGCGTGCACGTCGTCAGCATTCAGCCCAAGCTTGACAAGGGACGCATGTTTGTCCGCTTGACCGTTGGCGCGGTTTCCGACGAAGCCAAGGTTAAGTTTTTGCGGGCGATGGAAAATTCACCGGCCTTCAGCAACGTCACTTTGCTCAACGTCCACTCTCCATCGGCAGGAACCAATAACACCGACCAGGCCGTGATGGAATTGAACGCTATTTATTCGAGGACTTGATGGACCGCACGCTGACCGTCAAAAGAAGGCTGATTCTCGCTGGACTCGTCATCCTGCTGGCCTGTGACCTCGCTCTTGGAGCATACAGCTGGCACACCGCCAACACGCTGCGCAAACCGATGGCTGCGCTGGTTTCCGATTCTCGCAAACTGCAACTGCTCCGGATTGATGTGGACAACGCCGACCGTATTCGCCACGATCTGCCCACTACGGTGGCGGACTGTGATCGCTTCGAAGCTTCACTCCTATCCGCTACCACCGGCAACTCCGCCATCACGGCAGAACTGGATGACCTTTCCAAAAAGGCGGGTCTGCAGATCCAGTCGTTGGCGTTCCATCATAAGGATCTCGCTGCCCGCAATCTGACGGAGGTGGAGCTCGAAATCTCGGTAAACGGGACCTACGCCAATATCGTGAAGTTCATGAATAGCCTGCAGCGCTCGAAAAATCCCTACGCCGTTGACTCCGTGGTATTGCAGTCTGGTGGACAGCAGGGCGCTCCGAATGAGCTGCACATTGCCATGCACATGAAAACATTCTTCCGGACGGCAGCATGAAGCAGCAGAAGCAAATCATGGCTTTGGTGGCGCTACTGGTCGCTGCCGCGGGCATTTGGTTTTACAATAGCCGGCAAAGCCCCGTCGCCGCCGGCGCCAGCATGATCGCCTCGAACTACGCGCCGATGAACGTCGACAATCTTAAGCTGCGCACGGCCGAGCGCGATGCCAGCCGCAGCTCGGAGTACAAGGGAACTGGCAGGGATCCATTCAATGCCACGCCGCCCCCACCTCCTCCTGCTCCCGAACCCAAGCCCGGCGACAAGAATTACGTTCCCCCGGCTCCCCCTCCGCCTCCCACGGCTGAGCTGCCGCCCAACATGAAATACTACGGCTACGGCACTGTTCCTAACGGTTCTGCGCGCCGTGCTTATCTCACCGACGGCGACGATGTGTACATTGTTGCGGAAGGCGACACTCTGCTGGGCCGCTTCCGCATCCTGAAGATTGGCAATGCCACTCTGGACTTCGAGGACATCGCATCGCACATACAAGGGCAGAAGAACATGGATGACGCGGGACCGGTATCATGATTCGCTCTGCAAAAACTGGTTGCCCGCATGGCCGCAGGTCGCAACGTCAGCAGGACGGTGGCTACGCCATCATGCTGGTTCTTCTTCTTGCGACACTGATGCTCGTTGCCACCATGGCCGTCGCCCCGAACATCCTGAATCAAGGTCGCCGCGAACGCGAGACGGAAATGGTCTGGCGCGGTAAGCAATATATTCGCGGCATTAAGATGTATTACCGCAAGACCGGCAAATTTCCGACGTCGCTTGAAGATTTGACCAAGCCGAAAATCGGCAACGTCCGCTTTATGCGCCAGGCTTACAAAGACCCAATGAATGGCAAGGACGGCGAATGGCGCCTCATTTACGTTGGCCCAGCCGGCCAGCTCATTGGCAGCCTCAAGCCTCGGCGCGCTTTGCAGCTCACCGGCATGGGCGGTTTTCAGAGCATTGCCGCGCCGTCGATCGGCGGCGGGCTCGGTTCTCCCGGTGGACAACAGGCTTTTGGACAGAGCCTCGGCCAGCCGTTCGGTCAAGCCGCCAGCCAAATCATGGGGAACAGCGCCGGCATGAGTCCCGGTGGTATTTCCACACCGCAAAATCAACTCGGCGGAGTTTCCGCCGACAACACGGAACCGGGTGGTTTGACGCCCGCCGACTCGGCGGACGCAGACCCGCCCGCCAACGAAGCCTTACTCAACTCCGACCCGCCCGCCGTCATGGGCGGCAACATCATCGGAGTCGGCAGCAGGATCAATCAGCACTCCTTGATGGTCTACGACAAAGCCAAAAATTATCGGCAATTCGAATTTATCTGGGATCCGTCGAAAGACGTCATGGTCATCGGCAGCACTCCGCCGGGGACCACCCCGCTCGGCCAGCAGCAGCCTGCGCAACAAACACCCTTTGGCCAGCAGAGTCCAACCTCGCCCACCGCGCCCAATAATCCTCCCAACCCCATGCCTCCGGAGTCGACTCCGGACGAGCCGCCTCAGCAGCCCTGATTCGGACGCACTCTATTTCTGATTGATTTTCCTCTTCTGTTGTCCGCTTTATTTCAGGCCGAACGCCGGCTAATGGCCGCTGCTCGCAGCGGGTGTCTCGGCACCCGACTTGCGCAAGGCATAGGTTTTTCGTATCGCTCGCACGTACGCAATCGTTTCGTTGTAGGGAGGAATCCTTCCATAACGCTGCACCGCGCCTGGCCCCGCGTTGTACGCCGCCAGCGTCAGCGCCAGGTCGCCATCGTATCGCTTCAGCAAGTCCCGCAGGTACCGCGTACCGCCATCAATATTCTGCTCCGGATCGTAAATATCCCTCACGCCCAGCCGCTTGGCGGTCTCCGGCAGCAGTTGCATCAAACCCCGCGCGTTTCGCCGCGACATCGCCTTCGGATTGAAATTTGATTCTGCGGCCACCACACTGAACACCAAATCAACGTCCACACCGTACTTCTGCGAAGCCTTGCGAATCAGCTCGCCAAACGGCGCTTGAGTCAGCGGCATTTTGGGCGCCGCCACAAAAATCTCTTCCGGCTCGATCGCCACCACGTTCGAAGCGGCGATCTCCGCCCACCCGCCGTCAATCTGCACGCGGTATTTGTCCCCGCGCAGCTCATACGACTGCACGTTCATCCGCGCACCGCTGCGTAGCACCAGGTAATCCGCCCGCGCCGCAACCGGCAGCGCCGAAAGGACCACCGCCGCAACGATGCTCGGCCTCACGCGCACGATTCGGCCTCGCGCAGCGCAAACCGCTCAATGGCTGCCGCCACGCCGCTCTCATCGTTCGAATGGGTCTCGTGCCATCCGTACGTCTTCAGTTCCGGCACGCTGTTGCCCATCACCACTGGAATTCCCGCGAAGTGCAACATCTCTAGGTCATTGTGGTTGTCGCCGATCGCCAGAATTTCCTCGCGCTGCAGTCCCTGCCGCTGTGCCCACGTCGCTAGCGCCGCGCCTTTGGTACAGCCCGGCGGCAGCACGTCGAGCATGGCAAAATTCCGTGTCGCATATTTCGTTGCCGCCAGGCGCACTTGCTCCGCGACTGACGATTTCGCCAGCAGCCGCTCCGCCGATTCCATTTCCGCGACGGTCCCGGAAAACATCACTTGCAACGGGTCTTCCGTCAAACACGATTCCAGCGGTTGCGCGCATCCGATAAACTGCAAATTTCGCGAATAATATGCGTACCTAATGGAATCATCGGCATCCAGCCGCTCCAGCATCAGCTGATTTGCGCGCGGCCGATCAAAAATTACCGCTGCTCCTTCGCGCCATCGCCTGCACATCCCGAGTACGCTCCGCGCAACCTCCGCCGCCAACAGGCGACGCAGCCGCGTCTCTCCGCTGCTCGCACGAATCATCCCGCCGTTATTCACGATCATCGTTAGCGGACATCCCAAATCCCGCGCTACCGGCAACGCGAAATCGTACCGCCGCCCCGTCACCAGCGCCACTTCAATTCCGCGTCGCGCCGCTTCGCAAATGGCCGCACGATTCGCATCGGGCAGCCGCCACCGGCTGTCCAAAAGCGTACCGTCAATGTCCAAGGCGATCAGACGCACTCCCATTCACCCATTTTACCTGCATTTAACCGTGGACAACTGCAAGCATCCAACCTGTGTTGTCAAAAATGCTGCAAATTCAGTGTGCTAGACTCGCTCCGATATGACCACTCGCCGCCTCTACTACGACGACGCGTTTCAGGATAATTTCACCGCCCAGGTTCTCAGTTGTAAGCCGCTTGCCGATCCGCTCGCTGGTCACGACGCCACCTGCTGGGGTGTTCTCCTTGACCAAACCCATCTCTATCCCACTTCCGGCGGCCAACCTAACGATCTCGGCAAGCTCGGTGAAGCCAACGTCCTCGACGTCCGCGACCTAGAAAACGATGACGTGCTTCACGTCGTGGACCGTCCCGTTCCCACCGGCCGCATCGACGCTTGCATCCACTGGCCTCGCCGCTTCGATCATATGCAGCAGCACACCGGCCAGCATCTGCTCTCCGCGGTTTTTCAGGAACGTTTCGGCCTGCTCACCGTTTCTTTTCATCTTGGCGAGAATGTCAGCACGATCGATCTCCAAGGCCCGCAGCCGTCGCCGCTGATTCTTGAGGGCGCAGCCCGCGCTGCCAACGCCGTCGTCTTCGAAGATCGCGAAATCGCGGTTCGCTACGGCACCGCGGACCAATTCGCAAAAATGGGGGTGCGCAAGCAGGTCGAACGCACCGGCACGCTCCGCGCCATCGAAATTGCCGGCATTGACCTGCAGCCCTGCGGCGGTACGCACGTGCGTCGCACCGGCCAGATCGGCAGCATTGTGCTTCGCGGCTGCAGCAAAATCCGCCAGGACTGGCGCGTCGAATTTCTCTGCGGCAGCCGCGCCGAAGCCGCCGCGCGCCAAGACGCGGAACTCATCGCCAGGGCCGCGGCCCAGCTTAACTGTGCCCCTCAGGATTTCAACGCGTCTATCGAACGCCTTCTGCATGAAAGGGAACTATCGGTCAAAAATACCAAGGTGCTCTTGCCGCGGCTCGCGGACTTGGAAGCGGCTGCCCGCCTGCAATCGGTTACCGGCACGGCTGGCGGCATTCGCCTCGTCGTCGAAATACTACAAAACGCCGGGCCCGAATACCTGCAGTTGTACGCTACGGCCCTCGCGCGCACCGAACAGGTGGTTGCGCTCCTTGCAGTTCGCGAAACCGGCGCGCTTCTGTTCGCGCAGCATCCGGCCGTCGGCAAAGACATGAACGCCCTGCTGCGGGACGTCTTCGGGCAATTCAGCGGTAAGGGTGGTGGCGGCAGAAATTTCGCTCGTGGCGCTCTTGCGGATGCTGCCAGTGTACCTGCATCTCTGGAGCTGGCGGGATCGCAGCTCTTGATGGATCGAAACTAGTCAGCCTTCGGCGCGCAGCCACGCCCTAAATCGAGCAGAAATCTGTTCTAGGTCCAGCAAAGTTAGGAAATCAATCGTTCTGAAGTCACGGTCGATTGCCGGCGGCCCGCAGATCCATGCGGACAACTCGAGGTACGTCCTCAATAGCTTTGGCGCCTTTACGGTTTTGTGGAAGCTTTCCGCAGCCCAAGCCGCCGGAAGCTCGTGGCCGGCCGTGGAGCGGTGCGCATACACTCGTCGCCAAGTGGCTTCCCGTGAGGAGCCGTACAGGGCAAGTCCTTCCGCGGATCCGGTGACGTCAGGGAGCTGCACCGCACCAGGTATCGTCCGCCAGTTTCTTGCGCGTAACGAGAAATCCCTTTCTATAGCAGCATCAACACGGCCGACTCGCGGTGTTTCCGTGCTACGCAAGCGCGCCCTAGTTCCAGCATTTCGCTCCGCAGTGCTTCATAAGAGCAAACTCGCCGGTTTCCGCTTTTCTCACCGCCAAGTGGTCGCAGATCACCTCGAAGCGGTCGCGATCGAGTGCCGACTTTCCACAGCTTAAGCACGTCAAGAGTAGGCTGCGCCCGGAGCACCGAGGAAGGCGTTGCCACGCGAGATGAACCCGCGTCACACTGCCGTCAGGCCGTTTGATCTCCACCCCATCACCGCCGGGAGTTGAGGCCACGCCTGGGTGGGGAGTCACTTGAACGGCGCCTTTCGCTCTGCTGTTGTGTTGGTTTCTCCAGATAAA
The DNA here is from genome assembly GCA_035607085.1 of Candidatus Eiseniibacteriota bacterium. Taxonomy (GTDB): domain Bacteria; phylum Acidobacteriota; class Terriglobia; order Acidiferrales; family UBA7541; genus Acidiferrum. The sequence continues at coordinate 5,311 of DATMZI010000010.1, read as the reverse complement.
GAGATAAGGATTTTTCGCGGATCTTCCCAAACGCGGCCACTGCGGACGCCTGCAACAGCGGCACACACTCGCATTCACCCAAAAACCATAGAAGCGGCCGTAATTACTTCGGGTCTGTCTTTTTCGCTGCTCCGCGATCTAATTCCCGTCACCGTTCTTTCCGTCAGAATCCCACCCGCGCAGCGGGTCAAAGAAAGCGTCAAGGTCTGCACTCGATCGTGCAGGGAGGCTAATGGCGGTCGCTTTTGTGTACTACGCGCCGATTGGCAGTGCCGGGCGTGCACGAAGTTGCGTTACTCTTCGGAAGGCGGCTATCTGTGTCCGGGCATCATCTTTCGCGCATTCGGAGATTTGCCGCGGCCCAACTTGCTGCTTCCCTACGTCTTTACTCGCCTAGAGACGCTGCAGCGGCTGGCTTTATAGAAGTATCTGAAACGGGAAGAATATGGAGTTGCAATCGGAGACTCGGAGGAATGACTAAGAAAGAAATCGACGTGCTGGTTTTCAGCACGCTGCTGTTTGTTCTGGTTCTCTCGCCTGCTCTCAGCGCGCAGCAGCAACCTGAGCCCAAACCACTGCGTTTTGATTTCACTCCATTCATCGGTTATCGCACGAGCATGAGCTTTCCGATCGAGCCCCATGTCACAGGGACGAACCCTAGCGTCGTACTGGACGCGAGCCCGAGCTATGGAGTTTCGTTCGGCGTGCGCCTCCGTAATGAAGATGACCTGGTCGAAATTCGCTGGGCGAGGCAGGCCTCCCATGTCCACTCGGAGAACATCGCACCGCAGCCTCCCCGTCAACGCGTGATTCTTGATCAGTTTCATGCGGACTTCAGCCACGAGTACCTTATGGAAGAGTATGGCTGGGGCCCCTGGGCGCGACCGTTCGTAATGGGCAGCGTCGGCGTCACACATGTCTCCAGTAGTACAAACTTCGATTTCACGCGGTTCTCGTTTGGCCTTGGAGGCGGGATCAGGTTTTATGCCAGTCGCCATTTCGGCTTCAGGCTTCAAGCACAATGGTTACCGGTCTTTTCGCACCCCCAAGCGGCTTTCATTTGCGGTTCGGGTTGCATTGTTCATGTCGGCGGCACGCTGAGCTCTCAAGGCGAAGTCGTGGTGGGGCCGCTAATACGATTCTGATTCTCAACTTCCCGTGTAGCCTGACAGTCGAGCATGGCAGGACGACACGCCCGTACCGAGAGTAAATCTCCCCCTGAGAGCAGGCGGAAAACAGCCGAGGCGAATCTCGCACGCGGTCAAGTATTTCGCTGCAAAGCCCGCCAGAGTGGAAACCCGGGCGGGCGACTTCGGACAGCAAACTCTCGGAGGCGTGTCGCGCCAAACTGGCGTCTCCCATCCCCGGTGACCGTGAGAGTCGCAGCTATGCGGGAGTTATTGTCGACAACGGTGCATTGCAGGCATTAGAAGGGGCAATCGAGCTGCTCAGGAATTCGCAGACCGCGCGGAAGGAAGGCCGAGCCAGATGGAAGCCCCCGCCGAGCAGAGTGGCGTGAAGTATACAATTTTGGATATGCCGCCGCCGCAGCACGGCGTGATCATGCCTGACGTGGGCCCGAGGCAGCTCTCAGATCTGCGACCTGCACTCGCAGTCATCGGTCGAATCGAAGTGCCCTTGCCGATCCAGATGTCCGGTTACGCGAGGATAATGAACGAAGAAGCCGAATCGCTCTGAAAGAATTTCCAACACCCGGTAAGCTACCTTGGATTGAACCGAGTTGGACGTGATTCGTCGCAGAAAATGCTGCGCGACTCTGGTTAACGAATTAGTGCGGCCCCAATCTTTGGCGTCGGGTTCTACCGTCCTATCGAAACTGGTGTTTCTGCCAGAAAGATTGCCAATCCTGCCGTCGGACTGTTAATGTCCTCTAACAATTAGGCCGGCACACGATGGCACAACACAATTTCGTCGAAGAACAACATGATTTCTCTTTGGTGCTGGGTGGCCCGCTCTTCCAGATCTTTCGAAGAACCCACATGGAAGGGGATCACCTGGAGCTCCTGCGACGCCGAATTGTCATCATCACAGTATTCTTATGGCTACCCCTGCTGCTGCTCTCGGCTTTCGCCTCGCCCGCCGGTGGTGCGGGCCGCCTCTCGTTTCTGCGCGACGTTGAAGTACACGCCAGATTCCTGGTTGCACTTCCGGTCTTGATCGGTGCCGAATTGCTCGTTCATTTGCGGATACGTCCCGTTGTCCGCCGCTTTGTGGAAAGGCGAATTGTGTTGCCCCAAGATCTACCTCGCTTTGAGAGCGCGATCCAGTCTGCCATCAGGTTGCGCAACTCCATCCCGAGCGAGCTTGGGCTTTTGCTTGTCGTCTACTCTCTTGGTTTTTGGTTCTGGCACAACCGCGTCGGATTCGACAGGTCGACCTGGTATGCCAACTCGGGAGGACGCTGGAACCTAACACCGGCGGGCTTCTGGTACGTCTTCGTTAGTATCCCGATCGTCCAATTCATTCTCCTGCGGTGGTACCTCAGGCTCTTTATCTGGTTTCGCTTTCTTTGGCGGGTCTCCCGGATGGGTCTTCACCTTATTCCCACTCACCCCGATCGGTGCGCTGGTCTGGCATTCCTGGGAAAAAGCTCCTACGCATTCGCTCCAATCCTCTTCGCTCAGGGCGCCATGCTCGCCGGATTGGTTGCGAGCCGAGTCTTGTACCGGGGAGAAAGCCTGACGTCCTTCAAACTACAGATAGGCGGGTTCATCGTATTCTTTGTACTAGCGATTCTCGGCCCACTGTTGATGTTCACTCCCAAGATGGCTCAGGCAAGAAGAAAGGGACTAGCCGACTACGGGCTGCTCGCTCAGCGTTACACCGAAGGCTTCGAACAGAAATGGGTCCGCAATTCCTCCACGTCCGAGGAACTTCTTGGTGCTGCTGATATTCAATCGCTCGCCGATCTCGGCGACAGCTACGGGCTCGTTCGGGACATGCGTTCGGTCCCCTTTGGGCTTGATGATGTCACCCGTCTTGCCGCGGCTACCGCGGCCCCACTTGTACCTCTCCTACTGACGATTTTTTCGCCGGAAGAACTCCTCATGCGTATCATCAAGGTTCTATTTTGAGAAAGATGCGTTTGTACCAAAAATATTTGTCCCGTAAGACGACTTCCCGACTAGCTCAACTCAGACCTCCCGCGCTGACAAGAGCCAATTGATTCGGGACCGAGGGTGCCGTCTGCGGTGGGCGGACCACCTCGGGACCGGTTTCGAGTTGCCCAAAGCCGCGAATCTTGGGCGACCAGGGCGACTTTTAGAGTTCCGGAGAGTTGGCTAAGTTATTGAAAAGACTGATGGACGAGACCGGGATCGAACCAACGACCTCCTCGTTGCGAACGAGGAGAAAAATCTAATAAGGCGTGGTGCGCAACCACTTACGCTTTTTGAATAACCTCCAAAATGGGCAACTTGGGCGACCGGAAAAATGACTGACAAAAGCAGGGAACCACAAAATGAAACAACGCAAGAAAGTTACATGGCGATTGGCGCAGAGATCGGCCTCCCTCTCGCTGAATGGTTTGATTCGCGGCTGCACTCGGGTGTTAGCGAAGGAACAAGATGCGTGATAAGGCGGCTACGGCGCGGTGGTACGCCTGATAAGCTGGAACTACCATGAAGTTTGATTTTAGCTGGCCGGTTTTTTGGGCCGTTCTTGCCGCTTTCGCGGTGCGGGGCAGCTATCGGGTTTGTTTTCTGGGGTTGCGACCTGGCCGGAGAAACTCCGGGGAGAGTGAATCACAGAAGAAAATCAGTAAAGAAGGAGACCGGTATCTGCGAACGATGATGGTGCAGGGAGCGCATTACATTCTGGGGCCTTTTGGCGAAGACAGTGATCTGCGCAGATGGGACTGAAGCTTGCGGAGCGAGGAGGAAAAAATGCCAAAAAACGGCGGTGGTTGCCGTGGCTCGAAAGTTGCCAGTGCTGCTGCATCGGTTGTGGGTAAGCGGAGAGGTGTACGAACCATTGCGCAATTGCCAAAAAGCGATGCGCGGTGGCCTAGCAGCTAGAGAGTTTCGATCGCCGAGTCCAGGTGACTGCGACTAAGTCCTGGGGCCCCACTCCCACCCGAAAACGTAAGAGGAGATGTCGATTATCAGGTCGCAGCACCTACTGAACGAGAACTCCCACCTGGCACCGAGCGAATATCGCTCACAAAGATTGCGAATGGAAGGATGGCGACAGGGGGGCTTAGCTGAATGGGAATAGAACTTACAGAAAGAACGAAGCGAAAGTGTGCCTTGACATCAACCGGCCTTCTTATAGAAGGACCTAGGAACGCAAGCGGACTTACTCTGACTCTTTTTCCTGTCTGGGGCGGCGCGCGGACCAAACAACTAACAGCCAATTAAAGAGACGGGACCCCAGCAGTGCGAGCAAAAACACGCCCGCGAAGATAAACACGGCAATACGTGGATTTGGCGCCGGAACATACTTACGGACACGCTCCCAACTAATATTGTATTCAACTGATAAAACAATCGCGATGCCGATGCCGAAGGCAATAAGCACTCCAATGCCGACGGGCTTCAAGAAGTCGCGGATCGGATGCTCACTCGGGGGAACGCAATCCCAGAGAACCAGAAGGTAATGGTCACCTCTGCGAAGGGTACGAATAGCTAACTTCCATTCGCACATTCGTTCTGGGTCTTCTCCCTTCAACCGCTCATAGGCGTGATGGAGAAGTCGCGAAATCTTCGCTTCATATGTCACTGTGTCGTATTGCGTTTCAAACTCATCATTCAGTTCCAGCGGATTATCGCATGAGGCGGAATCGCTCTCTGTGAAATACATCATTTTCCTCTCGATGTCAGAGAGCTGTGCATTTTCCCGAGCAGCTTGTTCAGTAGTCTGCTGCACAAGAAAATCTTTTGCCTGTTTCGTTTTCATTCTTAAAGAGCCACTAGGAGTATTGAGCCGACTGTATCATGAGACGGGCTCAACTCTGGTAAGTCAGATTATCGTACATTTGGTTTTGAGCGATTCTGCGCTAATCAGGCATGTTGAAAAATAGCTACAATACGGATTGAGTATGTTTACGCAAATGGAACGCTCACGATTGCGGTCCGAGTTGCTTGAACTGGCAGCCCACGACACTCGCCTTAGTGGAGTGGCCGTTACGGGCTCCGCTGCGGCGGACCGTGAAGACGAATGGTCGGACATTGACCTTGCTTTCGGCGTTACCGAGGCGCACAACCTAGAGACGGTATTGTCTGACTTTACTGCAAGTATGTATAACCGGTACCGTGCTCTGCATCACCTTGACGTGAGAGCTGGGGCCTGG
>DATMZI010000007.1:0-80827 GCA_035607085.1 Candidatus Eiseniibacteriota bacterium | reverse complement strand
CGCTGTTGATCTTGCTGTTCATTACGCTGCTCTTATTTTAGTACTGCGCGGCGCCAGCGCGCTTCGGTTTGACCCTGCTTTGCCGGTTTTGTAACCTTGCTCACTCGGGGTTACTCAACCAACTCTGAAACCGTCCCGGCGTTTATCTCGCATTTCGAAGGCTGGTCATGAAGCTTCCCATCCTGAAGGCTGTGGTTCTAGGCGCCGGCACCATGGGTGCACGCATCGCCGCGCATTTTGCGAATGCCGGTTTGCCCTGCGTGCTTCTCGACTTGGTGCCGCCGGACTGGAAGCCCGGTGCGCCGGCCAGCGAACGCGATCGGTTCGCGCGCAACGGCGTGGAAGCAGCGAAAAGATCCCGGCCTGCGGCATTTTTCAGCGCTACGCTTGCAGAAAAAATTTCGGTCGGCAACTTTGATGACGACCTTGCGCGTTGCGCCGACGCCGACTGGATCATCGAAGTGGTCGCGGAAAATCTCGAAATCAAGCGCAATCTTCTTTCTCGCATACTGCAATTCCGCAAGCCCGGCGCCATCGTTACCACCAATACGTCCGGCCTGCCGGTCCACCTGATTGCCGAAGGGCTGCCGGACGAGTTTCAACAACACTGGGCCGGCACGCACTTCTTTAACCCGCCGCGTTACTTAAAGTTGGTCGAGATTATTCCCGGACCAAAAACTTCCACAAACGTTATCGAGACGCTCCGTGATTTCTGTGATCGCCGGCTCGGCAAGGGTGTTGTCGTCGCGAAAGACACGCCGAATTTTATCGCCAACCGCATCGGCACCTTTTCGGTTCTGAATGCACTGCGCCTGATGAGCGAACTTGGCATGACCGTGGAGGAAGTGGATGCCTGCACCGGCCCGGCGGTGGGCTGGCCTAAATCCGCAACGTTTCGCACAACCGACATTGTCGGCTTGGACGTGTTAGCCCACGTGGTGAGAAACATTTACGAAACGGCGCCAGATGACGAGTCGCGCGAACGCTATAAAGTCCCTGCGCTGGTGGAAGAGATGATCAAGCGCGGCTGGCTTGGCGACAAGAGCGGGCAGGGCTTCTACAAGAAAGTAAAGGGCGAAGGTGAAAACGAAATCCTCACTCTGGACTTCAACGCGATGGAATACCGCGCCCGCCAGAAAGCAAAATTCGTTTCGATCGAAGGTGGCAAAACCATCGACGACACCCGGCAGCGTTTGCGCGCGCTGGTCCGGCCGATTTTGGAAGGGCAAAAAGGCGATAAGGCGCAGCAGTTTTTGTGGAGCGCCATTTCCGAGACGTGTCTGTACGCTGCACGGCGCGTTCCGGAAATTTCCGACAACCTTGTGGACGTGGACCGAGCCATGCGCTGGGGATTTGGCTGGGAACTCGGTCCGTTTGAGATGGTAGATGCGCTGGGCCTTGATGCATTCGCGGCACAAGTGAAGAAAGAAGGTCGTGCACTACCTGCTTGGTTAGCAAAAGTCTTGCCGGGCGGGCGAAAGAGTTTTTACGAATCGGAAAAAGGTGTAACGACAGTACTCGATCTGGCCATGGGAAGTAAGAAAGTCGAAGAGCCGGCCGGCATACTCATCCTCAAGTCGCTGAAAGAAGCGGGCAGGGAAGTGGAGCGCAACTCCGGCGCCAGCCTGGTAGACCTCGGCGACGGCGTGGTCTGCTGCGAATTCCACGCCAAGATGAATGCGATTGGCGCGGAACTGATCGCCATGATTCACAAAGGACTGAAGCGCCTGGAAAGCGATTTCGAGGCTATGGTGATCGCCAACCAGTCCGTCAATTTCTCCGTCGGCGCAAATTTGATGCTGGTGCTGGTCAGCGCGCAAGAGCAGGAGTGGGATGAACTCCACATGGCCGTGAAGCAGTTCCAAAACGTCAACCTGGCCATCAAGTACGCGAAAAAACCGGTCGTTGCCGCTCCGCAGGGAATGGCACTCGGTGGCGGCTGCGAAATCAGCCTTCACGCCGCGCGAATCCATTCGGCGGCGGAAGCGTACGTCGGACTGGTGGAAGCCGGAGTCGGCCTGATTCCCGGCGGCGGCGGTTCGAAAGAAATGCTAATCCGCGCCAATGAAAATTCCGCAGGCGGCGAAGATCTCGATTTGTTCCATGCCCTCAAACCGGTTTTCGAAAATGTCGCCCTGGCGAAAGTAGGAACCAGCGCGGAAGAATGCCGCGAACTCGGTTACTTCCGCCGCGAGGATCGCTACTCGATGAACACGCAACGGCTGGTCGCCGACGCAAAAGAAACCGCGCTGGGGCTCTTACGGTCCGGCTGGAAGCCTGCCGCCTCGAGCTGGCAGGAAGGAGCAAAGGCCACTCAGGTCAAGGTCCTTGGCGAACAGTTCCTGGCCGGCGCCAAGTTGATGATCCACATGTTGGTGCGCGGCGGCTACGCTTCGGAACACGACGCGGTCGTGGCTCGCAAGCTGGCCCACATCCTGGCCGGTGGTGCCTTGACGTCTCCGCAATTGGTCAGCGAACAATATCTGCTCGATTTGGAACGGGAGGCGTTCGTCTCACTGCTGGGCGAAAAGAAAACCCTGGAGCGCATCGCGTTCACGTTGAAAACGGGCAAGCCGTTGCGTAACTGACGCTTCCAGTTGCAGCCGTGCGAATCTATCGTTAAGCTGTTGGCAGAATCGTATAAAATCGTATTAGAAGTATGTTATGCTCTGTCACATATTGTATGGTCGGGCGGAGGCATTGTGCAAAAGCTGCTGTCGCCACGCGAAGCCGCGAATATTCTCGGCATCAGTTACCCTACGCTGAAGCAGTGGATTTACCACGACAAAATCCGCACCGCCAAGACTCCCGGCGGCCACCACCGTGTTCCCGAAAGCGAAATTGACCGGCTTATCCCCAGAAAGCTCGAACGCGGGGACATCGGCTCGCGCCGCGGCAATTTCCGCAAGATTAGCGGGCGCAACCAGTTGATCGGCCGCGTTGTGGCCATCAAATACAGCGGACTGCTCGCACAAGTCACGTTGGCCATCGGTGAGCAGCACATCACTTCCCTCATCACCGCCGACGCCGCAAAGGAAATGCGCCTGAAGCCCGGGGAACGAGCCGCGGCTCTCATTAAATCCACCGAAGTGATGATCCTGCGCGTTTGAAATTAGCCGCTATCGAGAGAAGCCATGCCGGCAGGAAAAACGTTTCTACAGGCCATCACCGCTCTGGTCGCGCTTCTTTGTATCGCTGCGCCGGCCTTTCCCCAGACCAAACAGATTCGCGTCGCCGCGGCCTCCGACCTGCAGACGGCAATGCCCGAAATCGCCAGGGCCTTCGAATCGGAAACCGGGATCCAGGTCGAGCTCATTTTTGGCTCCAGCGGGAATTTCTTTACACAGATCCAGAATGGCGCGCCGTTCGACCTGTTCTTTTCTGCAGATAGTGAGTTTCCCGCCAGATTGATGCAATCCGGTCGCGCTGAGGCTCGCGGCGCATCGGTCTATGCTATCGGACGTCTCATTCTGTGGATGCCTCCGGGTGCGACCTGCAATCCTCAAGCCGAGAAGTGGAACTGTCTCCTCAAACCCCAAGTTTCCCGCATCGCCATTGCCAACCCGGCGCACGCTCCCTATGGGCGCGCCGCAATCAGCGCTTTGCAGTCGGCCCATATCTACGAGCAGGTACGCGCCAAATTCGTGCTCGGCGAAAACATTTCGCAGGCCGCACAATTTGTGCAATCTGGCAACGCCCAAGCGGGAATCCTTGCGTATTCGCAAGCGGTGTCGCCGGCGATGCGTGACGGCAAGCCGTGGGAAATTCCGAGTGACACCTACCCGCCAATCGAACAGACCGTGGTTCTGTTGAAAGCGGCCAAGGAAAAATCCGCCGCCCGGGATTTTGTGCTCTTCGTCACCGAGGGCGCCGGCCGTGTTGCACTCGAAAAATTTGGCTTTCGCCCGCCGGCCGCTCGACCGCCGAAAGAAAGGCACAAGTAATGGAGTCGTTGTGGCTTTCCGTAGCCCTCGCGTCTTGTGTCGCAGCAATTTTGCTGCTCGTGGGTGTGCCCTTGGCGTACTGGGTTTCCCAGACTCGATGGCGAGGCAAGTTCCTTGTCGAAAGTGTGATCGCACTGCCCCTGGTATTGCCGCCCACGGTCCTGGGCTTTTATCTGCTGATCGCCCTGGGGGACCACGGTCCGCTCGGAAAGCTGTGGACTGCCTGGTTCGGACACACCTTGGCATTCACTTTTGCAGGACTGATCGTCGGTTCGGTCTTGTACAGTTTGCCGTTCGCCGTGCAGCCGTTGGTTATCGCATTTGAAAGTGTCAATTCACGGCTTCTCGATGCCGCCGCGGTTCTCGGCGCCGGTCGCTGGCGCATATTCCGCCAAATCCTTTTGCCGCTTTCCATTCCCGGCGTCATTACCGCGACAGTTCTGAGTTTCGCGCACACGCTCGGCGAGTTTGGAGTAGTGCTCATGGTAGGCGGCAATATTCCCGGCGTAACTCGAACCGTCTCCATAGACATCTACGACCACGTCCAATCGCTCGATTACGCCGCAGCCAATCGCATGGCCATCGCCTTACTTTTCATTTCCTTTGCGGTTCTTTCCACCATCTATGCCGTGAACCGCCGCGCGTGGTCGCCATGGCCGACCAAGTGACCGCTCAGAACGTTCGCCCGGCCGGCCTCGAAGCGCACTTGCGCTTCAAGCGCCCCGGTGATCCGGCGGGCGCGTTCGAATTGAACGTGGATTTTCAGCTCGATCCCGGGATCACGATCCTGTTCGGACCTTCGGGAGCCGGCAAATCCACGTTGCTCGACTGCATCGCCGGTTTGCTGCGGCCGGCCACCGCCCGCATCGTTCTGAATGGCGAAGTCCTTCACGACTCCGCTCTACAAACCTTTCTCCCTCCCCAACGCCGTCGCCTCGGCTATCTATTTCAGTCGCCGGCTCTCTTTCCGCATCTCACGGCGGAACAGAACGTCGCTTTTGGCCTGAACGACCTCAGCGAAGGCGAGCGCGCCAGCCGCCTGCCGGATCTGTTGGCAGCATTCCGCGTCGAACACCTCGCCAGTCGCAAGCCATCGGAAATCTCCGGCGGCGAAGCGCAGCGAGTGGCTTTAGCGCGTGCTTTGGCTACCTCTCCTCGCGCCGTCCTCCTCGACGAGCCCCTCAAAGGGCTGGACGCCGAACTCAAGTCCGCCATCGTTGACGACTTGCGCGCTTGGAACCGCATCCGTCAGCTTCCGATTCTCTACGTTACGCACCAGCGCGATGAAGTAGACGCTCTGGGTGAGCGCGTCATCGCTCTGGACCGAGGTGTGATCGTCGCCGAGGGCTCTCCTCATGCCATACTCGACGCGCCACGCAAAAAACGCCTGGCTTACGCCGCCGGCTTCGAAAATCATCTTTCCGCGGTAGTGCAGGACCTGCGCGAATCCGACGGTGTCATGCGCGTCCGCATGGCCGGATCGCAAACCGAGTTGGAGATTCCACTTGGATATGCGGTCGTCGGCGACAGGGTCCACATCGCCATTCGGGCGGGAGACATCCTGCTGGCAACCCACGAACCGCACGGCCTCAGCGCGCGCAATATCCTCGCGGGCAAGCTCGCTTCACTGGAGTTCAACGGCGCGACCGTCGTCTGCCGTGTTGACGCTGGCGCGGTTTTTCTGGTTCACATCACGCTCGGCGCATTGCACTCCTTGCAGTTAGCCGCGGGTCAGCACGTGTGGCTGGTCGTCAAGACGCATTCCTGCCATCTTGTTGAGGACTAACCGCCTTGGAAACGCAAGAAAAAGAGCGCGAACAGGGTGTCCGCCGCCGTGCCTGCTGGAGCTTTCTTTGTGTTTTGACGTTCCCCTTAGGGAACGAGGGCATTCACAAATGCCGCCCCGGTCGGCGTCCCCACTCCGGTGGCGTTATCCCATCCCCGCGTTGACAGCGCTTTCTTCCGCTCCAGTTGAAATCTACTTGGGTGAGGCCGCCGCCGGAGCGACACCGGCGTTCGCAAACTTCACGGTCGCGGCGATAAGGTTGGCGCCTTTGAGGTCTGCGTGGATTACCACACGCTGGCCGACAGCCAAGTCCGTGAATTTGGCAGGCTGGTCGGCGCTGGTTACGTACGTGGTCGACGGCGCGAGTTTCACTTCGACCGATTTGCCTTCCTTGGTTTTGACGACCACTGCTTCAGCGCTCAGCTTTTCAACCGTGCCGATGACGTGCTTTTTGTCGCCGTGCGCGAATACCGGCACTGCGAGCAGAAGCGCGAAAAGCAAACTTAATACCTTGTGGATCATGACTATCTCCTTCAGAAAAGTTATCTCACAGCGCGGCCATCCAGGCCAGCAGGGTCCTCATCAGGTCACGATTCTCGGTTCCAGAACGCCTGTAGCGTCACCGCAGTCCGTGCTGCGCAATGCGCCAGAGGAGGAGCCCGAAAGCCGCTGCGCTTAACGCGCTTCGCACAGCGTGCAAGTTGTTCCAGTGAGCCAGGAGCTCGCTAGCGCGGGCAGAAGACGCGTCAAGGGACGGGTCAAGCAGTTGCCGGTTGGTGGGAAAAATCACCAACAGCGTGTAGGGCACGACGCTTCCCAGAAAAACCGCGGCCGCTGCGACAAACCGGTCCCCCAGCTGCCAGGCTGCTGTGACGCCCAAGAACAAGGCCGCAATCGCGAGCGACGCCTGCATGACGGCACCGCGCTTGTAGCTTGGCGCGAATTCGCCTACGGCAAGCTCCGGACCGCAGGAGACTCGGGCCGGATGTTCGACCAGGTTCACGTACAGCGACGCGCCAAAGAAGGTGCCTGCGCAAGCGGTCGAGAGAAGAAGTGCCAGCATAGCGTCCGCCGCAATTCCGGAAAACTACTGCCACAAATCTGACGCCAAAAATCTAATGGTGATGATGCTCCGGACGGGTAGAAGATTTTTCCAGCGTGCCGTCCAGAAATTCCCGCTCTCGCTCTTCTTCTTCCAAATCCTCCGGACTCTTTGGGTTGTACTTTCCCATTTCGATGCGTTCTTCTGCCGTAAGCGCGGGCAAGTGCCGGATAAAGTGCACCAGTTTCCAGCTGTCTTCGGGGTTGACGTGCTCTCCTGAACCCTCTACCGAAGAATCTCCAAATGCGGGCATGGCCGTCAGCCGCACCCCGTTTTCGATGATCCAGAAAATTTCGCCGTCGCTGCGGCTTTGTGTTTGTGCCGCGCGTAGGTCCGGCGGTTTGGGATACATGCCGCGGCCCATCATGGTGTCCCCGCTGCCGTCGTTGCCGTGGCAGATCGCGCAATGGTCGGCAAAGTGCAGCCGCCCTTCGCGCAAGACTTCCGGCGAGTTCGCCACGGGATTTTTCGCAGCGTGCGCTGAGGACGGCATGGCCAGCTTCCGCATCACGGCGGCCAGCGCGGTTTCCAGCGCGCTTGGCTGGGCGCGCGCGCTGAGCCCGTCGTGCAAAATGCTGGCCGCCGCCGCGGCCAACAGCCCGATGGCAATCACCAGCACAATCCAAAATTTGGTGCCGCGTCGCATATCGTCACAGTCGCGCGGCCACGCGGGCAGCGATTTTGTGTTCCTCGTTTTCGATCACCAGCACCAAATCGTTGGTCAGCAGAACGTTTTCGCTATTTACCGTGAAGGCGTAGCTCCATTCATAGCGCGGTGCGAGTTCTTCATCCGCGGCTGGCCCCGCCGCAAACGTTCCGATGCGTCGAACTTCAGCGGTGGTGCGCTTGCTCTGTTCCACCGGGCTCATGTGCATGCCTTGTTTCCAATAAAACTTCAACCGCAGCGTGCCCATCATTTCACGGGTGATAGGCGGCCGCACAACGGTGTCTTTCAGGTCCAAAGTGCACGGGAAATCCATCAAGTGGATGACGATCTGCACTTGGTCGGGATAATCCGTGACCAGCTGGTTGTGCAGGAAGTAGCTGGTGCCTTCTTCGGAATCCACGCGGCGCAGTCCATCGAAGAAGTCCGGCGCGTTCATCTGGCCGGACAGACGAAAGCAGGAGCCGTTCGGCAAGTGGCCGTCGGTCGAGAAGAAAACGCCGCCATCGAGATTCCAGACCGTGCGTTTCGCGGGCTTGGACTTCGCCGACCTTTCTTTGGTTTTCGTCTCGGCTTTGCTGTCCGTGCGATCTTCGATGCGGGATTGCAGTGGCCATGCTGGAACAGCTGCAAGCAGCGGCAGCACCGCACAGCCGAAAACCGAGATGGCCCGCAATGCGAACATCAATGCGCCCCAGAACTAGAGTTTAGCGCGGGGAGCGGATTTCGCATCCGGAAAGAAAAATCGCCCGCCTGGTACACGGCCTCATCGCCGTTGACGGATTTCGGTTTTATTTTGCCGTCCACCACGGATTGGATCGCCTCCTGGAGTTGCGCCAGGACCGAAGGCTGCGCGACCGGAATGTCGTGCGATCCGAGCACCAGATTGATTCGTGGCGCCAGCGTGGCGAGCGTTTTGACAGAGGCGAGGTATGCGGGGAAATCGGTTTCGGAGCGGTAAAGGTAAATCTCGCCGCCAGGGTAAAACGTGTCGCCGGTGAAAAGCAGGCCGTTTTCGCGGTCGATCAGGCTGATGGCGTCGGGAGTGTGGCCGGGCGTGGCGATAATTTCCACGGTGCGATGGCCCAGATTCACTTTGAAGCCATCGTGCACGAAAAGTGAAATTTTCCACGGCTTGGTGGCGTATTTTGTGCGATCGAAGCCCTTCGGCAAGTCACCGCAGACATTGTCGTTGGCGAGTTCGGCTTGCGCATCTTCGCGCGAGCCCTTGGCGTTGGCGCGTGTGAAAGCCGTGTCCATGCCGAAGATATATGGGAACTGCCAGTTGCCTCCGACGTGATCGTTGTGGGTATGCGAATTGAGTACCACGATGGGCCGCGAAGTCAGCCGAGCTAGGACTGCTTTGATGTTGCCGATGCCCAAGCCGGTGTCGAAAAGAAGTGCCTGCTTGGTGCCAACGATCAAATACGAGATGGCTTCTTCGAATTGAAGCGGCTCGTAAATCGCAAACGTCGCGGGCGCAACCTTGTATACCTCGAACCACGTCTCATCGGGCAGCACTCGCTTAAGCGTCTTGTACTCCGGGCGAGGGAGCGCCTTGCACCAATCGGGTTTTTCCGACTGCGCAAAACAAGCCGAAGAAAAACCGAGGACTGCCACAGCGACGTGGAGAGCGCAGAGAAGCGTGCGAACAGCAGTTAAAGCGCGAAAGGTCATCATCACCATCATCATCTCAAAAACGCGAGCCTGCTAGCCGCGAACATCGCCGGAAGGATACCAAGCGGAGACGTCCACAACGATATATTATGCAAAGCAAGCTTCGATTCGCCGAAGCTCGTTCCGGCGCATTCGGCGGCCTCTAGGTCGAAAACTCGTCTTGCCGTTCGAATGAGCCAGGCAGCACAATTCGCAACGAGCAGGCCGAGGCCAACAGGCCGAGCGTCGGGGCAAAGAGCATCACACAGCTAGGAACAAACGCGGGAAAGCTAATCCCGCCAGGCCAAAAATCGCGAAAGTGAAGGCTAGAAAATAGCGACACCTGAAAAATCCAGGTCATGCGAATTACCGAATACGACAGACCCAGCCAAGCGGCGAAGCCCAGCGCGATCAGCACGAGACTCCAAGGACCTGGCGACGCCGCACTCGGACTCGAGCCGCCGCGTAGAACCGACCGATTTGCCGTAGAATTCGCACGGTTAACCTAAGGTGTACCGGTGAAGATGGACTTGGGGAGCATCATGTGGACGCCTTTGTTGCCGTCGACCAGTTCGGTGATGTGAAGGTCGGCGGCTACACTGGCGAGCATGTACGCATCGTCGCGCGACAAGTGTTTTTCGGTAACCAGGAAATCGATCATTTCGCGGACAGCGAGCGTTGCGCAGGCGTTCAGGTCATCGTTCAGGCCCATGGTGATGTAATGGGTGGGCGTTTCGGCGCGCGGCCATTTCAAATGCATGTCCTTGCGTACGATGAATTGAAACGTGCCGACCAGGGAAGTTTCGAGCGCGGTGATGTCCACTTCGCCGTCGCCCTGGCCGGCGTGCCCGTCGCCGACTTCAAATAGCGCGCCCGGTGCATGCACGGGAATGTACAGCGTCGTTCCGGCAACAAGATCCTTGTTGTCCAGATTACCGGCCATGACCCACGGAGGAGCGCTGTTGAAGCGGCCAGCGCTTTCCGGAGGCGCGTCACCCATGCTGCCGAAAAATGGATGCAACGGAATTTCGATACCCGGCGCGAACTTCGCCACCATGCGCTTTTCGTCCAGCGGAATAATTTTGATTTTGGAGTAAGGGTAGTCGTCGGGCAGGTAGCCCCGGCCGGCGCCGAACGCGTTGTAAGCGTACGGAATGGCCAGTTGGATGGCGAGAATTTTCACTTCGAGCACGTCGCCGATTTCCGCGCCTTCAATGTAAATGGGGCCGGTGAGAATGTGTCCGCCCGGCCCTTTGTCTTTCGCCTGGACGCCCTTTGTCGGATCATAGAGCTCGCGCAACGATGGTTGGACCTGATCGGGCGGGACGCCCGCGTCTTCGAGGCGCTTGGGGCTGTTGGTAATGAGCGTTTCAATTTCCACCGTGTCGCCGGACTTGACACGCAACACCGGCGCAGCCTTCGCGTCGTAATAGCCCCACGCCACCGTCTTCGTCGTCGCCTTCAGCGTCACCTGCTCCTCCGCCGCAGCCGTCGGTACGACCGAGCCAATCAAAAAGGCGAATACAGACAATCGATTTACGAGAGCCACAGAATGATCTCCTTTTCAATGGTCCAAGTATGGTCCCGACTGGAGAGAGCAAAGAATCGGCTGGAGCCGCCGAACCCACCTTGGCTTCTAACGTATCCAACGGTCTGATCCTTCTCTGCGTTAAACCCAGCTCGGGTGAACGAAATTATTCCCGGTGCTGCCGGGTGATGTTCGTAGAAGTCATGCCAGCCCTCCGGGTTTTCCTTGCCTCTCGCAGGGTTGACAAAGCATTTGCGCAAGGTCTCTACAGACTCGACTGAATACGGCACGGGCAAAGTGAACGTGGTCAGTAGCTCCGGGGATTTCCCATTTTTGCGATCAAAGTCTTCCGAAGTAGCGAAGTCGACTTCCGGGCTCGTAGCGCCTTCTTGCGCAAATCCGGGTCGCCAACCGGCGAACGCGCTCTTCGACTTGCTGTTCGTCGCCAGCGCAAACACATATGTGTTCACCTTTTCCCTGAAATACCGCTGCTTTGGCAGGGCGCGATAGACCGCATACTGGTTTGGGTCTTCTACCGATTTCTGTCGCTGCACTTGGCATACCGTGGCGGCATGCAGCGAGGAACCGGCTACAAAAAAAGACAGAACGCGAGTAAGCCGGCGAGTTAATGCAGGCGTTTTCATGGATGCGTCATGTCTCCGGGTTTGACGAGGGCGTCGAACTCTTCGGGGCTCAGGAAGCCCAGCTTGCTGGCGGTTTCGCGGAGGCTCTTGCCTTCGTGGTGGGCGGTTTTAGCCACTTTGGCGGCGTTGTCGTAGCCGATTTTGGGAGCGAGCGCGGTAACCAGCATGAGCGAATTGCGCAGGTGATGGTCCATCTGCTCGCGGTTGACTTGCATGCCGACGACGCAGTGGTCCACAAAACTGGCGCAGGCATCGGAAAGCAGCTCGATCGAGTGCAGGTAGTTGAAAATCATCACCGGCTTGAAGACGTTCAGCTCGAAGTTGCCTTGCGAGCCGGCGAAGCCGATGGCGGCGTCATTGCCCATTACCTGCACCGCGACCATGGTCAGCGCTTCGCACTGCGTGGGGTTCACTTTGCCCGGCATGATGGAAGAACCGGGCTCGTTTTCTGGCAGCGAAAGTTCCCCCAGGCCACAGCGCGGCCCGGAAGCCAGCCAGCGAATGTCGTTAGCGATTTTCATCACAGAAGCCGCCAGCGTTTTCAGCGCGCCCGAGGCGAATACAATTTCGTCGTGTGCCGAAAGAGAAGCGAATTTGTTCGGATGCGAGCGGAACGGAAGCCCGCTCAGTTCGCTGATTTTGCGCGCGGCGCGTTCGGCAAATTCGGGATGCGCGTTGAGGCCGGTACCAACCGCGGTGCCGCCGATGGCGAGATCGTAGAGGCCGTCGAGCGCTTGCCGGATGCGCGTCAGGTCGCGGTCCAGCAAGGAAACCCATCCGGAGAATTCCTGCGCTACGGTGAGCGGCGTGGCGTCCTGCAAATGGGTGCGGCCGATTTTGACGATGGGGCCGAATTCTTTGGCTCTGGCGTCGAGCGCGTCGCGCAGTTTTTTCACCGCGGGAATCAGCCGCCGCGAAGTCTCCGTAGCCGCTGCGATGTGCATGGCCGTGGGAAACGTGTCGTTGGACGACTGCGACATGTTCACATCGTCGTTGGGATGAATGGGTTTCTTGCTCCCCATCGCGCCGCCGGCAATTTCAATGGCGCGATTCCCGATGACCTCGTTGACGTTCATGTTGGTCTGAGTACCGCTGCCGGTTTGCCAGATGCGCAGCGGAAAATGGTCGCTCAGCTTGCCGGAGGCTACTTCGTCGGCAGCCTGCGCGATGAGATTGGCTTTCTCGGCGGGGAGCTTGCCGAGGTCCTGATTGACCAACGCGGCAGCTTTTTTGAGGATGCCGAAGGCGCGGATCAGCTCGGTGGGCATGGTGTCCTGGCCGATGGCGAAATGGATCAGCGAGCGGGCGGTCTGGGCACCGTAGTAGCGATCGGCGGGGACATCAATGTTACCCATGGAGTCGGATTCGGTGCGACTCGGCACGCCGAGCGGTATGGTCGGAGGGTGCTTTACAGATTCAGACATGATGGCTCCTGGAAGAAAAAAGCAAAGTACAAGGTACAAGGTACAAAGTGCAAAGTACAACCGCACAAGCGAGGCGCGGCGGAGAACTCCAAAATGGAACGTCGATCAGGGAAGGAGGGAGCACCACCCCAATTTTCGTAGCCTCTGGGAATTCGGGTTCACGTGGATACGTGAAGGCGAGAAATAGAGTTGCCCGTTGGGCCAGTGTTTCGTTTCGATACTTCGCCGGGATTTGACGTATACCGCGGGCGGATTCGCGGATACTCAGATAGGTCAAGTCCCAGTACCTGTACGAGCGGGCATGTGGTGGTGGGCGGCCTGAGCAAGAAGGCACGATGGCGAAAGCGAATGAGACGCGGCGGTATCCCCGGTATCGAGGCCTGAAGCCGGTGCCGGTGGCGTGGATGCACAACAGCCAGAAGAGCGTGGCGAAGGCGGAAAATTTGTCGCTAGGGGGACTGTTTATTGCGACTCCCGCGCCGCCGGCAATTGGCTCGTTGGTTCTCCTGCTGTTTCATACGCCTGAGGGTGAAGTGCGCGTGCGGGCGACGGTAAGGAATGTGAAGCCGGGCAAGGGGATGGGGTTAGCCATTACTTCGATGGACCAGGACCACCGGGCGCGGTTGTCGCGCTGGCTGCAGATTTTGGCTAAGCAGGCAGAAGCCGCGGCCGAGCCTGTAGCGGCTGGCTAGAAAGCACGCTTTCGAAAAGCTTTCTTCAGGGGCCGAAACCCCAATTGGTAATGGCCGCCTGAGCCGGGGCCGAAAGCCCCGACCTCCTAACAAAGAGCTGCCAACCAAAACTCCGGAACTTGAGAATTCAAGAGCCAAAAAGTTTATTTGCCTTGAATGAGAGTGCTTTGGCTGGCGACGCAGCGCCAGACGTTGTTTTCTTTGATCCAGGTGTCCGTGAAGCGGACGCGGTGGGTGTAGCTTTTGCCTTTGCTGGTGCCGGTTTCGCGATAGATTCCGGTGACGACGGCGGCACTCCCGTAGACGGTGACGGTGAGTCCTTCGTCGTAAAGATGATCGGCCTGGTAGGCGGTCTTGGTGACGTCCTGGATGTATTCGGCTTTGTTCATAACAGAGCCGTCGAAGTCGATGTAGGTGAGCGTGTCGGCGACAATGTTGGTAACGGCTTTGGCGTCGTGGCGGGCTTCGGCTTCGTTCCAGGCGCGTTCAAGCTGCTTGATCTGAATTTCGTCGCCGGACGGCGGGGATTTTTGCTGCGCGGAGTTTACCGCACAGAAGACAAACAAAGCCAGGGCGCTGACAAGCCTTATTTTCATGGAAGACGTTTTCTCCGATGCCGTTGCGCGTAGCGTAGCAGGGACGCGGCGGAGCATCCAGAGGCTTGCGGCGGATGTGAGCGAAAGCGATATCGCTACTTGCGGTGCTTGTACCAACTGTAGCCGACAGAAAAGAAGATGCTGGCGTTGTAGCCGGGGTTATGGTCGCCGAGGCTGGCATTGGAGTGGTGGACGACGTCCAAGCCAAAATCGAGCGAACGATCGGGGCGACGAAACCAGTGTACGCCGCCGCCGATTTGCGGAGTGAAATTGATGGAAGAGGTGTCGCCAGGCGGAATATCGGAGGTGGTGAAAAGGACGCCGCCCGCAATGTGGAGATAGGGAACGATGCGGCCGGGCTTGGTGAAGTTCCAGCGGAGAACGATGGGCTTGATACTAGCGCCGTAGACGGCTCCGTTTGGAGTGAAGACGGCGTACAGAGGCATGACTTCGACAGCATACTCAAAGTTTCCGCATAAAGGGGTGCTGGTGAAGAGGTCGGGCGTCAGAACCAGTCCGGCTCGTCCGCCGGCGTAAACAAATTGCGTGTTGGAAGATTTGCCGGCACCGGTGCCGCCACCGAGAAATGCGCCGAGATCCCAAGTGCCGCGGCCTCTTACATCGTGTGGAATGACAGCAGCCGAGCCTGGCTGCTGAGCAAAAGCGGCCCCGCTTGGGGGCGACAAAACGAAGAAAAGGAAGAGTTGGAAAATACGTTCGCGTGTTGACAACATGAGGCTCGGTAGCCGATTAGGGTACTGGGCGTGATGTATAATTGAAAGGAATATTTCGAGAGACCTTTGGCCACCAAACAAGCTAGAACAAGCGCAAGCAGTCGGGTGAAGCTGCGGCGAAAGCTGCGGTTTATGCGGACCCGCGTGCGTGAGCTGCGGATGATTGGGAAGGCGCTCGTTTCGACCAAGCATCCGATCCTGGTGCACATTATTCCGATGCGGCGCTGCAACCTGGATTGCGGATATTGCAACGAGTACGACCAGGTGTCGAAGCCGGTGCCGATTGAAGAAATGAAGCGGCGGCTGGACTATCTGGCGGCGATGGGGACGACGATTATAACAATCAGCGGTGGCGAGCCGCTGCTGCATCCGGAACTGGAAGAGGTGATCCGGCACATCCGCAGCCACGGAATGATTGCCGGTATGATCACCAACGGATTTTTGCTGAGCAAGGAACGGATTGCCAGCCTGAATGCGGCCGGGCTGGAGCACCTGCAAATCAGCATTGACAATGTGACGCCGGACGAAGTTTCGAAGAAAAGTTTGAAGACGCTCGATTCGCGGCTGGAATGGCTTTCGGAACACGCGATTTTTCAGGTCAACATTAATTCGGTCTTGGGAAGCGGCGTGAAAAATCCGGAGGATGCGCTGACCATTGCGCA
Organism: Candidatus Eiseniibacteriota bacterium; assembly: GCA_035607085.1. Lineage (GTDB taxonomy): Bacteria > Acidobacteriota > Terriglobia > Acidiferrales > UBA7541 > Acidiferrum. The sequence goes on along the minus strand of DATMZI010000007.1, from coordinate 65,395 downwards.
CCGCGCGATTGAGTTGGGATTTACCAGCACCGTGGGAATTATTCACGACGGCATGGGGCAGCTGAAGGCGCTGAGCGGGAGGCAGATTGAAATTTTTGAAGAGATCATGACGCTGGGGAAACGGTCATTCTCGCGGTTTAACGAATTTCAGCACAATGTCGCACGCGGAAAAGAACACAGTTGGCGTTGCAGGTCGGGCTCGCGGTATCTGTACATTTGCGAGGATGGGCTGGTGCACTGGTGCTCACAGCAGCGCGGGTATCCGGGGATTCCGCTGGCGCAGTACACGCCGGAGATACGGCACCGGGAATATTTGACGGACAAGTTTTGCGGGCCGCGTTGTACGGTGTCGTGCGTGCAGCAAGTGGGGATTCTGGATAACTGGCGAGATCCGCAGACTTTGAAGCCGATGCCCATGGCGTCCGCGGCGAGTGAGCTGGTGCAGATTGGGAAGTAAAGAAGCAAGGAAGTCAGGCAGGAAACAAAATTGGAGCATTATCCTTTAGCGTCACTGCTCCGTTACTTCGATTGGCTCCTCAGTTGCAGTTTGTTGCACAATCCCCCGTGACTTGCGTTGACGTTGCAAAAAGGGCTGCAAGAATAGAAGCATGCCTGCGCCCGCGATCGAAACAGAAAGTCTGTCTAAAGAATATCCGCACGGATTTCTTCACCTGAAAAAGAAGACTTCGCTGGAGGACCTCACGATGGAAGTCGAGGCCGGCGAAGTGTTTGGCCTGCTCGGTCCGAATGGTGCGGGAAAAAGCACCACCATCAAGCTGCTGATGGGGATTATTTTCCCGACCTCGGGAAGCGCGCAAATGCTGGGCAAGCCAGTGAGCGATGTGGCGATGCACCGCGACATCGGGTACTTGCCGGAGCAGCCATATTTTTATGACTACCTGACCGCAGTGGAAGTGCTGGATTATTTTGCGCGGTTTCACGGTTATGGCGCGGCAGAGCGCGGCGAGCGTGTGCAGAAAATGCTGCAGAAAGTCGGGCTGGAGACGGCGGGAAAAATACAGCTGCGAAAATATTCCAAGGGAATGCTACAGCGGGTGGGGCTGGCGCAGGCGATTTTGCACGACCCGAAGCTGGTGATTCTGGATGAACCGATGTCGGGACTGGATCCGGTGGGACGGCGAGAAGTTCGCGACATTATTTTGGAACTAAAGAGCACGGGCAAGACGATTCTGTTTTCGACGCACATTTTGCCGGATGCGGAAATGTTATGCGATCGCGTGGGGGTAATTGCGGGAGGGAAATTGCGCGGAGTCGGGGCGCCGGGTGCGATTGTAGGAGTGAAAGCGACGGGAATGGAAATCCTGTTCGAATTGACGGAAGGGATGGAGTTGCCAGGAAAGATTCGCGCGGCGGCGACAAAGTCCGGCGCGGGTTACCGAATGAGCGTTGGGGAGAGCGAACTGTACTTGGCACTGGAAGGGTTGCGAGCGGCGGGTGCAAGAATTACCTCGGTGACGCAGGTCAAGCCGACGCTGGAAGATTTTTTCATGGAGCTGGTCGGCAAGGATCGCGCGCAGGCAGCGGCTGTCGAAGTGAGCGCGCAATGAGCCGTCTGCTGATCGTTGCGCGCAACACGTTTCGCGAAGCGGTGCGTGATCGTGTGCTCTACAACCTGGTTTTTTTTGCGTTTCTTATGATCGCGTCGGCAGTGATTGTCGGGCAAATCTCGATGGACATCGAGACGGTGGTGATGGTCAGCCTGGGGCTAAGCGCGATTTCGCTGATTGGATTGCTGATCGCGGTATTCATGGGGGTAGGACTGGTTTCGAAGGAGATTGACAAGCGGACGCTGCACGCGGTGCTGGCGAAACCGCTGCGCCGATGGGAATTTCTGCTGGGGAAATTCGCGGGATTGGTAGTGACGCTGGCGGTGAATACGGTGGCCATGGCGGCGGGATTGTTTGCGGCACTGTGGCTGGTGAAGCATTCGATCGCGCGCGGGGACGCGGTGGTGTTAGTGGCGGTTTATTTCATTTTGCTAAAACTGATGCTGGTGGTGGCGCTGGCGATGCTGTTTTCGTGTTTCACTTCGCCGCTACTGGCGATTTTGTTCACAGGCGGGCTGTATCTGGCGGGAATGTTTGTTTCCGAGTTGCGCAGCCTGCAGCTAACCAACTTGACTCCGCAGATGCAAAAGTTCTTCGCGGTGATTTCGTATGTGCTGCCGAATTTCGGAAATTATGACGTCATGGGGGCGGCCGCACACGGGCGAAGCATTGCCGCAATGCTGATTGTACACAATACGTTATACACGATTCTGTATTGCGCGATTGTGCTGGGCGCGGCGGCGGTGATTTTTTCGCGAAAGGACCTGAAGTGAAGGGCTCCAAAGCTGCGGCGTGGATTCTGCTGTTGCTGTTGCCAGCGGGATTTGCCGGGGTGTGGCGGCTGCAAAGGAAAATCAATGTAGCGCGCGAGGCGATGAACCGGGAGCAGGACGAAGTACTGCTGCGCTCGCCGAAATTGATGAAAGTGGTGACAGGCGAGTACGCCACGTTGGCAGCCGACATTTATTGGACGCGCGCAGTGCAATATTACGGGGGAAGGCGGCTAGGCCAGAATACGAATCTGGAAAGTTTGTGGCCGCTGCTGGATTTGGCCACGACACTCGACCCGAATTTGCTGCCGGTGTACCGGTTTGGCGCGACGTTCCTGAGTGAGCCGGAACCGCGGGGAGCGGGACGTGCGGACTTAGCTATAGCGCTGCTGGAACGTGGAATCCAGGCAAATCCCGAATATTGGCGGCTGAATCAGGATTTGGGCAACGTCTATTATCTGGAGCTGAAGGACTACCCGAAGGCGGGGCAGGTGTATCTGGAAGGGAGCAAGAAACCGGGCTCGGCGACGTGGATGAAAGTGATGGCGGCAAGATTTCTGGAAAAGGGAGAATCGCGTGAGACGGCGGCGATGCTGTGGAGCGAGGTGTACGAGTCCAGCACAGACCAGACGTTGAAAGAAAATGCACGAATCAACTTGCAGCTGTTGCGGTCGGACGAGGATATTGAGCGCTTGACTGAAATTGTCCAGCAATTTACGGCGAACACCGGACATACACCGCACAGCATACGGGAACTCATTCAGGCCGGAATGATCGGCGGAGAACCGCTTGATCCGGCCGGCTACGCGTATGCTATCGGTGCCGATGGCAAGGCGCACATCTCGGACAAAAGTCCGCTGTTCAAGCAGCAGACGACCTATCGACGTGGGTTGTAGCCACGTCAGGCCCGGACGTATCGCAAAAGTCAGCGGTCGGTGACGCAGAGAAGGGTCATCTGCGGATCGATGACCAGCTTTCCGGGATCGCGTTCGGAGACCAAATGGAATGCGGTTTCCTGGCCGCTAGCAATGACGCGTCCAAGATAGGCGCCGCCAGCGGTGTAAATCGGCACGGGAGTGACAAAAGAATCCGCCACCTCGGTTTGCCGGATCTTGCCCCGGATGACAAAACCCTTTTCCGAATGCTTGGTCGTGTATTCCAGCTTGTAGTGGGGGATGCCCGTCCCGCGTACCCAGTCCGCGAAGAACCATTCCATAGAGCGGCGGCCTTCGATGGCCATGGCCGGAGTCATGATGGCTTCGAGTTCGCGCTGCAGATCCGCGGTGGACAACGGCTGATAGGCGTAGTTTTTTTGCAGCGTTAAGAGGAAAGAGATGAAGCGGGCGTCGGGACTCTTGGTTTTAGGTTCGCGCAGCATTTCACGAATCATGTGAAAAACCCAGGTGCCTTTGCTGTAGACGACGGTTTCAAATCCGCCGGGCATTTTTGAGGAATCGAGGCGGCTGCCCAGCGTGAGGCCGCCGATATCCGCGGGTGCCATATCGGCGGCGCCTTTTTCCAGAAGCCGCTTGCGGTAGCGGTCAAGCCAGACATGGAGGCGGCGGTCGGGTTCCTTCTGGCTGTCCGCAAAGAGGACCGAGAGATAGCTGGCAAGAGCCTCGTTGATCCACTGATCACGATAGCTGGACCATCCGACGACGTTGCCCCACCACTGATGGGCGACTTCGTGAAAAGGTACCAGATCGTGGAAATGTTCCTGGCCGCTGGTGGAGAGGCCGGCGCGCTGCTGCGCGGAGGCAGTAAGGAACGAGTAAGTGGAAAGATAAAGCAGACCCGGCCAACCCTGGCCAAAGCTGCCGGGGATTTGGGAGACGCTGAGCTGTCTGGCTGGAAAGGCGCCGGAATAGGTTTCATAGAAGCGAATCGAGGAATCAATGTCGCGAGCGAGTTGTTTCAAGGCGCCAGCCGGACTAGGCGGAGGCGGCGGAGACAAACTGAGATGCGAGGTGGCCTGAGGCGACCCGAAAGGCCGGGGCATTTCGGCGATCGGGTCTAGCGTGTTTGCTCGAAGCTGCTCCGCGAGGGCCTGCTCGAGCTGACGATTGGCGTAGACGTCGACGGAGTAGTTTGCGGCGGACACCGAGGCGATCGCGTACTCGCCAAGATTGAATCCGGCGACGGACGCGGGCTTGTCTGTGCGCCATTGGCCGGTGCGCTGGTCGCCATCTTCGCGTTCACTGATTTTTGTGCCGGTAGCGGCCAAGCGAAGTTTGTGGGGCCAGTGAAAGGTCAGATCGTATTCGGAGAACTGCGCGTTATCGCCGAAATGGGGATACCAGCCTTCGCGCGCGCTGACGAATAGCACGCCGTTGCCCGCGTCGCGGATGACGTTGCCGTGGTAACGAAAAGTGATTTCGAATTCTTCGCCCTTCGGCGGAGCGCGAGAGAGAACCGCAAACAGGGCGTCGGTGCCGCGGGCTTTGCGCTCTTCGGAAGTGGTGGCGTCATTGGGATAGGTGAAGAGAGTTTCGTCGCGAAGAGTGGCGGAATCGACTGTAAGGAAACGGGAAAATTCGAAGCCGAGCAGGCGCTGGCCGGGGCTCTCGGCACGCATACGGACCGTCGCCTGGCCGCTAATCGAATTGTCCTGATTGATGGTGGCGTCGATTTTGTAATGCAGGGCGCGAAAAGCAGGCGGTAAAGGAGCAGTTCCCGGCAGCCGGTAAGAGCTCCAGATGTCGTAAAAGTCCGAGCCGTTGGACTTTTTGCCCTGGCCGAACATCTCGGTTTCGTCGCGGATGTCGTCGTAGATGAAGTCGAATAGACCGGTCTGGATGCCACTGAGAGAGGCCGCGAAGTAAGGACGGGAAACTTCGGAGAGTGCGTCGTAGAGAAAGCGCAAGGAATGTGCCGGCGCTCGAGCCTGAACTGCCGGCTGCCAAAGGTTGGCGAAAGACGAGTCGGTCTGCGGCTTGATTTGCGCAACATCGAATTGGTGTAGCAATTCGCTGGCAGTGTCTTCGGTGAAACGAAGATAAGCGCTGGTAAAGTCCTGATCGAGCATAGGCGCGCCGAGAAAATAGCCGAGCTGCTGTTTTTCGACCGGATCGCGCGGGGAGGCAAGAATGTGGCCGCGGCCGGAGTAAACAGCACCGGTGATTTTTCCGTCAAACGCAGTGAAGAAAGCTAAGGTGCCATCCTCAAGCTGAAGTTTGGCGTCACCACGGCGAAGCTCGATACGGGAGCCGGGCTCGATTTTGTAGACAGCCGCGGCGTCGGCTTGCAGGTGATTGAGGGCGGACAGGATTTCGCGCGGTTCGCGAGGCGGGGGCTGCTGCGCCGGAGCGCAGGTTCCGTAAATCGCGGCAAATGTCGCAAAGACGAGGGCCCGGGAGTTCATGCTGGCAGTGTAGTCAGATAGGACATGCAGCGGCAAGGTTGCCCGAAGCGTGTCTGCGCGTGGGAGTACATTGAGAAAATGCGCAGTGACCGGAAAAATTGGCTGGAGCTGGTGCTTGCGGCGGCCCTGTTGTGCGGTGCGAGCAGCACGCAGGCCGACACAATCGTGCTGAAAAACGGTAAACGCATCATTGCCCTAAGCGTGACGCAGGATGGCGACAAAATTCACTATGAGACGGCAGCAGGAACGCTGACGCTGCCGCGCGCGATCGTAGACCACGTGGAGCGCGGCGGAGCGTCAGCGGTTGATAGTTCTCTAGACGCAAGAATGCTCTCTTTAAAACCACCTGAAGTTGCTGCTTCCGACGCGGCACTATCCTCAAGGAAGGGCGAGATTGAGGCCCGCGTAATTCACGACGGAGAGGTAGATCGTACTTACGTTGCGGATCTAGAGACCGAAGCTCGATCGGGTAAGGCGCTGGCGAACTGGAATGCGGCGCTGGCTCATCATGTGGCTGCACTGTTCGAGTCCGCGCATGGGGAGATGGACTTGGCGATCGCGGATGAGCAGCAAGCCGTGACATACGCGCCGGAACAGCCGGTGTTCTTGATGAATGCCGCCTACCTCCATCTTCGGCGAAGCGAATACACACAATCACTGGAATATCTCAAGCGGGTCCACCGAGTTGCGCCGGAAGATCCGGACGCAGCGAAACTGACCGGCTGGGCGTACTACGGCTTGAACAAGCTGGACCTGGCGGTGGGCGCATGGCAGCACGCGCTGACGCTGCGGCCGGATGCGGAAACCGAAGCCGCACTCAAGAAAGCCTTGCGAGACAAGGAAGAAGAAGCGCAGTACAAGGAAAATGAGAGCAGGCACTTTACGCTGCGTTACAGCGGCGCCTCGGAGCCGGCACTGGCGCGCGATGTTTTGCGCGCGCTAGAACATCACTTTGACGCGATTGAGGCTGAGCTGAGCTATTCGCCGCCAGATTCGATCGGTGTGATCCTCTACACGCAGCAGGCGTTTGCGGACATCACCGCCGCGCCGGCTTGGGTGGGCGCGCTGAACGATGGAAGGATTCGCGTTCCGGTGCAGGGGCTGAGTAGCGTGACGCCAGAGCTGTCACGGGTGTTGCGGCACGAGCTGACGCACAGCTTTATCCAGCAAAAAACACACGGGCGCGCGCCGACTTGGATTCAGGAAGGCCTGGCGCAGTGGATGGAAGGGAAGCGCAGCGACGTGAATGTAGCAGCTCTGATTCAGATGGCGAACAGCGCGCCGGAGCAGGCCACGGCGCATTTTGAAGGCGACTGGATGAAAATGCGGAATGACGTGGTGGGTGTAGCCTATGCCTGGGCGCTGGCGAATGTGGAGTGCATTCTGCATTCGGGCGGAATGACCGACTTCGACCGCATCATGGATCGCCTGGCGGCAGGTGCATCGCCGGAAGCCGCCACCAAGGCGGTCACGCGCAATGACTATGCGGAGCTGACCAGCGCAACCGCAGCGTACTTGCGCGAAGCGTATGGCAACTGATTCTTGTGGGAGAACAATGGAAGCATGGCGTTGATCAAGCAGTTTGGATTGCACTGGCCCCGAAACACCGAAAATCTGGAAGAAATCGAGGATGTAGCCGGGCACAAATCCGGCGTCTACGTGCTGTATCACGGGGCGATGCCGGTATATATCGGGCGCGGGGCGATCAGCGCGCGGTTGCTGAGCCACGCGAAAGAGGGTTCGAGGAAAGAACAATTCTGGGACCGTTTTTCGTGGTTTGTGGTAGGTAACACAAAGCAGGAACGCGAATTGGAGTCGCTGTTGCTCGAAGCGCTGCCGTTTTACGTTCGAAGCTTGAACAAACAGGCGGGAAAGCTGTCACGGAAATTACAGATCGCGGCCCCGAGCGGCGACTTGATGAATGTCGCGCTGCCGCGTCTCGCCCCCGGCCGCCGCGGACGGCGGATGTAACGTCAGCTGTGCGACAGCATTGCCGCGAGAAGAGCGGCCCGCTCCGGCATGGCCTTGGCGATGATGTATTCGCCCGGCGAGTGCGCACCGTCGCCGAGCGCTCCAAAACCATCCAGCGTCGGGATGCCGAGCGCAGCGGTGAAATTGCCGTCCGAGCCGCCCCCGGCGGTGCATTCGCCGATCTCCAAGCCCATTTGTTTTCCGAGCTCCACGGCGCGTTGATAAAGCGCTGCGCTGTGCTTACGTTCGAGCGGTGCGCGGCTGAAGCCGCCGCGGATTTCGAGTTTCGCGCCGGATAAAATCGGTTTCAGAGTTCGCAAGCGTTTTTCAATGGCTCGCATGTCGGCGATGCGGAGAGCGCGCAGGTCAATGACCACTTTGGCGCAATCCGGAATGACATTGGAACGCGTACCACCGTCGATGACGCCGGCGTTTACGGATACGCCGCGACGCGAGTCATTCCATTCCTTGATGTGCGCGACTTGCAACGCGACCTCGTGAATCGCGTTGACGCCCTTTTCGGGCGCGAGGCCGGCGTGAGAAGCGCGACCGTGAACGATGATTTCCGCTTCTCCAACTCCTTTGCGTGCAGTCTTGAGCAGACCTTTGGGGCCTAGCGCGGGCTCCAGAACGAAGACAGCGTCACTTCGCTTGGCTTCCGTTTCGAGCAGCTTACGCGACGATTCGCTGCCGATCTCCTCGTCGGAGGTCCACAGGAAAACGATTCTCTTGGCCAAAGGCGTGCCGAGCTGTTGCAGAGTGTCCAGTGCAAACAATGCCTGGACAATACCCGCCTTCATGTCAAACACGCCAGGCCCAAAGACCTTTCCGCCTGTAATGCGAAACGGCATCTTCTGCAAAGTGCCGCTGCCATAGACCGTGTCGTAGTGGCCGAGGACAAAAAGTTGGCCACGCTTGGCGCCGCCTTGTGGTACGTGGGTCATACGCAAATGCGCGCCGCGGTGTTTTTGCTCGAGGAATTCGACTTCGATGCCAGGACGCTTCCAGGCGGTCGCAATCAATGCAGCACAGGAGTCCGCGTGAGCTTTCTCGGTGCTGGGCGACTCGCAGCAGGCAAATTCCTTCAGCGTTTCCAGCATGGCTGGAAGCTTGGCGCGCAAACTCTTCAGCAAGCTCTTGGCTTCGGGGTGTTGAATCATGGTTGCAGATGCTAGCAACCCTGCGCAGAGGTGGCAAATTCGACGCCTCCTGTGGAGCCGCGGCAGGGCGGCTAATCGAGCCCGTCCGGCGCCCTTCCATGCACAATCTGCTGGCCGGGACTGCCACTGCGTCCGGTATAATGATAGTTTTGGCGGTGAGCCGCTACGCCGCTGAGTGTGGGGCCGTGCGACGGAGAACTCGATGATCATGGACGTGACAGAAATCCAGAGATACCTGCCGCATCGCTATCCGTTTCTGATGGTGGACGGCATTCTGGAAATGGAACGCCTGAAGCGCATCGTCGGCGTGAAGAACGTCAGCATCAATGAAGCGCATTTTCAAGGGCATTTTCCGGGCAAGCCGGTCATGCCGGGCGTACTGATCATCGAAGCCATGGCGCAGACGGGCGGACTGCTCTTGTTGCTGGAAGTTCCCGATCGTGAAAACAAGCTGCTCTTTTTCGCTGCCGTGGATGGCGCGCGTTTTAGGCGGCCGGTGGTGCCCGGTGACCAGCTCAAGATTGAAATGACCGTGCTGGCGTGGCGTGGCGATTTTTGCAAGCTCGAAGGAAAGGCTCTGGTCGACGGGCAGCTGGCGGCGGAAGCCACTTTGATGTGCAAGATGGTGGATCGCGAGGCAGGGCAAAAGGCTGCCGGTGCCGGCGCCGCGCAAAAAGCAGAAGCGGGTCAGAAAGAGAAAGACGCCGGGAAATGAGCAGTCCCGAAATTCATCCGAGCGCGTCAGTCGCGGCTTCGGCGAAACTCGCGGGTGGCGTCAAAGTTGGAGCATTCGCGGTCGTTGGCGAGGCAGTTGAGCTTGGTGAAGATTGCATCGTTCATCCGCATGCGATGATTTACGGGCCGTCGCGTTTTGGCGCGGGGAACGTTTTTCACCCCTTTTGTGTCGTCGGCGGTGACCCGCAGGACTACACCTTTTCCGGCGAACGCACCGAGTTGCATGTCGGCGACAAGAATATTTTTCGTGAATACGTGACGGTCAGCCGCGGCACTAGAAAAGGCAGCGGCGTCACGCGTCTCGGCAGCGAGAATTTTCTGCTGGCGTATGTGCACGTCGGCCACGATTGCCAGATTGGCAGCAATAACCTGTTCGTGAACGCAGCCACGCTTGCAGGTCACGTAACGGTTGAAGATTTCGCGACGATCGGTGCGCTGTCGCCAATACATCAATTTTGCCGCGTCGGAGGTTATGCGTACATCGGCGCTTCGACCGTGATTGTGCAGGATGTGCCGCCGTTTTCGCGCATCGTCACCGAACGCGAAACGAAATCGTTTGGGCCCAACTCCATCGGGCTGGAGCGCAAGGGTTTTTCCGCTGAACGAATCAAAACGCTACAGCGCGCCTTCCGCTTGCTGTCGCGATCAAAATTGAACACGTCGCAGGCGCTGGTGGAAATGCGCGCACAGTTTGCTGATTCCGAGGACGTGCACCGACTGGTGAAATTTATCGAAGCCGCCGAACGCGGCATCGTGAAATAGGCGGGCGACCTTTTCCGAGATGACCGCAAGCATTTTCAGGAGCAACGGCTGGGGCCTCATCGCCGGCAACGGGCGCTTTCCGTTTCTGGTTTTGGAAGGCGCGCGCAGCCAAGGCATTGATATGGCGGTGATTGCGATCAAGGAAGAAGCGGATCCAGAGCTTGCGAAGCAGGCCCAACGCCTTCATTGGGTGAGCCTCGGCGAATTATCGAAAACGATCGATCTGCTACATCAGGAAGGTGTCGGCCGCGCGGTCATGGCCGGGCAAGTGAAGCACAACAAGATTTTCAGCTCGATTCGACCAGACTGGAAGCTGGCCAAGCTACTTTTTAGTTTGCCGCGGAAAAGCACCGACGCACTGATTGGTGCGGTGGCCAAAGTACTCGAAGACGAAGGCATTCATCTGGTGGACTCGACGCTTTTCCTGAAGCCGCTCGTTCCTGATGCCGGCGTTCTCACCCGCCGCGCGCCGAGCGAACACGAAGCTGCCGACATCGCCTATGGCCTTGGCGTCGCGCGCCAAATCGCCGGCATGGACATCGGTCAGACAGTGGTGATTTCCGATCAGGCGTGCGTGGCTGTGGAGGCCATGGAAGGCACCGATGAAACCATCGCGCGCGCCGCTCGTATCGCTTCAGGCAAGCCGCTCGTTGTCGTGAAAGTCAGCAAGCCAAAACAAGACATGCGCTTTGACGTTCCGGTCGTCGGCCTGCCTACCATTGCGACCATGAAAGCTGCCGGTGCGACCGCACTGGCAGTCGACGCGCAGCGAACACTTTTTTTCGATCGCGCAGCCCTCATCTCGGCGGCGGAGGAAGCCGGCATCACCATTCAGGCCGTTCCACCCACCGCGGCTACGGAGCCAAACGCTTCGCTAAAGGGAATAGGGAGGAAATGACGGCTGCCGCGAATCAACGGGCTCGTGTGGCCGTCGTCGGCTGCGGTGAATTTGGCCGCAACCACGCGCGTCTGTATCGCGAAATGGAATCCGCGCAACTCGCAGGCGTGTTTGACACGGACCCGGCACGCGCCGCTGCCTTCGCGCAAGGATTTCAAACCCAGGCGTTCTCTTCTTTGCAAGCGATGCAGGGCAAAGTGGATGCAGCAAGCGTTGCCGTTCCGACTGTCGCCCATGCCGAAGTGGGGTGTCGCCTGATGGAACTGGGCATGGACGTACTCGTCGAAAAGCCGATGGCCAAGGATCTTCCCGATGCCGACGCGCTCCTCGCTTCTGCGAAAAAACATGCCCGCATCCTGCAAGTTGGCCACGTCGAGCGCTTCAATCCTGCAGTGCTCGCTGTGGAGCCCATTCTCAATCGTCCACTTTTCTTTGAGGTGCATCGCCTCGGTGTTTTCACGCCACGCAGCCTCGACGTAGATGTCATCTACGACTTGATGATCCACGATCTGGACATTTTGCTCGCGCTCGTAGGTGAGCCGGTCATTGAAGTCAAAGCTGTTGGCATACCCGTGCTCAGCGACAAAGTAGACATCGCTCATGCTCGCCTCGAATTTTCCGGCGGCGCCGTTGCCAACGTTACCGCCAGCCGCGTCTCCACCGAACGCGTCCGCAAGGTCCGCTTCTTCCAGCAGCACGAATATATTTCGTTGGACTACGCTCGCCGCGACGCTCTGCGCGTCCGCGTCAAACCACCTGTGGTTGAGCCACTCATACAGACCGGCGTTCAACCCGAATTTGCTTTTGAAAAACTGTCCGCCGCGGGAATCGAACCGCTGCGTGCGGAGCTCGAAGCCTTTCTTGAAGCGGTCCGTACTCGTAAAGAACCCAAGACCAACGGCGCGGCGGGGCGTGCCGCACTCGAATTGGCCACCCGCGTCATGGCGTGCATCCAGGAACACGCAGCGCGCGTCCAACCAACAGCCGGCAATCCGGGTGTGGATTTGCCTGCTTTTGCTCATCCTAGAAAAGAAGGCACATGATCCCACGGTCCCTGGTACCGTTCGATGCTCGCCCATCCGCGCTGGAGCCCAGCTCGCGCCGCCGCCCCACCACGCTCGATGACCGCACGCTCGTTCCGGCGGGTATGACGCCCACGCCGCTCGAAACCAAATCCAGCATTCCGGCCAATCTACCACTCGAATCCATTGCCCATCGCTTCGTCGTTCCGCGCGACATCAAGCCCGAAGCCTACGCGGTGCAAGAAGTCTCGACGCTTCCACTGCAGCCTTCTGACCTCGATGAACGCATTATCGTACCGGCGGGCGCGTCTCCGCCGGAAATCGTCTCCCCTCCTCCCCGGGTTTCCGAAGAATTAGTCGAGAAAGACGTTTTCCTCACGGGCGAAGTCAATTTCCTGGCCAACGCCGAAACGCGCGAGCGAAAGGCGCGCGAAAATCGCTGGCTGACCGTCACTCTTTACGGTTCGGTTGTACTGGCAGAGCTGATTTTCGTGCTTCTGGTCTTCCTCGTTCCGAGCCTGTTTCGACGCCGTGAACCCACTTCAGCCGAGCAGGAAATCGCGCGCAAGCAGATGACTCTGCTGTTGCCACCGGGCTCGTTTGAACCTTCGCGCCCGGAGCCGCGCGTGGTCACGCCTCCCCCTAAAGTCAAAGTGGATCCCCGCATTCTGCGCAAAATCGCTCCACCGGAACCAGTAGTCCCGACGCAACCCGCGCAGCCAAGAATCGAACCCAAGGAACTTCCCGCCGCTCCGGCTCCACAGCCCAACTCCAATCAGCCGCCTCCGCCTGCTCCGGCACCCAAACGGGAAAATGCGACGAACAATGCTCCAAAGCTTGAATTGCCGGATACCCCTACTGCTCGTCCGAACCTCACTCTCCCGAAGACATCTTCGAATCCGTTGCGCGATACCCTGCGGGACATGTCACGCCAGGGCAACACAGGCGGCTCCAGCGGCGCATTTTCCGCGCCCGCCCCGCGCGTTGCGCCCGGTGGTGGCGGCCGTCTGGGTGGCGGCGACGCTCAAGGTAACAGCGGCATGAGTGGGGCCTATCAGATACTCACGCCCACCGAAGGCGTGGACTTCAGCGATTACATGGCCCGTGTTCTCGCCAGCGTGCGCCGCAACTGGTACGCGGTCATGCCGGAGTCGGCGCAGCTGGGCGACCGCGGCCGCGTCGTTCTCGAATTCAGCATCCGCCGTGATGGCAGCGTTCCCAATGAAGATCCGCAGCGACTGCTCGGTTCCGGCAAAGAGCCGCTCGATCGCGCCGCTGTTTCCGCCATTCGCTCGTCGAATCCGTTCGACCACTTGCCCCCGGCCTTCAGCGGTCCCGAAATCCGTTTGCGTTTCATTTTCTTGTACAATCTACCCCTCGATGCCGCCAACCAGTAGCAATCTGCCCGCATGCTCGAAACAAATTGCGAGCTCTCCGAATCGGCGGACCGCGATCTCACAAACTGGCGCAACGCAAGCTTGACGTTTATTGGAGTTTCTTCCGCGGGTCGCGAAGCTGGAAGACTCGCGCAGCATCGGAGCAGCCCTCGGGGGCTCAAAGCTCGGCGAGTTCTGGAAACTATCGGGTTGGCGGCTAGCGCCACTATTCTCAAGGTCCTGGTTTTCCGTCTTGGACACCCGAGAGAGATTTATCGCTGATAGGATGTCGCGGTACAGGTGTATATGATTTATCGGGCAAGGTCGTATGCTGTTTGAGTTCTTGAAACAGTCCATGAAGCCTACACGCCAACAAGTCGTCGGCAGTATCCTTCTCGCCGCCGTTGTCCTCATTATCTTCATGGCTCGCGCCCGGCATATTTTCGCCCGATGATGTCTCTCCCAACGCTGGTCGCCATCGTGGGCCCTACGGCCTCGGGCAAATCTTCGCTCGGCATTTTCCTGACTAAAGAGTTTTCCGGCGAAGTGATCGCTTGCGATTCCACGCAGCTTTATCGAGGCTTCGACATCGGCACGGCGAAGCCAACGCTCACCGAGCGCCAATCCGTTCCGCATCATCTTCTCGACATTCTTGAACCAGCGGACGTTTCCACCGCCGGCGGTTATCGCGAACGCGCCATTGCCATCCTCGCGGATCTGCGCGCCCGCCAACGTCTTCCTGTGTTTACGGTTGGAACTGGCCTTTACCTGCGCGCGCTTCTTGAAGGATTGGCCGACCTCCCACAGCGTTCGGAAGAAATTCGCGAGCGGCTCCGCGCTGCCGCCGCGGAACACGGCCAGGGATACCTGCACAAGATGTTGGGGCACCTTGATCCGCAAGCCGCGAAGCAAATCGCAACAGCCGACGAACAAAAACTCATCCGCGCCATCGAAATTTGCCTGCTTTCGGGAAGACCGCTTACCGAGGTGCATGGCGCTGCAAGAACTCCGCTCCCCGGCTGGGGTGTCGTCAAAATCGGTCTGGAGCCGCCGCGCGATTCGCTCTATCAGCGCATCCACGAGCGTACCGACTCCATGCTCGGCGCTGGTTGGCTCGACGAAGTCCACCGCCTGCTGTCCAGCGGCCAGCCTGAGAACGCCAAGCCTTTCGACTTCATCGGCTACCGCGAACTTCGCTCCCATCTCCGCGGCGAACTCACTCTCGAGCAGGCCCGCGCTGCCATTCAGCAGGGAACTCGGCAGTACGCCAAACGTCAGCTCACCTGGTTTCGCCGTGAACCCGGCGTCCATTGGCTCCCCGGCTTTGGCGACGACCCCCACATCCAATCCGCCTCCCGAGACTTGCTCCGCTTACGTCTCTCCGCCTCCTGCTAGTACCGACTCGATCTTCCCTTGAGCCGCGCAGGTTTGCGTGGCAATCTCGGTCTCTAGCAAACCTGCCGCTTTGGCTCTTTGACTGCCAAACTGCCTTCGTAACCTCGCTTATAACTCGCCGTTGCACAGGAACCGAGATGAAAGATTTGCTGACCAACGCCGCAACCCGCTCCGCCCGCTATCTCGCCGCGATCCCTACCCGCCGCGTCGCCCCGCTCCCTGGCGACCTTGCTCGTCTCGAATTCCTCGCCGGCCCCCTCCCGCAATCGCCCACCGACCCCGCCCAAATCCTGGCTCTGCTCGATGACATCGGCTCCCCCGCCACCGTCGCCACCGCTGGCGGCCGCTACTTCGGCTTCGTCATCGGCGGCACACTTCCCGCCGCGCTCGCAGCCAACTGGCTCGCCGGTGCTTGGGACCAGAACGCAGCCTATGCCTCCATGTCTCCGGTAGCCGCACGCCTCGAAGAGATCGTCCGCTACTGGATCTGCGACCTGTTTGGCCTACCCGCCACGAGCGGCGCCGCCTTCGTCACCGGTACCACCATGTCCCACTTTGCTGCGCTCGCTGCCGCGCGCACCGCTATTCTCAAACGCCAGGGCTGGGACGTCGAACAAGACGGTCTCTTCGGAGCCCCGCCTGTCAAGGTCGTCGTCGGCGACGAGGTTCACGTCTCTTTGCTTAAAGCACTGTCCATGCTAGGCCTGGGCCGTTCCCGCGTTACCAAGGTTCCCTCCGACGGTCAGGGCCGCATGCGTCCCGCGGCGCTACCTCCGCTCGATGCCAGCACCTTGTTGTGCATTCAATCCGGTAATGTCAACAGCGGTGCCTTTGATCCTGCCCGCGAACTCTGCGCAACAGCGCACCAAGCCGATGCCTGGGTCCATGTGGACGGCGCCTTCGGCCTCTGGGCCGCCGCCTCCCCGCAGTTTTCGCATCACGTCCAGGGAATCGCCGACGCAGACTCCTGGGCC
This sequence comes from Candidatus Eiseniibacteriota bacterium, assembly GCA_035607085.1. GTDB lineage: Bacteria > Acidobacteriota > Terriglobia > Acidiferrales > UBA7541 > Acidiferrum. The sequence continues at coordinate 49,403 of DATMZI010000007.1, read as the reverse complement.
ATCGACTGCCACAAGTGGCTCAATGTCCCGTATGACTCCGGCATTGCCGTGGTCCGTGAAGCCGAACACCTCCGCGCGGCCTTCGCAACCACCGCCGCCTATCTCCAGCCCAGTGCCCTTCGTGAACCCTGCCACTACACTCCGGAATCTTCCCGCCGGGCCCGCGCCATCGAATTGTGGGCCGCCCTCCGCTCGCTCGGCCGCGACGGCCTCCGCGACCTCATTGAACGCCACTGCCGCCAGGCCGCACTCTTTGCCGAAGGGTTCGACCGTGCAGGTTTCGCAGTCCTCAACGACGTCGTCCTCAATCAAGTTCTCGTCTCTTTCGGCACCGCGGAAAACACTGAACGCGTAATTCGCGAAGTCCAGGCCGACGGCACCTGCTGGTGCGGCCCCACCGAATGGCACGGCCACACCGCAATGCGCGTGTCCGTCTCCAGTTGGGCCACCACTGACGCCGACATCCAGGACAGCCTCGCGGCCATCCTCCGCATCGCCTCCCGTACCGATCGATGATCTTTTGTCTAAAATCGCCGGATTTATGAGCAAAATCGACTTGATATTCTATTCATCCTCCGCGCATGGTCACTTAGACAGAACTGCGCGGCCCGATCGGAAGCATGAGGCGTTCTTTTCCAGCGAGTAAAGCATTTTGTTTTTGATGCTCTTACGAAGTTGGCGAAGCTGAAGTCCTTTTCTTTCAACTCTTCACTTTTTGTAGATTTCCTGCTCTTTGTTTTCAAGCGCTTTAGGAATAGGGTGAGGGTAGAATGTCGTTCCTGGTTAGTGCGGTCACCGCAGTTCATCGACCTAGCTTCGGCGCAAAATACTGCGTCCTGCTGTTTCGCGGCTGCACCCTGCGGCGTATACTCTTCACAATGGGTTCCTGCGTGCCTCGTACCTCCATACAAACCTCGCCTCGATGAAGACCCCGCAAGCCATACCGTCCACCGAACGTGCGCTGCTGGTCGGCGTTGCCTGGAAGCGTTCTCGGCGCATCCCGGGTGTAGCCGCCGGCACGCCCGAGCGCGAATCCCTAGCTGAACTCGTCGAACTCGCCCGCAGCGCCGGCGCTTCCATAGCCGGAACGGTTTTCCAGATTCGCGATGCTGCCGACCCAGCCACGCTGGTCGGGCGCGGCAAGCTGGATGAAATCCGCGCCGAAGCCTATTCCAAGAAAGCGCCGCTGATTATCTTCGACAGCGATCTTTCCCCGGTGCAGCAACGCAACATCGAGGAACACACCGAATGCCGCGTGATTGATCGGACGCAGCTCATCCTGGACATTTTTGCGCGACATGCTCGCAGCCGCGAAGGCCAGTTGCAAGTCGAACTGGCACAACTCAACTACATGCTGCCTCGCCTCACCGGTAAGGGCGCAGCGATGTCTCGCCTCGGTGGCAAGAGCGGTGGAGGCGGTGCTGGCGGTGCAGGGGGCGGAGCGGGCCGTATCGGTGTTCGCGGTCCAGGTGAAAAGAAACTTGAAACGGACCGCCGCCGCATACGCGATCGTGTTCGCAAAATTCAGAACAGCATTGACGACGTGCGCAAGCAGCGTTCGCTGCGCCGCCAGGCACGCAATGCCGTACCTCTCGGCACTGTTGCCTTGGTTGGCTATACCAACGCTGGAAAATCCACGCTCTTCAACGCGCTTAGCAAGGCCGAAGTGCTGGTTTCTGCGCGCATGTTTGCCACGCTCGATCCCACCATTCGCGCTCTGCGTTTGCCATCTGGCCGCCGCGTGCTGCTCTCCGATACGGTTGGTTTCATCCGCGATCTCCCGAAGGGCTTGATGACTGCATTTCGAGCGACTTTGGAAGAAGTGCAGGAAGCTGCCGTCATCCTTCATGTCAGCGATATTTCCAGTCCGCGTCATCGCGAACTCGACGAAGCCGTGAAGAAAATCCTGGCCGAGCTGGGCGTCGCGGGCCGCCCCACGATTCAGGTCTGGAACAAGATGGATCTGCTGTCCGACGAAGAAAAGAAGGAATTACAGGAGTCTCTCGCCGCGGAGAATTGTGCCGGCGCCCCAGTGCTCATATCGGCCGCAACCGGCACGGGCCTCGAGTCGCTTTTGAAGCGAATCGACGATACGCTGCCCGTGGATCCGGCAGTGAAATTGTCGTTGCGCATTCCACTGACCGAGGGCCGGACTCTCGCCTTGGTTCACGCACTCGGCAAAGTCATACATTCAGAATTGGAAGACGATGCGCACATGACGCTCGAAGCCGAGGTCCCGGAGTCCATCGCAAATCGGCTGGGACTGCAGGACTTTGCGCTGCAGGGAACTTCTGTTCCGCAACTTTCGTTTGATTAGATGAGACGTTTTTGGGAGGTCTGCCATGGCTGCTTTTTTTCTCTGGTGCATTTTATTTCTACTGTGTTGGCCCCTTGCGCTGCTGGCGCTGATTGCCTATCCCTTTGTGTGGCTACTTAGCCTTCCCTTCCGCATTGTCGGCATCACGCTAACGGGTGTTTTCGGCTTGCTCAGCGCGATTTTGCTTCTGCCGGTACGTCTGTTGCGCGGACCGCGTGCGATTTGATTTGTCACGCTTCTGCCGGACCATTCCTGTTTGGTAAACTCGCCAAGAAGTCGGCCAAAACCCTTGAATTCCGGTCCTTTTGTCACCCGGATGCGAGGCCCTGCACCGGTCTGTGACAGTGGAAATTCTTGTGGAAATCCCCAGCACTCCTTCGACCGCCCTTGGCCTGCTGCTTTACCCCGCATCTCGCGCGTTTTTCTACCATCTGTAACATACACAAAACAAAAGCATTGCAGGAGGTTAATGGACTTTGAACGTTGCTGACTGGGAGAAATTGGTCCCCATCCCGCTAAAGAATTTGCACAGCTTTAGGGCATCTGTGTTACGAAACCGTACACAGCTTTGTGCCCGTTTACTCCGCGTCGGCTGTTGCCTCCGTAGTACCTCATTTCTCTCAGATGGCCGCCCGGCTCGCCGTTGACGCCCACCCTCGCGAAGCTTATAGTCGTTTGTCGGTGCCATTTCCGACCCAACTTGCAGTTGCAGGCGCTGTGCGCCTATGAACCTTCCCAATTCACTCACGCTCCTGCGCATTTTCTTCGTGCCCCTGCTGATTGTGGTGCTCCTTACGCGCAGTCCCAATGTGGAGCTGTGGGGCTTCCACATGCGGTTCGAGTTTTGGGGTGTCTTGATTCTTCTGGTGGCGGCGGCCACCGACTGGGCGGATGGCTACTTCGCGCGGCGCCGGTTAGAGGTTACTACCCTGGGCATTCTGCTCGATCCTATCGCCGACAAGCTGCTCATCTCCGCGGCGTTCATTTCACTGGTGGATATGCACCTGGTGCAGGCGTGGATGGTGGTGATCATCGTTGGCCGCGAATTCACAGTTTTAGGGCTGCGCAACATCGCATCCGCGGAAGGCTTCACCATTGCCGCTTCCGCTCTCGGAAAAACCAAAATGGTTTTGCAGGTTTGCGCCGTCGCCGTGTTGATCGCCGGCGCGAGCCGTCCCTACTTGCAGCCCATCGCGCAGATTCTTCTTTGGCTCGTTGTGGCCAGCGCTTTGATCTCCGCCGCGCAATACTTCTACCGTTTTTGGAGCCAGCTCGACGATCGCATCAAGCAGCGCAGAAAGCTCCGAATGCTGGAAGCCCGTGCCAAGTCCGAGGATGTCGTCCCGTCCTGAATTCGAATTTACGGCGGAAGAGCGGCACGCCATGCTGGCTCTCGCGCGTTCTGCTATTCTCGGTGCGCTCGCGGGTCACGCCTGCAACATGCCCGCCAGGCAGTGCGCTTGTTTCTCTTTGCGTCGCGGCGTTTTCGTGACCATTTACGTGGACGGCGATCTGCGCGGTTGCATCGGCGTCATCGAAGGCCGCGAAACTCTTGGGCAAAGCATTGCTCATTGCTCGGAAAGCGCGGCTTTTCGCGATCCTCGCTTTGCGGCTTTACGCGCAGACGAAGTAGCGGGCCTGGCCATCGAGATCTCGATTCTATCCGAATTGTTTCCGCTGGATCCCGAAAAGATTGAAATCGGCAAACATGGGCTGTTTATCAGAACCGCGCAACGGCAGGGGCTATTGTTGCCTCAGGTGGCGGTCGAACACCGGCTTTCCCGCACGCAATTTCTGGAAGAAACATGCCACAAAGCGGGATTGCCGCGCGATGCGTGGCGCGGAGCTGAAACGCAACTCTTCGGTTTTACCTGCGAGATCTTTCAGGAAAACGGCTCGGCCAGCGCCGCTGTCGAATGATTCCAAAAAACCAAAAGCCCGCGGCAAACTAATCCGCGGGCCTCCCTGTTGTGATTTCTTCCGGCTATTCCAGTTCGACGTAATCGCCGGCGTGAATCTCGTTCCGCGAGGTGGTGATCAAAACCGTCGCGGCGTTCTCGCTGACGTTGAGCACGATGCCTTCGCCCAAAACTTCGCGCGGCAAATCGTTCCACGCATAGTGCTTGGAACTGCTGCCGAATCCATACAAGCTGTCCTGATAGTCTTTCTGAGTCGGTATACTTTCGGCGCGTGTGCCCTGATAGCGGAACATGCGGAAGTAGTCGCCGACCTTGACGCCCTGTTTGGCGCCGAGATTGACGAAGACGGTGTTCCAGCGGCCGCTCATTTGAGCGAAATTCTTGCCTTCCACCACCATGGCTTTCGGCTTGCCGCTGGAGGGTGCCAGAAAATCGAACGAGCTCGGATCCTTGAAAGGCCCGGCGGGACGTTCTGAATAAGGAAGAACAATGTCGCCGCGCTGCATGAACTCACAACTCAGAGAAACTTTGGCGATGGCGATATTGGGTTCTGTCTTGATGACTGTCAGTTGACCCAGGTCGGAATAGTGATCACCCATGGCTTTGCTCAGCTTGTCCTGCCACTGGAACCACTGCACGTGCGTTGCGTCGCTCTCTTGCCGTACCACGGAGAAACGGTCGCCTTCCTTCACACCCTGGTTCGAACCCTTGCCGAGATAAACGATGTCGCCGTAGGCAAAGGTGATCTTGTATTCGGTTTGCTCGCCGCTGACCAGCCGCAAATCGTCCGGAACCCTTTCGCTGGTATAGAAACCCGAGCAGTACACCGAGGATTTCCAGGGCTGAGCGGGAGGGCCAGCCGGCTGCTGGTTGATGACCGCCGGTTCCTGCGCGACGCAGAGACCTGCGCCAAACAGCAGGGCGACCCACAAACGTGCGACCATTTTCGGTGCAAAAGTTGCGCGCATCAGAAAACTCCTTCGTGAACACACGCCCGGAGGGCCGTGCGGGGACCATCTCAGTACCGAAAATAGCAATGGGTTTTAGTACCGTCAAGAAAACGTCGGGACAGGCTTTACACACTAGATACGGCATGCTATATCTTTTGTTTTCAATAATATGCCCACATCTCCGCAGACCGCCCTGTCCTTCGCCAACCGCCTTTGTGCGGTAATTGCCACCCCCTCCGCCGTAGAAGCTCAGGATCAGCTCAAGCAGGCATTGCGCTATACCAGAACCGTAGAGTTACGGTTGGACTGGCTACGATCGGACCGCGAGCGCGCCAAGCTGCTGGCGTCCCTCAGGCATCGACGACCGAAAAACATCACGCTGCTGGCAACTTGTCGGCGAATTCTGGGCGGTGGCAAGCTCGAAGGCGGTGCCGAAGCCGAGCTCTACTGGCTTACCCAGGCACGCGAGGCCGGGTGCCAATGGTGCGACCTGGAAATCGAAACTCTGCGTGAACTGCCGGAACAGTCGGCGCGCGCTTATCCGCTGCCGGAGGAAATTCTTCTGTCCTTTCACGATTTTGAAAAGACTCCTCCGCTTCCGCGGCGCTTGGTGCATGCAAGACGCGGCCAGGCGGATGCCTTCAAAATTGCGGTGAAGGCACGAACGCTTAGGGATAGTCTGCGCGTCTTGCGGCTGGCGCGAACGTCGAAGGATGTGGTGGTAGTTCCCATGGGCGAAGTGGGATTGCCCGCGCGGCTGCTGGCGCTGCGGGAAGGCAGCGCTCTGGCGTACGCGCCGGTCGCTGCGGCCACCGCGCCTGGCCAAGTGAACCTGCACGATTTTAAAAAGCTATATCGCGCGGATGCCGTCACGCAAAAGACGGCAATTTACGGCGTGATCGGAAATCCGGTTGGGCACTCCCTTTCACCCCTGCTGCATAACACCGGTTACGTCGCGGCGAAACGCGATGCCATGTTCCTGCCATTTCTGGTTGAGAACCTGAGCGAATTTGTGGAGACCATTCCGGAATTCGGACTGCGCGGCATCAGTGTGACCATTCCGCATAAACAAAACATCATGAAGGGTCTCGATGATTGTGAGCCGATGGCGGAGAGAATCGGTGCGATCAATACGGTTGTCGTCGCCAAGAACGGAAACCTGCGCGGGTCGAATACGGATTATCTCGGCGTGTTGCGGGCCCTGGAAGGGAAGCTGCACCTGGCGGGAGCGCGCGTGTTGATTCTTGGGGCGGGAGGCTCGGCGCGCGCGGCTGCGTTTGCCCTGGCGTACGCGGGAGCGGAAGTGCTCATTTGTGCGCGGCGCGAGGCGGCGGCACGGGAACTGGCGCGAGCGTGCGACGCGCAGGTGATCGCGCGACGCCATATTGCCTCGGCTTGTTTCGAGTTGATGGTAAACGCTACGCCGGTGGGCATGCATCCGAGCCCTGGCGTCTCGCCGCTTTCGGAAAAAGAGCTGAACGCGCCGTTCGTGCTGGACTTGATATACCGGCCGATGCAGACGGAACTGCTGCGAATCGCTGCAAAAAAAGGAATCAGTGCAATTTCCGGCGTGGAAATGTTTTTGGCGCAAGGCTTTGCGCAGTGGGCGCTGTTCCTGGGCCAGCGGGCGCCCGAAGCGGCGATGCGGCGCGCGGTCCTTGCAAAACTTATTGCGGAAGAATCTTCCCTAGCCGTCGCCGGGAAGCGCCGATGTTAACCGCACCGTCGAGCACGGTCACCCCTTTTTGTGGATAATTGACGGACGGAAACCAGCCCGGTTTGCCACAAGTCCGACCGGCCCTGGTGGTAGCTCCCAGAAACGAAAATAGAGTGGTTAGCGCCACGCCATGATCCAGCCGAGTTTTGCCGAATTCAGCCGCTTCGCCAAACAGGGGAACCTGATCCCGGTCTACGACGTTTTTTCCGCCGACTTGCTGACTCCGGTGAGCGCCTATTTGCGCATCGCGCAAGGCGCGCGCTATTCGTTCTTGCTGGAATCAGTGGAAGGCGGAGAAAAAATCGCGCGCTACACATTTGCGGGAGCGCATCCGGAAGAAGTGTTCCGCTACGCGAATGGCGCCTGCGTGCTAGAGACCAGCGACCGGCTGATTTGGGAAGAGAAAGATCCCGTGGCATTTTTGCGGGCGCATATGGAGCGGTATCGTCCGGTGCGGCTGGCAGGGTTGCCGCCGCTGATTGCGGGCGCTATCGGCTATTTCAGCTATGACATGGTGCGGCTGATCGAAAAGCTGCCGAAACATTTAAGGGACGAGATCGGATTGTTCGATTCGGTGTTGATGTTCTATAGGGGCCTGATCGCGTTCGATCACGTGCAGCACCGGCTATGGATTGTGCGCAACGTTTTCACCGAAGGGAAAGGAACTCTCCAGGAAAAATACGATTCCGCGGTGAAGGAGATCGAGCACACGCGCAAACAACTGGAGCAGCCATCGGCAGCGGAACAGCCGGCGCACCAAAGCGGCAAAGTCATAGAAGTTCCCGAAGTCACATCCAATTTCAGGAAGCCGGCCTATTTGGCAGCGGTCAGGAAAGCCAAGCAATACATCCGTGCGGGCGATGTTTTTCAGGTCGTGATCAGCCAGCGATTTTCCGCCAAGACGCAGGCTGCACCGTTCCAGATTTACCGCGAACTGCGCGCGCTCAATCCCTCGCCATATCTTTTCTTTTTACAGCTGAATGATGTCGCCGTGGTGGGCAGTTCGCCGGAGATGCTGGTGAAGGTGCAGGGTCGGGACGTGCAATACCGGCCGATTGCAGGTACGCGGTGGCGCGGGAAGGACGAAACAGAAGACGCGCGGCTGGAAAAGGAAATGCTCGCCGACGAAAAGGAACGCGCCGAGCACATCATGCTGGTGGACCTGGGGCGAAACGATCTCGGGAGGGTGTGCGAGTATGGGACCGTAAAGGTTGAAAAGTTGATGACCGTCGAGCGCTATTCGCACGTGATGCACCTGGTTTCTAGTTTGCGCGGACAGTTGCGCCCTGATGTGGATTGTTTTGACGCTTTGATGGCCTGCTTTCCCGCGGGAACGGTTTCCGGGGCGCCCAAAGTGCGGGCGATGGAAATTATCGAAGAGCTGGAGAAGACACGGCGGGGGATTTACGCGGGTGGAATTTTATATTTGGATTTTGCGGGAAACCTTGATTCCTGCATCGCGCTGCGCACCATGGTCATCAAGAATGGCGTGGCATACATTCAAGCCGGGGGCGGCATTGTGGCCGATTCTACACCCGAAGGTGAATACGACGAGTCGGTGAACAAGTCGAAAGCATTGCTGCGCGCGTTGGAAGCCGCGCATAATCGGAATAGCAAATGATTCTGCTGCTTGATAACTACGATTCGTTTACCTATAACCTGGCGCAGTATCTGGGCGAACTGGGTTGCGAGGTGGAAGTGTATCGCAACGATAAGATTTCGGTAGAAGAGATCGCGCGGCGCAAGCCGGGACGAATTGTGATTTCGCCAGGGCCATGCACGCCGCAGGAAGCGGGCATTTCGATCGAAGTGGTTCAGCGGCTGGCCGGGAAATTTCCCATTTTGGGTGTTTGTCTCGGGCTTCAAGCCATGGGAGCGGCATACGGCGGCAAAATCGTGCGGGCGCCGAAATTGTTTCACGGCAAAACCAGTCAGATTGAGCACGATGGCAAGGGCGTGTTCCGCGATTTGCCCAAGAAATTTACGGCCACGCGGTATCACTCCCTGATCGTCGAGAAAAAATCGTTGCCGAAAGAATTAGCGATCACCGCGGAAACGGCCGACGGCACGATCATGGGACTGCGGCACAAGAAACACAAACTGGAAGGCGTGCAGTTTCACCCTGAGTCGGTATTGACAGAATCCGGCAAGCAGTTGTTAAAGAACTTTTTGGAATTGTGAACCAGCAGGCAGTGCCGAGGGTCCTGCTGTGTCTAAAACTGGCGCCCGGGACTTCAGCGCGGCAAAGTAGCGCGCTGCAACGCAATGCACCCTCGAAACGGCTCTCACCAGTCAAGATCGGCAAGCAACGCGGCGTAGGTTTCGATGCCGTCCCAGAATTGGCCGAGGCGCAGATTTTCATCGAAGCTGTGCTGGTGGTTGTCGTAGTTGACGATGGGGACGCCGATCCATGGCAGGCCAAGATCTTCAAAAATATACATGGGAACGCTGCCCCCAAGCATGGGCGCGACGACGGTACGATTGTTCTTCGCTTCCTGCATCACGCGCACCAGCGCCTTTGATACCGGCAAATCCATCGGAGTGCGCGAAGCGCGGTAGCCGCCCTGGTCTAGCAACTTGGCGACGCGCGGATGCGCGCGCCGTTCCTCGATCGCTGGTTCGTGATCCACTACAAAAAATCCCTGCTGGCGAATGAAGTTGGCAATCTGCTCAAACTTTTTGTGCGGATCCTCGCCCTTGACGAGGCGTGCTTCGAGCGACGCTTCGGCTTTGTCCGGAACAATGTTGGTGGCGAGTTCGCCGACGTTGCCACTGCGGATTCCGCGAATGTTCAGCGATGGCGCCTGCAGCAACTCCACTAGCTTTTTGCCGCTGCCTTCGGGCTTGGCGATGCCTAGTTCGCGCTGCAGATCGGTGTCGTTGAAAGGCATGGCGTCGAGCGCGGATTTTTCCAAGGAAGCGAGCGGCACGACATCGTCGTAATAGGCCGGAATGAGAACACGGCCGTTTTCGTCTTTCATCGACGCGAGCAGCTGTGCAAGTTGCATCGCCGGATTCGGCGCCCAGTTGCCGTAATGGCCGCTGTGCAGTGAGCGAACAGGACCATACACGGTGATGTCCAAGCCGATGTCGCCGCGATTGCCAAAGAAAACAAGTGGGCGGCCGGATTGGTGAATCGGGCCGTCGCCGGTAATCAGCAGATCGGCCTTAAGCAGGTTTTTGTGGAGCTGCAGGGTTTGTTGGAGATGCTCGGAGCCAGCTTCTTCTTCGCCTTCTAGAACGAATTTCAGATTGACCGCGGGTGGAATATCTTTTTCACGAAGCGCGTCGAGCGCCACGAGGATGGCGATGATGGGCGACTTGTCGTCGGATGCGGAGCGGGCATATATGCGCCAGTCGTCCTGATACGGGCCGGGAGTTTTGACGGCATCTGGAAACTGAATTTTGCTGCCGCCAGCTTCGATGGAGTCCGCGCGGAGCGTCGGTTCGAACGGGGCTTTGTCGGTCCATTCGGAAGCGACCACCGGCTGGCCGTCGTAATGCGCGTAGAAAATGACGGTGCGGGCGGCGCCCAGCGTATCAAGTTTTCCGAAGACGACTGGGCCGCGGCCTTCGACGGAAAGCAGATGCGCTTCAACGCCGCGTGCTTCGAGCATTTCCTTGAGTCGTTCCGCATTTTTCTGAATGTTGGGCGTGTCGCTCGCGACATTTGGAATGGCGAGGAATTCGCGGAGTTCGCGCATGATCCGGCCTTCATTGGCTTGGCGGTAGCTGCGGACCTCTTGGACCACGCGAGCGACGGGTGGAAGAGCTTTCCTGGTTTCCACCTTTCCGGCAACCGAAGATTGAGCGGTCGCCATCGCGGGAAGGGCTGCTAGTACTGCGGAAACGGCCAGGACTGGGAACCGCATCGGGTCCTCTCTCCATTTTGTGAAACATCAGAGTAGCAGAGAAGGGCTAGAACAGCGGTCGTGATACTGTAACGATTTGGAAAAGACCATGGGACAACTGACGTTTAATTTGCAACCGGAGCGGCGCTCGCTGACGGTGAGCGAGCTGACGGCGCGGATCCGTGACCTACTGGCGAAGAATTTTGTCGACGTGCAGGTAGAAGGCGAGATTTCCAATTGCCGCGAAGCGCAGTCCGGACACATTTATTTCACGCTGAAAGACGACAAGGCCCAGGTGAAGTGCGTGTGGTTCCGGCAACAGATGCGCGGCGTAAAGTTCCGTCCGGAAGACGGACTGAAGGTGAGCGTGCGCGGCTCGATTGGAGTGTATGAGTCGCGCGGCGAGTATCAGATTTATGTGGAGACGATCGATCCCGCGGGACGCGGAGCGCTGCAGCTGGCATTCGAACAGTTGAAGAGAAGGCTGGAAGGCGAAGGCCTCTTTGACGCGAAGCACAAAAAGCCGCTGCCCATGCTGCCGAGCCGCATCGGGCTGATCACTTCGCCCAAAGGCGCGGCGGTGCGCGACGTCGTGCGAATCTTGCGGCGGCGATTTCCCAATGTGCATCTGATGCTGGTGCCCGTGCGCGTGCAGGGCGAAGGCGCTGCGGGTGAAATTGCGCGAGCGGTGAGATTCTTCAATCAGCGACAGAACGTGGATGTGCTGATCGTGGCGCGCGGCGGCGGCTCGATGGAAGATTTATGGGGATTCAACGAAGAGGTGGTGGCGCGGGCGATTTTTGAGTCGGCGATACCGGTGATTTCCGGTGTCGGTCACGAGACGGATTTCACGATCGCGGATTTTGTGGCGGATGTGCGGGCCTCAACTCCATCCGCAGCGGCGGAAATTGTGGTGCAGACGCGCCGCGAATTTGACGAGCACGTGGTGCGGCTCAAGCGTGCACTGAGGGAACAGTTGCGCTATCGAATTTCGGTGCTGAGCCGGCGCGTGCATGAATTGGGCGCGCGACATGGATTCCGGCGACCGCTAGATTTATTGCGGCAACGGCGGCAGCGGTCGGATGAAATGACTGCCCGATTGGCTCAGGGATTGCGCGGCAGGCTGGAGCAGTCGCGGCGGCGATTCACGCTAGCGCATCTGCAAGTTGCGCGCTTCGATTTCCGTGACAGGCTCTCCAGAGCGCGACTGCGCGTAGAGAAACGCAGCGTGGAGCTCGGAATTCGCGCGGAGCGCCTTTTGAGCGCCAAGCGGGAGCAGATTGAGCGTTTACGATTACAGCTGCGGGAGCGCGGGCCGCTGAAAGTGTTGGAGCGGGGTTACGCCATTGTCACGGACCTGGCGGGGAATGTTCTGCGCGATGTGGCGCAAGTTTCAGTTGGGGACACGGTCGCAATCCGCTTGCACCGAGGCGAGGCGGGCGCCGAAGTAAAGAGCAAGAAACCGGTGATCAGCTGAAGGCGGCAGCTACAAAATTCGCCTCTTTGGCTCAGTCTTCCTCGTCGGTGGACGAAACCTTTAAGACGGCCAAGAAAGCTTCCTGGGGGATATCCACCTGGCCCACGCGTTTCATGCGGCGTTTGCCTTCCTTTTGTTTTTCCAAGAGTTTGCGTTTGCGGGAAATGTCGCCGCCGTAGCACTTCGCGAGGACATTCTTGCGCATGGCGGCCACGGTTTCGCGGGCGATGACGCGGCTGCCGATGGCGGCTTGGATCGGAACTTCAAACATCTGGCGCGGGATGAGTTTGCGCAGGCGCGAGACCAGTTCGCGGCCGCGTTCGTAGGCCGTGTCGCGGTGGGTGATCATGGCAAGCGCGTCCACTGGTTCGCCGCCAACCAGCACATCGAGTTTAACGAGATCGGATTCCTTGTAGCCTTGCAGGTGATAGTCGAGGGAAGCGTAGCCGCGTGAGACGGATTTGAGGCGGTCGTAAAAGTCGAGAACGATTTCGTTGAGCGGCAGCTCGTAAGTGAGCATGACGCGCGTGGGAGAGAGGTATTCGAAATTCTTCTGGATACCGCGCTTGTCCTGGCAGAGCTGCAGGATGGCGCCGACAGAATCGTCGCTGGTGATGATCATGGCCTTGATGACCGGTTCTTCAATCTTTTCGATGTCGCTGGGATTCGGAAATTTTGCCGGGCTGTCCACTTCGATGGCGGTGCCGCCGACACGCGTGATGCGATAACGGACGCTGGGCGCCGTGGTGATGAGGTTGAGGCCGAATTCGCGTTCGAGGCGCTCCTGCACGATTTCCATGTGCAGCAGACCGAGAAATCCGCAACGGAAGCCGAAGCCGAGCGCGACGGAGTTCTCTGGTTCATAGAAAAAAGCCGCATCGTTGAGCTGAAGTTTGCCAAGCGCGTCGCGCAACGGTTCGTATTCGTCCGCCAGAACCGGAAACAGTCCGGCGAAAACCATAGGTTTAGTGGCTTCAAAACCGGGAAGCGCCGAAGCGGTGCTGCCCGCTTCGATGACCGTATCGCCCATACGGGCGTCGGCAACGCGCTTGATGTTGGCGACGACAAAGCCGACGTCGCCGGCTTCGAGCTCCTCGAGGGCAACCGGCTTGGGAGTCAACGCGCCGAGCTGCTCGACTTCGTAAACTTCGGGATTGGCGCAAAGGCGAATTTTCATGTGGTTGGTCAGGCGGCCCGCCTTGACGCGGACCAGCACTACGGCGCCACGATACGGATCAAACCAGGAATCGAAGATTAAGGCTTGCAGAGGACTTTGCGCACTGCCTTTTGGGGCGGGGATTCGGGCGACGATGGCTTCGAGGACGTCTTCGACTCCAAGGCCGCTTTTGGCACTGATGAGCAGGGCGTCATGCGCGGGAATGGCGAGAACGTTTTCGATTTGTTCCTTCACGAAATCGGGCTGCGCGGCGGGCAAATCTACTTTGTTGATGACCGGAACGATGGTGAGATTGTTGCCGGCGGCGAGAAACGTATTGGCGACGGTTTGCGCTTCGACTCCCTGAGAAGCGTCCACGACAAGCAGCGCCCCTTCGCAGGCGGAGAGCGCGCGCGAGACTTCGTAGGAGAAATCTACGTGTCCCGGCGTGTCGATGAGATTCAGGCGATAAGTGTTTCCATCTTTGGCTTTGTAGTGGAGGCGGATGCTCTTGGCTTTAATGGTGATGCCGCGCTCGCGCTCCAGGTCCATGGAGTCGAGCACCTGTTCGTGCATTTCACGCTGGGAAAGCGCGCCAGTCATTTCAAGCAGGCGGTCGGCCAGCGTGGACTTGCCATGGTCAATGTGCGCGATGATGCAGAAATTCCGCTCGAGCTGTGGGTCCATGTACCTGTTCTGACGGCGGCTGAGAGATGATCCGCATGCCTGATGTCTTTTCCGGCGCGGCTGCAAAACAGCCGAGCTAAAGTTTCGCGATGGGAGCACAGACGGACTGCGCGAAATCGCAATCTTGGAACAATTAGTTTGCCACAAATCACTGAGAGCGTCAGCCGATGCGACGCGCGGCGGCGGGACGACGATTCAGCGGCGGAACTGGTTGATGATCCAAAGAACCAGACTGAGGAACACGCTGATGACCAGGCACGAGACCAGCGGGAAGTAGAAAGTACCGTGCTGACCTCGATGGACGAAGTCGCCGGGGAGGCGTCCGAGGCGGAAAGGCAGTCTGCCGCCGAAATACAAGAGCGCGCCGACGGCGAGGAGAACCACACCAAGGATCAGCATGGTGCGGCCGAATTGCTGAACCGGTTCCACAGAGCGATTGTAGAACGAGAAAAAGAAGGAAGTAAGCAGGTAACTAAGTAAAACCCGAGGTGATCTCGCCCAGCTGGCGAGCCGCCGGCTGCCGAAGTTTCGGATGGCTGCGCAATTTCGCTCAATAATGTTCCCGCGATTCTAGGTTATGGGTTGCGTCAAGCCGCGGCGGCGATACGGCGGACCAGGTCATTCTGTTCGGCGATAGATTCGGCGCCGATGGTGAAGGCGTCCAGGAGGTTTAGGCCGAGGGCGAAGCGCAAGGCATCGTCCTGGCGGTCGCGCAGAGCGCCTTGTCCAAGTATTTTCATGCCGATCACGGCTTTTCCTGCGGCTTTCATTTCGCGGAGAACGCTGACCACGGTGTCGGGATCGGCATCCATGTGGGCGCCGACAGGATTCACCCGCGCGAGGTCAACGTCCACCCACGGAGATTGTGCTGCCGCACGCAGCGCTTCGATGGAATGGCAAGAGCATCCGTGGGCGCGGATGATTCTCCTTTGTTTGGCTTCTTCGAGGACGTCCATCACGGGGCGATAGCGCGTGGTCCAGTCGGCCTCGGTGAGGCAGTGCATCAGGACCATATCAATTTGTTCGATGCCAAGCTCGCGACGGAAGCGTTCGACGTCCGCAGCCATTTCTTTTGCATCCCGGGCCCAGGATTTGGTCAGCACGGTGACCTTGCTGCGATCGACGTGCTTGAGGGCTTCGGCGACGTGGGGATGGCTGCCGTAAGAATCGGCTGCGTCAAAGAAGCGCAAGCCGTTGTCGTAGCCATTGAGCAGCAGGCGCGGCAGGCCGTCCATGCCCAGAGCAGTTTGATGGGAATGTTTGCCGGCGCCGACGGTGCCGGTGCCCATGGCCAGCCGGGAAGTCTTGATGCCGGTGCTGCCTAGCGTCACGGTGTCCGTAGCCGCGAACTTTTGCGCGGGCGGAGGCACTACGGCGAGACGGTGCGCCAACGAGCGGGACGCGAACCATGCGCCGGCAGCGGCGCGGGAAGAGCAATGGAGGAAGTCGCGACGGAGCATCAGAACCTCCGGCTGGCGGTATCAGACAAAGCCTACACCCGGTGGGACGTAAGGGGATGGCTAATCGTTAGCGCGCAGAGAGAACAGGGTGGTACTCGGGCTACTGGTCCTCAAACTCGCCCATTTGCATGGTCAGGTAACGCTCGTAGCCGAGTTCCTTGATTTGGTGAATCTGAGCTTCCAGCCAGTCCACGTGATCCTCTTCATCCTTCAGCAGCACGACCAGCAGGTCGCGCGAGCCATTGTCTTTCTGTTCGACCGCGATCTGAATTGCGGCGTTATAGGCCTTAACCGCGGAGACTTCCAGATCGAGATCGCTCTGCAGCATTTCCTGGACGTTCTTGCCGATCGTCAGCTCGAGAGGCTTCATGCTGGGCATGCCGTCCAGAAACAGGATGCGCTCCATCAACGCTTCCGCGTGCTTCATTTCGCCGATGGATTGCTTTTTGATGTATTCCGAGAGGCGATCGTAGCCCCAGTTCTCGCACATTTCCGCGTGAAGGAAGTATTGATTGATGGCGGTGAGCTCCTCGCGGAGCGCCTTATTCAGTTCTTCGATTACTTTGGGAGAGCCTTTCATAATTCCCGGAGTATAACCCCGGCACGGAATCGTGTCATCCGGGAGCGGCTGCGCGAATAAAAAAGTGATTTCCGGTGCGTCCCGGCAATCGCTTGGATGAGCTTTAAGGGCTGTTAAATAAGTTCCAGACCGGAAAAGAAATAGCCGATCTCAAAAGCAGCGGTTTCGGGCGCGTCGGAGCCGTGCGTGACATTGTTGCCGATACTGGTGCCGAGGTCGTGGCGGATGGTGCCAGGGGCGGCTTTCTTAGGATCGGTCGCGCCCATGGCGTCGCGCCATTTCAGGATCGCACCATCAGCTTCCAGAACCATCGCGAAGATTTTGCCCGACGACATGAAATCCGTCAGCTCGCCGAAGAAGGGACGCTCTTTGTGGACGGCGTAAAAGCCGCCGGCTTCTTCCTTTGTCATCCGCATCGATTTGATAGTGACGATCTGGAAACCCGCCTTGTTGATGCGGGCCAGAATCTCGCCCTGCAGGCCGCGGGAAACAGCGTCCGGCTTAATGATTGCGAAAGTGCGTTCGAGAGCCACGAGAGAATCCTCCAAGCTAAGGTTGAGAAAACCCACCGCCAAGATCCCGGCGGTGCAAAAACCCGATTTGCTATGGCTGTAACATCGGCCAATACTACAAAAGAACCGACCTGAAGGCCGGCCATTACCTGTGCCAAACAACGGGTGCGGGTGAGATGACCGCCGCGATCAGAGTGTTACTTCAGATCGTTCCCACCAACGCCGACAGACCGCCCATGCCACAAAACTGGCGAGCGCGGTAACCACCCAGCGGGCCAAAAGAAACAGCAAGTGGTCTCCATCGACCTCCGAAAGCACCACGAGGGTTATCGCCGCCGGAACCATTCAGCAGGCGAACATCGCATAAGACAGCGTGCGCGACGAAATCGGGTGATGCACTTTCTGCAGCCAGGTAAAGATCACCACAAACGTGAATATTCCGAGAGCGAAGAACCCGCCGAGAGCCAACCCAGCGTCATCACCTTTGCTGTTGCCGCCGTCATAGAAATACATCGCAGTCCAAGCGGCGAGTAGGCCGATCGTTAGCGCTCCCGTGAGAGACAGCAGCCAGAACCAAGGCTAAGCTGCCGGGAATTCCGCGATACCGGCCGCCGAAGGCTGCTGCTCGATTTGGCGGCATTGGAATCGTTCCTGCAGCGGCAGTCATTTCAAGGCGGCGGCCATGGTGGAGCCGAGGTCTGCCGGGGTTTCGACCGTGCGAATGCCAGCGGCGTTCATGGCGGCGTACTTGTCTGCAGCCGTGCCTTGGCCGCCCGAGATAATGGCCCCGGCATGGCCCATGCGGCGGCCTGGGGGCGCCGTTTGTCCGGCGATGAAGCCGACGACCGGCTTCTTCATGTTGGCCTTGATCCATTCGGCGGCGGTTTCTTCGGCGTTGCCGCCGATTTCGCCGATGAGGATAACGGCGTGGGTGTCCGGGTCGTCGTTGAAAAGCTTAATCGCATCGAGGAATGAAGTGCCGATGATGGGGTCGCCGCCGATGCCGATGCAGGTAGACTGGCCGATGCCAAGTCGTGTGAGCTGGTCCACGGCTTCGTAGGTGAGCGTGCCGCTGCGGCTGACCACACCGACCTGACCCTGCTTGTGGATGCGGCCGGGCATGATGCCAAGTTTGCATTTTCCCGGAGAAATCACGCCAGGACAGTTGGGGCCGATAAGGCGCGTCTTTGCGCGATTGACGACGGATGTAACGCGAACCATATCGATGACCGGGATACCTTCTGTGATGCAGATGACCAGGGGAACTTCGGCGTCAGCTGCTTCGAGGATGGCATCGGCGGCGTAGGGGGGCGGCACAAAAATAACAGAAGCATTTGCGCCGCTACCTTTAACGGCTTCGGCGACGGTGTTGAATACCGGCCGTTCGAGGTGCTTGGTGCCACCCTTTCCCGGAGTGACACCACCGACGACGTTGGTGTTGTATTCGATCATCTGTTGCGCGTGGAAGGTGCCTTCCCGCCCGGTAAAGCCTTGCACGATGAGTTTTGTTTTTTCGTTCACTAAGACGCTCATCGCGCACCCCGGGCGAGAGATACGACTTTTTGGGCGCCATCTTTCATGCCGTTGGCGATGGTGAAGTTGAGGCCGGAGTCGCGGAGAATCTGCTGGCCTTGTTCGACGTTGGTGCCTTCCATGCGAACGACTACGGGAATTTTCACTTGCAGGTCCTTGGCAGCGGCAACAACGCCGGTTGCGAGAACGTCGCAGCGGAGGATGCCGCCAAAAATGTTGATGAAGACGGCTTTGACGGCGGGATCGCTGAGCAGAATGCGAAATGCGTTTTTCACTTGTTCTGCGGACGCGCCGCCGCCGACGTCAAGGAAATTGGCGGGTGAACCGCCGGCGTACTTGATGATGTCCATGGTGGCCATGGCCAGTCCGGCGCCATTGACCATGCACGCGACATTGCCGTCGAGCTTGATGTAGTTAAGACCGTATTTCGAAGCCTCTACTTCGAGAGGATCTTCTTCGTCGAGATCGCGCAGCCCGCGCAAATCGGTGTGGCGGAACAGTCCGTTATCGTCGAACGTCATTTTGGCGTCGAGCGCCACCAGACGGCCGTCGCCCGTAAGCACGCACGGATTTATTTCGAGCATCGAGGCATCGGTGTCCACAAACGCGCGGTAAAGCGCTTGAAAAAATGGTGCAGCATGATTGGCAGCCTCGCCAGAGAGCCCGAGACCGAAGGCGAGCTTGCGCGCTTGATAGGGCTGCAGCCCGACCGCGGGATGAATGGTTTCTTTCAGGATTGCGGCTGGATCTTTCTTAGCGACTTCCTCAATTTCCACGCCACCCGCGGCGCTGGCCATGAAAATAACCCGCGCTGATTGGCGGTCGACCAGCAGGCTTAAGTAAAGCTCGCGCTTAATGTCCAGCCCTTCTTCAATCAGGAGACGCTTAACGATGCGACCACCTGGGCCGGTCTGAATGGTAATGAGATTCATGCCCAGCATGCGCGAAGCGACTTCCGCGGCTTCGTCGGGCGAGTGTGCCAACCGGACTCCGCCGCCTTTCCCGCGCCCGCCAGCGTGAATCTGCGCTTTGACCACCACGATGGGCGATTTCAGCCGATTTGCTCCTTCGCGCGCCTCTTCTTTGGTGAAGGCGACTTCGCCCCGGGGAGTGGTGACGCCATAGCGTGCCAGTATGGCTTTGGCTTGGTACTCGTGAATCTTCATCAGTGATCCAGTTTTCGTGTTCGACTGTAAGACAACCAGCGAGTGTTAGAATTTTGGCGTTCGCAAAACATAGAAGTTTACTCGGAACCCGACAGAGGAGCAAGGAAACCGCCCAATGAAGGTTTTCTTCACATTTCGCAGGGCATCGGCGTGAGCCACCGGCTGGTGGAAACGGCGATTGCCGGACGCGAGTTGACCTCAACGCAAGCTGAAGAGCTGATGGAGGAGCTGCTCGCAGGCCGGCTGGTGACGCCGGAAATCGTGCAGGTTCTCACCGCGCTGAATGCGCGGGCGTACCGGTCGGAGGAATTGGCAGGTTTTGCCCGGGCTATGCGGAGGCACGCGGCGCGGGTTTTTGCCGATGGCGAAATCCTGCCCGAGCGGATGGTGGATACATGCGGGACGGGCGGCGACGATTCCGGCACATTTAACATTTCTACGGCAGCGGCCATTGTGGCAGCCGCCGCAGGAGCACGTGTCGCCAAGCACGGCAACCGAGCGGCCAGTTCGAAATGCGGCAGTGCCGATGTTCTGGAAGCTCTGGGTGTGCGAATCGACCTTCCGTTTGAAGCAATCGGGCGCGGGATCCGCGAAATCGGCATCGGCTTTTTGTTTGCGCAGGCCGCGCACACGGCAACGAGCCACGCGACGGCTGCCCGGAAACAAATCGCCACCAGAACTGTGTTTAATTTGCTGGGGCCGCTGACCAATCCTGCTCGGGCCCAAGCCCAAGTGCTGGGCGTGTTTTCGCCGGAGGTTGTGGACGTAGTGGCGGGAGCGCTGGTGAAACTGGATACTGAGCATGCCTTTGTGGTCCACGGAGCGGGCAAGCTGGATGAGATCTCGCTCGCCGGACCGACTATCGTGGCGGAAGTCCGGGCCGGTGCGGTGCGAAAATTTCATGTGCTGCCAGAGGACTTCGACAAGAAGCCGGCGCCGCTGGCGGCAATTCAAGGCGGAAGTTTGGCTGAAAATGTAGCGCTCGTCCGGGAGTTATTGCGTGGAGTCGCAAAAACGGAAGAGCATCAGGCTCGACACGACGTGGTGGTGATCAACGCTTCGGCGGCCCTGGTTTTGGCGGGTGTCGCGGGAGATTTCCGCGAGGGTGCGGAATTGGCGGAGAAGACGCTTCGCGATGGTTCGGCGGAGCTCAAGCTGGACACCCTTCGCCGGTACGGCGAGGCGTAACGGGGTCCGGCTGGCCGTGTATGATTCCGCATCCGCTGCGGCGGAGTTTTTGCCCGCTTTTTTTACGCGGTATATAGTTTAGAAGCGAAGCCAGCGCTCCGCCCGCGCTACGGCTACACTCCGGGCTCCGCAAAGGCAAACCGCAGGAATGGCAGACGTCAACAAGCATCTGGACCGCGCCAAGAAGCTCCTTGAGAAGAACCGTGTTGAGGACGCGATCGATGCGTACCTGTCGGTTCTCGAGGAAGCGCCGTCGCATATGGAGGCGACGCAGGCGCTTGGCGACCTCTATGCCCGCCGCGAGCAGCCGGACCGGGCGGCCGTTTACTACGGAATGTTTTTTGATTTGTTGGTCGATCCCAAGGACGAAACCAAGGCACTGGCTATCTATAACCGGTTTCTGAAACACGCCGGAACACAACAGCCGCCCGAGCGCATCGCGCGCTATGCGTTCTTGCAGCAAAGACAGAACCGCACTGAGGAAGCCAGCGAACAATATGGAAAGGCCGCCGAACTGTTTACGGCGGCTGGGCGGCAGGAAGATGCGCTGTTCTGCTGGGAACGCATCGCCCAGCTGGAGCCGGACAATCTCTCGCGTCAGATCAAGCTAGCCGATGTGGCGGAAACAAGCGGGCGCAACCTGCTGGCGGCGCGGGCGCTGCTGCGAGCGGGGCAACTCGCTTCGGCCACCGGCGCGGCGAACGAGTCGCTCAAGTTTTTGGCGCGTGCACACGGTTTGGCTCCGCAGGAGCGCAGCGTGGCCTTGTTATACGCTGCGGCGAAGCTGCGAAAAGGAGATGCGGCGGAAGCGGCCAAACTACTGGAACCGTTTGCGGCGAGCGAAACAGATCCGCTTTTCCTTGAAACATTTGCCGATGCCCTGATGCGGTCGGGGCAACTCGACCGTGCCCGCAGAATTCTGGAAAAGCTGCTGCAGGAGAAAAATGCCGGGCTGGCGAGATTATTTCAGCTTGCCGAGCTTTACGCCGCCGCAGGGTCGGGCGGCAAGGCCGTCGACGTACTTGCATTTTTGAAAAAACGGATGTTCGCAGAGAAACGCCAAAACGAATTTGCCGCGCAGGTGGACGATGTCGCGGGAAGACACACCGCTTCAGCTGAGCTTCTGGAGTTTTGGGCGGTGCTCTATAACGAGCTGAATCGCGAATCGAAGTATTTCGAAATCATGATCAAGTTGTTCGACGCCTACCTGGAAGGGAATGAGGTTCGGAAAGCCTGCGACGCGCTGGAACGCCTGGTTGATATTGATGCCTACGACTACCGCAACCAGGAGCGTTTGGAAAAATTGAAAGGAAAGGCCGACGACGCTTTTCTGAAACGCGTTGCGAGCCGCCTGACCAAATCGGGAACCAGTGTCTCCACAGCGGACACCGTTCCGCAAGCGGGTCCGGCCAGCTCGCGCGAGCCTGCTCATCCGGTGAGCGAAGAAGGCCAGCGGATGCAGGCCTTGGAAGACCTGATTGTCCAGACGGAGATTTTTCTTCAGTACTCGCTGCAGAGCAAAGCGGTCGACCGCCTGCAGAAAATCGCGGAAATGTTTCCGGGAGAAGAAGAGAAAAACTCCCGGCTAAAGACTTTATATCAGACTGCAAATTGGTGGCCAAAGGGCGCACCACCGAAGAAGGTTGAGCCGGTGCGGTCCGGTACCGCCGCGACGCCGGAATCCGGAAGCGCCAGCCCCGGAAAAACGGGCGCTTTCACCGCCGACACGTTGCGTGATCTTTCGAAGATTTCCGAGGTTAATCAGAAAATCTTTCGCCAGCAAACCCCGCGCGCCATGCTGAACACTGCTGTGAGCGAAGTCGGCGAATATCTGCATGCGAGCCGCGCGCTTGCGGTGATTGGCGCGCCCGGCAGGCCGCCCGATCTGGCTGCGGAATTTTGCGGCTCCAACATGAAGCCCGCACCTGGCGCGCAAGTGGTGTTTCTGTTGGCGCAAGTGGAAAAAACTTCAGGCGACGAACTGGGTGGACTGATTTTGGAGGATGCGGCCGGCCCAGCCCTGAAGGATCTGGGCTTGCGCACTGCGATGGGCGTGCGCATTACCGATCGCGAGACGCAGCAGAGCGCAGGCATGCTCATTGTCGGGCAATCCGAACCACGCAAGTGGAAGCCCAATGAAACCTATTTTCTCCAGGCGATTGGCGACCAGATGCTGATGAGCGTGAGTCACACGCGGCTACGCTCGCTGGTGCGTCGTATGGGAGTTTCCGACGAGCGCAGCGGCCTGTTAAGCCGCAGTTCTTATCAAAGCTGTTTGCTCACCGAAGCCGACCGCGCACGAACGCAGGGTACGCCGCTGGCCTTGACCATTGTGCAGATTGACCGGGGTGCAGAACTGGTCCGGCAACAGGGCGAGTCGCCCATGGAACGCTTTCTGGAACAATTGGCGCGCTCCTTGCAGCCCATCGTGCGGCAAAACGACGTCGCGGTAAAATATACTTCGTGGTCGCTGGCATTCGTTTTGCCGGATACCACGCTTGCAGGCGCACAGAACCTGGCCGACAAACTGCGCCGGGCCGCCGCGGGAATTCGGCCGCCGTGGGACTCGACGTCCATCACCTTAAGCGCAGGAATTGTTGAAGCGATCGCGAAGCCCGACTATGAAAGTGAAGATATCGTCACCGATTTGATGAATCGCGCGGAGTTTTCCGTTGAAGAAGCTCGCAAGCGCGGCGGCGATACGGTAGTTACGCTTGAAGCGCCAAAAATTTGACCTGCTGCACCAGTTCCTTGCGGACTGCATCTAACTCCAAACGAGGTTCGCATGTTTCCAACCGATGTGGTGATTGTTGCCGGAGCGCGGACGCCTATGTCGCGCTACACCGGAGCATTTTCGGACGTTTCGGCGATTGAACTGGCGGCGGTTGCTTCGCGCGAAGCGATTCGCCGCTCCGGTGCCACTCCTGAAGAATTTGACCACGCGATTTTCGGCAACGTGATGCAGACCAGCGCAGACGCATTGTATGGCGCGCGGCACGTTGCGCTGAAAGCAGGCCTGAAAACCGAAACGCCTGCGGTAACCGTGAATCGTCTCTGTGGCTCCGGCATCGAAGCCATCGCACAAGCCGCTCAGCGGTTGTTGCTGGATGAAAATGAGCTGATCCTCGCAGGCGGTATGGAAAACATGACCCAGGCGCCGTTTGTCATCCGCGGTTTGCGCAATGGACTCAAACTGGGCGGTGGCGCACTGGAAGATTCGCTGATGGCCGGCTTGACGGACACCTATTGCGGCTTACCCATGGCGCTCACGGCGGAAAAGCTGGCCGAACAATTCGGTGTCACCAGAAAAGACGCCGACGCCTACGCCCTACGCAGCCAACAAAAGGCGGACAGTGCTTACAAAGCGTGCCGCATGAAAGAAGAATTGGTTGCGGTTGAAGTGAAGCAAGGCAAGAAAACCATCACCGTAAGTGAAGACGACCATCGCCGCCCCGAAACCACGATGGAAATTCTGGAGAAGCTGCCGCCTTCATTCAAGAAAGACGGAATCGTGACCGCCGGCAACGCCAGCGGAATCGTGGATGGCGCGGCCGCGGTCGTGATCACGAAAGAAAAAATTGCTAAAGACCGTGGCCTGAAACCGATCGGCCGTATCGTTTCGTGGGCCACTACAGGCGTGGATCCCAGCATCATGGGCATCGGCCCCGTGCCCAGTTCCCAAAGGGCGCTCAAGGCGGCCGGTCTTGCTGTCGATCAGATGGATCGGGTGGAAGTGAACGAAGCCTTCGCTGCGCAATATCTGGCCGTTGAAAAAGCTCTGGGACTGAATCGCGATAAAACCAATGTGAATGGCGGGGCTATTGCGCTCGGACATCCGCTTGGCGCTTCCGGCACTCGGCTGGTGATCACTCTGTTGAATGAGCTGCGCAGAAACAATTTGCGCTACGGGCTGGCGACCGCCTGCATCGGCGGTGGCCAGGGCATCGCGATGATTGTCGAGAACATCTCGCGCGCCTGATTTTGCAGAGGCCATTGCGCCACGGTCAACGTACGCCTGCTGGGAATTTGATACACTCTTGTTCCGGCCCCGGGGCGGGCCATTGCGGGAATTCCTGCGAGCCTAAAGAGGAAAAGTCATGGCGATTGCGAAAGTAGGAGTCGTGGGGTGTGGGCTAATGGGCGCGGGGATTGCCCAGGTTTGCGCCACAGCCGGCTTCTCCACTGTGGTGAGAGAAGTCAGCCCCGAGCTGGTAGACAAGGGAATCAAAGGAATCGAAAAGAATTTGGCGCGGTTGGTAGAAAAGGGAACCATCGCCGAAGCAACTCAGGGCGAAATCCGCAATCGCTTGAAGGGCACTACCGTTATCGAGGATTTAAAAGATTGTGATTTGATCATGGAAGCGATCATCGAACAGCTTCCGGCAAAGCGCGAACTTTTCGGCGCGCTGGACCGCCTTTGCCCGGAGAAAACCATTTTTGCGAGCAACACGTCTTCGCTGACTATCACCGAAATCGCCACGGCGACAAAGCGCCCGCAACGGTTCGTCGGACTGCACTTTTTCAACCCGGTGCCGGTCATGAAGCTGGTTGAAGTGGTGAAGACGATCGCGACAGACCCTGCGGTTTACGAAGAGATGGTCGGGTTCGGCACGAAACTTGGCAAAGTCGCTGTGCGTGCCAACGATTCCACCGGATTCATCGTGAATCGGCTGCTGGTGCCATACTTGCTCGATGCCATCCGCGCCCTGGAAGAAGGCGTGGGCTCGATTGAAGACATTGATAATTCGATGAAGCTGGGTTGCGGCCATCCCATGGGCCCGCTCACCTTGTTGGACTTCGTCGGGCTCGATACCACCTACTACATTTCGCAAATCATGTTCGACGAGTTTAAGGAAAAGCGATTTGCGGCGCCGCCGTTGCTGAAACGGTTGATCCTGGCAGGATGGAACGGCCGAAAGGCGGGCCGCGGTTTTTATGATTACTCCGATCCGCAAAAGCCGGTGCCACAGAAATTCTGAGAATCTTTGACGCCTTTTGAGATTACGATTCTTTGAGATAACGAAACGATGAGTTACGAGAATATTCTGTACGACAAAAAAGAGGGAGTCGCGACGATCACCTTCAATCGTCCGAAAGTTTTGAACGCTCTGAACCGCAAAACTGTCGAAGAGCTAGAAAGCGCGTTGACCGATGCGCGAGACGACGCCGAAGTTCGGGTTCTGATTCTCACCGGTGCTGGCGAAAAAGCGTTCGTAGCCGGTGCCGACATCGCCGAACTGGCGCAACAAACACCAGTCGGTGGCAAAGACTTTTCGTTGTACGGCCAGAGCGTATTTCATCTGCTCGAGACCATCGGCAAGCCGTCTATCTGTGCCATTAACGGTTTTGCGCTGGGCGGCGGATGTGAGCTCGCGCTCAGCTGCGCCATTCGAATAGCCAGCAAGACAGCCAGGCTTGGTCAGCCCGAAGTCAAGTTGGGAATTCTGCCCGGCTATGGCGGTTCGCAACGTCTTACGAGGTTATGTGGCAAAGGCATGGCGCACGAGCTGTGCCTTACCGGCGAAATGATCAGCGCCGAAGAAGCGCTTCGCATCGGGTTAGTGAACCACGTCTACGAATCGGCGGAGCTACTGCCCGCCGCCGAAGCCATGGCCAAGAAAATTATCGCCAATGCGCCGCTGGCGGTGAAGTTCACGATGGAAGCCATTGAGCGCGGTATCGAAATGCCCCTGGAAGAGGGCCTCTTTCTTGAAGCAACGATGTTCGGTGTAGCCTGCGCCACCGAAGACATGCGCGAAGGCACAAGAGCGTTTTTGGAAAAACGCCCAGCGGCATTCAGAGGAAAGTAAAGGAACGGAGTTCCAGGGACTTGGCCGACAAACTCCAGCCAGGCAAACTTAGCGGGGAACTTACTGCGCACGGGTTGCATTTTGCGATCGCGGTCAGCCGTTTCAATAGCTTCATTACGGAGCGCTTGCTGGCCGCAACTGTCGATGCCTTGGAACGTTCTGGTGCCCAGAATAGCGACGTGAATGTTGTTCACGTGCCGGGAGCGTTCGAGCTGCCTCTCACCGCAAAGAAGCTCGCCCTCACCGGCAAGTACGACGCGCTCATTGCGATTGGCTGCGTGTTGCGTGGAGAAACAGCGCATTACGACTATGTGTGCTGTGAAACTTCGCGCGGTCTCCAACTCGCACAAATGGACACCGGCGTGCCAGTAATTTTCTGTGTGCTCACCTGCGACACTCTGGAACAAGCGATCGACCGCGCCGGACTAAAAGGTGGCAATAAGGGTTTCGAGGCAGGACTCGCCGCGATTGAAATGGCCCAGCTGTCCCGTAAGTTGATGCCTGCCTCGCCTGCCGTGCGTCCAGCCAAGAAAGGGCGGCGCAAATAACGTGCGGCTTCGCTCAAAATCGCGCGAATACGCGATGCAGATGCTCTTTCAATGGGAAATGAGCCAGAAAGATCCTGACAAGCTAGTCGAACAATTCTGGAAGGGCGCTGCAGCGGCCGATCTCACCGAAAAGTTTGCCAACGAGCTGTTCGAAGGCGCCGCCAGGCAGATCAAGGACCTCGACGGTTTGATCGAACAGCACAGCGAATGGAAAATGGAGAGAATTTCGGCTATCGACCGCGCCATTCTTCGCCTGGCCATTTATGAATTGCGCGCCAACACCGCGCAGCGTCGCACCGTCTTCAACGAGGCCCTGGAACTGGCCAAGAAATATTCCAGCGAAGAATCCACCGGCTACCTGAACGGCATTCTTCACGCCGTGGGCAAGAGCGTAAAAAAATCGTAGCGACGACGGACGTCCAGTGTCGCCGCTCGCGTTCGTCTACTCGATCGTTCCTTCAAATACTCGCACCGCTGCTCCACTCACTCGCGGCACCAGCCTTTTGTTTGCTTGCGAAACTTCTATTTCGATGTGGCTCGGGCGTCCCATCTCGCTGCCCTGTAAAATGCTCAGCGTGTGGCCCGTGTTGAGCTCGCCGTTCTTCACCAGGTACGCTCCCAACGAACCTGCCGCCGAACCCGTCGCTGCGTCTTCATACAATTCCCACGGAAGCATCCCGCGCGAAAACACCGTGTTGTTGTTGCCCAGCGCGAAGCAATACGCCATCGTCGCATTCTTTCCCAGCAAGCGCCGCAGCTCGGACATGTTCATTTCGATTTTTCCCAGTGCCGCGCGGTTACGCAGCGGCACCATTAGATTGAATACTCCGGTCGAAACGCACATCGGTTCCAGCGTCGTGTCGAAATCCCTCAGTGTTAAGCCAAGCGCCTTAGCCAGCGCCGCTTTTTTCACTTTTAGCGGCTTGAATTGAGCCTCTTTCTGCGTCATGGTCACTCGCTGTGGCCGCCCATCCCTGAACCGAATCTCCACCGGCAACACTCCGGCGCCGGTCTGCTGCAAAATATGCACGCCGCCTTCTTGCGCAGGCACAACTCCCAGCTCCGCGAGCAGAAACCACGTACCAATCACTGGATGTCCCGCCAGCTTCAGTTCCTCGCGCGTAGTAAAGATGCGCAGCCGCGCCAAGGCGCGGTCGTCGCTCGGCTTTTGTACAAAAACCGTTTCCGAAAGGTTCATTTCGCGCGCGATTGCTTGCATGGCATCGTCGGAAAGTCCGTCGCCATCGGTAAAAACGGCCAGCGGATTGCCCTCAAATCGGGTTGTAGTGAATACATCCAGCGTATAAAAGCGGTGGCTCATAACAGGCCGACGCAAACTGGCTAAATTCTTTCCAGTTGCGGCAGGGTCCTTTCATTGGTGACGTTTCCCGTATTCAAGGTTGTTTTCGGTTCAAAAAGCAGCACCTGCGTTTCTTCCTCGCCGACCGGGAGGTGCTCAACGCCTTTCGGAACGATGATGAATTCGCCGGGCCCCACAATTTCCTCATGATCGCGGAATTTCATCCGCAAGCGGCCCTGAATCACCAGAAACATTTCGTCTTCGTGGTCGTGATGATGCCAGACAAATTCGCCCTGGAAGCGCACTGCCTTCACGTAGCTATCGTTGATCTCTCCCAGGATCTTGGGGCTCCAAAACTTGTCAATCTGCGAAAATTTCCTGGCGATGTTGATCGTGTTCATGGGCCACTCCAGTTATATACTTTGAATTTTGTCGGCCACCGCGGCGAGAACGTGCCGAGTTGTCTCCATCCGCGAAGTTTCGGAATACACACGCAGCAGATTTTCCGTGCCGGAAGCACGAACCAGGACCCATCCAATGTCGCCCAAATAGAGCTTGACGCCGTCCATGTTTTCGCGCCGTACGACCGGCCAAGAGGCTATGTTCTCAGTGCCGTTGGAGAACCAAGCAAAGGCCTTTTCTTTCTGCTGCGGAGTGACGTCCAGATCGATTCTGCCGTAGCGGTGCTCGCCGAATTCCTTGTGCAGTTCGTCCAGCAATTCCCCCAGAGACTTTCCGTGCCAGGCCATCAGTTCCGCCAGGAACAGGGCGGACACCGTGAAGTCACGCTCCGGGAGATACAAACTCGTTCCGATGCCGCCGCTTTCCTCGCCGCCGATTAGGATGTTCTGTTCCAGCATCAGTTCGCAGATGTACTTGAAGCCGATCGGCACTTCATGCAACTTGCGGTTAAGTTTCGCCGCAAGCTTGTCGATCAGCTTGGTCACTGAAAATGTTTTGGCGATTTCACCCGGCAAATTCCTCGATCCAGCCAGGTGCCATACCAGCAGCGAAAATATCTGATGCGGGTTTACGAATGTCCCGGTGCGGTCAACGGCGCCGATGCGATCTCCATCACCATCAGCCGCAAAGCCCGCATCAAATTTGCCGGCGACTACGGTCTCCTGGAGCGGCGCAATGTGCGGTTCGATCGGCTCGGGATGTACCCCACCGAATCTTGGGTCGCGCACGCCGCGAATTTCGTGACACCCCACGCCGTTCCGCCGGAACAGCTCGGTCAGCAGACCTGCCGACGCCCCATACATTGCGTCAAAGGCGAATCGAAACTTTGCTTTCCGGATGCGCTCCCAATCCACCAGTTTTTCCAGAGCGTCCAGATACGGTTTGCGCGGATCGAGCGGCTGAATCAGCTCCAGGCGAGCTGGCAGGGCAGGAATTTCCGATGATTCGACAGACTGTAATTCATTCTCGATTTGCGCGACGATCGAGGGCAGCGCGCTGCTGCCATAGCTGGCCTTGTACTTAATTCCGTTCCAGCGATACGGATTGTGGCTTGCCGTGACCACGATTCCACCGGCTGCCACCCGGCTGCGCACCAGGTAGGACACGGCTGGAGTCGGACACGGCCGGTCCGTTAACCACACCGGTGTTCCCGCCGAGGAAATAACCTCCGCCACCCGCCGCGCCACCCAATCCGATGCAAAGCGGTGGTCGTAGCCGACAATCACTCCCCTCCGCGCATCTTCGCCGCGCACCACGTAGCGGGAAATGGCTTCGGCGACCGTGCGCGCATTCGCAAACGTAAAATCTTCGGCGATAACGCCGCGCCAGCCGTCGGTGCCAAACTTGATTGTGCTCATTTCAGTCAGCCTTGCGAGTATATGTTAGGGCAGGGAAGGGAAAACAGCCGAATTGGACGGTCCGCCGACCTGCGGACGCTGCTTTAAAGCAGTTTCGTAAGTTTTTCTTGCTCCAGCCACTTCACAAACTTTCCAACATCCTGGGCGCGCTCACGCGGGCACACCAGCAGCGCATCCGGAGTTTCCACCACAATCAGGTCTTTCACGCCGATCGCCGCCACAAATTTTCCGTTGCTCGACAAATAATTCCCGCTCGCGTCGATCGAGTGTCCCGCACCCGCAAAGATGTTTTCGCCTGGTTCTTGCGCCAATAATTCATAGACGGCGGCCCACGATCCGATGTCGCTCCACCCCACTTGCGCCGGCATCACAAACACTTGCGGCTCTGTCGCCTGCGCCGTCACGCGCTCCAAAATCGCATAGTCCACCGATATATTCTCCAGCGTGGGGTAAATCTTCCGTAGCCGGACGGTATATTGGGATGTTCCGATCAAGCCAGCCAGCTCCTCCAGCTGCGAAAAGGTTCCGGGCAGGTGTTTCTCTAACGCTTCCAGAAACGTGGACACCCGCCAGAAAAACATCCCGGCGTTCCACTGGTAGTTCCCCGAAGCGACATACTCCCTTGCAGTTTCAAGCCCCGGCTTCTCTGCGAACCGCCGTACCGGATACACCGGCGTTCCATTTACGCCGATCGGGGGCTCCATCCGTTCGATGTAGCCAAATCCGGTCTCCGGGTGCGTGGGAGGGATTCCCAGCACCACCATGCGCCCCGGTTTCTTGGCCACGTCCAGTGCTGTGCGGGCAATCTTGTGATAGGCGCGCAGGTCTTTGATGTAGTGGTCCGCAGGTAGCACGGCCATAAGTGCGTCGCCTTTCGCCGCTTTCCTTACGTGAAATGCCGCCAACGCAATCGCCGCAGCGGTGTTTCGCCCAATGGGCTCCACCAGCACGCGCTTCCGCGAAGCCTTTGGCAACTGCTTGCGCAAACTATTTTCCTGCTCTACGTTTGTCACCGTCCAGATCCGGTCCTCTTCTCGAACCAGCGGCCGGAACCGCGCAACCGTTTGCTCCAGCATCGTTCCCCTGCCAGCAATATTCAGAAGTTGTTTAGGAGTTTTCGTGCGGCTGCGGGGCCAGAACCGCGTCCCGCGTCCGCCCGCAAGAATTACCGCATGAACAGGGAGAGCTTCGCGCGCCATGCCAGTTATTCGACCACGACTTCCGCGATTTGGGAATCGGCGACTCCCAGGCCTCGCAGGTTGCTCCGCAAAACTTGCAGGTCTGGCAAGAACGTACGGAGAAATACCGATTCGCCCGATGGGACCAGCTCATAGTGTTTTAGCGAAGCGGGCATGAACCAGCACTCGCCCTGCTTGTAGTGCGCTTTCTTGACGCTGTACCGAATCTCGCCGCTCCCGGAGAGCACTACAAGCAGATTGAACGCATCGGATTTTGGTCGGGCGGTGAAGTGCTCCGCGATTCGCCAACGTTCCGTTGAAAAATATCGGCACGCCACGAGCAGCGAAATCGTCATCATTTGCGACGACCAGCTCAGCGGCTGCACCCTGTGAATTGCCGGATGACCGAACTGGATTACGTCGAGCGCTTTCTCGATATGCAGTTCGCGCGGCTTGCCCGTGGCATCCACGCGTCCATAGTCGTAAACGCGGTATGTCAGATCGGAATACTGCTGCACTTCGCACAAGATCATTCCCGGCCCGATCGTATGCGGAATCCCCGCCGGAATGAAGAACGTTTCGCGCGCTTCCACTGCATGTGACTGAAACAACTCTTCTAAGCCCCGCTTGCCGATCGCCGCCGCAAACTCTTTCTTGGTCGTGCCGGGCTTCAGCCCGATGAAAACCCGCGCGTTCGGCTCAGCCGAAACCACATGCCACATCTCCGTTTTTCCGCGCCCGCCCGCGGCCTCTTCATGCTTGCGGGCGTATGCGTCGTCAGGGTGTACCTGGATAGATAGCTTGTCCGTCGGAAAGATGAACTTCACCAGCAACGGAAAATCCTGCGTCGCCGCGCAGCGTTCTCCGCGCCACTCCACTGGCATGTAGCGCCACGCCTCACCCAGGCTCATGCCCTGGAACGGACCGCTCACGACCTGGCAGCGCACATCGGTCAGCCACGCTTCGCCAACCGGCTCAGCCAAATTCTTCTTGTCGGGAAAAATCGCCGCAAGCGAACGCGCGCCCCAAATCCGGGGACTGAACGTCGGCTCAATTCGAAACGGTTCCGGAATCACGAATCAGGCTGCTGCCTCGGCGCGGGAAAAAAATCGGTCGAGGCGCCGCAGTCCCTCCTCAATCCGGTCCAGCGAAGTCGCATACGATATGCGCAAATAACTCGGGGCGCCGAACGCATCGCCTCCCACCAGCGCCACGCGCGCTTTATCGAGGAGCAGCGTCGCCAGCTCCGTCGTATCTTTCGCCAACGCGTGCGGACCGCTCACATGCGCCGATACGTCTGGAAACGCATAGAACGCCCCGCCCGGCTGCG
The DNA here is from genome assembly GCA_035607085.1 of Candidatus Eiseniibacteriota bacterium. GTDB lineage: Bacteria > Acidobacteriota > Terriglobia > Acidiferrales > UBA7541 > Acidiferrum. The sequence goes on along the minus strand of DATMZI010000007.1, from coordinate 16,904 downwards.
CGCACCTCACGCCCGGAATGGCATTCAATCCTTCGACGATGCGTTTCCGCCGTTTCGCATATTCCGCCAGCATCACCGGCACCGTATCCATCGCGCCCGTCATCGCAGCCAGCGCCGCATACTGCGCGATCGAAGTAGGATTCGAAGTGGACTGGCTCTGCAGCTTGATCAGCGCCTGAATCAGCGCCGCCGGCCCCAGAGTGTACCCGATGCGCCATCCGGTCATCGCAAATGTCTTGGACACCGATCCGATGATGATGACGTTCTCTTTCGAGTCCTTAGCGCTGGCAATCGAAAACGGTTTGTGCGGATCATAGGTAAAGTGTGAATAGCACTCGTCGCCCATCAACCACACATTGTTTTTCCTGCAGACGGTCAAAATCTTTAAGTACTCGTCCGGCGGCGTCACGCCGCCGCTAGGATTGCTCGGCGAATTCAAAATCAGCAGCCGCGTCTTCGGCGTAATGGCCCTTGCAATCGCGTCCGCTCGCACCGCAAAGCCGTCTTCCACGCTCGTCTGCACGTAAACCGGCGTCGCTCCCGTGTACTTGACGATGTCCGGGAAGCTCACCCAATACGGCGCGGGAATCAGCACTTCGTCTCCCGCCTGCAGCAGCACGCTCGCCACATTAAAAATCGCGTGTTTGCCGCCGACGCTCACCACGCATTCTTTCGGCTCATAGTCCGACTTCAACTCGCGCTTGTGCCAAGCGCAGATCGCATCGCGCAGTGGCATAATTCCGCCCGTAGGCGTGTACTTTGTCTTGTTTCCGTGAATCGCCTCAATCGCTGCCTTCTTGATATGTTCCGGCGTAGGAAAATCCGGCTCTCCAGGGCCAAAATCAGCAATGTCCACTCCCTTGGCCTTCAATTGGTCCGCTGCCGTAATCACCGCGGACGTCGGAGATACCTGTATGCGATTGATGCGATCCGTGAGTCTCACTTCTTCTCCTCGCGTTGGGTCTGTTTCGTTACTTCTTTGCTTCGGCGCTTCACTTTTTCCTACAAAACCTTCGCGCGCAGCCGCTCCTCCACAATCGCAGGCACTAGCCCCTTCAGCGGCGCGCCCAGTTGCGCAATCTCCCGCACCAGCTTCGAACTCAAATAGCTGTAGGTAACTCCCGGCAGCATGAATACTGTCTCCAGCCGCGGCTCCAGTTTGCGGTTCATTAGCGCCATCTGCAATTCGTATTCGTAGTCGCTCACCGCGCGAATCCCGCGCAAAATCACGCCCGCACCCTTTTTCCGCGCATAATCCACCAGCAACCCGTCAAAAACGTCAATTTCCACGTCATTCCACTGCTTGGTGGTCTCGCGCAGCATCTCCACCCGTTCGTTTACCGAGAACAGCGGCCGTTTCTCCGCGTTCTGCAGCACCGCAACAATCAGCAGGTCAAACATTTTTTCGCCGCGCTCGATCAAGTCAAGGTGGCCGTTCGTCACCGGGTCAAACGAGCCCGGGTAGATGGCGATGGAGGTCTTCATGGGCTTCCTGAATCACCCTTAGTGTATCGCACGCGAAACCCTCAGCGGCTCAAAAACTAGCATGTAAACGCGCCGGCGGAACATCCACTTTGGCCTTGGCCGCGTCGCAGCCTTTGGCTGCTAATTTCTTCTTCTCATTCCGAAAAGAGTGTGCCACTATCCCTCTTCCGCTGCTACATAGCACTTCAGGCACGCGGATTCCAGCTTCCTGCCAACGGAGGATTTCGTTCCATATGCGGTCAGCGGCCCAATTTCTTTTTCTTGCCACTTTCATGTGCGCTTCGCAAGTCTATTCGCAATCCGCGCCACCGTTAAACTTGCTGCCCCAACCAGCCAGCGTAAATCTTGGCACGGGCGCCCTTCGAATTGACGCCAATTTCACCGTCGCGCTGACCGGCCACACCGAGCCGCGTCTTGATCGTGCCGCCACTCGCTTTCTCGCGCAATTCCGCCGCCAAACCGCCTTATTTTTTGCCCAGCAACCCACGCGCGAATCCGCCAAAGCCACACTGGTCATCCACACCGACCGCGCCGGCAAAGACGTCCAGGAACTGGGCGAAGACGAATCCTACACGCTGGAGGTGACCTCCTCAGGCGCGAAGCTCAACGCAGCAACCCCCCTCGGCGTCCTCCGCGGCCTGCAAACGTTTCTCCAACTCGCCCAGGTTACGCCGGACGGTTTCTCCGCTCCCGCGGTCACCATCAAAGATCAACCCCGCTTCGCCTGGCGCGGCCTGCTGATTGACGTCGGCCGACACTTCATTCCGCTCGATGTTGTGAAACGCAACCTCGACGGCATGGAAGCCGTCAAGATGAACGTCCTGCATCTCCACTTGTCCGACAATCAGGGATTCCGCGTCGAAAGTAAGAAATTCCCCAAGCTGGCGGAATTAGGTTCCGACGGTCTCTACTACACGCAGGAAGAAATCCGCGATCTGATCGGTTATGCCCGCGACCGTGGCATTCGCGTCCTCCCCGAATTTGACATGCCCGGCCACAGCACGTCGTTCTTCGTGGGCTACGCGGAAATTGCCAGCGGCCCCGGCCCCTATGCGCTCGACCGCAAATGGGGCGTCCTCGATCCGGCGATGAATCCGACCGAAGAGAAAACCTACAAATTTCTCGACGACTTCATTGGCGAAATGGCCAAACTTTTTCCCGATCAGTATTTCCACATCGGTGGCGACGAGGTGAACGGCAAGGAGTGGGACGCCAATCCCAAGATTCAGGAATACAAAAAATCCCACAATCTCAAATCCAACGAAGAACTCCAGTCCGTTTTCAGCCAGCGCGTTCAGAAAATTGTCGCCCAGCACGGAAAATCCGCCGTCGGCTGGGACGAAATTTTCGTTCCCGGGGTGTCCAAGGACATCATCATCCATTCCTGGCGCGGTCAACAGTCGCTTGCCGCTGCCGCCGAGCAGGGCTATCGCGGCATTCTTTCGAACGGCTATTATCTGGATCTCGGTTGGACCGCCGCCCGCCACTACGCTGTCGATCCCATGAGCGGAGCCGCAGCCACTCTCAGCGACGGTCAGAAAAAACTCATCCTTGGCGGCGAGTCCGCCATGTGGTCTGAATATGTCGGCGCGGAAAACATTGACTCGCGCATCTGGCCCCGCAACGCCGCCATCGCCGAACGTCTCTGGTCGCCGGAATCCGTCACCGATCCGGTTTCCATGTACACCCGGCTTGACACGGAATCCGCTCGCCTCGAGTGGTTCGGGCTTACCCATCGCACCTACTATCTCAAGATGCTCCGGCGTATCGCCGGCCCCGCCACTCGCGAAGAATTCGCCGCCCTCAAAACTCTCGCCGATGTGGTGGAACCGGTGAAGGAATATACACGCGAAGAAACCGCGCCAGCCGAAGCGACCAGCCAAACTCCCTTAAACCGGATCGTCGACGCGGTCTCACTCGAGAGCGACACGGCGCGCCACTTCGCCGGACTCGTCGACAAATTCCTCGCCTCCAGTTGCCGCGACGCCGCACTCGCGGCTGAAATCCGCAGCCAACTCACGCGCTGGGGCCGAAACGACGCTGCCTTTGCTTCCCTCGCCCAGAAATCCTTCTTAGCCAAAGAAGGCGCCGCCGCTTCCCGTGATCTTTCCGCCATCGCCCTTGCTGGCCTTGCAGCCCTAGACGCCATCGCCGCGACCAAGCCACTCTCCCCCGACCAGCTATCCCAGCTAAATTCCGTCCTCACAGAAGCCGCGAAGCCAAAGGTCCAACTCCTCCTTGTCCCTGTCGCGGCCGTCCAAAGACTCGCCGCCGCCTCCTCCCAACCCGCCGCCTGCATTGCGAAATAATCGCGTCGTTGGCCGTTTCGCGCGTCTGCCGTACTCGCTTGCGCTTAGTTTTGCCACCTTGAGCGCCGGCAGGGCGCGAAGGATCTCAACGTAAACCGTCGCCTCGAAATTTATTCGCCGCGAGCGTTGTGGCACGTCTGCTCACCCGAGTCCCGGAATCCCCCCGAATTTACCGGAATAAATTCCCACGCGTACCGGTCCGGCCACAGCGTCAGCTTCAACACGCCGTAGGTGTCCACATTCCTTACCTCGCTGTTCAGCAGTGCCGTACCCAGGGGATCATGGCTCCGCCCGCCCGTTCCCACTACGATCTCGCGAATCCCGTTCTTCCCGGCCGCATTTCCATCCGGATCCTGCGGCGCAAACCGCTCATACGAATGCTCGTGCCCCGCCAACACCAGATCCGCGCGTGCCTCGTACAAATCACGCCACAAATCTCGCAGCTCCGGGTGCACCGCGTGGCTCCGAAAAACTCCGCTGCTGTACAACGCGTGATGCCCAAAGGCCACCATACAGGAATTTGCGTGTGCGGCCAGATCCTGCTTCAACCACTTCTCCTGCGGCGAATCAACCTGGCACCCGCCCACGCCCGGCGCTTTGCAATTCGTGTTCAAAGCAATCACATGCCATTTGCCTAAATCAAAACTGTAGTAGCTCTTCTCCGCCGTGCCTGCCTGCTGGCCCCAGTACGCAAAATACGCCGCTCCGCCCCCCGCGCTGTATTCGTGATTTCCCGGCGTGGGACGCGTCCGCTCCTTGAATCTTCCCCATGTCGTTCCATAACAATCGCGAAACTCCTGCGCCGTCCCGCGTTCGTATGCCAAGTCTCCTGCCGCAAACACGGTCCCTGGAATTCTCTCGATCAATTTTGCCGTAGCTTCCGCTCCCTCCAGCGCCGAACACCCCGCAATATCCCCCGCGCCGACCAGCACAAACGGCTTCGGCACATCCTTCGGCTTCCGACCTTCCGAACCCGGCTCCGATCTTGGCCCGCTACGCGCCGCGACATGTTTGTCCGGCCCAGCCCCGCAACCTGCTAACCCAAACGCCGCTCCCGATAGAATCAATGCCGCCAGCCAAATGGAAACGGAATGCTGCCGGCGCAGCCTGCTCTTCTTTTCCAGCTTCACGGCGTCTCGTTCCCCTTTGTCGAGCGGGCCAGCGTAACATAAGCAACTACCAGACGCCTCGGTTCGCCCTAGGCGGCGAAGGTGCCGCCCGCAACCCTGCGAACCGCAAAGTTTTTACCACGCCTCGCAACTCATTTAAAATAAGTGGGTTAGTCGAAGTAATCACCATGCACCACCCGTTGACTTTTCCTTCCAAATCTCATACACTAAAGTCCGACCGAATCAGTCGCATATGCCCATATGACTTCTGGTTCCGGACTTGGGCGCAGGTGGGATGTTTAAGCTTTCCAAAAAAGCGGATTACGGCTTAATCGCCGTCAAGCATTTAGCTTTGCATCGCAGTGAATTGCACGCGTGCAGCGCCAACGAAATCGCAGAAGAATACGGCATCTCCACCACCTTGATGGCGAAGGTCTTGCAAAAGCTGGCGCGGCACTCTCTGGTGGGCGCCAAGCACGGTTCCACTGGCGGATATCAGTTGGCAAAGGACCCAGAGCGCATTAGCGCGCTGGAAGTGATCACGGCAATCGACGGGCCAGTATTGATTACTTCGTGCGTTACGAGTCACGGAAATTGCGACGCCGCATCCAAATGCTCGGTGCGCGAGCCGCTCCGCCGCGTGAATGAAAGCATCATGCAGGTCCTCGGCACGGTTACGATTTCGCAGATGTGCGACGACCCGCAGGAACAAGTCCTGGTCGCGCTCAGGGCGTGAACGGATTTGGGGCGGAGCTTTAGTTCCGACTTGCAGGGCCGCAACCGGGCTTCAGCCCTGAGGAATTGATTTTAGAAGTCGGTCACAGGAGAACGGAATCATGGCTGTAAAGCTGCCGATCTATTTCGACAATCACGCTACCACCCAGGTCGACCCGCGCGTCGTTCAGGCCATGCTGCCTTATTTCACCGATAAATTCGGCAATGCCGCCAGCCGCAACCATGCTTTCGGCTGGGCCGGCGAAGAAGCCGTCGAAAATGCCCGCGCGCAGGTGGCCAGTCTGATTGGGGCCACTCCGAAGGAAATCATCTTCACCAGCGGCGCCACGGAAAGCGACAACCTGATGATCAAGGGCGTCGCTGAAATGTACCGGGAAAAAGGCAATCACATCATCACGCAAGCCATCGAACACAAAGCTGTGCTTGATACCTGCAAACGTCTCGAAAAAGACGGTTTTGAGGTCACCTATTTGCCTGTGCAGCGCGATGGCCGCGTCGATCCCGAGGATGTCCGCAAGGCCGTCACTCCCAAAACCATTCTCATCACCATCATGTACGCCAACAACGAGATTGGGGTCATCAATCCGGTGGCGGAAATCGGCAAAATCGCAAAGGAACACGGCATCTTCTTCGCAGTGGACGGTGTTCAGGCGGTCGGCAAAGTTCCCGTTGACGTGCAGAAGGACAACATCGACCTTCTCGCCATCTCCGCGCACAAGCTTTACGGCCCCAAGGGCGTTGGCGCTCTCTACGTGCGTCGCCGCAATCCTCGCGTGCAGCTTGCCGCCATTATTGACGGCGGTGGCCACGAACGCGGCATGCGCTCCGGCACATTGAACGTACCCGGCATCGTCGGTCTTGGTGCTGCTTGCGAAATCGCCCAAAAGGAAATGCCCGAGGAATCCGTCCGCCTTCGCACGCTGCGTGACCGCCTGAAAGCTGGCCTGGAAGCCAAGCTCGACGAAGTCTTCATTAACGGCTCCATGGAGCATCGCCTTCCCAATAACCTCAACATGAGCTTTGCCTACGTTGAAGGCGAATCGCTCCTCATGGGCATTAATGACATCGCGGTTTCCAGCGGTTCGGCCTGCACTTCGGCCACCCTGGAACCCAGCTACGTCCTGAAGGCCCTGGGCGTGGGCGAAGATCTCGCCCACACTTCCATCCGCTTCGGCCTCGGCCGCTTTAACACCGAGGAAGAAGTGGACTATGTGACCGACAAGATGGTTCAGGTCGTTACCAAACTCCGTGAGCTTTCGCCCCTCTACGAGATGGCCAAAGAGGGCATCGATATTTCCAAGGTGAAGTGGCAGACCGCCTAGCCCGGTCCCGCATCTAACCAAGAGAAGATAGAGCAAATCAGCAGAAAGGGCAGGACATAGACAAATGGCAGCAACACCAGTCAGTGAGGGCACGATTCGCGTGCATCGCTCCATCGCGGGTACCAGCGCGCCGTTCCGCGTCGCTTTCGTTCCATACGGCGAAGGGGATGACGCCAAGCCCGCCGGTGAACGTTCGTTCCGCCACCTCCAGGAAGTTCGCGCTTTCTTGAAGGTTTTGGGTATTGGAGCGGATTACATCAAGGATGTTTTGCGTCAGTTGACGGCCGGGCGTTCCGCGTGGGTGCCCAACGTCGCAATTTCCGAAAAGGTTCTGCGCACCGCCGGATTCGTAAGCATCGGCAATCTGGCGCGCAGTAGCTAATTTTTGCAGCGCAGGCTTCTGCGGCATTTCGCGAACTCTGCGAAATGAATCTTGTCTGCGCAGCGATGTCAGCCCGATCGAGGTCGTTCTGCCTCGTGCAGGCTGCAATATTGTAAGGTTTTGCAGTGCCGGGCTTTGGCCCGGCTCCGAGGGTCAAACATAGCGCCGGGGCCTTCAGCCCGGTACTCTGAGGTCCAGCGGTTCAGGGAGGAGCAGTTCATGGCTTATAGCGACAAGGTCGTAGATCATTACAACAATCCGCGCAACGTCGGCAGCCTTCCGAAAGAAGATCCCAATGTCGGCACCGGCTTGGTCGGCGCCCCGGAATGCGGCGACGTGATGAAGCTGCAGATGCGTATTAACCCCGAGACGCAGGTTATCGAGGAGGCCCGCTTCAAGACGTTCGGCTGTGGCTCCGCGATCGCCAGCTCTTCTCTGGCTACGGAGTGGGTCAAGGGCAAGACCGTCGAAGAAGCGTTGTCCATCAAGAACACGGACATCGTGCGCGAACTCGCGCTTCCACCGGTCAAGATTCACTGCTCGGTGTTGGCCGAAGATGCCATCAAGGCCGCCATCGGCAACTGGAAGAATAAAATGGGTCTTCCGGTAGCCGCTTCCGAGAAGCCCTCGCACTAAGCTATTCTTCGGCATTTCGCGAACCTTGCGGAAGACATCTTGTCCGCGCAGGCTGCGAGCTTCGCCAAACCCGTCGGCTGGGCACGTCAGGCGCTTTATATAGCGCCCGGCCGCGAGGTTTCAACGGTAGCGCCGGGGCCTTCAGCCCGGCACATAGGGCTTGCGCAGATTCTTCAGCAGACAGGAGTAAAGCGGTTTCTGAAAGACCATGACCACCGAAATCGCCAATCCGGCAACGCCTAAGGTCCACGTCTCCGAGCGTGCGGCGAAAAAGATTCTCGCTCTGCTCGCTAAAGAAGGCGTTTCCGCACACCAAGGCGGTCTGCGTGTAGGCGTACAAGGCGGCGGCTGCTCCGGTCTCTCCTACGCCATGCGCCTCGATACCCAGGCCCGCGATCGCGACAAGGTGTTCGAGGAGTTCGGCGCACGCATCTTCGTAGATCCCAAGAGCTTCCTCTACCTCAACGGCACGACGCTGGACTATGAAGAATCGCTCATGCGCCAGGGATTTGTCTTTCTCAATCCCAATGCCGCCCGTAACTGCGGCTGCGGCAGCTCCTTCACCGCCTAGTCAGTTTGCGGATGGAGGACCCGCTCGGTGTCATTCCAAGCTGGCCGCCTTGGCTGCCGGAGCGACCGAAGGTTCCGACCCGGTCGTACAGGAATCCGCTGTTACGGTCCTATCCGGCTGGCGCGTTCGCCAGCCATTTGAGTTTCTGGAGGATCGCGGCGGGAGGCCAAAATCCTTCGCCACAAAATCGGCACTATAGTTCGGGCGTCAGTTCACGCTATGAAAATGCGGAAATTAACGGTCATCCCCAACGTTCCAAAATGGCACGCCTCGCCACCGAACCGGCACTATAGTTTCAGCCGGTGCGATGCTGCTGCGTCGTTTCTTCCGGAATGCATTGTGTTGAGCGACTTACCGCGATTTTCTGGTTCGGTGCCATGACCTCCGCAGCCACCGCACCGTCCGACTACTTCGCCTTCTTTGGCCTCCCCCGCAAGCTCGGGCTCGAGATGTCTCTGCTCGAACAAAAATTCCTCCAGCTCAGCTGGAAATTGCACCCGGACAATTTTGTCAACGCGTCCGGCGAGGAACGCGAACTCTCGCTGAAGCGCAGCTCGGAACTGAACGATGCCTACCGCGTCCTGCGCGATCCCGTCGCCCGCGTCGAGTATCTTTTGGAAATCGAAGGCGAACGCAAGGAAGGCGGAAAGAAACAGCAAGCTCCGCCGGAATTGTTGGAAGAAGTTTTTGAACTGAATGAATCACTCGACGAACTCCGCGAAGCAATGGAGTCCGGAAGAGATGTAAGCGAACTGAAAACAAAACTGGAATCCGAGGAGAAGAGTTTTCAGGCAAAGCTCGACGAACTGGACGCACAATTGCAATCCGTCGCTCGCGAATGGGATACCGCCATCGATGCCAACACGACGGGCGAAGCCCGCAAGAAACTCATGGCTCGCATGAACGAATTGCTGAACCGCCGCTCGTACTTGCGTAATCTGGTCGCCAACGTGGCGAAGGAACTGACATCTTGAAGGGCAATCTGAACTTTACTGATCGCCGATTACTCATCGCTGATCGCTGGGTTTAACATGGGACGCATTGTCGGAATTGATCTTGGTACCACCAACAGTCTCGTCGCGCACATCGATCCGCAGACGAAGAAGCCAATGTGTATCACCGGGCCTTACGGTTCGACTCTTTGCCCCTCGATCGTGAGCCTCGATGCGGACGGGAACATCTATGTCGGAGAACCGGCTCGCCGCCGTTTGCTCAGGCAACCAGAACGCACGATTTATTCCGTGAAGCGGCTGATGGGCCGCGGCGTAAAAGACATTCAGGACGAACTGAAGCTGTTTCCGTTTCGCCTCGATCCTTCGAGCGGCAATGTGATCCGCGTTCGCCTCGGCGAAAAAGTGTTCACGCCGCCGGAAATTTCCGCGTTCATCCTGCGCGAGCTAAAAAACTGGGCCGAAGCGCATTTTGCCGAGACGGTGGACCGTGCCGTCATCACTGTGCCGGCGTATTTCAATGACGCGCAGCGCCAGGCCACCAAAGACGCCGGCAAAATCGCCGGACTTGAAGTTCTTCGTCTCGTGAACGAACCCACGGCCGCCGCTCTAGCTTACGGCCTGCACGAACAGCAACGCGGTAAAGTCGCCGTGTACGATCTCGGCGGCGGCACCTTCGATATTTCTATCCTGAAGCTGATTTCGACCGAAGAAGGCGACATCTATCAAGTTCTTTCCACTAACGGCGATACGCACCTGGGCGGCGACGACATAGACAATCTGCTGCAAGCCTTCGTTCACGAAAAGATTTTGCAGGAAGACGAAATTGATTTTTCTCCGCACGGCGAACTCGCGCAAGAATTGCGCAGGGCCCTCATCGCCCTGAAACACGAACTTTCGGAAAAAGAATCCGCCAGTCTGAAGTTCCCGCTGCCCGCCGGAAAAATCTTCACGCAGGGATTTACACGCGGCACTCTCGACGCTCTGATGCGTCCGGTTGTCGATCGCACCATGGGCCCCGTGAAGCTAGCGCTGGCCGATGCCCAGCTCAAGCCCGAACAAATCGACGAAGTCGTGCTCGTTGGCGGGACGACGCGCACGCCGCTGATCCGCAAGACTGTTCAAGAAGTATTTCAGCGCGTGCCGCACGTTGACTTGAACCCCGACGAAGTGGTCGCGCTGGGCGCGGCGGTGCAAGCCAACATTCTTGATCACGGCGTCGGCAATATGCTGCTGCTGGACGTTACGCCGCTCTCGCTCGGCATCGAAACCTACGGGGGCGCAGTGGCGAAGATTATCCCGCGCAACTCCACGATTCCCGCTAGCGCGCAGGAGCTCTACACGACTGGCGTGGACAACCAGACCGGGATCGATATTCACGTGCTGCAAGGCGAAAGGGAACTGGCCAAGGATTGTCGCTCTCTGGCGCGCTTCACGCTGAAGGTTTCTCCAGCGCCGGCCGGCCTGCCGCGCATTGAAGTTAAATTTCTGATCGACGCCAACGGCATCCTGCAAGTCGCCGCCAAAGACGTGCGCACCGGCCAACAGCATTGCATCGAAGTGCAGCCGAGCTACGGCATCAGCGACTCCGAAATCGAGCGCATGCTTGAAGAATCTATCGAATACGCCGAGCAGGATTTCGCCGAGCGCCAGGTCGTCGAAGCGCGTACGGAGGCTGAATCGATCCTGACCGCGACTGCGAAAGCTCTGACGCGCGAACAAGCCGCTGCGCTTTCCGGCGATGAGCGCGCTAAGATTGATACTGCGGTTGCCGCGCTGAAAGAAGCCGCGACCGGCGCAGACTACAAGCTGATGCGCAAAAAGATTGATGAACTGAACCATGCCACGCAGCTGCTGGCCGAAATCATAATGAACAGCGCCGTGAACACCGTGCTGCAGGGTAAGAGGCTCGAGGATTTTTAGGTGGCTTTTAAGGAGCAGCAAAAATGGGCGGCAGTAACCCATACATTGACGAAGTGAAGTACAAGCCGGCGACCAAGAAGTTCAAAGTCACGTTTTTGCCGAGCGGCAAAACCATTGAAGTGGACCCGGAGAAAATTCCGTACGGCCACAACGGCCTGCCGGGCAGCATCCTGGATTTTTCTGAAGGCATCAAGGCCGGGCTTGATCATGCTTGCGGCGGCGTGTGCGCCTGCTCGACGTGCCACGTGATCGTCAAAGAAGGTCTGGAATCCTGCAACGAAGCGACCGACGCCGAACTCGACGAACTTGACGAAGCTCCGGGCATCACGCCGAAATCGCGCCTGGGGTGCCAGACCGTTCCTGACGGAACGACCGACATCGTTGTGGAAATTCCTGGATGGAACAAAAATTACGCCAAGGAACTCGATCACTGACATGCCGCCGACACTTGACTGGGACAATTTTGAAGATATCGCGATCGCGTTGACCGATAAATTTCCGGAGATCGATCCCTACACTGTGCGCTTCACCGATATGCACAAATGGATTACCGAACTGCCGGGCTTCAGTGGCGACCCTTCCAAATCCAACGAGTCCAAACTGGAAGCCATCCAGACGGCCTGGCACGAAGAGTGGGAAGATCGCAAAAACTGAAACTCAACGATTGTCGTAGATTATTGCAGGTAGGTGGTCTTCAGGTATTCGACAGTGGCGTCATCCAACCTGGAAAAATTCATGCGCAAACCTTCACGCAGCGCGGTTTCGCGTGAGGATTCCCTGCGCTCCGCCTCCAGCAGACGGTTGACGCCATCCGAGCCTTCCTGAGCCTCGATCATTTCCACCACCGCCAGCGACCAGGCGTAGGCGTAGCGCGCCTGACCGGGTGAGAAACGCATCCAGGAATCATCATAGTAGCGCAGCTGCTTGCCTTGGCCCTGCTCGTAAAACGCGACGAGTTGCGCGGCGTCACCGTTGGTGCGGCGCCCTTCCATCCATTGCGCCAGCCCTTCCTGCAACCACGTGGGAGCGCGCCCGGAGGTTTTCTGAAAAACAAAACTGTGCGTCAGTTCGTGCCGCAGGATACGGGTGAGTTCATCGGAGACAGTCTCGATGCCCTGCACCGGCACGCGGATTTTTCCGTCGTTCAGTGCGCCAGCCCACCCCGGCGAGCGAGTGACATCGCGAAACGATTCCTGCGTGTAGAGAATGACGGCGATGGGTTCCGGCGGAGTGTAGCGCAGTTCATTGCGCAGTGACTGAAACTGATCTTCCAGAACATGGGTGACGTCGGAAGCCAGCGACCGCGTGGCACCGCCGTGATAGCGCACAACAAAGTGGGAGGATGCACCTTCGCGGAAATCGCCTTCGGCTTCTTTGTCGCGTTTCACCTTCTCGAGCATGCTGGTGACGCTGGCGCTAGGAGCGAGACGTTGCGCAGCCTGAAAGTCCGCGAGGGCGTCGTCGGACTGGTTCAAGCGGTAGTGCGCCCAGCCAGCGAGCGTGGCGGCGGAGGCTGCGTTGGGAATCAGTTTGCGCGCGCGGGAAATCGGATCGAGCGCAGCGGAAAATTCGCTTTTCAAGAGCAGCGCATAACCACGGCCGACCAGGCAGGCGTAGAGCAGTTCGCGTTGCTGGCCGGCGAAAGGTTCCATGGCTTCGAGATGTTCGATGGCGCGATCGGGGTCATGCTGCGCAAGCTCGAATTCAGCGGCTGCGTAGTGAGCAAGCGCCGCGCGTGTGACGGCAGCCGATCCGCCGCTACGCGCTTGCGCTTCCGCAGAGGCGATGTAGCCGGAATCAATCACGCCCTCTTTCACCACTTCGGCTCTCACAACGGCATAGCCGCTTTGCGTCGGGGATGCCGGCCGCGCGAAGGGGATTTCTACTGGGCCGGAGCGCGATCCGGAACCAAGAGCGGAACTTGCCGCGCCGGAGCCGCCAGTCACCATGGTCGCGCTGGTGCGAACCAGGCCTTTGCAATCGGCAAAACCGAGCCGGCCGGTCTGCGCCGTCATTCGAATGCCGCACCATTTCAGGCCGCCCTGGTCGATGCGCAGGTCCACGAAAACGGAATCGCCTTTGGCGAGAGACCGCACGGCTTCACTGGAGCGGCTCATTTCCGCAAAAACAGTTAAGGTATCCGCGGTGACAGATGCCGTGGTAGCTGCGGTAGGAAGCTGTTGGGTTTGCGCAAAGGCGCCGAAAGGGAAAAGGCCCAAAGGAAAAAGAAAGACGGCCGTTGCGGCAAGCAACGGGCCGGCGAAACGCACTGTTATTGGGCCGGGCACTTCAAAGTCTCCGTGGGCAATTCCGTCAGCAAATCCCTGCAATCTTACCAGGAGGGACGCTCGGCCCACACTACGGTTCGCGCCTGCGAAGGTCAATAGTCCCGTTCGTTGTGGTTGCCCGGAGGAAAGCAGTTATCGCGCCCGAGGCCACGCCGTTGACCATCCATATCGACCAACTGCTCACAACCCACTACCTTGGGGTGAGGTGCTCGAGTCACCACCTCTTCAGGGAACCACGAATTGGCTTGGCCATCGATACTTCTGACATGTCTTGCTCCTACAGGACTGCTACTTCACGCATCGCGTTAGCGTACGATCCGCTTCTTCGACGCCGATATTTTCGGGGCCAAAACTTTTTCGCTGCAAACAACGAGAACAATCGAGTCGTCAAGCACGGTATCATTGCCGAATCTGGAGGTGGCTATGTTTCGAATCTCTTTCCTGTTACTCGTTCTCCTGGTTGTTTCTACTCCTGGCTCGGGACAAACAAATTCAAAGGATTCACAGACTCTCCAGGCTGTACTGACGGAAGTGCGACAACTCCGTCAGGACTTTGAGGCAACAGCGCTGATTACGCACAAAATGCAGAGTCTTCTTTACCGACTACAAACCCAGAACACGATCGTTTCTCGGTTGTCGCGGAGCGTTGACGACTCTCATTCGGAAGCAAATCAACTTAAGAACGAACGGGACAAACTTGCTGCTGACATCAAACAGCACGAAGATTTTGTCAGTAGCAACCTAAATGCCAGCGGCGACCGCAAAGCAGTAGAAGATGCTCTTCCCGGTCTTAAGGAAAAACTGCTGTCGTTGGACAATCAGCTTCAAGAGGTACAGGAAAAGGAATCAGCCGCTCAAGAGCAGTTGCGTTCGCAGCAGGCCAGGCTCGAAAGGCTCGAAGCTGACTTTGACCGTCTCGAAAAGAGTTTCGAGACTAGCCAGGTACCCGCCAACGATTCGCAATAGCGCGAGGCTAAACGATTGCACGCGCCTCAAAGTGGAGGCTTGTAGATGTTGCACTAAGCCTCCTCGACCCCGCTCTGAGTCGCGACCGTTCGGTTGCTTATCGATTTGTCCAATTCCGTGGTCAAAGCCCTAAGCTACCCCTGAGTTCGATAGCGTAGTCCGGAAGGTCGCTTGGTTTCACGAGAGTCAAAACCTTCGGCTCGTAGCACTTTGACCACCTCTTGCCGCCACCCCACCAGTACACCTCAATTGACGCAATTTCTGTGAGATAGATTTCCCACACAACTCCAACCTCTTGCGCCGCGTCTTCCGTCAATTTCACATAATCTCCGCGATTAAATTCCATGTTTGCCTCGGGTCTATACCCGCTAAACGGCAGACTACTTGCCGCTCTTGTTTACTGGGGAGGCTTTGTGCAGAGTGGCAAGCAATTCGCTGGCGCTAGCCGGGACTGCCACGGCTTTACTGAAGACGATGGACTTGGCACTCACTTCTTTGCCGTACAGGTTTTTGTTCGCGCTGTTGTCGGGTCGAAGAGTGGAACCCTCCAGAGAGATGCCGGCAAAGAGTCCACGAGCCCGGGAGTAGGAAAGAATTTCGGCGCGCATGGTTACATCGGTTTCCGCGGAGGCGGTGCGCCCAACCGGTCCAGCTGCTGCCGAGACATCACCACCAAGTTTGACCTTGCTGCTAAGAATACTGCTGGCGGAGCGACGGCTCATGAGAAGAAGAACGAAGTCGGTTGCAGTACCACCGAGCTGCAATCCTGCGCTGCCGCCTTCGAGCGCCATCATCGTTGGAGCGCCCCAGGGGCCGTGGAACGTCTGGCCACCTCGACACGTCATTACTCCACGCCCGTAGCTGCCACCGAAGCCAATGGCGAACTTCAGGACGGAAGGTAAAATCACGATACAATCGGCTTTGTCGAGGACGCTCTGTGGAATGCTGTCGGGAGCTGCGAGAATTTCCTTCATTACCGTTCCCGCATTTGCGACACGGTCTGATTCTTTGTCTTGTGCTAGAAGAGGAAACGCGACTGCAAGCGTCAAACTAATACCAAGTAGTGTTCTTTTCATAACTCATCCTCAGGTGCTTTCCGTACGGGAAGGTTCGGTGCCGAATGTCATCGGATCACCACAAAGACATTATCCGGCGAGAGGGTCCCGGGTCATATCGGTGGAACCCTGGACACGGAGGTCAGGGGCCTTGTACTGGAATGGAAATCGGACGGCTACGTCGATTCCGCGTGCCTCAATGCCTTCAAAATAATCATTAACAGCGGACTTTAAGAGACCGTATTGTTCTTTGAAGAGTTTCGCGTTGCCGGCTGGGTGCGGGTCACCATCTAAATTGTTATGGTAGCCCGGACGGGAATCGAACCCGTAGTCTTTGCCTTGAAAGGGCAACGTGTTAACCGATTACACTACCGGGCCGCAGGTCACAATCAATCCAAATATTCTATCACACGGTCACTGCATCGAGCGCGTCTCGCCGCGACTCTAACTTTTCACGTGCCCTAACATTTGAACATTGAATTTGTCTTGTGACCCGGTCATTGCTCTGCCTTCTTGGATACCATTAGCATTCAGGTTGCTTGCAGCGGTGCGGCGGAAGTCGCGAAGCTGGGCGCCGCGATAGCTCCGTTCGGATCGAACATTCCTAGCTTCGCTTTATGGCAGGACATTCGCATTCTTCTCGAAGACTCGTCGTGTAGAATACAGACTCGCCGTCCGGACGAGTTTTCATGTTGACCATGAAATGCGGTCGCTTGTAGGGTGCGCCTTTGCGGTTCGTCAGCGCTAAGGAATAAGGCTGGCCGTTCTTCGTTAGCAATCCTGGTCCGGAGCACGTTGTCGTCGTCAATCATGTCCCACGGATCGCTACAGAGGTGCTTCGCAATTCGGCAGCCGTTCGATTAGACGCTTTTGGGCCGAGGTGGTTCTTAGCTCCAAACGTTCCGCCCAACAACAACAAGCCTCAAAGATAAGCTGACCCGACCCAATATTCCCGAACTCCAATCACGGGCCGCCAAAGGAAGAGGGCGCGGACCAAAGTCCGCGCCCCGGAGACTACTGTTTTGCTACTTGCTTACTGAAGCGGCGAGCTCGTGGAATCGGCCGTGCCGCTGGAATCTCCGCGGATCACACCCGACTGATCGGTGTAGAACCCGCGTTGACCGGACGTGCCAGGATTCACCGGTGCTGAAACCACCGAGTAACCCGTTGAAG
>DATMZI010000005.1:0-2509 GCA_035607085.1 Candidatus Eiseniibacteriota bacterium | reverse complement strand
ATCGTCTGGAAAACTTCACCTCAGGAGACCCGGAATGCGCTCCATCCAGATGGAAACATCGGGGTGTAGTCGTTTTCTGCAAACTTTCTGTATCCCACCACCATTCTTTCACGTTGTAATTGAATCAGAGCCATGGTCTTTTCCAGCACGGCCGTGGGATCATTTGTGTGGATCAAGACATTCATTTCTCCGCCGCCGATATCGTGGCCGCCGACTAGACCAATCGCTTTTAATCGCTTCTTCGATAGGCAACAACGAGTGATAGTCCGCCTCTGAAGAGGCGGGCCATTGCAACATAATCTGGCCTTTATAACCTACGGCGGTCCGCAGTTTCAAAAATCCAAGCCAATGCAGAAGTTGCACCATGGAGATTGTTTCGGTTATCTCAGTTCGTGAATAATTTCTTTCGCGGCGTTGGCTCCGCTCGCGCCGGTCAACCCGTTCCCAGGGTGCGTGCCGTTGCTGCACATGAATAATCCGCGCACCGGTGTCTTGTACCGCGCCCAGTCCAGGGCCGGCCGCATCGTGAATAGCTGGTCCAGCGCCAGCTCGCCATGAAAAATGTGCCCGCCGGTGAATCCATAACTCTTCTCCAGATCCGCCGGCGTAATCACCTGCATTCCTTCCACCAGCCCCGGCAGGTCCGGCGCATACGGCGCCAGTGTCTTGACCACTACTTCTCCCAGTTGTTTGCGCCGCACATCCCAGCTGCCATCCTGCAGCGCGAACGGCGCAAACTGCACATACGCCGAAAGCACATGCCTGGCATCCGGAGCCAGCGAAGGGTCCAGAATCGTCGGTATGGTCACATCCAGCCACGGCGCGCTGGGAAATTCGCCATACTTCGAGACGTCGAACGCGCGCTCCAGATAATCAATCTCCGGTCCAATGTGAATGCGCCCCGACAGCGCCCGCAAGTAGCCATCTTGACCGATCGCATCCGCCAGCGAAGGAAACGACGGCAGGTCGCCCAGAGCCAGGTTCACCTTCGCAACCGTGCCTTTCATCCGCACATTCTTCATGCGCTGCGCGAATCGCGGGTCCAGTTGCGTCGGATCCAGCAAACCAAAAAACGTGCGCTTGGGATCTACGGCCGACACCACCGCTTCCGCCGCAATCTCTTCGCCGTCGCGCAGCACCACGCCAACGACTGCTCCATCCTTGGTGCGAATCTGTTGCACTTCCGTATCCGTGCGAATCTCCGCGCCGGCCTGCTTGGCCGCTTCCGCCAGCGCCCGCGAGAAATTCCCTAGTCCGCCCCGTGCAAACGAGGCCGAACCGATCGGGTTCGCATCCGCCGCCGCTCGCATCAGCAGCACCGCAGTCGACCCCGCCGACCACGGTCCGAGCGCCGTACCAAAAACCCCCCGCGCCGCAATCGTCGCGCGAATCAGCTCCGTTTCAAAAAACTCCGCCACGAAGTCCGCCACCGCCATCGGACCCCATCGCAACAAATCGAAGATCCTCTTTTTCCCGAGGCCGCGCACTCCGCGCCCGGCTTTGAACAGGTTCCATAAATCTTCGGGCGTCGGCTTGTCGATCGCCGGCGGCGTAATCGAACCGAGCTGCGCAAAAACGCCCGCGATTTCTTCCAGCGCCACGGCAAATTGTGTGTACTTCTCCGCGTCCTTCGCAGAAACGCGAGCGATGCCGCCCGCGGTCTTCGCGGCGTCGGAATAAAACAGCAGCCCGCGGCCGTTCAGGGAAGGAGAAAACACACGCGGGTCTGGCTCGAAGATCTGGCAATCGAATTTCTCCACGCCCAGGTCGCGCGCCACGTCCGCGCGTAGAGGCCCGAGCGTATGCGCCAGCGTAGAAGCACGAAATCCCGGGTGAAACTCCTCGGTGACCGCGCCGCCGCCCACCATCTCGCGGCGCTCCAGCACCACCGGCTTGAATCCGCCCTTGGCCAGGTAAAACGCGGTGATTAATCCGTTGTGCCCGCCGCCAACGATGACCACTTTTTGTCCCAGTGGCATCGTCAGTTCCCCTGTGCCGCGGCGGGCGCCGCCGGCCGCGAAGAATTGTTCTTGCCCGACGAACCGCCCTTCCACTCTTTCAAAATCACCTGGCTCGCAATCCGCCCGGGCGCCGCCATAATTCCGCCGCCCGGATGGGTCGCTGACCCGCACATGTACAGGCTTTCGATCGGCGTCTTGTAATAGGCCCAGCCGGGCACCGGCCGCAAAAAGAACAACTGTTCCAGCGATAGCTCGCCTTGGAATATGTTGCCCTGTGTCAACCCGAACTCGCGTTCCAGATCCAGCGGCGTTAATACTTGCCGTCCGACGATAATGTTCTTCAGGTTGGGAATGTATTCGCTCAGCGTCTCAATCACGTTGTCGCCAAACGCCTCGCGCTGATCGTCCCAAGTTCCCTTCGCCAGCTTGTACGGCGCGTATTGCACGAAACACGACATTACGTGTTTCCCCGGAGGCGCGACCGAGGGATCGGTCAAGCTCGGAATCACCATATCCACGTACGGTCGTCGGGAGAAATTCCCGTATTT
>DATMZI010000177.1:0-51540 GCA_035607085.1 Candidatus Eiseniibacteriota bacterium | reverse complement strand
CTGTTTTTGCGCTTCTAGGCGATACGTTCCAGGAGGCACGGCCACTCTGTAGTAACCGGCGCTGCTGGTCGTAGCTGTCCATTTCACGCCCGTCTCAACGTTCGAGATGGTGAGCGGCAGATCGGGAACTACGCCTCCGCTCGAGTCCAGCGCGGTCCCGGTAATAGCGCCGAGATTTCCCTGTCCGCGAGCCGTCACGCTGGTGCTGGGAAAAACAACAAAAGATAGGAATAAAACAGCAACTATGTTTCTCAAGGAGAACCTCCCCAGTCACTTACCTTAAGGAGGGTTTACCACGATAAGAAAGTAAACGCAACGAAAAACAGAAAATCAAAACTAACAATGACAAGCATACGAAAGTATGTTGTGTTAAAATACTTTCGGAATTTGACCCGGTTCAGGGAAAACGGACATAATCTGCTTGTCGCGATTCGGAAACGGTGCATGTCTCCCCGAGCTCGCATTTTAACTGAGCAGCGCAGAAGAAACTTGCTGGACCTGGTTGACCAGAACGGCCAGGTTACAGTCGCTGACCTCGTCAAGCGCTTCGCCATCTCCGCAGTCACGGTTAGAAGCGATCTCGACGCGCTTGCCGCAATTGGCGCCCTGGTTCGTTCGCATGGCGGCGCAATCCGGCGATTGGAAGCCACTCAGGATTATCCGCTGCGCACAAAAGAGACTCTGCACCATGCAGAAAAGGTGCGCATCGGAAAAGCGGCCGCAGAACTTGTGCAACCCGGAGAAACCATAATCCTTGACTCCGGAACCACGACGGCGGAAATCGCACGACACCTCAAGAAACTCAGGTTGCAAAACGTGACCGTGATTACCAATGCGCTGAATATTGCAGTCGAGCTGCTGGACTGCCCTGGCGTATCGCTCATGATGATCGGTGGGCTGATGCGTCCTGTTTCGTCTTCATTCGTCGGACCGCAAGCGGACGCCATGATGAACGAATTTCACGCCGACCGTCTATTTCTGGCCGTGGACGGATTCGACCTGGAAAACGGCCCCTCCACGCCGGACGTACTGGAAGCACAACTAAACAACGTTATGATCCGCTCGGCGAAGGAAGTGAATGTGGTCGCGGATTTCAGCAAATTGGGCCGGAGAAGCGTCTCGAAAATTGGACCGCTCAACCGCATTCAGCGACTCATTACCGACAAGCGGGCAACTCCGGAATTTACAAGCGGCCTTCGCAAAAAAGGAGTCGAAGTCATCGAGGTGTAGCACCAGCCATCGCCAGGCGAGCCAGGTGGTGAGAGAAACCATCATCGGGAGCAAGGAACGCCTCGCGCAATTGCCGATTTCCGCGGTCGGGATCTCCCGCAGCAATCCAAAGAATCCCGGCCGTATAGTGCCAGAAACTTTGATGACCGCTCTGTTTGGCGCGGGTTTCGGCTTCTGCGGCCGCAGTGGGCAAGCCACGTTTCGAATCTGAATCCGGCGAGTGTGCCGCTTTTTTCGCGGCTGCCCAAGCCCACAAAAGTTCCGTAGCCCCGCGGCCCTCGGATGCTTGCGCGAATTTCGTAGCGGCCTTTTCCGGTTGAGCGCACGCGACATAGAGGTCCCCTAGCAGATAGCGGGCCCTCGACGTCTCCACAAATGAATTAAGACCATCTAAAGTGAAAGACAGCCCCGCTACAGGTGCTCCGAGGGTGTCCGCGATGTTCAACGCAGACTGACACTTCCCCGTCTTTCCGAGTCCAGCAGCCTGCAGCAATCGTACTTCGACCCATACTTGCCGAACATTCGTGCCACCCTCTTCCCTGCTGAAGAAGCGGTCGCGAAACAACTCGACCGCGCCGTCGTAGTTTCCTGCCTCTGCCCGATTCAAGGCCAATTCATAAACCAAAAGATTCGGCATCTGCTTCGGGTCCGGATAACGCTCCAGCTCCTTCACGCGATCTGGAGCAGGCCGGCCCAACAACGTCATGGCATCAACGGCGCCTGAATAATTCACGATGTTTCCAGGATCCTCTCTGATCCCGCGGTCAAACGCTTCAAACGCGCCGTCAAAATCGCGGACTTCGTGGAGCAGTGCAAGCCCCATGCTGGCTTCCAGCGCCGGTATTTGGGGGGTGCGTTCGCGTGCAGCGGCCCATTGCCGAATTGCTTCCGCAGTCTTTGCGCGCGCGAAATACCAGACGCCAAGCAGATAGTGCGCCGCCGCATCTTTCGGGTTGAAGCGCAACGCTGCTTCGAGAGCGAGTTTGTCATCCAGCGTGCTCGGAAACACGTATAGGGTCGACAACCGCGAAGCCTCGCCGTAGTCTTCTGCCGCCGACTCACCCGATCTTTCCCGGCAGTAGCCGCGGAAATAAACAACCAATGGATTCTTCTGCGGCAGCGTCATTCCAGGTTCGCTCCGGTCTGGATCTACCGCCGGATAGTTGCGCGAAAGGATCTCCACGGCCTTTCTGTAGAGACCGAGGCTCGCGTATTGCGAAGCCAACCTAAGCGTCCGATACGGGTCAGCTGCCAGATGCTCCAGGTCGGGAGCTCCAGCCTCCTCACGCAAGAGCGCGCTCGATGGATAAAGCTTCAGTAATTCCTTGGATTGCCTTGCCGCAACCTCGCGGTCTCCAGCCGCACTTAGGATCGCTACCTTCTCCTCGGCTGCACGCAAGTCTTGGGGTTCAGCGCTCAGGCTCTCATTGATGAGCCGCTGGGCTTCCCCTAGAGCGCCCTGTCGCGCTTGCCATTCGGCCAAACGCAACGCCGCCGCAGCACGGTGGCCTGGGGAAAGCAAAGCCGCTTCGTATGCATCTATTCCTCGCTGCGCATCTCCCGCGCCTTCCCGAGAAATTCCCAGATAATACGAGACTTCCGCATCGGTGGTGTTTCGCTCGTGAGCAGCAAGCAGCCGTGGAATGGCTTCGTCAAACCGCTTCAAGCACGCGTCAAGACGCCCCGCCGCTTTTGATAGTTCGAAGCTGGACGGAAATCTCTCTAGAGCGCTTTGATAGGTGTCAACCGCCGACAGTAAATCGCCGTCCAACTCCTGCGTTTTCCCCAGTTGCAGCCAGTCGTCCTCGGACCGCTTGCGTTCTTCGGGTACACGATAGTTCTGCTGCGGGCCCACCTTTACTTCGGACTCGGGTCGCCAGTCGTATTCTCCTTCGGTTTGCGCAAGAAGCACTCTACCGCTGTGGTCCTTGAGTACGAACGAATACTTATGATCGGCGTCCTTGACCACAACCTCCTTCGTCCATGTTTTTTCGGGGGAAAGGTCCGCTTTTTCGACCGAGGCGAGCGAAGTTCCATCCAGCACCTCTACCATAGCTGAATCCAGCTTTCGATTGACGTTCAGGCCGACCGCTAGATGATCGCCTCTGCGTGCGAGATTTACGATACCCGCCAAATTCGCCCGAGAGATTCCTCCCGTTCCACGCACCGGCATCCAATATTCTGAGAAATTGATCTGCTGACGAGGCTCCAAGAAGTCGTAGGTCTCTTGATTGCGAAAGAGTCCGCCTTGAATTTCTGCGTATGCGCTATTGTTGTCGGAAAGAGCCTTTCGCCAGTCCAAGCCGTCGGCATCCACGCCCCAGGACCAGATCTTTTTCGCGGGCAGCTCCCGGTATTCAGAAAAATGCACTGTTCCCGCGTTGGTGCGCGGATGCCAGATGCCCATAAAATTTTCGCGGCTGGCATGCGCAAAAACAGAAACTGGCCCGTCGGTCTGATTCTTGATGATACTCAGATCTTTCCCTTCTGAGTCCACGGGCCATCGCTGTACGTCGGCAAACCCGTGGGCGGCCGCAAATCGCATGGGATACTCAATCCGCGAATCGTCCCAAATCTGGACGCCGGCGTTGCTCCACCAATAGAAACGATGGCGCACGTCGCTGCGATTGGCGAGCTTCACGCGTTGCTCCAGTACGGCCAAGCCGGGACGAAGAATTAGCTCGACGGTCCACTCCACTCCGTAAACCCTGTCGATGTTCCCGACGGTAACTGAGGCACTCCCGTCCTCATGCGAGGCAAATGCGAAGTCGACCGGCGACATTGACATCCAATTGTGAGAAACGGGAAAGTTGAACTCGACACCGAATGCTGCCCAAGCCCCGCGGTAGCCGATGCGTGCTTTTTTAATCGATGGATTAGCGTAAAACATGGGTTGGCCGTTGACTTTGTCGATGCAGGTATAAACGTGGCCACCGATGTCCGGCAAGACAGAGCATTTCAAGTATTCGTTTTCCAGAAAGACCGCGCGCAACTTGTGAACGATTCGCCGGTTGGTAATTTCGTTGCGCAGCGTATAGGGATAGTTGAATCTTCCTGCGGCGCCAAATTGGTCGAACGAAGGGTTGGGGT
Source organism: Candidatus Eiseniibacteriota bacterium (assembly GCA_035607085.1). GTDB lineage: Bacteria > Acidobacteriota > Terriglobia > Acidiferrales > UBA7541 > Acidiferrum. The sequence goes on along the minus strand of DATMZI010000177.1, from coordinate 47,220 downwards.
CGGGGGTTCCCTCTTCGTAAACGGGAAGCTCCTCAACGCCTTCCCACACGCGCACTTGCGCACATGCAGGCATGGCAAGCATCCACAAACCAAGCGTCAGCAGCTGCCATCGCATCGCAATCACCCGAAGCAAGTTCGTGACCCGGGCGCAAACCGGCGTAAACCAATCCGTTTCAAGAGAGTGCATGCAGCGGGAAGCTCTCGACCACACGGCTGATGACCCCGTCTTCCGACGGCGAATCAGGGCGGAGGCCTTCTTCAAGGCAGCGAAAGAAGGCCAGCAACTGTGCGACAACCACAAATATGGTTGCCCCGTCGTCGTCACCGAGCTGACCCAAACCCGGACAATCAATGATCTCATCGCCGGTGCGTCCGGCTGACTCCGGCACATCCTCGCCGACAATGACTTTGCAGAGCCCCAACTTCTTTCGGTCCAGCTCCGCCAAAAGGTCCAGTTCGTAAGCGCGAGTTGTAGGGTCCGACGAAAGCTGGCACACAATCAGCGTGTCTTCGTGAATGAAACTCATCGGCCCATGCCTTAATCCGAGATACGATTCGGACACGGTTGTGATGCGCCCCGAAGTCATCTCGAGCATTTTCAAGGCTGCTTCGCGCGAGGCTGCGTACCGCGTGCCACTGCCTAGAAACACCGCACGCCGGAATTCAGCGCAGGCAATTCTGGAGAGTACGTCAAAATGGGTCGACAGCAGATCTCGGCAGATAGCGCTTTGTATCGCGCAAAGTTTCCGGTATCTCTCGGGATGGCCTAGCAGACCCAAAAATCGTGCGGCCAGAGTCAGGTTTGTGAAACTGCTGGTCATAACCAGACTTTCATCATTTGTTTCCGGAGGCAGCGCGACAACGAGTACATCCTTGCGATTGTGCCAAGTCTTGGCCAGACTGCCAGCTTCGTTGCAGGTCACGACCAGGTGCCGATAAGCGGGTTCCGATTCAAGCAAGATCCTAACGGCGCCGGCGCTCTCAGGACTATTTCCAGACCTTGCCAGCGAGACGAGCAGTCCGGGCCGATCTTTTGGCAATGCTTTGGCACCCTGTATCAGCAGAGTTCCACCGCTGACGGACTCCACGCCCACCGCCAATTCGTTTTGCAAAGGAATCCGGACGCAATCGCCGGCATATTCCGAGCTGCCCGACCCGGTAAATACCAGACTCTTGATTCCGCTCACCGATTGAACCAGCGAGTCGCGCAACCCGGTCATGCGTTCGCAGGTGCGCAGCCAGGTCCACGGCTGCTGGCAGATCTCCTTGAGCGTATAAAAATAGCCTCGCTGCTTTTGCTCGGCTTCTGTCCTGTCAAAAAGCTGCGCGGCTTTTCTTTGCTTTGCGGCCAGTGAGCGCTGCCACTCAATTTGTGTCACTACAGAACTCGGGTCCATGCCGTCCTTTTGCGGTGTTTGCTGCCCAAATCGCCGAATCAGTTTCTTGGCCGTAGTTCGGGCGTCGCTATGTCGAGCAGAAGGTCTTCGCTCGTAAGCGCGCCATGCCAGACGCCACCTCCAAACGTCGTAATGTACACTTTGCGTTCATCTTCCGGATCCGGAATCACGCGATATCCCCACTTGAAGTTAAAACCCGGAATCCGCTGCCAGTGCTCACCCCGATCGGTCGATCGCCATGCGGAAGATTCAAAGCCGGCCGCATACAAAATCCTGGAGTCCCGCGGATCGATCGTCACGTCATACACATGGCGGTCGCGATCCAGAACCTGGCGCCAGGTCTTACCGCCGTCTTCTGACAGGAAGACCCCGCCTCCGTCCCCGTGTTGGCCGGTGGCGCGCGCCCAAGTCGCGAGATACAGGCGACGGGTGTCCTGCGCATCGATGGCCAGGCCATTTGGCGCATTTACCCCTTGCGGCAGGGTCATCGGGCTCCAATGCTCAGCGCCGTCATCCGACCGATAGATGGCCCCATCACCATTCGTTCCGATGCTGCCATCCTCCGAGCGTCGAGCGACCAGCAAATACAGCATTCCTTTGTTATCTCGAACCATGCGCCAAGCAAACGGGTCTTTCTGCAAGATTCCTGTGTTCTTCAATTGCCAGCTCTTTCCACCGTCCCCACTCTTGTAAACGCCGCGACCAAAACCCGTCACATAGAGAACGCGTGCGTCGGCCGGACTTGCCGGATCTACCAGAATATGGGTGGCCGCGGTCTGTTCCATTCCATCGTTCGATTTGACCCACGTTCTGCCACCATCCTGGCTTATGCAAACACCACCCTGGTATTTTGCAGTTCCCCCATGGCGCCACATCTTCGGCCTTGGCAGGTCGTGCGTCCCGCTATTCACGCTCCAAACTCTGCCTTTCACATCGGGATCAAACGCGATCCAATAAGTCGTGTTCACCCAGCCTTTCGGCACGCCGTTTGTCGAACTAATCCAAGACTTGCCGTCGTCTTCGCTCCGGAAGAGGCCAATATCCGTGGTTGTAATAAACTGCCGCTTGTGGTCGAAAGGGTCGAAGTGGTAGCCGTACGCGTTCGTCACGTCGAGACCGGTGCTGGTCCAGCCGCCCCGATCGACTCTTTTCGAGTACACCGCAACCCAGGTAGCGCCGCCGTCCGTCGTCCGCATTGCTCGACCCAGATCGGTGCCATAGCTCACGTTCGGATCTTGTTCTGCGACGGTTAAAGCCAAAGGATTCTCACCCCAGTCCGATCCGAATCGCTCGGTGATCCATGCGTCACGAACATTGGCTGCGGGCTTGCCCGCCATGTTGCTGTCCTCTTTCCAAACGGGCTGCCACGTTCTACCCGCATCGGTGGTCTTTGCCACTCCCATGTACCTCACGCCGCCTTCTTGCAGATCTCGATAGGAGACATAGGCAATGTCCGGCTTCCGTAAGCTCGTTGCGATCGCGCGGGCCTTTATTGCGCCCGCTCCTAAGGCAACTTTTCGCCAATTCCTCCCGGCGTCGTCTGAAACAAAGGCGGACTCATCCCCGACCGCATACAAGATCGCTTTCCCGTCCGCAGAAAATCCCGCGGATACGTCGGGCAGACTCTTCGCCGGAGGCATAGGAAGTACTTGCAGCTCTCCAGAGCCGTGCTTCTCCGCAAGAAAATGCAAACCTGCAATAACCAGGGTGCGATCTTTAGCGGGAGAATGGGGATTGACCCAAATCCTGGTCGCAAAATCCGGCAAGTCACCCAGCTTATTCCAGGAATCGCCCGCGTCGTGAGACACGAAAATCGCAAAGGCCCCTTTTTTCCGGTTCCCGGTGGTCACATAGAACCTGCTGGAATCCTCTGGATCAATGGCCATGGCGCTAATGGTTCCCAACGGATCGGGATCGGCGAGAATCTCTTCATCGGAATGGTCTGAATTCATGCGAACGCCCTGCACGGCAGATCGCTTGGGATAGATGAGATTCCAGGTATCTCCGTTATCGGAACTGCGCCACAATCCAGTCGCCTGGGCGTAAATTACGTTCTTGTTTTGCGGGTCAAATACGAAGAACTCGACGACGCCACGCAAATTGAACATCCGCCAGGACTTTCCGCCGTCGTGGCTTATGTAAGCCCCGGTCATGTCGCAGCTCACGAGAATGGTCTCAGTATCGTGGGGGCTGACAGTCGGATGGAACATCGCTCCTCCGCCGCCCGGACCTACCACGGTGAATCCGCCTGGACGGTCCGTGCTGCCGCCCAGCATCAGAGCTGCCAGGAGCACATAAACCCAGGGAAATACCATTCGTTACTTTCCTTTGCTTTCTTTATACTTTCTTCGCCTTTCTTTTTGACAGAAAGATGGCTGTTTGTCAACGCTCCTGAGTATTTCCGTTAGCGGCTTCCTGACCGCGGCGTCAGGCCAAGCAGGCGCTCGGCATTCTCGTAATAGACCTTCCGGAGAATGTTCTCGGGCAACCCAACTCCATAGATTCGCCAGCGCCCCTGAGGAGGAACAGGCGCCGGCGCATAATCGAAATACTCATCCTCGGTTTCCAGAAACCGGTAGTAGATTTCGTACAATGCGTCGCCAAAAATCTGTTGTGGCGTGTCCGTTCCGTTGGGGACGGCGTCGGTTCCGAAGACAATTCGGTCCTGATATCGATCAAAGAATCTCCTGGACATCCGCGGCTGACGGCCGAGTTCGCCAATCCTCGCTCCCAATTCGACGCTGGTGTTGGGAAAGCGGTCGAGGCATTCGCTCACGTACGGAAGATTCTCCGCATCGTTTCCCACGTGCAACAGGATGAACTGAGTCTTCCGATGACGCGCCAGCACCCGGTTCCGTGCTTCCAAAAGTTCGGCATTGCTCGGAAAGTCTTTTCCATGGAACGACCAGTCTGGATGATTGTTCAGCTCCTCGAACCTCTCGTTGAACCGGTCGGTCGTCAAGAAGAATGCCTCAGGATCAGAAACATGTATGGCAACGGGCATCTCCAGCGCGCCGCAGGCTTCCCACAGGGAATCGAAGCGCCGATCATCAATCTTTACCAGCGGACCTTCCGTAACCCTCTCCCGCAGATAGAGACCCAGCGTCTTCAGCACCTTAACTCCGCGTGCTCCCGCCCTCTTTGCGCTCTCGATGGCATCGGCTTGGATTTTTTCGTAGCCGGGGCGGTCGGTTTGTTCCCACAGCGGTTCGGTGAAGGTTACGAATCGGTCCGGGTGCGGTTTTTGGAATTTCTCAATCGCTTCGTCCAATCCGTGGCCCGAACTTCCCGTGAGATTCACCATGATTCTGATGTTCTTACGGTCCATGACCGGCAACACTGCCTCGGGCGTAGCCAGGAACTCCAACTTCTCGCCGAGCCCCACGCCGTTCCGAGACTGGGCCCGGAATGATAAGTGGGTGTGAACGTCAATCACCGGATAGCGTGCGCGCGAAAGCTTCGTTTCCGGAACGTGCAACATGCTCTTCGGCTGAAACTCTGCGAGGTCCAACTTCATCTTCCCCGCGCCTTGCGGCGACCGAACTTGTCCGTAACCCGGCGCGCCATCGGTCCATGCGCCGGCTGCGATTGCCCCTCCCACGCTCCCGAGCCATTGCCTTCGATTTATTCCGCTCACGTCGCGCCCTCCTGAAATAGGCTTTCACTTCCCTTTGCCTTCTTTCTATATCGTTTACTTTCGACTGTCAAAGTGGCATAAGGATTGTGCAGCGATGCCCTGGACCATTTGACCGGCCTAAATCGTGTACCGCAAGGAGATACCAGGTGGCTCAGCGGTGTTGGCTACTCGCCCTCGCGCTTGCGTCCGTGTCGGTGCCCCTAAAATTAACGACTGCTCAAACTTCGACGGCATATACAGGCGACGTGAAACTAGAAGCAAAACGAGCAGCGGCCGACTTTACACCCGATGGAAACCTGGGCAAGAAATTCTGGAAACATGCCAATTGGGTGGAGTTCAGCCACAACATGTCTGGCAAGGGGAACTACCCTGAACAAGCTACGCGGATCGCGTCGCTTTGGACCGACACGTACATCTATTTCGCATTTTCCTGCAGATACAACACCTTGAATGTGTTCGAAGGAGAAGACACCTCAAAAGAACGATGGGAATTGTGGAACCGCGACGTGGCTGAAATTTTCCTGAACCCGCAGCCAGAGCGGCAATTGCACTACTACGAGTTCGAAGTCGCGCCCAACAATCAGTGGATCGATCTAGAAATCACGCGGGGCGAAAAGCCCAATCATAATTCATCCTGGAACTCGGGTTTCGAACACGCCGCGCGCATCGATTCGAAGAATCACATCTGGACGGCCGAAATTCGAATTCCGCTGGCCTCCATGGGCATCTCGGAAATGAAACCTGGGGCAGAATGGCGCGCAAACTTCTTCCGCGCCGCTGGTCAAGGCGTCGATTCTCAGCGAACGTTTCTGGCGTGGAGCACCATACCGGAAGGTACGACATTCCACGTCCCCAGCCGGTTCGGAATTCTGCGGCTGGCTAAGTGACGGCCGCGGTTAGTGAATATATGCCCCGCCCGGAACCAGGAGCTGTATCGGCCATTGCTCCTGTTTCTGCTCAACCAGATCCGACCATCGCAGAACTTTTGCATCCGCGCTGGTAAGCAACTTGACGCCAGGCAGCACTTCAGAAACCGCGCTCGCCAAAGTGTAGTTTCCGCCTAGCGCCGTGACTGCGGTCACATTCAGCTGCAATTTTTCTTTCGCAAACTGTCTTGCAATGTCCGCATCCTCGATCATCTGGTAAAAGTAGGGTCGACCTGTCAGCAATGAGTTATAGACATGATTGGCCAGGACGCCAGAGATTGCATTGACATACGCCTGGTCAAAATCCAATTTTCCCAGAGCCGGATCATCTGGCGAGTTCGCTATAAACGACATCCGCGTCTCACCCATGCCACGGAAGTCAAACGTCACGATGTCGTATCCTTCCCGCAATCGTTTCTGCAGCTCGGCCCAGTCAGCAGGCGTCGCTTTTCCGAGCTCTCCAAACCAAAGCAGTGCCTCCCGCTTTTCATTCGAAGTTTGATGGATGAACAGCAGCGGCATCTTTAGTTCCCTGCTGTGATGCAAGACGAATTTGTCCACCAGAATACCGCCTACTTTCGTTGCACCCACACTCTCCCAAAGAATCTCGCGATCGTTCGCCGGGACCCCCGTGAACTCCGCTACCCGCCACTCGGCGGGTCCATGGCTTTCTGACTTCCGGTAGTCGATCCCAAGTTTCAGCTGGGAAGTCGGCTTGCGTCCGGCGTAGTATTCGCGGATCACATCCATCAGCGACCGCGCATCCTTCTTGTCCACCATGACCTGTCCCGATCGGGTGCAAAGCAGATCGCCGTCAGGCAGCTCACTAGGCTCCGCCAATCCAGTGCGCCTGGGCATTTTGTTAAACCGATCGAGAAAGTCGAGTGCGGGTTCGAGATTCTCGGCGGAATACTCATGCTTGTGATACCCCTCGGCCATGGCGATCCGGTCACCGTGGCCGAAGTTTTCGTACCAAACCTGTGCTTCGCGAAACGTCTTGCGCGCACCTTCGATCGGGAAAAAGTCCAGAACCGCGGAAGCGACCATCACCGGGCGCGGATACATCAGCATCAGTAATCCGACGTGATCCATTCCCATAGCGATCATTCCATACAGATCCTGCTCGGGATCGCTGTCTGGATCGACAAAAATCCGATTTGCCATGCGCATCGGCAAAGAACTGATATAGCAGGACGGAACGGCTGCCTTGATCCGGGGGTCGAGCGCGGCGATCAGTGTGGCCTGAGTTCCTCCGCCACTCGTCCCGGTAATGTTGATCCGCTCGGCATCCACGTCTGGGCGCGTCAGCAAATAATCAACCGCTCGCATGCCATCCCAAATTTCCCAACGCGCCAAATTCGCTCCCGCCAGGTATGCCAGATTGCCCAACACGGCGTGTTCCGCGCACACCAGGTTATAACGGCTCTTTCCGGCTGTGCCGTCCCAAAACTGACTGCGTTCCCCCTGCCCGACAGGGTCCCATGCAATCACCACATAGCCCCGCTTAACTAACCGCTGGCTCAAGCCTTGGTAGTGGATCTTGCCGTTGGTCGCATGTCCGGCAGGAACCAGCACCGCGGGGTGTTTTTGCGAATGATCCTCAGGCGAGTATACGAGTGCAGTTACATAAACTCCCGGCAGGCTCTGAAAAATCAGCTTTTCAATCGAATATCCGTCCCGCTGAATCTTGCCGGTGATCTGCGGATGCAAATCGGTCTTCTCTAGGGGTAAGCCACCGATCATTTCTAACAGCGCTGCGCGTAGTTCCTCCTGCAGTTTCAGGAGGTCGTTTTCGTCGTGAATGGCCTCCCACTTTCTCTTGCGTGCCTCGTCCTGACGCCACGCCAAATCCAATTGATAGCGCAAAAACGGAGTGATCCTCGGGCCGGCAGGCTGTTGGCGCAAAATCTGAAATGCTTCTTTAGGAGGGAGTTCCTGAGCAGCGAGACCTACCGCTGCAGGTCCGATCAGCGCCGCGCACAAAACAGGCATCGCGATGAGCACCCTGTTCACTTGGATTGCACCGTTAGCGAGCCCATCGAGTACCACCCGTCATCTTGTCGACCTTCATTCGCGAATCGAATCGCTGGGTTACCGGTTCGCGGATCGAGCATGGCAATGCGAACCTTATAGTCTCCGTCGTCCAGATCTGCCGGAATGTAGGCCGTTCCGTCATAAACCGCATCGCCAGGGAGCCACTTCCGGACGTCCACTGGAATCCGAATCTCTGCTGATTTCTTGGCCGATTGCAGCTGAAGTACCAAGTTATATTCGCCATAAACGGGCGCGACTCCCGCGTTCAGCCACCACATGTGAACAGGCATCATCGTCGCCGGCTGCACCACCTTTGAATACTCCAGCCTCCGCAAAATGAACCGGTACCCCATTTTCCTTTGGAAATCATCAAACTTTGCTTTCCACTCTGCCGGTATTGGAGAGGACTTGATGTTGGCCGTGCTTACATGCCAGCGCAATCCCTGCTCGATAATATAGTCCGGATCATAGCCACGCTCCTTCCAGCCCGCGACGGTGTAGCACGTTTCCAGTGAGACCGGGCTCCTTTGCCACACCGTCTGAATTCCCGTCCGTACGATCTGCTGTGGGTAAATCTCCAGCATTTCGGCCGGAAAATAAGGATCATTCGAACTGGTGCGCATGTCGCCCCAACAATCCAACCGCCAACCCGCACCCTGCTGCGTTCCATATGCCAGTCCTTGCGGCTCGTCAAAGTTCATCAATAAAGGCGTGCGTTTGAAAGCCTCCAGCCAGATATCGATCAGAGCCTTCTGATGCGGGAATTCCGGCATGTAGGAGCTCCAGCCCTCGCCCCAGTAGCCCACCGAAGAGATATCCACCGTGTCGAGATAAGGATTTCCGTCGTAGTGTCTGCCCGCTTCGCTCACCAACTCACCCCAATACTTCAAATAGAGCGGGTCCGCAAAATCCGGTTGCCAGATTTGGCCGTCCTTGTCCGAATCCTTGTTCGCACGCTTCGCACCCGATTTTCTGTACCATTCCGGCAGCGGGTCCTGATTCGAATACGGCATCAGGCGAATGGCCAGCTTTTGTCCATGTGCCCGCGCTTCTCCGATCGCCAGGTCGATGATGGCCCAATTGTATTTTCCGCGTTCCGGCTCCAGGACATTCCAGTACCAGCGGCAGTAGGCAACGGAAGTATCTGGAAAATCCGGTCTCGCCGGTGCTTGCGGTAACTTTCGTTCCGGGCCGATTTCCGACCATTTTAGCGGAGGATTCGGTTCCTGCCCGTTGAATCGTTGGAACGTAGTGATCCCCATCCCGGGATTCACCAGCACATCCTGTATCTCCTTCGGGCGCACGACCACAACATTTCTTTGTGCCAACGCTACGTCTCCAAATGCGAGCACGACGAAGGCAAAGAGCGCCAAAAGGTGTCGTTTTCCTGGTATCTCAGAACCAAAAATGAGCTGTTGATGCAAGGGGCGCCTCCCTAAAATCCGCCTTCAACCCGAAATTGCCTTCCACCATGATCGAACTGAGAAGCTCGAGATCCGACTTTTTTCAAAAAAGCCGGTCTTACGGATCGGCCAATGCATACGCCGCCAAAGTGTCCGACGTTTTCCCGTGAAAAAATCCGCCTCCACCGGCCGCAATGACCACAAACTGTTTGCCCGTCTTCTTTCCAAGGTACGTGGCCGGTGTCGCGTGCGCATTCGCTTCCAGTTCCGCCGACCACAACTCCTGTCCGCTTTCTTCATCGAACGCGCGTAACCGTGAATCCGCCGTAGCAGCAATGAAGACAACGCCATTGGCTACCATCGAGCCGCCGAGATTCGGAGAACCTGTCTTCTCCCGGAGACCCGTCTCCCCGCCCAAGGGGGTCTTCCACACGATTTCACCCGCGTTGATGTCCACTGCGTTCAGGGTGCCCCACGGTGGTTTTTGGCACGGCTTCTCCTTTTCGTCCCAAAAACGCGCATACTCACCACGGGCATCGTTGCGGCGATACTTTTCGGGCGAACCCGTAGGCTCGGGTTCGAGGGCACCGACTGCTCCCAGTTCGTTTACATTCGCGATCAAATATCCGCGGCTTGCATCAAACGATGCGCCCGACCAATTCCCCCCGCCCAGCGTTCCAGGCACCACCAGCGTCTGCTTGAGGCCATACGGCGTGAAAATACTTCCGCCATGGAGTGCACGAGACATCTCCGCACAATACTTCCTTTCGGAGTCTGATGAGTTCATATCCGCTTCCGTGAATTGCTGCCGAACCAACGCTGGCGGCTTTAACGGAAAGGGTTGTGTGGGCCAGGTCTCTTCGCCAGGAACCTCGCTTTTCGGCACAGCTCGCTCTTCGATTGGGAACAGCGGCTTGCCGGTTACGCGGTCAAATACAAAAACAAATCCCATTTTCGTAACCTGCGCCACTGCAGCGATTGTCTTCCCGGCGCGCTGCACATCAATCAGCACAGGCTGCGCAGGTATGTCGTAATCCCAAACGTCGTGGTGCACCATTTGGAAATACCAGACCAGCCTTCCAGTCGAAGCATCCAACGCCACCAGGCAGTTGCTGAATAGATTGCTTCCCTTCCGGTCCGCGCCATAGAAATCATAAGAAGCCGATCCGATCGGCAGAAACACTAGCCCCCGTTTCTCATCCACGCTCATCGTGGACCACACATTCGCGCCGGTGCGGCCCTTCCATTCCTCGCCGCTCCAGGTTTCATGCGCTTCCTCGCCAGGCCGTGGAATGGTGTGGAAAGTCCATTCGAGTTTTCCCGTCCGAATGTCGAAAGCTCGCACCTGACCACTCGGCCCCTTAGACGGGAATTCCGGAACCATCGCGCCGGTGATTACCAAGTTCTTGTAGATGGCCGGAGCCGACGTCACCGAATACATCGCGCCTGGCTGATCCCCGTCGAGTCCCGAGCGCAAGTCCACCGTTCCGCCATTTCCAAATTTCTCACAAGGCTTTCCCGACCCGGCATCAAGCGCGATCAACCGTCCGTCGAACGTTCCAAAGACAATCCGCCGCTCCCGCCCGTCCTCGCTTTGCCAAAAACTGACGCCGCGATGCTGGTAGTAGCGTCGCATGTTTCCACTTCCAGCTTGCGGATCGAATTTCCAAATCTCCGTCCCCGTTTCCGCGTCCAGCGCGATCACGCGATTCGAAGGTGTTGAAAAGTACAGTACGCCATCAACCACAATCGGCGTCGATTCGAATGGAGCAATGTTGTGACGATCGGTCGCATTCCCGCTGCGATCTACCTCGCCGGTGTGGTATGTCCAAGCGCGTTTCAGCTGGTTCACATTTTTACGAGTGATTTGCGTCAGGGGAGAAAAACGCGTACCGCCCGCGTCTCCACCGTAGGATCGCCATTCCTGCCCGTCCGCGGTTTCGGACAGTGGCAGCAGAAACAAAGCCGGCAGGACCAGCCGAGACCACATTGGCAATCGTAGGCGCCGACAACTCTGCACGTCACATCTCCCGCTCGGCCGGCCGAACCGGCCCGCTAATCCGGTCACGACCCGCTTGCCAGGAACCGCTCGCGGTGCTGGGCATCGCGGAACGCCTCAATGCCCCCTGCTCGTGTTGCCGAAAGCGCACCCGTGCGACTCGCGAATTTCAAACACTCTTCGATTTGCCCGCCGCGAATGAATTGGTGGACAAACCCCGCGTCAAAGCTGTCACCGGCACCAACCGCATCCACCGCCTGCACCGCCAACGCCTCTACGCGGAATCTTTCGCTTCCCCGCTGGGCAACCGCCCCAGCCCTTCCGCGTTTCACAACCACCATGGCGACTTGCTCAGCCAAAATCTCCATCGAGCGTTTCAAGTCGTCCGTGTGCGCCATCTTGCAAGCCTCTTGTTCGTTCGGCAGCAATACATCCACATACGGCAGTACGTTTCCTAGATCGGCCGCCCAGCAATCTTCCGGATCGTCATTAGTGTCCAGCGAAGTCGTTAGCCCCGCAGTTTTCGCTGCCCGAAACAGGTCGCCAATGCGCGGCCGGAGCGCGCGGTGCAAATAGTACGACGATAAGTGCAGGTGCCGCGCATCTAGAATGTAAGTGAGATCCAGGTCGTCAAACGTCATCTCAAACATCGTGCCCGGATATGTCAGGATGTACCGTTCACTTCCCGTCGAAAGAATGGTTGTAAGCCCCGTGGTCCTGCCAGGGAATTCTCGGACGCCCGCCACATCCGTGCCGCTGTCACGCAAGAAGTGCAGCGCGATTTCGCCCAGTGCGTCGCTGCCTCTCGCTGAGCTGAACCCCACGCGGTTACCGAGCAAGGCCAGGTTATGGGCGAAGATCGCGGATGAACTGCCAAGGGTAACGGTAAGTGCGTTCGCTAAGTGCTCGCGTTCCGGTTCGAGTCTGCTCGGCAAGCCGGCAAGAATCAGATCCAAATTCAGTTCTCCGACCACACTGACCTCAAATTTCGACATGGCTAATCATCCCGGAAGGATCTTCACGCGAACTTCCTTTTCTATTTTCCGCACGGTAGACAACCGGATGCGCGCAGGCGAATCAGCTAGGCAGTTTGCGCTTCCGCAGGCAACCGCCAGCTTCAAAACCTTTTCCGGTACCAATCTGCTGTCCATCCCATAGGCGAAACCTGCGACTGACGCGTCACCGCTGCCCACCGCGGACCTTCCGCTGATCTCGGGCGCCCGGGCGTGCAATACCGCCTGGCTGTCTCGGCTGCCCCACAGCACGCCATCTTTCCCAAGACTGATGGCCACGCTTCGCGCGCCAATCGCAAGAATCTCCTGCAGCGCAGCACGCGCCGAGCGAACATCCCGAATCGTCCTGCCTGTGAGGGCCTGGGCTTCGTCACGGTTCGGTTTTACGAGATCGGGCCGCGCCTCCACGGCGCGCCGCAATCCCTCTCCACTGCTGTCCAAAATCACGCCACAACCGTGAGAGTGAGCAACGCGAATCAAAGAGGCGTAGAAATTCGCAGGAATTCGGGGGGGCAGACTTCCCGACAAAATCACCCACAATTTCCGCTTTCCGCGCGCGAATTCAGACTCGCACGCCTTCCGGAATGACTCGACCTCCCTTGCCGAGAGCGCGCCACCGGGCTCCAAAATTTCGCTTACCTTTCCAGCGTCGTCCACAATGGCCAGGTTTTCCCGCGTGCGCGCCCGAGCAGGAACCGCCTGCACTCGAATCCCAAGATCCTTCAATCCACTGACCAGAGCGTCGCCCGTCGCTCCACCCGCAAAACCGATCCAGTGCGGCCTTGCTCCAAACGCTCTCAGGGCCATGGCCACGTGCGCCGCTTTCCCTCCCGGCTCAGGAGTAGTCTCTTTCGCGCGGTTCACCGCACCCACGTAAAATTCAGTTATACGAATTTGCTTGTCGATGGCGGGATTTGCGCTGATGCACAGGAACATGGATGTGTCGTTAGCGCGCAGAGTCGATTGCCGCCTTGCCGGGATACACGGATTGCCAGGAATGCGCTGCCCGCAATTGTTTGTTGACTCTGCGAATATTCTCAACGCCTACGCTTCTGAGCCACTCTTCGAGAGCGCCCAAGCCGCGTTTCGCGTAAATTTCCACACCGTCTTTCCAGGTGGCGCGTCCGCATAACACCCCCGAATATCGCACCCCGGCCTCCGCCGCAAGCTCCAGTGCTTCCGCAAAGGTTTGGTTGCTCACACCTTCGGAGAGATAGATGAACGGCTTCCGAGTCGCCGCTTCTGCTCGCCGCAAGTGATTCTTGGCCTGCTCTCTCGTATAGGCGCACTCTCCGTTAACGTCGCTCACAAAGGCCATATTTACTGCAAAACCTACCTTAAAAATATCCACTCCATACTGTGGCTTGGAAAATTCCATCAGGCTGGCAACGACCGCTTCAGGCTTTATACGCGCAAACTCGAGACTTTTTTCGTCCATTTCTTCGTGATAAACCACCAGTTCTAGAAAAAACGGCACATCGAGCGCCTCACACTCCGCTCCAACTCGTTCTACCCAGGCATGCTTTACGTCATTGGTTGGCGTCGCGCTGAGCGGCGAATAGTACAGCAGCACTTTTACACAGTCTGCGCCGGCCTCGGCCAATCGCCGCACCGACCACGCATCCAGCAACCGGGGCAATCGGCCCGCGACACCCTGGTCATAACCGCTCTGTTCATACGCAAGCAAAAGACCGGAGGTGCTTGCTCGCTGACCCGCAGCCGGGAGTCCATATTCGGGATCAAGCAGAATTGCGCTGGCATGCGGCGTCAGAACCCTGCTGACTTCTCTTTTGAACTCTTCGAGCATTCGGCCCGGAATCTCTTCAGGCATAACGCGATTGGCCCTGGCAAGAAGGCTTCTTAGGGCGCTCCGCTGATCAATGGCCAGCGCTGCGATGATGCCGTCGGGATTGGAGACTCGTTCTAGTCTGGCTCGTTTGCCGGCAGACAGGCTCATGTCTGTCTCCGATTATCTAAACGTGCGCTTCGTGCGACCAGGCGACGGGCTCCTGACTTTCGATTACTTGCGATTGCTTTCCAATACTTGCGAGTTCAGCGAATTCTGTCAAGCTGTTTTCCGTCCAGCCCACACTCCTCGCGGACAACTCGGGCCCGGACTAGCTTTTCGGAGGTTCCTCGACAATCATTTCCCGCTGCGGATCGAAAAACATTCTCTTACCGGTCCAATAGGATCTCGCCGCCATGATGCACGCCACCGAGTGGGAAAAGCCATGATGCACCGTGGCGTGCGGTTGCTGTCGGCTGCGCAAACAGTCAAACCAGTTGGTAATGTGCGACAACTCCTCGTCCGCAATCTCTGTAGGCGGCGGAGCCGAATCCCCAGGCAATAAAATGTCATTGCTCTTCCGTTTTTCCTCCACATGACTGTCATTTTCATGGTTGCCAACCTCCTCCACAATACGCCAGCGCGGACTTCCTTCCCCGCCGGTGTTGTACAATGTGGCCTTCGTTCCCATGATGCGCGTATAACCAGTCGCGTCATTGCCAAAGCTCGTTGAATAACTCACGAGGAATCCCTTCGGATACGTCAGAAGTGCCTGGAACGTATCGGGATTTTCGCGCCCATCGTGCCAGGCAAAAATTCCACCGTTGGCAACCACGGACTCGGGATACTTTTCATCCATGAAGTAGTGCACCAGATCGATTCCATGGCTCATCCACTGATCTGCAATGCCGCTGGAGAAATCTTTGTACAACCGGTATTCGAAATAGAGTTGCGGATCAAAAGGACGCTTCGGCTTATTCATCAGCCAGGCGTGCCAGTCCGTGTCCTGCTCGCGAATTTCCTTCACTTCATGGCGCCCCCGCCATCTCGGCCCATGATAGTTCCAGGCGATCTCGTACTTGGTCACTTCTCCGAGGGCGCCCTTCTGCATGAGATCGTGCACGGCGATCTGATACGGTTCGCTGCGGTGCTGCGTCCCGATCTGGACGATCAAATCCTTTGCCAGTACGGCATCGCGCGCCGCCTTCACTTCCGCGAGAACATTTCCCATGGGCTTTTCACAGTAAGCATCTTTCCCGGCCTCTGCCACCATCTTCAGCAACGGCGAGTGAGAGTGCTCCGGCGTCGAAATGATCACTGCATCGAGGTCTTTCAACGTCAGGAGCTCATCGATGTGTCGCACTGCGCGCGGTGGTCGCCCGTAATACTTCTGATTCGCGGCAACCGCTCTGTCCAGGTTTCCAGTCCACAAGTCACACACTGCGGTCATCTCGACGTTCTTTGTTGTCTTCAGTTCCGACGTCATCCCATCCAGCTCTTTCCCGCGTGTCCCAATGCCAATGTGTCCCACGGAAATGCGATCGTTTGCCCCTGCAATGCGACCATACGATAGCGCGGTCCCTCCGGCCGCCGAGCTTCCTGCTGCCCACATCGCTCCCTTATTCAGAAATTCGCGCCGATTCATTCCGCTCTGTTTCGTCATTGTTGCCTCCTCTGCGCCTCGAGTGAACCCGGAATATTCATGGAGAACATCAAGGCGTCAACCAGCGATCCAAACCCTGCCGAACGAATTCGTCATCGTGTAATTCGGGATAGGCGCGGCAAACGCGATCAATTTCTTCGCGTTGTCCTGGACCGAGCCCCTCCTGGGGATCCAAGCACCAGACCCCATCCAGAAGTCCTTGCCGACGAAGTACCTCGTGCAAGCCGGCGATGCAGCCAGCAAACTGGTTGGCGGCGTCAAAAAACGCCGCGTTGCAGTCGGTGACCTGCGCAGCTTTCAGAAACATACGCACGGGCACCGGCCGATCCTCGCTGGTCAGGTCATGGCATTCCCTGAGGAGTTCCACTGCTCGCTTCGTCCACACAGCCCAGTGTCCCAGAATGCCCCCGACCATGCGACGCGGCCCTTGCGGTCCGAAACAATAAGGCGTAAGCAGATCCGTCACGATGTTGTCGTCGTTGCCGGTATACAGAGCGATGTCGCGGCCCGATTCGGCCACGGCACGCAGCACGTCCAGCGTCTGGTACCGATTGAAGGGCGCGATCTTGATGGCTACCACGTTTTCAATCTCCGCAAACCGGCGCCAAAAGGAATAGGAGAGTAGCCGTCCGCCCACTGCAGGTTGCAGATAGAAGCCAACAACTGGAAGGACCGGTACAACTTCTCTCGCGTGAGCGATGAGGCGCTCTTCGCTCCAAGCGGCAACGGCCGCCAGACTTAACAACCCTGCGTGGTATCGGAGATCGCGCAGCAGAGTGGCTTCCGCGACAGCCTGAGGCGTTTCGCCACAGATGCCGCCGATCCGGACCAGCGGGACGGTACGGTTCAGGTCCGCCCGGTCCATCTCCTCGGCGGCAAGCCGCAAAACCGGTTCAAAAAGACCAACGTGCGGCTGGCGAATAGCAAATTGCGTTGTATGCACTCCTACGGCAAGGCCGCCGGCGCCTGCCGCGACATAGTATCGGGTAAGCGCCCGCTGGCGGCGCTCATCCAGTCTGCGCCCGGATGTAAGAGCGAGGGGATGAGCAGGGATTACCGTTCCCTGTTTTATGACATGATTGACGAGTGGATCGATGATCTGCGGCATTTGTTCTGGTAGTTCCGGCGCGACTAGAAGCGACCGGCGCGCTCTTCAAAGTGCGTCGGCTTGGCGAGCGTCGTGCCGCCCCGCATGACCCAAGCGGCGATCCAATCGAGCATCTGATCGATGTTTACCTGTGGCTGGCCGAAAAGCGCGAAGGCCTTGCCGGCATTGCTCAGCAAAGCGTCCTTTGATTCCGCGCCTTCAAACAACGCTGTCTTGCCCATTCTCGCCGCGAATTCCTCGGCCAGCCAGCGGACAGCAAGGGTTTCGGGTCCCGTAATATTAAGAACGTTAGGCGGGCTCGAAGCGTATGCGAGCGACTCCAAACTCATCGCCGAAGCATCCCGTTGCCAGATGGTATTGAGATGACCCATTGAAAGCGAAACGGGCCGCCCGGTGTGGACTTTTTGCGCGACATCCAGCAGCACGCCGTAGCGAAGTTCGCTGGCGTAGTTGAGCCGCAGGATCGTCATCTTGGTCTCATTGGCTCTACTGAAGTGCTCAAAAATTCGCTCGCGGCCGAGACAACTCATCGCGTACTCGCCTGCGGGATTCGTTTCGTCCTCTTCGAGCGAGCCGCCCCGGGATACCTGAGAGAGTCCATAGACATTTCCAGTTGAAAAAACGGCGATCCGACTGCATCGATAACGATCGGCTGTTAACCCCGGCAAAAACGTGTTCATGGCCCAAGTACGCCATTCCTGACCGGCGGAGCCGAATTTCATTCCCGCCATGTAAACCACGTTTTTCGCATCCGGCAGAGACGCGAGTGCGTCGCGGTCGAGCAAGTCACAGCGAATCGTCTCGATTCCCTGGTCTTCCAAACGACGCTGCAAGACGGCCGACGAAAATCGGGAGACTCCGATCACTCGGCGTTTCGCTCCCGCCGCGTCCGAAGCGCGCTTCGCCATCCGCGCTAGTGTGGGACCCATCTTACCCGCGACGCCGAGTACGACAATGTCGCCTGCAAGAGTTTCCATCGTACGGACCAGGGCTTCAGTCGGCTGGCTCAGAAGCTCTTCGAGCTGAGATTCATCGCGTATGGAATTGAGTTGCGTCCACATGTTCATGTTGTTCAGGCGTTGCTACGGGATCGTTTCACTCGAATTGTACTCAAAATGCCTTTCGGCCGTCGGAGAGATTCGGATATGCTCGGCAAATCCGGCCTTTCGGTTCGGCCGATTTGCCATGAAACTCCGCCTAATGAGTACGAAAGATATTCCAGGTGGCGTGCGCCTGAACACGCTCGCCGGTTGGAATCAGACCGACGCCGACTGGAGCCGCCTCCTGGTCGCCAGCCCCCACGGGTGTTTTGTGATGGAGGAAGGGGCAAAAGTGGTGGGTACCGCCGCGACCCTGCCCTACGACGATCGCTTTGCTTGGATCAGCATGGTGCTGGTCGATCCTGAGTACAGGAATCGAGGAATTGGCAGCGAACTCTTGCGGCGGGCCATCGAGCACCTCGATGACGCCGGTATCCCCACGCTGAAGTTGGACGCGACTCCCCTGGGGAAACCGCTTTACGAGAAGCTGGGATTCGTAAGCGAATATGAGATTGAGCGCTGGAATTTGCGCAGGACAGTCGAAGAGAACCCCGGGCTGAGCGCCGAGATTGTTCCTGCTGCTCCGTTGACGGAAATCCTCGCATACGACCGCCACATCTTCGGGGCCGATCGCAGCAGTTTGCTGCGCTCTCTTGCCGAACGGGGCCCGGCTCTCACTTTAGCGATAGCGCGTGGAACACAGCTGCAAGGCTACGCGTTCGGCCGGCGCGGCTTGTTTGCCGACCATCTTGGGCCATGGATGGCAGGCGACCCTGATACTGCGAAAACCATGCTCGCGGATTTCCTGAAGCGATCCTCGCGCGATACGGTTATTGTGGACGCGTTGCAGTCGAACAAGGTAGCAGGCGAAATCTTGCGTCACACAGGATTTACGGTTGCGCGCCCGCTGACGCGCATGTACCGCGGACCGAACGCCTTTCCAGGCAAGCCCGAGTCGCTATGTGCCATTCTGGGCCCCGAATTTGGATGAAATTGCCTGGAGACTCGGAGTAAGCTCTGCCGACACTCGTGACCAGTGCACGCGACATAAAAGCGCCCCGTGGTCAGGCCGCACCTTCCGGCCGTGGCACCTATTACGGGTGGTGGATCGTACTGGCAGCCTTCCTGAATCTTTTCTTCGTGGTCGGCATCATCTTTTACGGCTTCCCTGTTTTCTATCCATACTTCGTGGAATCCCTCGGCTTCACCCGGGCGCAACTGACGCAAGGTTTTCTGCTAGGTTTCCTTTTTGCCGGTTTGCCCTTTGGCATTCTGGCGGGAGCACTGATCGACCGCGTCGGCGCTCGATTCGTCATTCTAGTTGGCGTGTGCCTAGTCTCGGCGGCTCTGATTCTGATGGGAACCATGCGGCGTTTCTGGCAATTCGAATTGTTGTGCGTGGTCGAAGTGATTGGCTACGTCTTTGCCGGGCCGATTGCCAACCAGGTATTGGTTGCCCAATGGTTTGAGCGGCGACGGGGCAAGGCCATGGGTTACGCCTATCTTGGACTCGGCTTGGGTGGGGTCGTTGCTCCGATGTTTGTGAACTATCTCGCGCGCAACCTAGGATGGCGGCACGCCTTGGAGCTGATAGGAGCACTTATCCTGGTGGTGCTGGTTCCGACCGGACTGTGGATTACGCGTTCCCGGCCGGCGGATCGGCAAATCGATCCGGAGTCATTCGGAGAGCTACCACGATTGGAGAGCCAGGTTCCCCATCCTGGCGTAAATTCTTCGCAAGTGTCTCAAGTGGTTCGATTGGCGCCGTTCTGGCTGATCTTGGCCGGGTCCGCGCTCGCCATCGGAGCCATCGGCGCGGTCATCCAGCATTTCATCTTGTTTCTGAAAGACTCGGGATACTCGGCAACGGTCGCGTCACGATATTCGAGCATTCTACTGATTTCGAGCCTGGGCGGGCGTGTCATCGTTGGCCATATCGCCGACCACTTCCGCAAGTCGCGCATCATGGCTATTTTTTACTTCTTGATCGGAGCGTCGGTGTTTTTGCTTGCCTACCCGCAGTCTACTGCGGCACTGTCGTTGTTCGCCCT
This sequence comes from Candidatus Eiseniibacteriota bacterium, assembly GCA_035607085.1. Taxonomy (GTDB): domain Bacteria; phylum Acidobacteriota; class Terriglobia; order Acidiferrales; family UBA7541; genus Acidiferrum. The sequence continues at coordinate 27,163 of DATMZI010000177.1, read as the reverse complement.
GGTCTTCGGTTTCTCAATGGGCGCAGATTATATGCTTATCCCGTTGGTCGCGTCCGAGAACTTCGGCACAGCTGCACTCGGCAAGATCCTGGCATTGATCATCATGGGCTATTCCATCGGACAGTGGGCCGGGCCTTGGCTCGTAGGCAAGCTCTTCGACATGCGGCACAGTTACGATGTAGCCTGGAAAATGATTGCTGTTCTCGCGATCATCGGCGCCAGCGCCATCTACGCGATTCCTGTTTTCGCGCATCCCCGCCCGACTCCGCGATAACCACAAACATCACGTCGGCCGTATAGCGGGGTCGACTTTCTGCTTTTCGAAGGCCGGGCCGTCACGCCTTCTGGTTTTCTGAGGATTGTCAGATTTTCAGAAATAACTTTCGCCGATACATCCACAGCAGGATCAGCCAGTAACACAGCAGGATCGTGGCACCCTCAAAAAAGGGTTGCAGGCCCGATCCGGCGAAGCCAAAGAAGTTTGCGCCCAAGTGGATCCGCAGGCTGCTCTGCAAAAACCGTTCCAGAAAATGTGCAATGCAATACGCTGCGATCGAATTCATGCCAACGACAACCAGTGGAAAGGCCCATTTTTTCCAGCCTCTCACCTCGATGATCCAGGCGAAAGAAGCCAGAAACAGAAAGCAGATGCCGCCGCTGAAAATGGTCCAGGACGGAGTCCAGATTCGTTTGACGACCGGGCAGACATGCGAATAATGCAAGGCTAGACCGAGTGCAATTCCCGTTCCTCCGGCCGCCAGAAATTTTTTGACGGGAAACTTCGGGTGCGACTCACGAATCCAGCACCCGGCAATCAAGCCAAGGATCATGGTGCCCAGAGTCGGGATGAAGCTGAGCGTCAAGTAACCGCCTGAATTGTAGACAAAAGAGCTCTCGCGCGGAAATTTGTTCAAAAACCACTGATCGAAGTAAGTTCCGAAATTGTAGTTCTTGTTCCAGTGTGCCGCGAATCCGGTGAAGTTGTGCTGCGCGTTCCACGTTTCGGGAACGCCCACGGTTTGCCAGTCAAAATTTGGCGGAGCCGCCGGGTATAGCGCCCACAACAGCCAATATGCCACCAGGACACTCCCCAACGACGCCCAAACCCATTTCATCCACCCAGGCCTGGTGCTCTTGTATCCCAGCAGAAATAAGAAAGGGAATCCAAATCCAATCTGCGACAGCGTATCTTCAAAAGTGAAATACGTTTTCGCGTGGTCCATCGAGCGCAGGAAGACACCAAGCGCCGCTAACGCCAGGGCACGCCACAATGTGTGTCCGAATAGCTGGGCAAAGGTCGCGCCCTTGGACATGCGCTTCGCTAACGAATAAGGAAGCGCCACGCCCACCAGAAACGAAAATCCGGGCTGGATCGTGTCGTGCAGCGAACAGCCGAACCACTCCACATGAGTCTGGTTAAAGGCGAGAGATTTCCAGATGACGCTGGACGGATATGCTTCGGCTACCCGCGATAGCTGCAGAACTTCCGCCATCATGAGCAGCATTACAAAGCCGCGATAGGCATCCAGCGAAACATTGCGTTTCGGGTCCACTGCCGTCGCGTCCTTCTTCACCTGTTCGGTCGGACCTGCAAGCAAACCTGCTCGATCCGTCGCTATCATCAGGCCCTCGCAAAAGCCGACCCAAGCATACATAAAAACATGCGGTCACAGGCGTTTTTCGGCCGCAGCGCCCAGGAGAAGGCTCAGGGAGCGGAAAGGAAAAAATTGTTAGAAGCCCAGCCACGGATTGACTCGGGCCGGATCAAAGTCGGTGCATCGCCTCCGCTCATCTGAAGAGAGTAACCATTCGCAAGATAGCGCGGAATGTCTCGGGAGTCGCTGACCGGGATATATGGGCCTTGTTTTCCTAGTTGTACGTGATATCGGTCATCTTTGAATCGATGTGGAAACAGCCGCGCTCCACGATTTCTGCCGCGAGACACTATGGCGAACAGCATGGAATCCTCCCAGAACCAGCGAAAATCTCGGGTATTCTACAAACCCGATGCGACCCTAGTAAGTGCAGGACCTGTGGAAAAATGTGCAAGCTTCAAATTGAACCACTGGCGGCAGCTCCGGCCAATTCGGATGCTCCCGGAGTCTACCTTTCAAGACTGGGGGCGGAGATCAACCTGTCCACCAGAAAAACCGATCGCGCCAGTCGGAATATCCGTGAGTCAAGTCTTTAGATCCGTGCTTTGAATCAGCAGGAGAAAGCCCGGGCCCTTCCAAAACCAAATTCGACGAAAGCAAATCTTCGGCAGCTTTCTCTGCATTGGCACACGGTAGATGTTGACGCGGCTAGTTCCTCGAATTTGTGCGATTTCGCACGGCGATGAGCGACATCTGTTCAAACGTTGGATAGTGCACTTCATCTTCGAGCTTGCGGTCGCCAGGTTTGAGCTGCTGGAGCGTGGTCTGAGCCGGGAGAGAGCCCTTAAAATATTTCTTGTACACGTCGGCGAAAACAGGGGCTTCGGAAAGATCGTCCAGATAAATCGTCGTGGAAACAACCTGGTCGAAGTTCATATCGGCTTCTTCGAGATTGTCGAGCAGGTTGCGCATGGTCTGGCGCGTCTGATCGGTAGTCGAGGCGGTGAAGATTCCACCGTTCGGGCCAGGGATGAAACCGCTCTTCGCCGAACAGTAGAGAGTGTCTCCTGCAAAGACGCATGGGCTGGCGGTTGGGCTGGGGGGCATGTTTTTCGGCCGGACCGCTTTGCGCCTGCTTAAATCCCTGGCCGCGACGCCGGTGTACGCGATGCGTGCGCCTTCCGGCAGACTGGACACTTCAATGGTCGCGCGCGCCGGGGTATTTCCAAACTCGAATCGCCGTGCGTAGTGTTCATTCATGGTGCGCATCGGAATTGCGCTCGTGAGATACGGGTTCACGAACACCATGTTGGCATTGTTGAGCCCTGCGGCCTGGAGGACCGCGCTTACACGATCAAGCGCCATATCCACCTGCGCTGCGGGACTATCTGGCACTACGCCGGTCACGGGATCGCTCCCCGGCATTGTCGAAACGAACAGCCGATCGTGCGTCAGCATTCCTGCCGAGAAGGCCTTGCTCGCTGGCCAGTTGGGAACCGCCACAGCTTGCTTGCCTTTCGTATCACGAACCGCTACGGCCGTGATTTCTAATGGCGGTTCATGGACGCGAGCCACTCCAAGGACGGCGCGTGCCGGCGGGTCTTTCGGAAAGTAGGCAACGAAGGCTTCATTCAGTTCCTGGATCTGACTGCTATCTTCCAGATAGACCTGAACGTAAACAACATGATCCGTCCCGAGGCCTGCAGCTTCGACCAAGTGTTTGACGTTGTCCAGACACTGCCGCACCTGATCAGCAAACTTTGCCGGCGTTGATTGATCCGCACGCCGCGGCCCTTGGGCAGAGATATAAAGATAGTCTCCCGCATCCACCATCGGCGAACCCGGAACAGTCGAAGCAGCTTGCGAGCGTACTTCCCTCGGTTGGCTCAGTAAAATCAGCACGAAGAGCAACCCACCGGAGCGAGCGAGGTGCCTCATGCGGATTTTCCCTTGCGCGCCGCACCTAGAATGCTGCGCAAACGCTGCCCGACAATCATCTCTTCACCGGGCTGGATGGTCATAGAAACTAGCTCCAGGTGATTCTGTTCTTTCAGCTCCTTCGGATTCGGTTTCGGCTTGTCGGCACCTTCTTCAACCGCGGAAACCATACTCGGATTGTCTATGCTCAGAACTTCGATCACCGGGTCGCTGCTATGGAGTTCCTTTACACACTCGCTGACGCTGAATCCCCACGCCTCCTGATCCCAGGAGACACGCAAAGTCGGATAACGATTCCCGTCATCCGGAATGTAGATCTGAGTCGTAACGCCAGGCACAGTTTCGACGAGCTTTGCGATGCGCGTGACGCGGGCATTCCATTCCTCGTTGAGCTTCTTGGAATCCAGTTTCAGCCAAGTCTCGATTGCCGTCAGGCAGCCGATGATTTCTTCTTTGCCAACTTTCATGGGGCGGCACACCGCGCCTTCGAATGGGCACGAGTTGCGCATGGCAGCGTCGATCAAGTCCTTGCGGCCAAGCAGCACGCCGCTGCACTGCGGCCCACGCAAACCTTTGCCTCCGGAAAAAGTATAAAGATCCAGCTTCATCTTGGCGTACAGCTTGATGTTGTCGATTGGCGGAATGCCTGCAGCGTCGTCCAGTAGGAGCGGAACGTTATGTTCCTTGGCAATCGCCGCCTCGCGTTCCAACTTTTCGCCGAGATCGGTTGTGTAGATCATCGCGGTGTCGGAGTTGATGTTGTTTGCGATGTCCGCGGGCTTTTCCGCCACAACGAGTTTCGCTCCGGTCAGACGGATAGCGCTATCGAATGCACTGCGTCCGCCAACCATGATCACTTCATGTTTCAATCCGGTCGTGTCCGGAAGCTGCCAGATCTTTTTAGCGTCGGCGCCGGCAATGCAGGCTGCCGTGGCAGCAGCCATTGCGCCCGCGGCGCCAGATGTGATTAACCCAGATTCCGCTCCGGTCAATTCAGCCAGCCGGCGCCCAACGGCTTGATGCAACTCCACCATGTTCACGAAATGGCGGCTCGCTTCAGCCTGGGCTTCGTGGACTTCGGGAAACTGCAGCGATCCGCTCAGATACGTCCAGGTTCCGCGGCAATTGATGACGGTTTTGACCCCAAGTCGCCTGTAGACGTTTTCCTTCGGGTCGAGGCCGATCGCTGCTGCGGACTTTTCATACAAATCATGCGCCGCGATTTGTGCCAGCAGAGGCGAGGCTGCCAGCATTTTCATGAATCCGCGACGGTTCGCTTGCTCATTTGAAGCCATGGGGTTCCTCTCTGCTGCTGACGCTATTTCGTAAAATTCAAGGTTCCAAAATTTTCCGGCACGTGATTGGGATCACGGTTCACCACACAAGTCGGCTGCCAGCACATGAAGCGGCGCACCGAATCAGGGCCGCGCCCATCGATGCGATACAGGTTGGCCCGCCACTTGGTCCCAGCGACCACTTTTTTCTCACTCACCGAACTCAACGGTACCCGCGCGGCCGAATACCAAACACGATTTTTTTCGTCAATTCTTCCCAGCCGCTGCCAACCAGAATTCCATTCTGCACCGTAGGATTTCTTGTCAAGATCAATCGCCAGATCGACCCAGTCGCCGGTCGGGGCGATCTCAAACTCGCGATAGCGCCTGATATTGGTCCAGTCGTCGCCCAGGAAGAACTCCACGACATCGCGGTCCCAAAGATTGAGGCGATCTTTGGAATTGTCCGCCGGCAACCAGAGATTCAGTTCGGTGTATGGGGAAATAAATAGAAGGTACAAATCGGTATCGGTCCAGAATCCAAGCACTTGCGTCTTGATTTTGGAATAGTCAATCTGATGCGTGCAATCCCTGGCGATCCATGTGGAGGACGCATGCGTCCAGGTCGCGGACTTTGGATCGGTGTTTAACTCGCCGGCGTGCAGCACGTACGGAATGGAGAACGCTCCGGTGGGCTTCTCCACTTCGCAGACTTTCCCGGCAGCATCTTGCGGCGCCAAAGGGTACGGCGCAGGATGGACGATCCCGTAGCCTTTCCATACGGCCAGCGTCAGCAGCACAACGAGAAAGGCCAAGCGTTTGATGGAAGATTGCATCATTGAGGACCAGGCGCGTTTTTGAGTTCGGGTGAATAGCAGGAGCAACGCATTACAGCACATGGTGCCGACTGGCGTTAGAGAAGCAAGTCGTCGTGGTTTCATCAGAATGATTGTCCTGCAACCAGGCTTTAGGACAATGCGAAACGATCTTCGCTCCACGTCGCCCAGACTACCAGAAGAAACTTTGGGCTCAACTGGCCGATGCGCGGATCACGTGCGTTGGTGATTTGTCCAAAGTTGGAATCGAAGTCACGCCCGGCTTGTATAGGCCGACCGGAAGCACCAGGAAACGGAACCGCCGTCTGCTCCCGAGAGCGTTTCCTGCGTGAAATTGGTTTGCACGTTTGCGGCAACGACCCTTGCGCCAACCACCGCCGCCCCGGAACCGTCCTTGACCACGCCCTGGATCGAATCGGTGACGTCGGCGCGCAGAGTCACTGCGCCACCGAGCATTATTAAAACCATTAAAATCGATAGAAAAATGTAATTCTTGCGATTGGCCATCGCCCCCCGGCTAGGTCGCGGAGCATATGACGAAAACCGCTAGAAATCAACAAATTTCGTTTTGCTTCTTTTAATTTCGTTTCGCTACGCTCGGGGCCTTACGCCTTGGCGACGTGAATTCGGGAAAATCCCCGGCCGCTGAAACCCTGGGTCGGGATCCGTTTGAACATCATGAAACTTCGCCGTCGGTGCAACCCAAAAGCAGCAAGCCAATCGATCATCGCCGTTTCATTACGACGTTCCCGCGTTTTAATACTTACTCTTCCTCGCCATCTTGCACGCCCTTTGCGGGCGGCTGAGTGTTTTGTGAGCCAGAGCTACGCAGCAAGAAGCTAACCAGGTCATTCAACTCTTCTTTCGAAAGTGTGCTGCCGTAATCCGGAGGCATCGCCGATTTGCCTTCGTACTTGGTCGTCCGAATATCTGACGTGTTCAGCAGATGAAACGCGCCATCCGCAGTCTGTAACTGCAGCGAAAAATTATCCTGGTTGCGCATCAGCCCAGTTAGCGTGGTCGAATCGGCAAGGGTCACGGTGATCAGGCCGCGACGCGGGTCGAGGTCCCTGTTCGGCTCGACAATCGCCCTTCTAACGTCTTCAGCACCAATTCTTGCAGCGTAACTGGAAAGATCCGACGCAAAAAATCCGCCGCGACCTCCGACCAGATGGCACGTCGAACAGTGCGCCGCGCCAAAAAAGAGCGCCTTGCCCCGCTCTGGGTTGCCTGGGAGCTTCGCGTCTCTCCCCTGGCCCTGCAGCGTCCTCAGGTAGTCAACCAAGGCCGACAGACGTGCCGCGCCCAGCGCCGCAAACGATGGCATGCCCGCGACCGTCTTTCCCTCCCGCAATATTCTGACGAGCTCTGCACCCGTCTTACGCATGACGTCGGGTTGCGACACAATGTCTGGCCCGCGCTCGCCGCCCCTTCCGTCAAGACCATGACAAGACGCGCATACGTTCGAAAAAGTCGCTTTGCCTTCCCCTTGCCTCGCTGCGGTTGCTTCCGGCGTACCGGCGCTTCGCTTGTTCTGCGCTATCAGCACAACAACAAACGGACCTGGAAGTATGGCTAGGGCGATCAAGACTCCGGCCAATCTGGTTACTCGCTTCATTCGGCGCCCAACCGATACAGGTTTCTCAACCCGGTAATGCTATTCATGCAATATCACCCTTAGCCTGACCGCCCGTGCAACCACGCTTCGTCAAGTCTGCGCAAGGATGCTAAGGCGCGCGTGTCTGTTTTTTCAAGGAGCAACTGCGCCGGCTCCTATGTGCCTCGGCGCGCCGGCGCCCTGATTTTCGTTTCCGCTATTGGTTTGGCCCCGTTGGTCGCCGCTGCAGCTACGCGAGTCTCCGGCCGACAAGAAAAGTCCTCGCCCAGGGCAGCGATGATTCTGCACTTCGCGACCGCTTTCGTCACGCGGAGTGAAAAATGTGGCTTCGCCCCGCCCGATGTGTAGTATATGGAGTCTCCATCAGCGCAGTTGATTTTCATTTCGATCGGCGAGCCGTCAGGTATTGTCGCCGAAGCTCCGAACGGCAGTGAAGGCAAAAACCCAGGCGATGGCTCGATGGCAGAAATTCCTCTTCGGCTTTGCGATCACGTTTGCAACGGGTGCGGGTTTGCCCGCTCAAGACCAAGTCACGACATCCGTCTCCACTACCGTCGACGTTCAACCTGTGCGCTTGCTCACTAGCCCGGTCGCGGAAAACTGGCTCTCCTACAATGGCGACTTTACCGGCCGCCGCTTCAGCGCGCTGCACGAAATTACCACCTTCAACGTATCCCAGCTGCGCGCTCAATGGGTCTTTCACGCACCAAATTCCACCAACCTCGAAGTCACGCCGGTGGTCGTGGACGGAGTCATGTTCGTTACTGTGGCCAATGACGCGTATGCGCTTGATGCGCAAACTGGCCGCCCCATTTGGCACTATTCGCGCCCAATCACCGAAGGACTCATCGACGACGCGTCGCAACATCACAACCGAGGCGTCGGCATCTGGCGCTCGCACATTTTCATGGAAACCGACAATGCGCACCTGCTCTGTCTCGACGCGCGCTCCGGCCACTTGCTTTGGGATGTCGCCTACACCGATGGCAACCCAAACTACGGCGCGACCAGCGCGCCGCTGGTAGTGAAGGACAAGGTCATCGTCGGAACTTCCGGCGGTGACGACGGAATCCGCGGCTTTGTCGCGGCCTTCGATGCTGACAGCGGGAAGGAAGCTTGGCGCTTCTGGACCATTCCCGGTCCGGGTGAGTTTGGCTCCTCCAGTTGGCCCGGAGAAAGTTACAAGCTCGGCGGTGGCACCACCTGGATGCCTGGCACATTCGACCCTGAATTGAACACTATTTTCTGGGGAACCAGTAATCCTGCGCCCGATTTCGACGGTGGCCCCCGTCCCGGCGACGATCTCTACACCGATTGCCTGCTGGCCCTCGATCCGGATAACGGCAAACTGAAATGGTATTTCCAATTCACGCCGCATGACCTCTTCGACTACGACGCCGTTGAAACTCCTGTTCTCGTCGACGCCGCCTTCCGCGGAGAGACGCGAAAACTCATCATCCAGGCCAATCGTAACGGCTTCCTTTATTTTCTCGATCGCGCCAGCGGCGCATTTCTCTCGGCCACACCATTCGTCCCAAAGCTCAATTGGGCAAGCGCAGTCGATGACAAAGGGCGTCCGGTGCGTACAGGACTTCAGCCTACACCACAAGGCACACGCATCTGTCCGGGGTTTTCAGGGGCCACCAACTGGTATTCGCCATCCTACAATCCGCAGACAGCAACCTTCTATTTCATTTCCCTCGATTCCTGTAATGTCTTCTTTTCCAAGCCACAGAAATTCAAGCCCGGCCAGACCTACTATTCGACCGGAGCCCACCGCAGTCCAGGCGACTACAACCAGAAAAGCCTACTGGCCTTTACGCTGAATGGTGACAAACCGGTGTGGAGTTACGCGCAAGCCGGCGACGGCCATTCCGCCGGCGGCACTATGACCACGGCCGGCGGCCTCGTTTTTTTCGGCGACGATGCGCAATCCTTCGAAGCCGTGGACGCGAGCTCCGGAAAGCCTCTCTGGCACTTCAACACCGGCCAGACCATCACAGCTTCTCCGATGACCTACGCCGTGAATTCGAAACAGTTCGTGGCCATCGCCGCTGGTAGCGACGTTTTCTGTTTTGCATTGCCCTAGTTTTGAATTTAAAACGAAGCGTATGCGAATTTGGTGGTGATGAATTGCCAGTCGGCGTTGATGCGTTCCTCGACCGCCCGCCGCCCCTGCCTACGCGCTCGCTTGAGTCTCGATCGCTAAACAAGCGTCACTTCCACGTCCGCTTCTCGCAGGGCTTTCAGTTGCGATTTCGCAATTTTTCGATCCGTGATCGCTTCGTGAACCGCGGATATCGGCATGATCAGTGAAAGACTTCTCCGCCCGAACTTGCTCGAGTCGCAAACAACTACGGTCCGTCGCGCTGTTTCGGCCATCGCCCGGTTCACCCGCGCTTCCAGGAGATTTGGTGTTGTCAAGCCGTACCTCACATCAAACCCATCCACGGCAAGGAACAAAAGATCGGCGCTGAGCCCTCGCAACGTTTCTTCAGCCAATGGTCCCACCAGCGAAAACGAATTCTTGCGCAACGTACCGCCGGTCAAAATGACTTCGACCGACGTACCCGCCATCTCTGCTGCGATGTTCGTCGCGTTCGTGATGATCGTGAGGCTCTTGAAGTGCGTGCAAGCTCGCGCAATCGCGAACGTTGTGGTGCCCGAGTCCAAAATGATTACTTGCCCCGGACGGATCATTTTCACTGCAGCCGCCGCAATTCGCAGCTTTTCCTGCCGAAACATCCGCTCTTTCTCTTGCAACGAGCGGTCGTTCAGAGCACCAATCCGCACCGGCAACGCCCCACCGTGGGTGCGCTCAAGCGTCCCTTGCCGGTGCAAGAACTCCAGGTCCTTGCGGATTGTGATCAGCGAAGTGTGGAAATGCTTTGAAAGGTCGCCGACTAGCACGCGTCCCTCTGTCTGAAGCAGTTCCAAGATTTGTCGCCGCCGTTCTTCGTTCAGCATCTCTTTTCGAGTACTTTCGTTCTATTTCGGTGTCTTTCGTTTGTTCCGGTGCAGTGACTTTGTCATATCTCCCTAGCGCGCACAAGAGAGCGGCAGCGGATTACCCTTCATCCCAATGATGGCCAGGAAGACAACGCGTTCGATGTCAGCTCGTCCCGGTGGCGGCACTTTTCGTCCCAAGGGCGGTGCTCTACACTTGAATAGAGGTGTGGCTTGGCGTCCTCGTATGATCGAAATGCCTTCATGAAGACCAACCAAGTTCTGGGAACTCTGTCCACGATTGCTCTTCTATTTTGTTTGGCGCTCCAATGCAGCGCTCAGGAAAGCAATGTCAATGGCCGGACTCTAAAAGCGCGGGCAAAAAAGAGATTTGACAGACCGACATTGTCAGAGTTGTCCGGTTTGCGGCTGCCCGCTCAGGACGGTCGACGCAACACCCGCTAATCGCTTGGTCCAATAATAGCTTGCAAAAGCAACCCATCTCCCAGCCCGTCCTGAATTACACCTAAATGCGGCGGTGTTTTGTTTGAATCAGGGTTCGCAAACGAGTTTGGCCTCTGAAACTCCCGCACTTAGACTTCAAGCTGGTGTTGCGTGGACTCATTGAATCCACCGTGTTTACCGGGCAGGTGAATTACTTCCGACAGGGAGCATAGGCCATTCGCGATTCGGTCCAAATTTTTCGCTGTGAGCTTTGATCTGGAACCGTTGAACGATTCGAGCTATCTAAAGTCCTCCACAAGCATGATGTCGCTGTTTAGAGCATCTAGTTGTGTGTAAAGGATTGTCTTTTTGTCCGGAGAGATGGCCAACCCGGGCGCAGCCCTGGTTGGACGATTCTGCAAATTGAACACTCGTGTGGTCCGGCGAGAGGTGAAGTCGAAGAAAACGATCCCTGGTTCCTTGGTCGTCGTATCCAAGTAATAGAGTCCATCCTCAACTACTGCCCAATAACCCCAATATCCTGCTTCCAAGGCGTTTATGACCTCGGTCTCTTCGCCGCCGTCAGTCGGAATGCGCCATAATCCGGGAACGGTTAGACCTTTTGCGTAATACAGGAATCTACCGTCGGGCGATTCGAACGCCGCAAATCCTCCGTGATGCGTCACTTGCGCAGCCGGTCCGCCTGCCGCCGGCATCTTCCATACTTCCCCGCGGCCAGTGCGATTTGATCCGAAGTATATCCAACGCCCGTCTCGCGACCAGCTTGGCACTAACTCGTGCGATGGTTCGTTGGTGAGCCTTCGAGGCTGGCCGCCCCGAGAATCGACGACATAAATGTCTACATTGCCGCCGACTGCGGAGTCAAAAACGACCTGCTGTCCGTCTGGTGACCAACGCGGAGTTCCACTCACGGAGTTAAAATGCGTCAACTGAACCAGTCCCCCTCCGTCACTCCGGCACATCCATACTTCATAAAATCCACTCCGCGTAGATTCGAAGACAATCTTGCTTCCGTCCGGCGAGAACTGCGGGCCACTTTCCATTCTAGTCGAAGAGATGAACTTGTCCGGAGTACCCGCTGAAAGCAATGAACCAAGTTTCCTGCTCCATATGTTGAGATTCGCCGTTTGACGTAGATAGACCAGTTTGTTCCCTCGAATCGAGGGCTCGATCCCTTCTTGACCATAAGGCAGCCGTTCTGGCTCACCCCCACCGAAGCGCATCTTCCACAGCCAACCAGAATTGACTGGCCAACCCGTATTTGCGAAAACGATATCGCGCCCATCAGCGGTCCATGTCAGGCCCCAGTGGTCATTGTCATCCGAGGTTAGACGCTGTTCTTCCCCTCCCGAAACCGGCACAGTATAGATTGCCTGGAAACCTTGCAAAACCCTGGTGAAAGCCAATGTTCGGCCATCGGGGGAGAAGGAAGGATTGGAGGCGCCCCGGGAGCGCGGCGGCGATGGGAGTTTCCGAGCCACCAGCGAATCGAGCGAAAGCAAAGAAATGGAGGGACGTTCGTCACGGGCGGGGCGATCCGAAAACGCCAGTAACTTCCCATCGGGCGACCATGAAAGGCGGTTTGCATCCGGAAGGACTTGCATGAACTCCTGTTCATCCCAAAGTGCCTCACGCACTCTGCGCTCGGCGCCGCCTAATGTAGGAATGATGTAAATACCTGTTTGACCTTTCAGAATGCGGCAGAACGCGATGTATCGCCCATCCGGCGACCACACCGGATTAAAGTCGATTGATGAGGCCTGGTGGGTCAGTCGCAGCAATTCCTCAGTGCCGACGATCTTCACGTATAGGCTGAAATAAGGTCCCGCTCCGCCATTCCAGGCGAAGGCTAACCGTTGGCCGTCTGGAGAAATACTCGGCGTATATTTTTCGCCAACATTGGTTACAACAGGGATTATGGTCGGCTGGCCCGCTTTGGATCGAAGCGAATAGGTGTAGTAGAGAAAGAAAAAAACAAGAGCGAATACGGCTAGCCCCGCTCCAACGGTCTTCCTGAGGGACAGCAGTTGCCATGATCTGGGCTGAGCAATTGAGGCCGCGGCTCGCACTTCAACACTGCCAATGAAGCGATATCCTCGTCGAGCCAGGGTCTCAATAAAAATCGGTGTTTCGGCCGATTCGCCAAGCGCATCGCGCAACCTCTTAATGGCGGCATTCAGACTATGATCGAAGTCTACAAAGGTGTCCGACGGCCAAAGCTTGCTTCGGAGTTCCTCCCGGGTGACGAGGTGTCCCGGATTTTTAAGCAATGCGGCCAATACCTGAAATGGCTGTTCCTGGAGCTTTACCTTCTGTCCCCGCCGGCGCAGTTCCCCGGTTTGGAGGTTAACCTCGAATGTACTGAAACGGATGATTGGAGATGAGGGATCGGCTGACACGGTACATCCAGGTGGTCGAAGTTTAGCACCTTTCGCACACGTTCCAAGTAGGTAGCATCACGGGACACCGCTCCACAGCACTCGGGTGTGTTAATGGTTCTCATAAGAATGATTGGACGCAGAGCTTTGCCTGGTCAGTTTTCGCAGGACCAAGGGAAGTGTCTTGCGCGAATTGTGGCGTCTGAATCCCCAACAATACAATAGAAACAATCCGCAGACTTTTCAGGCCGGTGTTGTGCGGCCAAAAGCGGCGGTTTTCAGTTCGCAGACGCTTCAGAGATACTGCCCGGATGGAGCCTGCGCCTAAATCCAGGCAGAACACTGACTCGATGCGGAAAGTGCACGCCCGCCAGAACGTCCGCGGAAACTTCCTCCCTTTGAGGTCGGCGGGAGAGCAGAGAAAGTAGACCGGGACGTCTCGCATTTGGAAATTGCGCCCAACCGGAACGTATCTGGAACGCGAGATTCTTCATTTGCCGACGAAATTCCCATTACCGCGTTCCCGCAGGTTTCTGAGTTGCCTACAATCCGGCCAAGAGTCTCGTCATGATTCCCACCAGTCTTGTCAGACCGTCGCAAAGGTTGAGCACATGTCGGAAGTACGCCCGAAGGCTGCTAGACTGCGGTGACGTCGGAGTTTGACGTGTCCGTCTCTTCCTTATCTCAACCACAACAGCTCTGCTTCGCTTGGAGGCTTGCCCCCCTGCCCATGCGCAATTCTGTGATACAGGCGACCGCTTGCGGTGCAATTGAAGCTCCTCGACGGACACAAGGCGGTATACAATGCCGCCCAGCCAACATTTCGGTGCGGGGGAGATCATGAAGATAGGCGTCCCGCGCGAGATTTTTCCGGGAGAACGGCGCGTCGCGCTCGTGCCTGCCGCAATTCCTAGTCTCACGAAAGCGGGGCTCGAAGTCGTTGTGGAAGCGGGGGCGGGGATCGAAGCCGGTTATCCGGACATCGACTACGCTTCTGCAGGAGCGAAACTCCTGTCCTCTCGCGCTGACGTTTTCAGCGCGGCCGACATTGTGATTCAGGTGCTTTGCTATGGGTCGAACGACAAGACCGGCGAGGCGGACCTACCGCTGTTCCATCATGACCAATCGCTGATCGGGTTCTTACGGCCGCTTGGTTCGGTTGAAACGATTAAGCAGATCGCCTCGAGAGGTGTGACCGCCTTTTCCGTTGAGTTGATGCCGCGAACCACGCGCGCGCAGAGCATGGACGCGCTCTCTTCGATGGCCACAATTTCCGGATACAAAGCCGTCGTGCTCGCTGCAGATACTCAGCCGAGGATTTTTCCGATGCTCACCACCGCGGCCGGAACCATCACTCCGGCCCGAGTGCTAGTCATCGGCTGCGGTGTCGCCGGACTGCAGGCCATCGCCACGGCTCGCAGATTAGGTGCGGTGGTGTCCGCCTACGATTTGCGGCCGGTCGTCAAAGAACAGGTACAGAGCCTCGGAGGGCGTTTCGTCGAACTTGCTGTGGAAGCCCAGGACGCTCAGGATGAACGCGGTTACGCGCGCGCTCAAAATGAGGGCTTTTACAACCGGCAGCGCGAGCTGCTGGGCGAGGTCGTGGCCGAGAACGACGTTGTGATTACCACTGCGGTGATTCCCGGCAAGCAATCTCCAATCCTCGTGACTAAGGAAATGGTCGCAGGCATGAGACCGGGCTCGGTCATTGTCGATTTGGCCGCGGAGCGGGGAGGAAACTGCGAGCTGACATCCGCGGGGGAAAAAGTAGTCAAGCACGGTGTGACCATCATCGGCTTGATTAATTTGGCCAGCACGGTGCCTTTTCATGCCAGCCAGATGTATGCGCGAAATGTTATGGCGTTCTTGCTCCACCTTGTCAAAGATGGGAGACTCCAGCTGAATATTGAGGATCAGATCGTGCGCGATACGCTACTGACTCGCGCAGGTGAAATAGTCAATGTCAGGTTGCGCGAATTCTATGCCCTGCCGGCTTTATCGGCGCAAGGGCAGGACGGAGTGAAGGCATGAAGCTGGATTTACTCACCAGTCTCTACGTTTTCATGCTCGCCGCCTTCATTGGTTTCGAGGTAATTCGGCGAGTTTCCCCGTTACTACACACGCCGCTAATGTCGCTTACCAACGCATTGGATGCTATCGCCGTGGTAGGAGCAATCATCCTGGCAGGCGAACACAAGAATAATCTCGCCGCGATCCTGGGAACGATCGCCATTGTCGCGGCTACTAGCAACATCGTCGGCGGCTTCATTATTACAGACCGCATGCTGCGCATGTTCAAAGCCAGCGCGCCGAAAAAGCCATGATCTTCAGCGAAAATTTCATTGAAGTCACATACATCATCGCGACGGCCCTGTTCGTTCTTTCGCTGAAGTGGCTGAGTTCACCGACAACAGCGCGGCGCGGTGTGTGGGCTGGCGAATTGGGCATGGCCCTGGCCATTTGTGGAACGCTGCTGTATCGCGGCATTGTTGACTACAAGCTGGTCGCCATTGGTCTGGTGCTGGGTGCAATCATCGGCGTGCCCCTCGGCAAAGTGGCGATGACCGCTGTGCCTCAGCGAACTGCCTTAAGCCATGCCTTCGGCGCGCTTTGCGTAACTTTGGTCGGCACGTCAGAATTCTATTTGCGGGCTCCTGACATTCCACCGCTGATGATGGCAGTACTGTCGATGGAAGTAATTCTCGGCTCGCTTACCTTTACGGGAAGCTTGATGGCCGCCGGCAAGCTGCAGGAACTCCTGCCGCAGCGGCCGATCACCTATAAGGGACAAAATTTTGTCAACCTGGGCACGCTGGCACTAGCTATCGGCGTTGCGGTCATCCTGGTGATGCACCCAGACCAGGTGAAGCTTTTCCCAGCGCTCATTTTTATTCCCCTGGTATTCGGCGTGATGTTGATTATCCCGATCGGCGGGGCGGACATGCCCACCGTTATCTCGCTCCTGAATTCCTACGCGGGCCTTTCCGCTGCGGCCATGGGATTCGTTCTCAACAGCAAGCTGCTTATTATCGCTGGGGCGCTTGACGGATCGTCTGGTTTCATTCTCTCTGTCATCATGTCCAAAGCCATGAACCGTTCGTTTACGAACGTGCTCTTCGGCGGCTTCGGGCAAATTCAAAGTGCTGCGGCGGGTGAGCGGGAAGCAACGCCCGTCAAGAGCGCTACGGCCGAGGAGGCCGCCTCGATTCTTTCCGCCGCCAGCCGCGTCGCTATCGTTCCCGGATACGGCATGGCTGTGGCGCAAGCGCAGCACAAGGTTCGCGAGCTTTACGACGCCCTTTCAAAGCGCGGTGTTGATGTACGTTTCGGCATTCACCCGGTTGCCGGACGCATGCCCGGCCACATGAACGTGCTGCTCGCCGAGGCCGACATACCGTACGACAAGCTCCTCGAAATGGACGTCATCAATGGGGATTTTCCGCAAACCGATGTCGCCCTGATCATTGGCGCCAACGACGTGACGAATCCCGCGGCGCGCACGGATTCTGGCAGCCCCATCTATGGCATGCCGATCCTTAATGTCGATCAAGCGCGAACAGTGATGGTCATCAAGCGAAGCATGGCTGCAGGTTTCGCGGGAATCGATAATCCGCTTTATTACCTTGACAAGACGCTGATGCTTTTCGGCGATGCTAAATCGTTTGTCGGCTCGATAGTGCGCGAGCTTAGCGGCGCGGGAATGAGCTGAGCGTAAACTGGATTAAAGCGAGGCCAGTTTTCTGGTCCGACTCTTAGCCGATAAGTTTTTCGCATTGTCTTCGCCACATCATAACCGAAAGCGACGTATCGGTGTCCGCGTTTCGTGGTAGCATCCAGTGGAGTTGAGCTGGAACCGAGGGGCGACGCAACGGACAATGTCGCAGCCGGAATGGGAATCCTAACGATCAACCTGGGTAAGCAGTGGCTGTGACAGCAAGAAGAGTTTTGGGACTGTCCGTCGAAAGAGTTCCTTGGAAGACAAGGAGGCACTCTCAACATGCACAGGACCGGTATCGCCGCAAACGGAATTGCTCAGGTTGGATATGAAGATGGATCGGAAATTCTCGAGATTGAGTTCACAAGTGGCAAAGTGTTCCAGTTCTTTAATGTCCCGCCAAAGATGTTCCATCAGTTCATGGACTCAGCTTTCAAGGAGTTCTACTACCAAAATAATATCCACGACCGCTTCCCCTACAAAAGGATTGAGTGATTATCCCCTGAGTTAGCAGCGGCCGAGACGATCCGCATAAGGCGTTCCGCAGTGAAGGTGTCTCAAATCCAGTTCTAGCAACTGGAACGAGTGAGAGTATAATGCGGGCGATGTGTGCCGAGCACGAAGCCGTCAAGTCCGCAGGGATGGTGCCCGATGCGCTAAAGCACGAGCCCCGTTCCAAGGGCATTACCACACCTCGCAAGAAAAAACCCAAAGAACTTGCCGTGATCACAGAGTGCTGCACGGGCTGTGCCGGATCGCCTGCGTGCGTCGAATACTGCCCGGTGGAAGATTGCATGTTCTGGGTTCCGGACGAAGACCATCCTCCGTTCGGCCGCATCCAGGTGGATCCGATACTGTGTATCGGTTGCAAGAAGTGTGTCAGCAAAGGACCGGACGGCTGCTTCCTGGATGGCTGCCCGTGGGACGCCATCGTCATGGTGGATACGACAGAAGTGGAAAAAGTCGTTGGAGCGATGGCCTTTTGAGACGGCGGCCTGCCATTAGCGGGCAGTGGGAAGTCCGTGTGCTGGGATTGTTCTCTGCCTCAAGGTTGTTGCTTCGCCCTCTTGAGGATTACGTTTTCGGTCAGAGCGGCTTGTTGGCGCACACGGTCCGAAATGTCGGGAAGTTCGCGTTCATAGGGACGAATTGCTGGCAGGTCGTCGGGTCGGCCGATAAGGTAGAGGGCGCGGAGGGCTTCCCAGACTTGTTCATCGCCGGGATCGACGGTGGCGACCTCGGTTCCTGCAGCGACAACCACTCCTGTTGCAACATTGATGGAACGGATGCGGCCAGCGATAGGTGAACGCACTTCCGTCGTCTGTTGAACGCCGTAGCCAAATTTGGCAATCGTGCCACCCTGACGAATGGCAGCGCCCGGTTTTCCCGCGTCGAGAATGCGGCCGCGAGTAGGCGCAAGAATTTTGGCGGGTTGCAGCAGGGCTACGATCTGTGAGCGGCCAGACGCGTCGCCAAAACGCACCAGGGAAAGCGCGGCGTTGCCTCTCACAGTGATGGCAGGGTCTTGCAACATTTTTAGCAGCGTGTCGTGAAAAGTTTGGCTGGCAGTGTCCTGGCCCATGACCCAAGCGTCGGTGTTGCGCACTTCCTCGACGGGGTGAGCGGCAAGGCGTGCTATATCGGGGTACCATCGTTTTGCGGCTCCGTCGCGCCGCACGATACGATCGCCCAGCCACACCAGAGCGTGCTGGATGTGGCGCGGGTGTTTTTCGTCGTTCAGGTACTCGCCGATTTGTTTGTCGGATAGCGAGCGTCCAAACCACGTGCCCCACCAGAACAAGAACGGCATGAGCACGATGAGCCAAGCGGTGAGGAAAAAGAGGACGCGGTTGCGGCCCCTCCTAACTAATAGATGCGCGTGCGCAATAGAGTTATCGCGTGGCGTCTCCGCTGCGGGAACAGGCGCCTTCAATGAGGAGGATGGAATCACCATGTCTCCGTTGGGTTCTAATCCGCCTTGGGCGGCTGCTGTTTTGGCTGACTTGTCTTGGCTTTTTTGGCGAACGGGAACACGCCGCGGCCGCGAAGTTCCAGCACGGCATTGAGATAGAAAACGCCGGAGAGGGACAGTAGGATCAGGCTCATAAAGAGTCCGTCCACCGTGGTAATCGCTCCACTCAGGGCGATCCAGACGATTCCCGCGAGCGGGATAGTTCCCAGCACGATAGTAAGCAGCAGCAGCAAAGCCAGCAAGAAACCTCCTAAGAGTTCCCTTGTGTTAGCTATCTCGCTGAGCGAGTCGCTAGAAAGTTTTGTTAAAGACGGGCGCCCCATCATGAAGCGGCCGCCACAACAGTGACCTATCAGGGTTAGAAGCTGATGTCCACGGTTTTGCTTTCCTTGGCGGTCAAGGTCACTTTTTGCGTTTTCTCACCGAATTTTTCGTGCACGAACGCCAAGGTGTAATCGCCCGGCGGCAAGCCTTTGAGCTCGAACTTGCCGTCCGGTCCGCTGACTGCGTAGAAGGGAGTCTTGACCACGCTGATGAACATTTTCATCCAAGGATGCTGGTTGCACTTCACCGGGAGCATGATTTCTTCGCGCCCAAAAGTCTTTTCCAAGGCGGCGGCCTGGGGAGCTTGCGATTCGTTCCACTCGCGATTGCCGCTACCCGGATTCGGGCTGGGATGGATGTTGTGAGTGGTCGGATCACTATTCACTATCTTGATTGTCTGCCCCGCCATCACTCCTATCACATGGGGATGATACCTGCAGCCGCTCTGATCGAGCGTTACCAGGTCTTTGGGGGCTTCAAAGGTGCGGTTGCTCAATCCTTCTTTTACGTAGACGAAGACGTTAGCGAGATGACCGTCGCCGACCACAACGTTTTCGGCTTTGTTCGAGCCCTTGCAGTTGGGGTCTTGGCTCATGTCAATTGTGGCCGGCTTGGGAGCGGTTCCTTCGAACTTCACGGTACCGATGACTGTCGCAGCAGTTGCGGGATCAATCGGCGTGGCCGGAGCTGCGGTTGCCGCCGGGTTGGAGGCCGCGGGTTGTTCCTCCGGAGTTTCTTTCTTGCTGCACGCGGCTGACAACAAGAGCAAGCACAGCGCCGGTAGTATGCAGCTTGTCATCCAAATTGTTCTTTTCATCTCGTGTTCCCTTCTTCGAATTTCTGAGTTCAGGCAAACTCAAACCTTATTCTTGAGCGCGGCGCCCCGCGCTATTGGCAGCTTGTACCATGGACGGCTCCCCACCAGTAATCACTGCAGCTTTGCCCATCCCCGAGCTCACACGCCGCTGTTCCTCGGGCGTAAGGGCGAAAATGTAATCGACGAGCAGCTTTGTATGATCTTTCTCGTAGCCGCGGAACGATACGGGCGTCGGCCCCGAGAAGACCCACCGGCCGTTTTCTTGCTTGAACAAGCCGGAAGGCATGGACGTGCCGGGGCTGATCGCCTGCGGGTCAATGATCCAGCGTTCGACCCAATCAGCCTTCAACCGTCCTTTGGCTTGTAGAAAATTGGGCGCCGTGGCCGTCCGATCGTGCGCCGGATCGCCTGTGGCATGGCATTTCAAGCAAGGCGCTGCCGGACTGCTGAAGAGACTGCGCGCCATTTCGGTTTCTGTTGCAGACAGAACCGGGACTGCCTCGGGCACGTAGGGGAGCGGCTGACGGGAAAGCGCCTGGAAGAAGCGCACGAGTTTGCCGAGTTCGCTTTCTGAAAACCAGAAGGTTGGCATGCGCACCTGCAAATAGGAGCGTACACCGTTGCGGTTGGTGTCATGCTCGCTCAGCGCTGGATGGGAAAGGAATTGCAGCAGCCATTGGGGGTCAACGCGCGCTCCTTCGGTGAACAGCTTGGGCGGGAGCAGTTCCTGACCGTCGGCGCCTTGATAGCGAGACATGGTCATCAAGGAAGTCTTTTGGCCCGGGATCAATTGGTGGCAGCCCATGCAATTATACTTCTTCACGATCCACCAGCCTTCTTGAATATCGCGCCGGTAATCCAAGGGCCGGTATTGATAGCTAACAGGCAAAGAACTCTCCTGGCTTCCCATGAGAAAGGTCGTGAGAGAGCGAATCTGTTCTTTGGTTAGGTGCAGATTCGGCATGCGGAGTTTTTCCAGTTCGGGCTTGATCTTACCCTGGTCCCAAATGTCCGGCTCGGCCAGCTTGTGTTCGAAAAAGCCTTTGTTATCGTACCAAGGTGCCTTGGCGGGGCCTTCCGGCAGGCGGGCGAGATCGTTCGGATCGGTGATGGGTTCATGGCCACCGCCGCGCTGCGCTGCTTCCGTGAGCAATGCAAAGTCGAGACGTTCGATCGGCTTGCTACCCTCAACGGTCAGCTCAGTGCCGATGCGGCCCTCGTCCTCCAAGCCAGAGATTTCGTGACAGCCAGCGCAGCCGAAATGCTGAATCCATTTCTTGCCGTCGGCCTTGAGATTGAGATCGTCCATGAAAGGCGCGGATGAATAAGAGGAAGGCTCCTGCCTTTTCAAAGTGACGAGATAGGTGGCGATGTCTTCCGCGTCCTGCTGGGAGAGACGAAGACTGGGCATCACCGTCATGTTTTGCACTTGCAGTTCATGACCATCGTTTGGACAGCGGCTGTGCTCCAAATCAAAAACAAAAGGCAGGCCCTTTTTCGCGTAGTCTTCGGGGCCGATGTCTCTTTTCTCGAACAAGCAATACGGGCGCGTGCGCTCGCGAGCATTGTGAACCCAGCGCACGAGGTAGTCGAAGTTGTCCTTCTCACCGACACGGGTAAGGTTGGCGGCGAATGTTCCACCCTGCAATTGATCGCCTTCGCCGATGGAGTGGCACGCCAGGCAGCCGCGCGTTTCAAACAGCTCGTTTCCGTGCGCCGCATTTCCCGGTTTGTGTTTGGGCAGAGAATCCGTGAGCGCCGACTGCCACAAGTAGGCCGAGATGGCCTTAACCTGGTCGTCGTTCAAGCGGAAGTCCGGCATCTTGGTGGTGGCGCGAAAAGCGCTCGGTTTTTTCAGCCATACGGGAATCCAATTTTTGTTCAACTTGAGGCGAACGTCTTTTAGGTTTGGGCCGACCTTCTTCATGTCTTGCAGCAAGCTTTTGGTCGTGCGATCGAGCTGAACAAGGCGCAGTTCGAGCTTGCTGTTGGAGACCTTCAAGGCGACAGCGCGCTCGTTGAGCCGGCTGGCTTCTTCGTTGGTGGCAGCGGCATCGGCTTGCTTTATCAAATAGGCCGCTTGCTTGACGCTGTCTTTCTTCTCTTGCTCTAGTTGCTTGATCTGTTGTGCGATCAAAAGCAGATTTTCCGGCTCTTTGTCGTATCCCTCGTAGCGGTGGCATCCGACGCAGCCGCGCTGCCGGAACAGATCCTTGCCTTCGCTGAGCGTCCAGCCGACTTCGTTGGTGACCAGCACCATATCGGCGGCGTGACAAGTCTGGCAGCCGGCTTCTGCGTTTCCTTTGGGAAACAGTGGCCACAGCCAGTGCTCGTAAGTTCCGTGAGCCTTTTCCACGCTTGTCGTGGCGCGGCCATTTCCCTGATGGCACGGAGAACAGCCGAATTTTTCGGGATCGTGCGTCTTCAGAAGATCAGGCTCCGGATGGCTGGTGAACGCACGCGCGTATTCGTCGGGTTTTTTCCCCTTGATCGACATCGAAATGGCACTAAGTTTTACCGGCTCGCGGACTCCCATGTGGCAGGACTCGCAGCGATCCACGATGTTCGCCTCGGCTACGTTGATCTGGACGATTTTGGAATCCCAGGCTTCAGTCTTGTTTTGCAGGGCACGAGTCTGCTCAGGCGTCAGGCCCACCATGTGTTCGGAAAGAAAGGCGTCCAGCTTTTCTTTTTGTTCGTTGAGCGGCTTGAGCACTTCGCCGAGTTCCGCGCTGAGCTTGGTGCGCTCGTTTTTCAGATCGTTGTAGGTCTCTTCGAGCTGGTCGTAGGTGTAGTTTTGCTTGCTGCCGTCCGGAAACGTGACGCTGGTGATTTCCTGCTTGTACTGGCTGAGTGCCTTTTGTTTGCCCTGTCGCGAAGGCGCACTCGACTCGGTTTCGATACTATAGGTCAAAGCGGTGACGTAGGCGCGTCGGTCTGTGAAGACGTTTTGCACGGCCAGAATTTTTGCGCTCAAGTCGCGCAGCTTCTCGTTGATCTCTCGAATGCGAGAAGACGTCTCGCGCATCGCCGATTCATACCCTGTCTTCAGCGTCTGATACTGCAGATTGTTTTCCACGTCACTCTGCGAAGCGCTTGATTTGGAGCGGGCGCTGATCAGAAATGCCACATAGCGATCTTTCCACTCGTGCTGGAAGGACTTCCAAGGGCGCTGCCCGAAGTCCTCATCCCATAATGCCCAAAACAATGTGCCAATCAACAAGACCGCCGCCACTACGTAGTGCGGCGCCAGCGATCTGCTGACGATTGGGTCGCTTTCAGGCACAGGCTTTTCGGCCACCAGCTCCTCCTAGGCTCGCGCTAAATGTTGAACCATGGCGTGATCCATACGTATTTCACGTGAAGCGAATGCCGCAGCAGGATTTTGATCGGTAAGCCAAACATCGTGAGCAGGAAAAACATCATCAGCGAATACTGCAGCAGGCTCATGCGCCGGTAATTCTTGGTGTTGAAGCGGCGGAACAAAGCGTGCACAACGAGTCCAAAGGCGACGTAGTAGCCGCCGACCACTACGGCTCCAAAAAGACCCTTTGCCGTGTTGGAAGTAATGCCGAATAGATCCGGCAGATCGCGGTTCACCTCGTAGATCAGGCGGTTGTGGTCCCAAGTCTGTCCCGGCCAAAACCATTGCCAGCCGGGCCCACGGATAAAGGTGCCGATGAAAATCATCGAAACCCACAAAATGACAAAGCCGAAAAGAAATGTAGAGATGGCGAACTTGCGCTGCTTCCAGGTGTAGTAGCCGCAACCCAAAGGGTTGGTGTCGATATACGGGATCACCATGAGACCGAAAATGATCAGCGTGGGCATGACCACACCGGCGATCCATGGGTCAAAGTAAACCAACATCTCTTGCAGGCCGAGAAAGTACCAGGGTGCTTTGGCAGGGTTCATGGTCAGGTTGGGGTTCGCCGGTTCTTCGAGAGGCGCATTCAAGGTAATGGACCAGACCATGAGAATGATGGTCACGATAATCGCCGCCAGGAATTCCATCCGCAGGAGGAAGGGCCAGACGTGAACTTCTTTTTGCCAGCCGGGCTGGAATGGCCAGGCCTTTCTGTGGTGGGTCTTGGCTAGCGCCCCGTCTCCCGCGAGCTGCGCCATCAGCGTGTCGTTGGCCTTAGCCTGACGCCACGCCAGCAAAAGATAGAAGGCGAGCAAAGGAATGAGGGCAACGATCGGCACGTTGTCCGGCGCGGAAACGATCTGCCACAATTGCATCCAATCCATGGCTAGCGCTGCGCCTCCTTGACCTCGGATTCGAGAACCACCTGCGCCGGGCCGGAGATCCCGCCGTCCTTTCGCACACGCCAGAAGTGCACAATCATGAAGACCGAGGCAATGATTGGAATCCCAATGCAATGCCAGATATAGGAGCGGAGCAAGGCGTTCGCATCGACAATCGAGCCGCCCAGCAGTCCGAAGCGAACGTCGTTGTAAGGAGTCATGCCCAACTCCGCGCCGAGCGGACCCTCGTGGCCGAGCAGAGGAGTGGCGCGAGCCATGTTCGTGCCCACGGTTACGGCCCAGAAACCGAGTTGATCATCCGGCAGCAGATATCCGGTGAAAGATAGCAACAGAGTGAGCACGAGCAGAATGACCCCGACATTCCAATTGAACTCTCTCGGCTTTTTGTAGGAGCCGGTGAGGAAGACTCGCAGCATGTGCAATTCGACAGCGATCACCATCAGGTGCGCGGCCCAGCGGTGCATGTTGCGAAGTAATTTACCGAAGGGTACGTCGTGTTCGAGATAGAGCACATCCCGGAAGGCTTGGACCTTGCTGGGATGGTAATAGAACATCAGCAAGACGCCGGTAAAGGTGAGCACGATAAACAAATAGAAAGTGATTCCGCCCATTCCCCACGTATAACTGTAGCGCACGGCGTCGCGGTTGATTTTTGCAGGGTGGAGATGCAGGAAGACGTTAGACAGAACTCCCAAGGCCCGATTGCGCGGCGTGTCGTCGTGCTTGTGGCGGAAGATCGAAGTATAAACTTGGGTCTTGGTCGGTTTCTTTAGTGTCTCGACTTGGTCTTTGGCTTTGGCGGAAAAATCTGTCTTCAGAGAGTCAAGGTCTTCTTTAACGCCCGATTTGATGCGGTCAAGCAGCCCTGCGGATTTGCCATTCTTGCCGTTCGAGTTTTTCTCTTCGGGCATTTAAGTAATCTCCCGTCTCCGCGCCGTTCAAATTTGTTCTCTAGTTCTCCTCGCCGTTTTGTGCGCCACGTGGCCGCATCAAATCTCCAAATGCGATCCTGTGTCGTTGAAATGATTTGCCTGGCCTTTTGGCCATTGATAGAGTCGTGAAACATCCACGACGATCTGACCGTCGGGTGCTAACTCCACGTGAGCGCGATCCATCGGCCTTGGCGCAGGTCCCTCAAAGTTCACGCCTTCGTTGTCGTAGCCGCTTCCGTGGCAAGGACACTTGAACTTGTTCTCGCTCGCTTTCCAGTCTGGTGTGCAGCCCAGATGCGTGCAACGCGCATAGATGACAAAAAGACGATCGGGAGTGCGATCCACCCAAATACGGTATTTCTGCTGCCACTTGGTATCTACGCCCAACGCGTAGTCCGACGGATAACCAATCTTGAAGACGGTAGGCGGTTCGAAAAGAGTGCGGGGCAGGAAGAAACGGAGAAATGCCAGGAACCACGCGCTGAGAAATGCTATGACGCAACTCCAGACCAGACGCCGTCGTTGCTCGTTGGTTTTTGTTTCTGGAGGACCAACGGATGCCACACCACCAGAGGCCGCGGCCTTGGAGGTACCCACTGCGGGCGTACCAACGTAGCTGGCCGCGTCCTTGCCGTCTGCTGCAGGCGCCTTCGCCTCTTCAGGGCTCGGCTTTACCGATTCGGTTTCTTGGGCCGCCACGCGATACCTCCTGGATGACGGACTCCTGAACTTAGCTGGCGGTCACGGACGGTGCCGCCGACTTCCTCCCTTGGATGGGAGCCTGAATTTCGATTCACGCGTTGCCTCGAACAGCAGCTTTCCAAATCCTTGCAGCGATCTCAGACGCGGCGCATTGCCGCCGAAAAAGGCGAAACTGCAGAGCGAGGCAAATGGATTGGCACACTTTCATGCACGCGGAGAGAAAACTCAACACGAGAAAATGCCATTTGTGCCGGCGAGACAAATCGAGGGGGTAAAGTCCGCGGTCAAGCTTAATGAGTGAAGCAGAACAAACGAGCGTGTAGGGAATTGCTTCGGCGGCTGCGAGCGTCGGAGGCCCGTCGAGTTGGGAAAATTCCGTCCGAAAACATTGCGAGGTCCTTACCATTCCGCTGGACCTCCGTAAATCTGGGTGGATGTTACTCAAATTGAAAAAATTCGTCAATGCAGTATGTGCTCCAGCCGCAGAAACTTGCTGCGGGCAAAAATCCTGCCAGAAGAGCAGTCCGTTACAGGGGACTTCGGCGATGGCGAAGATGGCCAAGAACTCGCTTGCGCTCACAAAGAGGTATGATAGACTCGCGCCGATTTGGAACTGGGGAGTTTGGTCAGGGAAAGCTCGTATTCCTCCAGTTAGCACTGCTTCGGAGGAAGGGTTCCAATTCGGGAGGTCTCGGTTGATGGGCCTCATTGTACTGCTTGTCATCTGGCTGATCACTTTCGCCAGCACATATTTCTTCATCGCTAAAACATGGTGGCTGCCACCGGGAGCTTCTGCCTCCGCGGGTGTCATCGACCACCATTTTGCCGTTACGTTCGTACTGATGGGTGTCGTCTTTGTTGCGGCGCAATTGATTCTGGGATTCTTTGCCTGGAAGTATCGCGATCGCGGCGCGGGTTCCACTGCGCGTTACTTCCACGGAAATCATACCTTGGAGATGGTTTGGACCGTCCTGACTGCGA
The DNA here is from genome assembly GCA_035607085.1 of Candidatus Eiseniibacteriota bacterium. Taxonomy (GTDB): domain Bacteria; phylum Acidobacteriota; class Terriglobia; order Acidiferrales; family UBA7541; genus Acidiferrum. Next base: position 401 of record DATMZI010000177.1, on the reverse strand, counting down.
TCCTATTCATTGGCTTGAATCTAATGAGCAGTTCGATCTGGGCGTCCGAGCGTTTCCGTCCTGCCGAGCCGGGAGCTGTGCAAGTGGAAGTCACCGGGATGCAGTTCGCTTGGTACTTTCGCTATACAGGCCCAGATGGCAAATTTGGCGCAACCAAACCGGAATTCATTGATCCATCGGCAGGCGGCGAGAGTGCGGTTGGTCTGGATACGTCAGATCCCGCAGCCAAGGATGATGTCGTCACAGGAACGATGTACCTCCCGGTAAACCGCGAAGCGGAAGTAATCCTGAAAGCTCACGACGTAATCCACAGTTTCTTCGTGCCCGCCATGCGCTTCAAGCAGGACGCGGTGCCTGGCATCGCCATCCGTATGCACTTTACGCCAATCACCACGGGAGAC
>DATMZI010000159.1:0-25138 GCA_035607085.1 Candidatus Eiseniibacteriota bacterium | reverse complement strand
CGCCGATGTGGCGTCCACAGCTTCCTGCCAGCTGAGGCCGAGTTTCTGCAGCGCGGCCGCGAAGTCTTCTCCCGCGCGCACACGCTGATCGCTAGGAACAACGATGCTCTGCCGGACGTGTTCCGCTTCGGCGTTGGCCAGTTCTAGCTGGCGATTCCATTCCGCGAAAGTGTCCACTTGCAGACGAAACGCATAGGCCAGCAGCGAACCGCCGGCCAACAGCACGGTCAAAACCGCTGCTACAAAACCCTTGCTCACGGCGCCTCCAGTGCCCCTCGCCGCACCAGACTAGCGTACCTGGTGATGGGCCTCAAGCGGTCCGGCACCGAAAACGAAGACTTGGCTAACCGCTATTGGCCGCCTCACGGCAGCGCTCAGGTGATTGATCAGGATTTGGAACTTCGCTGACGAAATCCTTGAGCACGTTCATGAGTTCATCCATGTCGCGTTCAAGTTATTTGAACGGGTCGGCCGCGAGCGAGGCATCGCCTTCTTTGGCAATGTGCATGAGGCAGACGTCGAAAGAGGAGCGGCGAGCATGTCGATGGCGTGTTTTCCTTCTTCGGCAACCGTGACCGCGTGTCCTCGGCGCCGCAACAAGAGGACAGCGAGCTTTTTGATCTCCAGGAGCACAAGCCTTAATATGCTCTTAATAATCAAGCACTTAGAGACTTACCGCGGCCCCGGTAGGAATGCCGCCCTTATATGCGTCACACAAGGACCAGGGGAAAATCTCACGGGTAGGAGCGGAATCAGGTTGAGACACAAAAGGGCGCGGAATTGGATAAGCAGGACCGAGGCCTGGCCCGAAGAGCAGGTTTCTCGTCGAGGCCGCAGCGGTGCTTGCGGTCGAAGTGGATGATCGCTCAGCGAACTGCAAGTCCGGACGGGCAACGCTCGCCTCTTTGATCTGATCGTGAAATTGAAGAAATGGAGAAGTTCGCTTATTGGCCGGAAGTAAGACCGGCGGCAGCATGCCGAGCAGTCGCGTCGACGAAGTAATTTTGTTCGCGAAGACGGCGATAGATGCGGCCAGCGACGCCTGCGGCCAGCGGACCCTTGATACGGGAACTGTTGCCGCGAATGAGTACGGACAACGCGATTTTGGGATGTGCTTCGTCGGCGTAGGTGAGGAACCAGCCGACGTGGGAAATCTGATCGGAGCAGGTGCCGGTCTTTCCAGCGGGCATTTCATCGCCACCGGCGTCATAGCTACGCTTGCCGGTGCCGTAGAGCACTGCGGCGAGCATGCCTTCGCGAAGTTCGGGAAGAAGCGGGCCGATGTTGAGTTCACGTTTAATGCGCGGAACGAAGGCGGAAACAGCAGCGCCGGCTTCAGGGTATTGCAGGTAGTAAAGTGTGCCGCCATTGGCAAAAGCCGCCGCGAGCGAAGCCATTTGAAACGGCGTGATCTGAATGCCTTCACCGAAGCTGGACATGCGGCCGACGCCGCCCTTGGTGGGAGGCGCCATGGGGAACGAGCCGGGATGTTCATCGGCGAGGTTGTAGCCGGCGAGTTCGCCGAGTCCGAGCAGGCGGCCATAGCGGGAAACCGTATCGAAGCCCATGCGGCGGCCGAGCTCCTCAAAAAATTCGTTGTTGGAGTGGGCCATGGCATCGGTGAGGTTCATGTACTTGCGGCGGCCGACCTTCAGCATGGTGTCCCGTGTGATAACGCTTTCTTCGAGAGCGGCGAGCGCGATGGTGGGCTTGATGGTGGAGCACGGAATGGCGCCGTCAGAGTAGGCGAGCTTTTGATTGACGACGGCGAGAATTCTACCGGTGTTGGGATCGACAGCAACTACGGAGCCGTTGTAGCGGCCAAGACCTTCGATAGCGGCCGCGCGCACGATCGGATCGTCAAAAGTGGCGATGTCGCCGAGCGTCGGATCAACTCCCTTTTCGGGGCGCATGTAGCGATGGCGTGAACGCGAGGTGCGCGTAGGTTTGGCAGCTGGCTTGGCAGCAGGAGCAGCTTCAGTCGGAAGCGGACAGGCGGTACTCGCGGCCAGGAACAGAGTGAGTGCAATTTTTCCGAGCCGGGTGTGTTGGGTCATGTGCCGCTGGTTCCCTTTGCAAAAAATCTTCGAACTGACTAACCACGCTTCTTATTCATCCGCGAAACTTCCGGGTCTTGCAGGTGCACCCGGTCAGCCAAATGAAGGCGACACAAAACAATGAACTTAGGTGCCACACCGGGAAAGCCGACGTTTCTGAATGAAACACAGCTTCTCAGCTTGAGACGTAGTTTACGGAAAGAAGGACTGTGGAGGCAATAGCGAAAGCGGGCTAGTACGAAAGATGTGCTTTGTTCTGTTACTGGACCCCGGGACAGGAGGAGAGACAGGTCGAACAGGTTGTAAGCCCGGATTGTAAGATGGGCGAGACAAAGCTTACAAAAAAGAGGACCAACCCATGCCTCACTTGAAGATTCGCGCCGCTGAATTATCGGACGTACCAATCCTGATTCGTCACCGGCGGATGATGTGGTGGGACATCGGCCGACAGGACGCAACGGCCTTAGGGCTGATGGAATCGGCGGCGAGCGAATACTTTCCGACCGCTGTTGCCGATGGTTCTTACAGGGGATTCCTCGCGGAGGTTCGTTCGGGAACTGTCATTGGCGGTGGCGGAATTGTCGTAAGCCCTTGGCCTGGCGTATTGGGGCAGCGGCAGCCGCGGCGGGCCATGATTCTAAATATGTTTGTGGAACGTGAATATCGGCGTCGGGGCGTGGCTCGCGCACTGATGGCCGCGATGATCGACTGGTGCAAGCTGAACGAGTTTGCCAGCGTGGGGCTGCATGCGAGTGAACAAGGACGGGCATTGTACGAACAGCTCGGATTTAGACCGACGGATGAGATGCGGCTAATGCTGAAATAAAGGCCAAGCGCGCGGGACTGAACCCGCGCACCCAAGCCGAAAGGACATGACTATTTGCTGGCAGACTGCGCAGGAACATCTTTGTCTTCGCGCGGGGTCATGGAGACGACGATGTACTCGTGCTCCTTGTCGTTCACTTCGGGGACGCGAAGGATAAGCTTGTCTTTGTTGATGCGGAACTGGGCAATTTCGCCGATGGGCAGAAGCACGGGATGCTTGTCGTCTTTCGGGCGGATGCGGTAGACGACGTGGTCGGACTGCAGGATGTATTCCTGGCAAAGCATTTCCTGGGTTTGCTTGTGCTGGCCGTCCGTGCCGAAGATTTCGCCGGCGACCGTCTTGGAGCCTTTTTCCTGGGTCCCGCAGGACGACGAGTCCATGCGCACCAGCTTGCCTTTCTGATAGTCGTGATCCTTAGCCGAGCAAACGCCAACGCCCGCAAAAAGCAGACAGGCAACCAGAGTGCAGATTTTCATGGGTGTGTTCCCCTTTTTGTCAGGTTAGGAAAGGTCCACCGGGCCGCGAATAGTACCAAAGTTTGGATTTGCGCAAAGGACAAAGATGTCCTACGGAGCGGCTAAGCGAGGAGTGCGCAAATACGCCATTACGAAGAGGACACAGAGAAACAGATCAATTCCGGCAAAAATCAGATCATTGGGGTTGGTTCGTTTTTGCGAAACGAGAATGGCCACGGGAACGGAGTACACAAGCTTTTCGAGAACGGCCGCAATCATGAGCGGTCGAAAGCGGAGAGGATCACTCGCGATAATCAGAAAAGCGAATTGCCAAACCAGGGCCACTCCGACAAAACCATAGTAGAAAGCCGGATGAGTGATGGGCGGCGGATCCTTTTTCCCGATGAGATCGAAGATGAAGTACAGCGGCGTAATAATCAGAAAGCCCCAGATGCCAGCGATGCGGAAAACGATTTTTGCAAATTGCATGCTGGGGAGTTTAACGCAGAAGGCTACGGGTTCGCACGAAGAAGGGAGCGGGAGGCCGTAGCAGCGGCCTCCCAGGTGAACAGCGAACGTATGCGGCGGGCGCTACGGAACCAGCGACGACGCCACGATTTGCGGGGCTACCCGAGTTGCCGACAACGCAGCTGATTCGGGATGCGCGTGGGCGTCGGCAAGTTGCCGCGGGCTGAGCAGCGATTCGAGGGTGTGGAGATATTCGTCGCCGCGGTGATCGCCGGCTTTCGAGGCGGAGAGAAACCAGGAATAAGCGGCGGCTGGATCCTTCGTTGCGCCGAGGCCGTTCATCAACAGGAAGCCGAGTTTTATGCTGGCTGCTGTATAGCCTTGCTGCGCGGACTTCTGAAACCAGAAAAAAGCGTCGTTGTAGCTCTGGTGAACGCCCAAGCCGCGAAGGAAAAGGTCGGCCAGATTGTTTTGTCCGAGGGCATTGCCCTGTTCAGCGGACAGGCGATACCAGCGAGCGGCGGCGGAGTAGTCCTGCACAACGCCGAGGCCGCCGTCATAGAGGTAGCCGAGGTTGGCCTGGGCACCGGCGTCCCCGGCGTCGGCGGCGCGCTGAAGGTATTTGAAGGCCTCAGCGTAATCGCGGCGGACTCCCCAGCCGTTCATATAGAGGATGCCCAGGTTGGCGTACGCACGTGGGTGGTTTTGTTTGGCGGCGGCGGCAAGCCAATTGAGCGCCGCGCCGTAGTTTTGCGGGATGCCCCAGCCGTTGATGTAGGTAACGGCGAGATTGATCTGTGCAGGAGCGTAACCACGGCGGGCCGCCTTTTCGAACCATGCACGGGCCTCGCGGATGTCGGAGCCGTTTTCCACTTTTAAAATAGCGACCAGGCCGAGCTGATTCTGGGCGAAGACTTCGCCGGAGCGGGCAGCGGCCTGTATTGTGGAGAGGTTGCAGGGTACTTCGTTCAGCGACTTGTTGCGGCTGTCGGTGCTAAAGCACGCGCCGGCAGATGACGTGGGCGGATTGTCGGCCACAGCCAGGCCTGCCGAAGCAGAGAGCGTGGTTAGGAGGCCAAACGCGATGCCGGCGAAGCGGCGATTCATTCGAACCATGGAGTCCCCTTTCGCGCTGAGCCTCAGCAAGGTGGCGTGTTTGGCTGGGGCGCAGCGTCTATGGGCAGAGACTGCAGGATGACCGCAGCTACCTCAATTCAGCGCAGGTTCGAAATGGGTAAGGAACGGGTACAACCATGGTCATCGTCCATCTGTCAGAAAATATTAGAGTTAGATCAGATAAGGCGGGCGCTAAGACTTTGCTGTGAAGGAACAAATGGTAGAATCTGCTCGTCAATTACCTGCGATGACCTCATCAAATCCTCACCGGGTGCAGTTTGGTCCGTTCGAAGCGGATCTGGATACGCATGAGCTTTGGAAAAATGGCCTGCGGATAAAGCTGGGCGGGCAACCGTTTGAGATTCTGGCTCTGCTGCTGCGGAAGCCCGGACAAATGGTGACGCGGGAGGAGTTGCAGAAGGAACTCTGGGCCGAGGATACGTTTGTTGATTTCAATCACGGGCTGAATGCGGCCATCAACAAGTTGAGGGAGACGCTCGTGGATTCGGCGGAAGAGCCAAAGTACGTCGAAACGCTGCCACGGCGAGGGTATCGGTTTGTGGCAAGGGTTGAGCGTGCGCGGCCAGCAGTGGCAATTCTAGAGTCACGCCCGAGCGCGTCTGAGAGGGGCGTGGACGTGGCTCCGCCACTTCCCGTCGTGCTGACTCCTGCCATGACCGAAGCCTCAGCTCCAGCCGAAGTCGCCATGAGCGCCGGGCGGAGATGGTTGCGACGCTGGCCGAGGATTGCAATTGCAGCCGGCTCCGCCGCGATCGCCGCAATCATTTTTGTCGGGGTGCTTTCGACGTGGCCGGCCGTCAGGGAGAAGTGGCATCGGGAACTCGAAGAGGCGGAAATCAGAGCGAGGGAAACCGAATCGTCGCGCGTTTCGACTTTGGTGCCGGATCCGGCAAGTGATCCGGCAATTTCGCCGGACGGGAAGCTGGTAGCGTTTCGGCGAAACAGCTACGCGCCGGGCGGCGCGGGAGTCTTCGTGACCAGCAGTGAGGGCAAAGGGGCGATGCAGCTGACAGCGCATCCCGGAGACTGTTGCCCAGCATGGTCGCCCGACGGAAAGATGCTTGCGTTCACGAGAATCGCGGCGGACGAGTATGCCATCTATGTCGTGAGCGCGAAAGGCGGGACACCCAGGAAGATTTCTCACGAAGATCCGCGAAAAAAACGTGGAGAGCTGACGTGGACGCCGGATGGAAAGTTCATCGCCTTCTCGGGGGACTCGCCGCGGGGCGGATCGCAAATTTTTCTTCTGTCGGTGGAGGATTCCTCCGTCCGTGCCATCACAGAACCGCAGGGTCAGGACCGCGACTGGGGACCAGCGTTCTCTCCGGACGGCCAACAAATGGCCTTCGTGCGCGGGAATGGCGCAGGATTTCCGGAAGAGATCTGGGTGATGCCGGTGAGCGGAACGCTGCCGAAGGTGGAATTTAAGCAGGCAGACGGAAAAGGGACGAACGAGGCGATCGTAACAGTGCCGATGCACGGCGGACTGCCACGTCAGCTTACCAATGAACACGCAGCCATCATGGGACCGCCGACGTGGTCGCAAGATGGACAGAGCGTTATTTTTTCGTCGACCAAGGAAGGCGATCCGGCGCTGTGGAGGATTGCCGCGAGCGGCGGCGCGGCAACGCGCTTGGAAGGAACGGGAACGGCGACGTGGCATCCGGCGGTAGCGCGGCAGAGCGGGCAGATGGCAGCGCAGAAGATTTTGCGATCGTCGGGAGTTTACCGGCTGAGCTGGGAAGCAGGCGCTGGAAAGAATGCGCCGACGGTAGTGACCGCGACCAACGGCAGGAATGAAGGGCCGCGCCTTTCGCCGGACGGAAGGCGGTTGGTGTTCATGTCGGACCGCACGGGATACCTGGAGATCTGGGTGAGCAACCACGATGGTTCGGCGGCAGTGCAACTGACGAATCTGCACGGATGCGGGACGCCGCGGTGGTCGCCAGATGGGCTGTGGGTGGCGTTTGACACCGTTAGCAACGGGCCGCAGGCCGTATGGGTGATTTCAGCGCTGGGCGGAACGCCGCGTGCCTTGGTAAAGGATCGGTTTGAGAACTCGGTGCCGAGCTGGTCGAATGACGGCAAGTGGATCTATTTCGGTTCCGCCCGCTCGGGCCAAGATCAAGTGTGGAGGGTCGCGGCCGAGGGCGGTTCACCAGTGCAAGTAACGCACGAGGGAGGATTCGCGGCACAGGAGTCGGCGGACGGAGCGACTCTGTACTTCGCGAAAACTCGTTACGAGAATCCCGAGCTGTGGCAGATGCCGGTGGGCGGCGGAATGGAAATCCCATTTCCCGGCGCGGTGCGCCCGCGATCGTGGGCAGCATGGTCGGCAAGCAGCCGCGGGATTTTCTTTATTCCGGCGGAAAGCCCGAACATCGCGTCATCCATCGTTTTTTATGATTTTCAGACGCGGCTGACACGGCAGATCAGTTTGTTGGACCGCACCCCGTTCTGGTTGTCGGCTTCTGCCGATGGAAAAGAAGTATTGTTCAATCAGGCCGAACAGGAAGAGAGCAGCATTGTTCTGGTGAAAGCGAAGTGAACCTGCGCGATAGACAAACGCGGCGACATAAAGCCTCTGCTACAGGGCGGCGTGACTTCAGTCGATGCCGTGGATGCGAAGATTGACGAGCTGATCGACGGTGAGATTTTTCATGCCGCGCGATTGCAGGCCGCTGATGAATTCAGGCGAAACGCCGTGAATGCGCATGGCGACAAGCTGATCCGGTTCGGGATGCTGGTAGCCGAGTGTCGCCAGTTTTTCGATGAAGTCGGGCGAAACGCCGTGAATGCGGAACGCGATTAGCTTTTGCAAATCGATGTGATCGTAGCCATCGGTTTTCAGCTGTTGCATATATTCGGGCGACACACCATGAATGCGCATGGCGACAAGAGTGTCTTCGTCGGGCTGGTAGCCAGATTTGTGGAGGTAGGCGACCATTTCCGGTGAGACGCCGTGGATGCGAAACGCCACGAGTTTGTCGGCGTCGGTTGCGGCGATGCCGGCCTTACGCAGATCATCGACGAAATTTTGTGTGACGTTAAAAATTCGGAAAGCGATCAGCTTGTCAGCGTCGAGTCCTTTGAGATTGCGGGACTTCATTTCCTTGGCGAAAGAGATCGAAACGTCGAAAATCGCCATGGCGAACTGCTTTTCGTCGTCAATGCCGGTGAAGCCGAGGCTGCTCATCTGCGAAGGGTATTGCGGGTTGGCGTCGAAATGGAAGACGCCGGCTCCTTCACCGTTGTCGAGGAAACCTTCACAATCGAATTTGCCGGCGTCGCGTGCGATCACGAATTTAACGTCCTGCTTGCCGGTCTTGGAGAAATCGACGCCCTTGAAATCGCTGACCGGCCAGTCGGACTGATGGTTCGAATTGTCGTGCTTGTTGTGGTAGATCAGCCCGAAGGAGACTTTGCCGGACTCTTCGGAGCGAGCGATGGTCCAGCTTCCGGCGCGAGTCTCGGCAGCGCGAGAAATGAGCGCAAGCACAAGCGTGCTGGCGACCAGGATGTAGGCCACGAGTGCGTGACGGCGGTTCATATTGGCAATGTCCTCCATATTTTGAAACCTCAAAGCAGACTGCGAAAACTCGAACAGATCCCGGGCACACGGACAGCGCGGCGCGCGAGCGGCGCAGCCAATTCGACATTCGCCGCAGAGGAATTTCGACTACTCCAGAACTCCTGCGTGTTTGAGTTGGATTAACTTATCCAAATTGAGATTCTTGAAACCGTGGCTCTTCGCCAGCTCGATGAATTGCGGCGTGATGCCCTGCACTTTCGCGCCAACAATTTCATCCACGTCGGGCTTGAAGCCGGCTGCTTGCAATCCTCTTATGTAATCCGCCGTGACGCCCTGTACTTTCAGGGCGATCCACTCGTCCTTGTCAGGATTGATTCCGGCCGAGCGAATGCTGCGCACATAGTCGGCGTTGATGCCCTGCACTTTCATGCCGATCAGGTCGTCGGCATCTGGACGGATGCCGAGTTCGTTAAGGTCGTGCACGTATTGTGGACCGATGCCTTGTACTTTCATCGCGATGAGTTGATCGCCGTCCGGTTGGAAGCCCAGCTTGCGCATCTGGTCCACGTATTCGGGAGTGATCCCCTGAACTTTCATGGCGATCAACTGGTCGGTGTCTGACTGGAAGCCTAGTTTGTGGATTTGGTCGACGTATTCCGGCGTGATGCCCTGCACTTTCATGCCGATGAGCGAATCGATATCGGCGTTCAGCTTCATCGCGCGAATCTGTCGAATGTAATCGGGCGTGATGCCCTGCACCTTCATGGCCACCAGCTCGTCGGCGGAAGGCTTCAGGCCCTCAGCGCGAATTTCATGAATGTACTGCGGAGTGATGCCCTGCACTTTCATGGCGATCAGGTCATCGGCAGAGAGATTATCGAAGCCTTCGGCCTTGAGGCCGTCAATATAGGATTCAGACTTCGGCGATGGCGTTTGTTCAGGCTGTGCCGCTGGCGCGGGAGACGGCTTTTGCGCGAGCTTGGCTTGCACCGCCGGACGCGGCGCGGTAATGGTGATGACCGGTTCACCCGAGGTGACTTGCACCGGCGGTGTTTGCAGCGAGAAAAAAGAGCGCGCAGAAACCGGCCGAACGATTCCGAAAAGTGCGTTTCCGGCAATCAACGCCGTGGCGACACAAAGTATTCCGAAGGTGACGCCGGCGTTGCGCAGGCTGCTTCCCTTTTCGCCAAGCCCGAGGAGGCGAGCGACGCGGGAAGCGAGCGGCCCGCGATTAGCGGCCATCGCAAAAGACGGAGCTAGGCGCCACTCTTCCATCAAAGCAAGAGCGCGCGCGTATTCGGCGGGATTGCCGCAAATGGCGAGAGCGACATCGTCGCAGCAGTTTTCGCGTTCGGCGCGAATACGCCTGCTGAGCCACCATACGGCCGGATGGTAGAAGAGCAAAGTTTCGACGGCGACTTGGAAAAGATTGACGAAAGCGTCGAAACGGCGGATGTGGGCTAGTTCATGGGCGATGACCGCACGAAGTTGCGCTTCGCTGAGGCCGGTCAATGCCGTGACGGGAAGAAAAACGACCGGACGGAACCAGCCGAGAACTGCGGGCGCATCCAGATGAAGCGATTCGCAATAGCGCACGGCGCGCGTGATACCAAGGCGCTGCTGCAGTTCGCGGCAAAGCGAAAGAAGTTCGGCTCCAACGGGAGCCGAGTCGCGACGACGCAGGCGAGCAACGAGGAAAAATCCGCCGGCCGTACGAAGACTGAAGAGCAACACGCCGGCAAACCAGACGGCCACGAGCCAATTCATGGTGTTTATATCGACCGGTACTGTGGGGGCTGGTTTCGGCTGCGACGCATGCTGCGAGGCCATATTTGCGATGTGCCCGGCTATAACAACAGATACGTCCAGCGCGGCTTCCGGGGTGGCCCGTGCATCGCTTAGAAAAGTGAACGTGACCACGGGCGCGGCGAACATCAGCGCCAGTGCGGTGACTCCGATCGCATAGCGGGCGGACGCTGTTCGCGCCACGGCAATGGCCGCCGCGGTGATGGCCGCGATGGCCGCGCCCTGCCAGAGGAAGTGAGAAAGGGTCAAGCCGAGATTGCGGAGAACGTCGGGAGCGAGCCAATGAGAAAAGGCGTTCATCACAGGTTCCTTTCGTGTTCGTCGAGCAGGTTGCGAAGTTCTTCAATTTCTTGCCGCGTGCTGTGCCGAGCGGCCAGGGCGTGCAACATCAATTCGCGGGCCGAGCCGTCAAAAACGCGCTGCAGCATGTCCGCGGCAAACTGGCGCTTAGTTTTTTCGGCGGGCTGCTGAGCTTCATAGACGTGCGCGCGCTGGTTTTCGTCACGGCGAACCAGCCCTTTGGCCGTCATGATCTGCATGAGTTTCAGGACCGTGGTGTAACCGAGCGCCTTTTCCTCCTGTAGGGCTTCGTGGACCTCGCGCACCGTCGAGGGCCCGCGCTCCCAAAGAACTTGGAGGATCTGCAACTCGGCTGCGGTCGGTTTTTGTGGCGAGGCGTCTCTCATGAAAGGCACCCTACTACGAAGGAATTCGTAATGTCAACGAAAATCTTCGTAGTTCCTTTGGACGAGGGTTTGAGCGGCTGGTGAGCAGGGCGAAACATATACTTATGGAGGAGCCAGCCGGAGCGGACAGCAGATGGGCAAACCAGCCAGAAATGAGCGGAGCAGGGGCAATGCCGAGCGAAAAGTCGGATTGGCGCGTGCACTTTCCAAGCTCGGCTATTGTTCGCGAAGCGCGGCTGCCGTGTTGATGGCTGCCGGCCGGGTGCGGCTGAACGGTACTGTCTTGAAAAATCCGGAAACGCCCGTCCGGCTGGGCCTCGACCGCATTGAAGTAGACGGAGTTCGGATCGGGCGATCGGAGAGGGTGTATTGGATGCTGAACAAGCCGCGCGGTGTGGTCACAACCGCGGATGATGAGCAAGGTCGCGACACGGTTTATTCCGGGCTGCCGGCAGGACTGCCTTGGATGGGACCGGTCGGACGACTGGACAAGACGAGCGAAGGGCTGTTGCTCTTCACCAATGATTCGGAGTGGGCGGCGCGGATCACCACGCCGGAGTCGCATGTGGATAAGACCTACCATGTGCAAATCGCGGCGATTGCAGACGAGCAATTACTGGGCAGACTGCGGGGCGGAGTGAAGTCGCCCGAAAGCGAAACGCTGCGCGCAAAGACCGTGCGACTGATTCGGGCCGGCGAAAAGAATTCCTGGATTGAGATTGTCTTGCAAGAGGGGAAAAACCGCCAGATCCGGCGGATGTTAGAAGCCTGCGGCGTTGCGGTGTTGCGGCTGATTCGCGTGGCGATTGGACCGTTGCATCTGGGCTCACTCGGAAAAGGCGCGGCTCGTGAATTGCGGCAAGAGGAGAAACAAGCACTGGATTGCGCACTTGGCCAGGCCAGGCAGCCTTCAACAATACAGTGAAGAAAATGAATCGCTACAGGAAAACACTAATAGCGAGGCGTTTCTGCCTGCGGCAAGCTTTCAACTGAGAACGGATACAATCCGTTCCATTGGAGTTCGAAGGGAAAGGCGGAGTTTCCCAAGAAATTGGGACCTCAGGGCTGGGACGCCTTTCCCTCCGACACCAGACCTCGCGAAGCCAAATCCTGAACAACCTATGAACACTGTTGGGATCTGCTGGATCGTCTACGGGATATTTCGTCTAGGTGTAGGCGTAGCCGCCGTGCTTTGTGCCCCAACCGCGACCTTTATGTTCGGAGCGCTGCTGTCGCGCGTCGCCGATCCGTTTACGTGGATGGGATTTTTTCACCTGTGGTACGTCTGCTGGGTTGGCCTGTGTTTTGTCTGCGGGATTCTAGGAGTTTTGGGCGGATTAGCGTGGCTGCGGGCACCGAACAGCGGCAGACGCTGGCTCCTCGTCGCGAGCTTCCTGTCACTTTCTGACTTGCCCGTAGGAATCGCTATCAGCGTTTACACACTAATCGTGTTGCTGCACGGGCCGGTTAGCACGGACCGGACTCTCGATCGAAACCCGCCGATACGGCAGGATATCAGCTGACCGGTATGGGCTGATTGAGACGCGGCTTCAAATACCAGCAGGGCTGATCGCCGTAATGCGGAAAAAGGGAGTGCACGCAGGTGAGTGTTTCGAGCGGCTCCGTCTGATCAATCTGGTAATCCAATTTGCCGCTCTTTTGCGGAATGGCGAGGACGCGGGTGCGGGACATGGTCTCAAACGGATTGGACGGCGTGGGACGGAGCATGCGAATGCGCAGATAGCCATAGTCGCCGGCATACACCAGAGCCGACACGCCGACAAGCCCACCAAGTATTCGTTTGAAAATCTGCGCGCGAGTCACGCTGCGAGTATAGCTGATAGCCGAATCGGCTTGGCTCAACGGTTGTGCCGTTATTGCTTAATCTCGACGGGTGTGCCGAGTTTGTGCGTTGAACCGAAGCGCTTGTAGTTGGCGTACTTCACGGTGAAACGGATGTGAACGCCCCCGGCCCTGAACGCCAACACATCGTCAGCGTGCGTGTAAGTGGGAAACCAGTAGGGCCCGGCGATGTTCTCACGGTACGTTGTGAAGTGGGGAAAAATATTTTCGTTGTTCTTTTTGATGATATCGGGAACTGCTTTGCCGGAACTCTTCACAATTTGCAGATCTTTTTCATCGACCCACACGCGTCCCTGAAAGTAACGTTGGTCCTTTTCGATCTTCTTAGGCGCAACATCGAAAATGTAGGTGCGCAGGTCGTCTACGGTCTGACGGCCAACGTAGGTAACGTTGTACTTGGGTAGTTCCTCGGCCGTAAGAACAAAGGGTTGAATATTGCGAAGATCGTCGAGGTCCTGCTGGGTGAATTGCAGTCGGGTGATGGTAGAGACCGGGGCATAGGTATCGTGATCATAGCGCTTGCCTTCTGAGGTGAAGCCGACGTCAGTGACGAGGCGATACTCGCCATCGGCGACATCATCGGAATCCAAGGTCTGGAAGACAAAGGTTTGCGTATAAGCGTAGTTAGCGCGCTCGTCGCGAAACTCCGATTCGTGCTGAGAAAACCTGGCGATGATCTGCTCGGCCGGAATCGCCGGAGGGGTGCTGGTAATTTCAGATTCGTCGTGGACTTCAGATCTCGCCGCAGCATTCGGTGCACCCGTCGAAGTCATGCCCGGAGAACCGGAAGAACCGCTTGAAGTTGGCGGCGGCAGCGGGCCCTGCTGCTGAGCGCCTGTGGCGGGAACAATCAGCGTCGAGAGTGCAACCGCAAGGGCAACACCGGCACTACGACTGGCGCCTGCAATATGTACCGCTGCCTTAGCGATATGGGTCATAGACTGTGCGACCGCTCTCATCGAAGTGTGGCCTCAAACTATTGGACTTGTAAAGATGGCGGCGGGTTGCATCGCAGATCGTTCCTGAGGAAGTCGGGATCTTTTTTCTAAATTTGGTGGAGCCGATGGGATTCGAACCCACGACCTCCTCGATGCCATCGAGGCGCGCTCCCAACTGCGCCACGGCCCCACCGCGCTCTTTTAGTTTAACACAGGACTAGCCCGGCATTAGGCACTACCCTCGGGAGGTTTACGCCTGCTCCGGCGCCGGTCTGAGGAATTTGAAGAACGTGGCGTTGGCCAAAATGGTGACCAGCGACGCAACCAACGTGGCGTTGTAGATCTCGCGGGAAATGAGTCCTGCGCTGAGCGAAACCTGCGCGAGGATGAAGGAAAATTCGCCAATCTGCGTAAGGCCGATGCCAACTCGCTTGGCGGTCTCCCACGAATAACCGAAGGCGCGCACGATACCGGTCCAGACCAGAAATTTGCCGAGGATGATCATGGTGACGAAGATTGCTACGAGCTGCCACGAAGATAACCACGTCCTGGGATCGATCAACATGCCGATGGTGACAAAGAACAAGGCGACAAACGCGTCGCGGAGCGGCAAGGTCTGCTGCTCGAGTTTGTGAACGAAATCGGAGCTGCCGAGCAGGAGTCCCGCCACGAAGGCTCCCAGGGCCAGGGAAAGACCGATGAGTTCGGTTAGCGCAGCAACGACAAGGCAGATGGTGAGAGCGAGGAGCAGAGAGATTTCATCGCTGCACGTTTTCTCGATGCGCGCCAGCAAGCGCGGCACGAGTTTCCATCCGGCGAGGACGATCGGAACCAACAACAAAAGAGCGCGGCCAATTTTCCAGGCGACTTGGGTATAGCTGCCCTCGGGAGAGTTGAGGCTCGGCAAGAGAATGGTAAGGATGACGACGAACAGATCCTCAACGAGGGTGAGCGTAATCATGACGCGGCCGGATTCGGAAGAGAGTTCGCTGCGGTCCAACAGGAGGCGCATCATAACCATGGTGCTGGCGACGGAGATGATGCACCCGACCGCGATTCCCTGAAGCAAGGGCCACCCCAGCGAAGCCCCCACGCCGGCACCCAGGCCCACCGAAAGAAGAACGCCAACAGGTGCGCCAAGGACAGCGACCCACTTGACCTTCAGTAATTCAGGAACCGAGAAATGGATGCCGATGGAGAACATGAGGAGGATGACGCCGATTTCCGCCATAACCTCGAAGGTGTGCACGTCATGGACGCGAGGGCCGGGAGTAAGGGGGCTGAGGATGAGTCCGGCGAGGACATAACCAAGCAGGATCGGCTGGCGAAGCCGCCAGGCAAGGAGCGCACAGACCAAGGCTCCGGTGAAGACCATGGCGATGTCACGATAGATGAGGGAGTGTTCCAACATGTCCGCTCGACAGTGTCGATTTTGAGGGCGGAGGGAGTGTAACACTGGCAGAAGTACAGGAGGTCCGCGAGGTTAGGAGGCCAAGAAGGGCGGAGGTTGGAGAGGAAGGCGAGACCACTTCGGCGAAACGCGGGCCCGGTCACAGGCGGCGACGGGATTTGATTTCCGCTCGCACTCGCAGTTGCGCGCCCTCGCGGAAGTCCATGCGTGCTCGGACTCTAAGGAGAAGTTCGCAAAAGACGTCATGGCGGCATGGACCAAGGTAATGAACCACGATCGCTTCGACGTGGCCTGATGGGACAAGGAGATCATAGTGATTGACAAAGCATAGGAAGAACACGCTCTTCACAGATGAAACGGCGGGCCGGCGGGTTCGCCCGTTTTGTTTTCGCCAAGGAGTGCGATAGGGTTTTCGCCAGTGTTCAGGGGAGGACCATGGCGAAGCTGACGTTTCTGGGCGCGGCAGGAACCGTTACGGGATCAAAGTACTTAGTGGAGGCGGCAGGGAAGAAGCTACTGGTGGATTGCGGGATTTTCCAAGGTTCGCCGGACTTAAGCGAACGAAATTTCAAGCCGCTGCCGATCGCTCCAAACGCCATCGACTATTGTGTGCTGACGCACGCACATCTGGATCATTGTGGATGGTTGCCTTGCCTGGTGCGCGACGGGTTTCGCGGGCCGATCTACGCCAACCCGTCCACGATCGATCTGGCCGCCATATCGCTGAAGGATTCGGCGCACCTGCAGGAAGAAGACGCCGAGCGGGCGCGGCGGGGCTCCAAGCATAGCAACCCGACTGACCGCCAGCCTTTGTACACTAGCGATGACATTGATCCCTTGCTGCGGCTGTTCAAGCCCATGCCGCGCACCGGCGCGTTTCAACTGAGCCCGGAATTTCACCTCGACGCTTATGACGCCGGGCATATTCTCGGATCGTGCAGCTTCGCGCTAACCATCGCCGAGAATGGCAAGAAGTCCTTACTCGTTTTCTCCGGCGATATCGGCCGCTACAGCCAGCCGATTCTCAACGATCCGGCCACACCGCCGCGCGCCGATGTCCTGCTCTGCGAATCCACTTACGGCGACCGCGAACACGAAGCCGGCGACGCCGCAAGCCTGCTGGCGGACATCGTCAACCGCGTTTCGAGCCGCGGCGGCTCCATCGTGATTCCGGCATTCGCCATCGGCCGCACACAAACCTTCATGTATTACCTGCGGCAGCTCGAGGATGAACAACGAATTCCGCGCCTGCCCGTTTACGTCGACAGTCCTATGGCCCTTAGCGCCACCGACCTTTATGTCAAGTACAAGGAAGACCATGACCTGGATTTCTCGCGCCTGGAATCGACCGGAGACCGTGACCCGCTGAGTGTTCATCAATTTCATCTGACGCGATCGGTCGAAGAATCCAAGGCCATCAACAACCTCCGGACCCCGTGCATCATCATTTCTGCCAGCGGCATGGTCACGGGCGGACGTGTACTGCACCACCTGGCACAGCGCTTGCCCGACCCAAGGAACGCCGTCATCCTGGCCGGATTTCAGGCCGAAGGCACACGTGGGCGGGCGCTGCAAGAAGGCGCAAAGGTCATGCACTTATTCGGAGAGGCCGTCCCTGTTAACGCGGAAATCATTACGCTCGGGCAGCTCTCTGCACACGCCGGCAAAAGCGAGCTTCTCCGCTGGCTCTCGGGGTTGCAGGCCGCGCCCCGAAAAACCTGGCTCACGCACGGCGAACCTGCCGCAGCGCAAGCTTTGCAAGCCTCCATCAAGGAGAAGTTCCGTTGGGATGTCGCCGTCGCGCGCTACCTTGAGACGGTTGAAGTCGGATGACCGGACGATCCGCAGCAGAAAACTATTTTCGCGGACGCGAGAAACCTTTCCGGCCCTCAGCTCGTCTATTCAACAAGACCACTCGCGGGGTAGGGGGCTAACCACCACAGGGCAACCGACCGTCAGTTCCCTACCCCATCTTTCCGGTTAAAATCCAGATAACTTAATTGTTTTCAAGTAGATATGTAAGTCTTAAATCTAACCGAATTTCGTCCTCAGAAGGGTTAGAGCTCCTATTTCGCGGCCGTTTGTCCCTGCCACAGAACCTCAACGCACCATAAATTTTCCCTAAATTTTGGCGGGCCTAACGACGCAATTTAGCAAAACGGGCTTCGGCCGCCGCCAATGTTTCTTCTTTTTTACAAAAGGTGAATCGCACCTGCGAGCCGCCGTCTTGTGCGTTGTTGTAAAAGCTGGATCCCGGCACGCAGGCCACGCCAATTTCCTCGACCAAATACTTCGCGAACGCGACATCTTTCGTCGCGGAAGCAAAACGCGGATCCTCCGCTGGAAACTGGAATCGCGAAATATCGGTCATGATGTAGTAGGCGCCGCGCGGCTTGTATACCGTGAAGCCCGAGGCCTCAAGTATCTTCAGGAGCCGCTCGCGTTTCTTCCCATAGTTGGCTGCCAAATTGTCGTAATACACGCGCGGCGAACGGAGCGCGCTCGCTCCCGCTTGCTGCAACGGCGCCGCCGCTCCGACCGTCAAAAAATCGTGCACCTTACGAATCGCCTGTGTCGTCTGCGGCGGAGCCAGCGCCCATCCCACTCGCCACCCGGTCACGCTGTACGTTTTGGACATTCCGTTGATGACGATAGTGCGCTCACGCATTCCCTCAATACGCGCCATCGAAATGTGCTCTGTGCCGTCGTACAAAATGTGTTCGTAAATCTCGTCCGTCACACAGTAAGCATTGCATTGCACGCACAAATCGCGAATAAACTCGAGCTCGCTTCGCGTGAACACTTTCCCGGTCGGGTTGTTGGGCGTGTTCAAAATAATTGCCTTGGTGTTGACACCAAACGCCGCCGCCAGCTCTTCGCGATCGAACGACCAATCCGGATTTTTCTCCGAAGGCGGCTGCATCCTGACAAATCTTGGCGACGCTCCCGATAAAATCGCATCCGGTCCATAGTTTTCGTAAAAAGGCTCAAACACCACGATCTCGTCGCCCGGGTTGATGATGGCCATCATCGCCGACATCATCGCTTCCGTTGACCCGCAGCAAATGGTAACTTCGCGTTCGGCGTCGTACTGCACTCCCTGGGTGTGCTTGAACTTTTCCACAATCGCGTCACGCAAGGGCTTCGCGCCCCAGGTAATTGCGTACTGATTGATGTCGTCGGAGATCGCCTGCCGCGCCGCTTCCTTGATTTCTTGAGGCGCCGCAAAGTCCGGAAAGCCCTGTGATAAATTCACGGCGTCGTGTCTCAAAGCCAGCCGCGTCATTTCGCGGATTACCGATTCGGTGAACTGCTCCGCCTTTGCGGAAATCATTCGGCGGGAGATCTGCGCCATCGTGGATTCAGGGGAACTCATTTCTCTCCGTGGAATACCCTCATCGTCCCTGCCTAGCTTCCGGACCTGCGCTCACCAGTCCTGAACGCGTAGCAGCCTGGCTGCTCGCTCCCGTGGGCGCCGCAGGATAAATCATCCGGTACATGGCGGCATTGCGCAACACGATTTGTACATAGTCTCGCGTCTGCGAGAACGGAATGGACTCCACCAGCTCGGGGATCTCCTCGTAGTTGCGTTCCGCCTTCCACAGTGCGATGCGATCTTCCCCCGCATTGTATGCGGCCAAGGCGTACTCCGGTGTGCCGGTCAAGTCTACCAGTCCCTTGAAATAAAACGTCCCCAGCTCAATGTTGTAATTCGCGTCGAACAATTTGGCTTTCGCGTATTTCACCCGCCGCTGCTTGGCCATCAGCTTGGCGGTCTTTGGCAGCAGCTGCATCAAGCCATAGGCATTCGCGTAGGAAACTACATCGGCCTGAAAGGTCGACTCTTGCCGGATCAATCCCGCCACGATCATTGGATCCAGCCCATTTTTCTCCGATTCGCGCCGCAACTGCGCTTCATACGGGAGTGGATACAACGCTCTCCACACATTCAACGGAAGTTCATTGAATTTGCGCGAATCGAAACTGGGCGCCGCGAGCCGCGCATACGCCATTCCGGTCCCGAAATGACCCTGATCAAACGCTGCCTGCGCCGCTTCCACCATGAATCGCGGCGAGCCGGTGGCAAAAAATGCGTTCTTCAATTCCAACTCTGCTGAACTGTCGAACGCAATCGAGCGAAGCGCCTGCGCTTTCATCCATCGTTCGCTCGCGGCAGCAGCGATCGGCTCGTCAAATGGCCGCAATGACGTTGGCGGAGGAACTTTGTCCAAGAATTCGGCCGGATTCTCTTCGCCCGGCCCCAACTTCGCCAATCGATCCGCGGCCGCCATGCCAAAGTAGGTCTGCGGGAACCGCATCACCGCCTTTTCATAAAAACTCCGCGCATGCGCCGGATTTCCCCCGCGCTCCGCCAGCTTGCCCATCCAATACAGCGCGTCGACGGCATCGGCGGACACCGGATACTTCAGCAGAAATGTCTTCAGTTTTTCGTCCGCGTCGGGCTGCTTCGTCAGGTACGCGACCCATGCCACGCGCCATTCCGCGTTGTAATCATTTTTTCCGCCCGGAAAAATCTCCAGCACTTTCTGGTAGTAGCTCGCCGCTTTCGGCCGGTCCAGAAGCACCCAGTAATAATTGCCGGCCTGCATGTAGGCTTCTTCCGCCCATTTGCTCTCGGGATATTTCTTTACGAGTTGCTCGATGGTCGCGAACATCGCCGTTTCGCTTTTCGCCGAACGCTGATATTGCGACAATGCAAACATCCGTTCCGCATCCACTTCCGGATCGGGAGTGTTCAACACAGCCAGCAAACTCATCGCGCTTTTCAGCTGCACCTTGCACTGCGCCGCACGCAACTGCGCACGTTGCCGCGCCGGATTTGCGGGATCCTTTAGCATCGCGCTCAGCTTGTCGAACTCTGCCCTTGCGTCGCGCCACTTGTGCGCGTCGAAAAGTAACTGGGCTCGCTGCTCCTGCATTTCCGCCGTTCCGTAGGGAAATTCGCTGCGTAATGATTTTTGCAGCGCCGCCAGCGCCGTTCCCGCTGCTTTCGCTTCATCGCTCAGCGGATGTTTGTAGAAAATCGTCTGGTAGTCCTTTGCCGCTCGCACCGTCTGCCCGGCCGCCTGGTATACGTGCGCGCGATCGAGCAGCAACGCCGGCTTTGTCGCCATCGCCGGATACGTCGCCAGGGCTTCCAGCGCATCCTGGGGCCGCCCGGTTTCGATGGCCGATGCTGCCAGCGCATCGAGCACTTGTTCCTTGATCGCTGTGGCCGGCTCATCGCTCAGCAGTGCTTTGAGGTCAGCGAGTGCTTCGCCGTTGCGCTTCAATGCGCGCTTGCTCTGTGCGGTCCAGAACAACACATACTCGCTCAGCACCGCTTCGTTCTTCGCCTTGCCCAGCCAAACCAGCGCCTGCTGCGCTTTGTTCTTTTGGTAGTCGTCATAGCCCAGCGCGAGCGCGGCCCGCGCGCCCCATGCATCGGCCGCATGTTTCGCCGCAAACGCCGCAAGCTTTTCATAGCTGAGGGGACTGGCGTTGCGCAGGTTCCGCGCCAGTTCCGACAATTCTTTCTGCGTCGCGGCATCTTCCGGCGAAGCAGTAACCACATCGGGTGAGGTCGTATTCGGCTGGCATCCCACGCGGCATGGCGCGGACTTGGGCCGGCTCTTCTTCTTGCGCTTGGTCTGCGCTCCCGCTTCAGCGGAAAATCCAACCATCAGCAGTGCCGCGACAATCGCTGCCAGCCATCGGTAATCTATTTTTCGCGAAAATTTGCGCAAACGCGCCGTCGGAACTTCAGCTCTCAAAACAACTTCGCTAGTGGCGGACTGTAGCCGCGTAGGGATATTCGCCCAGCGCTGCGGCATCTCCCTCCGCAAGTATTTCCACCATCCACCGATAAAAGTAGTCCACAGGGTGGTCCATGATGGGTTTGAAACGCCGGTCGTATTCGCGGTGAGCTTTCTCAATGTCATCTTTCAGTCGAATGCAGATGTCTTTGTTTTCCCGGCCCAGTCGAACCTGGTCCGGTCTCAACATTTTAATATCCTGCATGGAAACTTTCGCCACCCGATTTGCTCTCCGATGCAGCTCTTGTTCCTCAGTCGTTAACCGGTTGACGTCAAAGGCATCGGACCGGGTTTCCAGGTCCGTGATGTCGGCTGACCCGGAATTCGGCGCCGGCGCAACCGCCTCGCTGGACGATGGTGCTGCTGCCCTCGGCTCCGGCACGCCCGCTGGCCTTGCCGGCACGGGACTCGCCGCCGGCGCCTCCACTGCTGCCGCGGCCGTCAGCCGCGAAATCTCTGCTTCCAGCGGCGATCGGGAGCTGGTATGCAGCGTCACCGCAATGAATCTAGAAAGCACTTCCAGGGCCGCGGTCAACGACGCCGCGCTGGTCTGCGCCCTCAACAATGGCGGCAGCGCGTTGGTCGGTTTGTTGCTGCTGCACGCCGCCACCACGTCCGCCACCGCGTGGTGCACTTCTTCAGCATTCCGCTGCATTCGCTCCAGGTTGTCCCGGAGCGCTCGCACCACTGCCTGTTCCACCGCACTTGGTTCGTTGGACATAGCTATAGGGGACAGCTCAGCCTGCCTCGGCCCACGCGCTGCCCGCCTTTTTCATTCTGGGAGCCCGCCTCTTCCCCGTCAACCAAACTACCGGCCCCTGTGCCCAAACTGGTTATGAAGCTCACGTCCGCCGGTTTACAGGCAAGTCGGCAATCTCGGAAGGCCATACTCAATGTTGGTCTCAAGCATGGAGCGCGGCGCGAAAATCACCGTCGAGGTGCCGCAGGGCCTATTGAAGAAAGCTCAGGAAGCGAGCGGCGCTGGTATGACCCAAACCGTGCGTGCCGGGCTGAAACGTTTCACCCTACGAGTGCGCACTGTTGCAGGAACAGGAAGAACTATTGGGCGATCCGAAGCTGCTGCAAGACGTCGCCGACACCTTGGGTGAACTGCCGCCAGTCGAACTGGCAAACGCTTGCTGGCAGCGGGCCGCCAGGTTACGCGCAAAAGCTCTGGCTAAGGATCGCATGGCCCGCTGGGGCGAAACTTTGATAACCCGAAGTTGCCTGGATGCCGGAATACCTCTGCTGATGCGCGATCAGGGACGTTCGCGTTCGCCCCCTTCGCCGAAGTTGCCGGGCCCGGCCTCGCGCTCTAGCGTCCCTGAGGCGGGTTTTCCCGAGGTGCCGCTGCCGCGCCACACATCCTAGAACGTGAGGCGCAAGTGAAGCCGGAACTGGAACCGGTACTTCCTCGTGGCGACGCTCTGCCTCCGCCAGACCAGAAACTGTACGACATCGGCTAAAAGTTGAACCGCAAAGCGAGTTGAATAACGCGACCGCCGTGCGCAGGGTCGAAAATCACGCCGAAGCTGCCCGGCCCATCCGCGAGGTCCGTATCTGGATCACCGAGTCCGACGCGGTTAAAAACGTTGAACATGTCCGCGCGGAACTGCAGCGAAGTCCGCTCGGTGATGTGCGTATTCTTGATAATCCCGAAATCCTCGTTACTGTGTCGCGGCCCGCGCGTACGCGGCAGGAAACCGGGAGAATTTCCTGGGCGCAGCACAAATGCATTGATCGGTGACACTGGGGGATCCGTGAAGGCATCCGGGTTCAAATACTGAGTGCCATTTGCCAGGTCCAGTCCGTGGGTTGGAACCGTCTGCGGGACACCCGGAACGAGGTCCCCACGTATACCGTTGAATGGAATTCCGGCGCTGATTCCATCGTCAAAAATTACCAGTGGAGTTCCAGAGGAGTAGTTCTGAATAGCCGTAACCTGCCAGCCGGAAACGAGACGGTCGAGCCCACCACCGTTGTTCAGCCATTTCCTTCCACGCCCGAACGGCAGTTCGTAGATCCACGTGAGTTTCACGACGTGCGTGAAGTCAAAGCTGGCAATCGCTTTCTCCGCCCGGCGGTTATAGAAGTCCTGAACGATTTGGCTGCCGGAGGCATAAAGAGCGCTATCCGTGTCGGTCAGAGTTTTGGAAAAAGTGTACGCAGCGATGAAGCTCAGGCCGTGTGGTGCGGTCTTACGAGCCATTAGCTGCAAAGAGTGATAAGTGGAATTTCCGAAAGCCGGATAGTTGTTGACGATTTGGGGATATTGCGGGAACGGCTGCACGGCAGCCGCGACGGTGGTGTCGTAATTGTTGGATTCAAAGCTCGGATAGGGAAGAGCGGTGATCCCAAAGCTGGCCAGGATCGGCGCCTTGGTCGGGTCGGCCAAATCATCGGCCAGGTCATCGGCAAGGATGTCGCCGAGACCCATGAATTTTGCCGGAGCCTGGTTAAACCACTGACCTGAATAGCCATTGAGAAGGCGTGTGCCCTTCGAGCCGACGTAGTCGGCTTGCATCAAAACGTCATGCGGGAAGAGATACTGAAATCCCGCGCTCCAGCTTTGCACATACGGCTGCGCCGCGGCATTTCGCGGCATGAAGTCAACTGTCTGTCCATTGTTATGTCCATTGGCGAACGACGGATTGAGATCGGGAACCGTCCCGGTGAACGGAGGAACACCGACCTGGGCAGCGGCAGGCAGGGGAGCCGAGGCCAGACTGGACAGATAGATGACCGGGTCTTGCGAGAAGCCAGTGGGCGAGGTGCCTCGGATCATGTTCACGGAGCCGTTGAAGCCAAGTATGTTCAGGCTGCCAAAGTTGTTTTCGATGGGTGCACCGTAAGAGATGCCGTAGCCGCCACGGAAAACGAAATTCTTCTGGATTTGATAAGCCAGGCCGATGCGCGGTCCGAACTCCTTGAAATACCAGTCTTGGAAGGAATCGCGATGGTTGCAGGTCGAGCAGTGCCCAAGGAACGCTAGGGCTCCAGGAATGTTATCAGCGACAGGATTCGGAACGGTGGGATCGAAACCGGATTGGCGGTTCTGGACTTCGCTCAGCGGCATGGGGACTTCCCAGCGCAGGCCGAGGTTGAGAGTGAGTTTGGTAGTGACCTTGAAGTCGTCCTGAGCAAAAAACGCGTAGAGGCCGGCGCGATAACCTGGTTCGGTCGCGTAGATGGAGCGGTTGCCGCTACTCACTGCGCCGAGCACCAGGCCAGCGAAAGCATGGCCGGTGTCCGAAGTGAAACCGGGCAGGGAGGTTTCGCGATCCGTAAAAGTGAAATTTCCGGACTTGGGACCGGGTTCCAGCGTGTTGTAACGGTAGCGGCGGATCTCGGCACCGAATTTCCAACTGTGTTTACCGTGCAAATAGCTGAAGGTGTCTTGAAAGACGTAACTTTCTGACGGATCATCGTTTTCGCAGGCGACGCCCAGCGCAGTTGGAAGGCGGGAGAAGCGGGTGTTGCTAAAGTGGATGGGCGGAAAGCAGTCGTTCGGAATGCCAGGAATGCCCAGTTGCGAAGTGAACTGGGCGTTGTCGGTGATGTTGTTCTTGTTTTGGAAGCGGTTGTACCCGAAGGAGAACTCGTTGACCATACGGGTGTTGATGGTCCAGAAGTGCGCGAGGCGAACCTGGGGGCCGCCGACAAACTGGCGCTTGACAGGATTGATGGGCTGTCCGGGGAACGGCGGGAAGCTTCTGCCATTGCGGTTGAAGCGGTCGCGATCGTTCCAGGTGAAGGAGCCGGAGAGCTTCTGGTTGGTGGTCAGCACATGATCAATTTTCCCCGTGTAGGCGTTGCGGGTTAGGGTCGGACAGCAACCGCTGTAAACGGGCGTGTTTCGGGTGGTCTTATTATTGGCTGGATCAGGAAAAAGGGCCAAATAAGCGGAGCCGGCAGTGCTGAATTCCGCAGCGGGAATGACGTTCAATTGGCCGCCGGAGGAAAACGGGTCACGGATGGTGGCATTAGCGTTAGCGGTCAAGCCTGTGATGGGGTCCACTTGGCCGGCGGTCACTTTGCGGGTGGTCGTCGGATCGTAGATCTCGTTTTCGAAAACTTTGCGGCCTAAAGCGTCCGTGCACAGCTGGTCTCCGGTGGCGCCGCAGGACTGCAACTGATCACCGA
>DATMZI010000155.1:0-9523 GCA_035607085.1 Candidatus Eiseniibacteriota bacterium | reverse complement strand
CCGGCCTCTACAACATGATCTTCCTAGGAATCGTCGGGGTAATCTTCGTAATTTTCGCCACGCCCATCGTACGCCTGTTCACATCTGACCCGGAAGTCATCCTGCTCGCTGCGTCCTGCCTGCGCATCGTCAGCTACGGCAACATCGGCTACGCCTACGCTATGGTGATGCTGCAGGCGTTTAATGGGGCAGGAGATACCGTGACGCCCACCATCGTGAACCTCTTCGGTTTTTGGCTCTTTGAGATTCCGCTGGCCTATTTCCTGGCCATTCCGGCCGGCATGCAAGCGCGGGGCGCATATTTTTCCATCGTCGCTGCCGAGTGCCTGATCGCCGGAGTGAGCATTCTGCTGTTCAAACAGGGGTATTGGAAAAGGCAAAAAATCTAACGGTAATTCTAGGCCGGAGTCCTCAGCCTTAATTGCTACCCATCCAAACCCAATTCTCGGACGCCCTCGGCCGACACGAAGCGACGAGAGCTTGGCGAACGAATGCAGTCGCAACTTGCTTCGGCTGCCTACTTCGTCTGTAACATCGCCACGCTTTCCAGCAGCACGTGGCCCACGATCCCCAGGCTCCTGGCACTAATCTTGTCCAACGTATCTTGCGGCGTATGCCAGTACCCGGCCGAGTTCACCAGGTCAATCACGTCGGCCGACGGCACTCCGCGTGCCAGAAACGACATGTGGTCGTCATCCACGGGCGTCGCCTGTTCGATAAAAATCTGGTCGTAACCCAGCCGCTTCGCCGTGTTCCAGATCAAGTCTTCCAAGTCCTTGGTGGAGTTCTGTTCCTTGTGAATTCCCAGGGCCTGGCCCCCCACCAGGTCCGCCAAAATCATCGCCCGCACATGTTTCAGTTCACCGTTTGCCGCCATCTTGGCCGCCATCTGCCGGCTGCCGTACCGGTTGTCAGGATCCTGCCATTCCTTCCGCACCGCTTCTTCACCATCGAAAAAGGCGATCCAGATAGAGTAGCGCGGCCGCATCGCGCACATTTTTCGCGCCAGCTCCAGCATCACTCCGGTTGAGGAGCCGCCATCGTCCGCACCTACAAAGCCGTCCAGCTTCTTCGTGTCGTAGTGCGTCGCCAGCAGGATAATTCCCTGCCTCTCCCCCTGAATTTTCGCCACGATATTTTTCATTGGCAACCGCCCGGCGGGCGTGTCTGCCGAAAACGAGTCGCTATCCACCGTGCAGCCAAAACTCGAAAGCTGCGAGGAAATATAATCCTGCATTTGCAAAATTGCCTGCGAACCTGCGGGGCGCGGCCCAAAGCTCACCAGCTTCGCTACATGCGCGTACGCTTTCGCTCCGTCGAAGCCACCGGTTTTCTCTGCTGGCAGCGCGTCGGCGGGAACTTGGGTCGGCGGCGCGCCGGTGGTCCCTGCCATGAATGGTTTGCTTCCGCTCTCCGATGCTTCGCCGTTCGCGTTCGACTTGCAGCCCGCAAACACCAGCCCGCAAACACCAAGCCACACTGCCACGCTTCGCGACACTCGCCGTTCGCTTCTGTTCATGGATTACCCCTGCGTTTCCGCTGCCAGGCGCCGCTCTCTCCTGCGCACCACGACCCAGGAAACTCCCACGCCCACAAAATACAATCCAGTCATCACGCCCATCACCATCAACATCGTGAGCGCATCCGGAGTGGGCGTCACAATCGCCGCCACCACCGTGATGATCAATACCGCGTACTTGGTATTCTCGATCAGAAACTTCGGCGTCACGATGCCAAACAGCGTCAAAAAGAAAATCAATACCGGCAGCTCAAACACCAGTCCCAGCGCAACGATTACCAGCAGCACGAGATCGAAATAATCATCAATCTTGATCAGCGGGACCGCTGGCCCCTGAAAGCTCACCAGAAAATCCAGAATGTGCGGCAGCGCAACGTAGTAGGCGAAGGCAATCCCCGCAAGAAACAGGAACACCGTGGAAAACAAAAAGCCAGTCACCGCGCTTCGCTCTTTCTTGTACAGCGCGGGCGCCACAAACAGCCAGATCTGGTACAGGATGATGGGCGATGCCATCACGATTCCGAGATAGATGCTGAGCTTGATCAGCAAACTCAGATAATCCGTCGGCCCCGTATAGACCAACTGGTCCGAGATGCCATGTTTGGTCAGGGCTCTTTGGATGGGAATCGATACGATGCTCACGAATCGCGGCGCTGCAAACCATCCGACCGCCGCGCCGACCGCAATGGAAACCAAGGCGTTGATGATCCGCTTGCGCAACTCGATCAGATGCTCAAAGAACGACATCTGGCCGCCCCCGCCATCGTCGGGTTCCAACGGACTCTTCGTGCTCACTTCAAGCTGGCTGTCGCTGGTCATTGGGCTGATTGTGGGGCTGCTGTGTAGACTGATGAGCGGGTTGCTCGTGGTCCATAGAATTAGCGGAATCAGAGGAGGTGGCCTCTTCGGCGGGAACTTCCGAGGTGACACGGTCAGCGGCGTCGGCCGAACATTGTTGAGCATCGGAATCGCGCGCCACGGCTTCTGCGACGGGTGCAACCGTTGGTTCGACCGCTGGAACGGATCCGCCCGTCTCCCCAGATCCGGGAAGAATCTTCGGCTCAAAGGCGGGTTCTTCGCTGGCCGGCGCACTGGCCAGGTCTTTCTGGCGCTTAGCTTCCGCTTCTTCCTGCGACTTCTTCCATTCCGCGTCGCGGTTCTGGCGCTCGATGTTCCGCATCTCTTCCTCGAACGCCATCTTGAAGTCGTTGGAAGCTTTTCGGAATTCCGCCATCAGCTTGCCCAGCCCGCGAGCGAGCTCCGGCAGCTTGTGCGGGCCAAAGAACACCAGCACCACGATAAACAACACCACGAGATGGGGAACACTGAACATGTAGACTTTAACTCTAGCCGTTTAACGTCTCTTTGGCATCATAGAAACGGGGCCACACCCTGTCAAACCGGGGTGCAGGAATCTGATTGCACATCTTTGCGAAAAGGGTACGTCTAAAGAACCACTAGGCCGGGATTTGGCAAGCTACGGCATGCTATACTGACGTTCTCTAGAAGAGTGTCGCGTCAGGGTTTGTCAGCCAACCCTGAAAACCCGGCCAATCGCGTGAGGTCAGGATGAACCAGAATCGTCGCGGCGTTGTAGTTATCGTCACCGTTTTACTCGCATCCGCTGTATTTGGATGGATTTACGGCCCTTCGGTGCGAGCTACTTCCAGTGCCACTGAAGATGCGCAATCCGCCGTGCGCGAATTCACTACGGTCCTGGACGTAGTGCAGACCAATTATGCCGAACCGGTGGACGTGGACAAAGAGGTGTACGCGGGCGCCATCCCTGGCATGCTGCGCGTTCTCGATCCGCACTCCAATTTTTTTGATGCGCGCCAGTATGCACTGCTGCGCGAAGATCAACGCGGCAAATATTACGGCGTAGGCATGATCGTCGCGCCCCGCGACAACCACACCGTGGTAATGGCGCCGTATGTCGGCGCGCCGGCGTACATTGCGGGACTGCGCCCTGGCGACGTCATCGTTCGTGTAGACGACAAAGCCACAGATGGTTTGTCCACCACGGAAGTAGCGGACTTGCTGAAAGGCCCGAAAGGCACCGTCGTCAAGATCGTGGTCACGCGCGAAGGCTACACTGATCCGCTTACCTTCACGGTAACGCGTGGCGAAATTCCACGGCATTCGGTGGACATCGCTTTCATGCTTAAGCCGGGCATTGGCTACATACGGCTTTCTTCGTTCAACGAGACCACGGACCGCGAAATTGCCGATGCCTTGAAGCAACTGAATGCGAACAGTCTCGATGGCCTGATTCTGGACATGCGCGGAAATCCGGGAGGTTTGTTGAATGAAGCGGTCGCAGTGGGCGACATGTTCCTGGAAAAGAATCAGCTGATTGTTTCGCACCACGGGCGTACGTCCACAGAGCGGCGCTACTATGCAGTGCGCGGCAACCAGGGCATGAACACGCCGCTGGTGATTCTGGTGAACAACAATTCGGCATCGGCCACGGAAATTGTTTCCGGCGCGGTGCAGGACCACGACCGCGGCATGATTGTGGGCGAAACTACATTTGGCAAGGGCCTGGTGCAAACCGTGACGCCGCTGAGCGAAAACACTGGCCTGGCGCTGACTACGGCCCGCTACTACACGCCGAGCGGCCGGTTGATTCAGCGCGATTACAAATCTATTTCGCTCTACGAGTATCACTATGAGCGGAAAGTTCCGGATCATCCGACGGAAATCAAGCTGACCGACAGCGGCCGGCAGGTCACCGGCGGCGGCGGCATCGCGCCGGACATCACCGTGGCGGCTCCAAAACTTACCAAGTTCGTGCAGGAACTGTTCCGTGCCGATGCTTTCTACCCGGCGGAGGCAGGCGTCGGGGGCTTTACGCGCTACTATCTCGGATCACGCCCGACAATCACGCACGATTTCACAGTCGACGATGAAGTGATGCACCAGTTCAGAAATTATCTGACCAGCAAGAACGTGCGCTTCTCCGAAGCGGAGATTTCAGAAAACCAGGACTGGATCAAGCGCAAGATCAAGCAGGAAGTATTTATGTCCACGTTCGGTATGCAGGAAGGTTTCAAGGTGTTGCTGGAAGCCGACCCGCAAGTGCAAAAAGGCGTGGAAGCCGTTCCGCAGGCGCGCGCGCTCTATCAAAACGCCCGCAAGATCGTGGCGCAGCGCACCGGAGTCAGCATCGACCAGCCGTAGTTCCGGAATGCACGTGCTTGGTTGCTTGGCTCAGGGATATCTGTTTGCTTGCTAACCGCTGGACCGACCGCGGCTCGCCAGTCCAACGACCACGTACATCTTCATTGAATAGCTGCTTGCTGAATGGAACAATCCAGCATAAAAACTGCTGCGCCCGTCGAAAAGCGGGAGCTATAGTGGTCCTGGCTGCTAAGGCCCCTGCCGCGCTGTATCGCTTCACTACTGCGCCCCTTGGTTGAGGAACAGGTACGGGCCTCTCGGGTTGAACAGTGACCTCTTCAGACCAACTTTTGATTGGTACATACAACTTGTCGTCTCTCCCTGAGCGGAAACCCGCGGGAGACACAGCGGCTCGTTTCCTTCCTGAGATGACGCGCTGCCAGCGGTTTCAGCGGCCGAGTGCCTTACGAATTTTCGCCAAGTGATGCCAGCTGTGGCGCAGCGCGTGGTCTTCAATGACAAACTGAGCGGTCACGGGCGCGTCGTAGCTGAGACCGAACGGTGCGGCGGTATCGAGTTGCTCGTCGGTGAAAGTGCGAACGGCCGCCGCGGCGGCGCTGCTGTTTTTACGAAGAAGCTCGAGCGTGGCGGCCTTGGCTGCGGAGGCTTGCTCGTTCGCGTGGTTAGCGTTCAGCTGCGCGACCGCCTCCCAGGTGACTTCGGTGACTGCCTTACCGCTGCCAATGGTTTTGGCGAGATCAACTTCAATGGGGTAAACGCTGGCGACGTGATGCACGATTACGCCGACGGTGCGGCGATCGTTGCCGCCCGTTGACCCGGGAGCGTTCCATTCCGCTTCGGTCAGTTTTTCCGCGAAAGCAGCCAGCCCAGCAGCGCCTTCCTCAATGCGAGCAGCAAGAAATTCAGCACGACGACTCATCATTCCTCCACGCTTCCAAGAAGCGATCGCTTCCTTTTGCTTTTGGTGCGGCAAATAGTCTTACATACTTGCCACTGTTCACTCCAGGAAGCCGCCACCTTGAAACGCTGCTGCGGGAGCGGATTGTAGACGCTACGTGGTTCAGGTAAACTACAAAGAACCAGCGAGAAGGAATGGGCGAGTAGCTCAGCTGGGAGAGCGCCTCGTTCGCAACGAGGAGGTCGCCGGTTCGATCCCGGTCTCGTCCACCAAACAAATCAACGACTTACACCGCTTTTCGGAATTGTAGAAGTCGCCCAAATCGCCCATTTTGGGCCTCAGTGGGCGACTTTTGAGCCTGAGTCAGGTTGAATCCAAGCCCCAAGCATTCCGCCCACCGCAGGCGAAATTCCCGGTTCTCGGTCAGTTTTGTATAACGCTCGGATACGTGACGCGCCGCGTGCCCACTCCAAAAATGCTGCAAGAAATCTGGACACTCACCTATTTTGATGTGCGTAATCCTATAGCGCCGAAAAATGTTCAATCCACCCTTTGTGAGTTCGAGTCTTTTCAGGATGGGATGTAGACTGTCGCGGAGGATGTTCGTTTGCAGAAGCTGCGCCCCGCTCGGGGTATGGAACAGCAATCCAGTTGTTCGCCCACCGATGAAGTCGCGCAGTATTTCGGTGAGCGCGTTACAGAGGTCAACATCGCGTTCGCCGTTCTGCGTTTTTAAATAAGGCTGAATCAGACCACGCTTGGCTTTCTGCCGAATGTACAAGGTCCGGCAGTCCCCGCTGATGTGCTTTCCGATTTCAAGCCCAAGGGCCTCGCCCGCTCGCATCGGACCGCAACCAGCGAGTAGCATATACAGGACGCGATACTGGCCAGTCGCAGCCTTGATGATCGCCGAGATGCCGTCGGCATCGGTACTCGGTTGTCGCTGATTGCGAACAGGTGGCGCATCGATAATTTTCCTGTTCCATTTGCGCTGGAATCGTTCCTCTCCGTTCTCATCGGTTGCGGAAGCCACTACGGCCTTCACGATGTTGGCGTAGTCGCGGATGGATGCCGGGGAGAGTGCGACCGCCATTTTCTCCACCAGCTCTTTAAGAGCGAAGTTGTTGACATCCGCGAGGCAAGTGTCCCCGAGGGACGGAAGAATCCATTTGTCGAGCGCATACCGTCGAGTATCGATGGTAGTTTGCTCCACTGGATCGAGTTTGCGTTTAGCAAGCGAGCGCAGCCACAGCTCCGCTTGCGCTTTGAATGTGGTGCTGGATGTTGCCTCCAATTGATGCCGCGTCGAGTTGATACCAAGCCCCTCGATGTGATCCGCACACTTGCGCTCGGCGATAGAGCGAGTGCGGCAAAGCCCGAGAGGGATGGTGACCCTTCGTGGCCTGCGGCCTGGAAAGTCTTTCCAGAACCGGTCATATGCGGGAGCATTGCTGTTCCACCGATCAGACTGTGCTCTTCCCTTTTGATACACATTCCCTGCTTGGTAAGTCCGTCGCGCCAAAGATGGTCCTCTCCGGCGTGAGGCTGCAACCGCGCGACGTCTAGCAGGCGTAGGTTGAGAATCGCAATCGCACGGGCCAGTCGAGAGCGCGCCTCGTACCGACGCACGAAATTCTGGCGTGTACAGCCAGTCCGCCTGCTTGTCCTGCTGGTCGAATTGGACAAGGCCCGTCATTCACTCTGGTCAACGCTTCGCGCTGCTGCTCGACCGCTCTCTGATTCCTAGTTTTTGTCGCAGTTGGTTGGACAACCTTTGCTCCTCTTCCGTCCATCGTTCGCTTTCGTGGGCAATCGGCTCATCTAGATATGCGGGTCGGGTCCGCGGAACATTGTCAAGTTGTTTGAACGCATTACGAATATCCCCAGGTTTCGGAAATTGAGTTGCATTTCTTGTGGCCAAGCGGCAGGTTGCGTCCAGCTGCTCCGGAGACAGATCGCCTAGCGTTTCAGCATAAGTGGCAATCTGGAGCTTAGTTACGACGTGACTCGGGAAGGTATCCGCCCACTTCGCCATCCACCGCGTTAAAACGTCCACGAATTCCGCTGATGGCTTCCGCCGATTTCCGCCTCCGTCGCTCATCAAAACTTTCGTGTCCCCCATCGCTCCCTCCCGTGAAAGTCCTGTCCAAAATTGGCCCAGCGGCAAAAGCGTCAAATTTCGCTATGAAATAGGCCAAAGAACCGCCCTGATTTCGCGTGAATCGCTCCGTGGATTGCAGGTAGCTGTCGAACCGGTGTTGGAATTGTTCCAGCGCCACTTGCGGCTGGTCTGCGAGGAACCGTTTTAGGCTTGCCCAGTCCTTACCGCCCCACGTTGGCGGTTGGCCGTGCTTCACGCGATAGGCTTCGTACGCGGAATCCCGAAAAATCCCGAAGCGCGGATCGGCGGGCGGCGTGGCTTTCGCCGCAGGGTTTTTCTTACTTCTCTTTTCTCCATTCTCTATTCTCCTCTGAGCGGCACTGTGCTCGACACCATGCTCGCGGGTTTCTGTTGGCAGGTATCGCAAAGTGTTTGCGTCTATTGAGTTTATGGCGTCTAGCTGCTCGCCATTGTGCTTGCCCTCCGTAATCTCGAATCTGTGAACCAGAATCGGGTAGCAGGTGTGCTTTCCACGCACGGCAAACCGCCGGATGTAGCCATCGCGCTCCATTTTTTCGAGGACATCCCGCGCCGTTCGCTGAGGGATTCCCAGCTCGCCGGAAAGCGACTTGGCACAACCTTTCCAGATGCCCGAGCGTGTGTCGCACTGAGTGCAGATGTAGATAAAAGCGAGCGCCTGAGTGGTGGACATACGGCCATCGCGGACGTGCTCCCATAGTCCCCGACGCAAGTTTCAGGAATCCGTGCAGGCGGCTCATGCGGGAGCCCCGTTGGAACCGTCCGCATCGTCCGCCAACGCCACTAAGCGGCGCAAGTCGCCTCGAAGGACCCTCTGGCCGCAACTGTAGCGCCGGGTGACGTGCCGCAGCATGGCTCCAAGGAAGAGCCGCCGCCCCTCGGCGTCCAGGCCGTCTGGGTCGAACTGCTGCGCTTCTTGACTTCCAGAATGGACCTCGTAGACTTCCATTTGCTTACCTCCAAGTCCGCCGCCGTCGATGGAGGCGGACGATTTTGCTGAGGCCCGCAGATTCCGCTGCGGGCTTCGGCGTTTCAGGCTCGTATCAGGCAGAGATTCCAGCCGCTTCCGCGCGCGAATCCGCCAGCACCAGCTCCAACTGCGCCCGGCGCGCCTCAATCACTCTCAATAGCACGGCGCGAATCCGCGCCTGCTCTTCGCTGGTTAGTTCCAACTGTCCAGTTTCGGCCAGGGAGATTCGCACTCGTGGAACGCCACTTCTCCGCGCAACCGTGAACTGAGGATGTCAAGGCACCTTCGCTTCGTTCTTTCTGTGAGCCTATTCCCATTCAGCTGAGCCGCCCCTGTCGCCATCCTTCCATTCGCAATCTTTGTGAGCGATATTCGCTCGGTGCAAGGTGGTGTTCTCGTTCGGTAGGTGCCTCGGGGGTCAGTTGAAAACCGGCCAGCGGTGTGGCCCAGGACGTAGTCCTTGCTGGCAGATGTAAGCGTTTGACTGTATGTCTCTGGCGGAATAAGAACAGCTAGAGTAAAGATTGGTCCTGCCGGCCTGACTTTGCCGCGGGTTGGCTCTGCATGAAAGACCAATCCTGCATGAACAAGAAGTGTGGCGCTTCCTCCCACGCGGCGGACGGTCCTGAGTAACGACGTAGGTCGAAGTTGATTTGGGCCAGGGAACCTACCGGTTTTCCGAGATGCCAGGCACTACTTCCGAGTTGCTCGTGGTTCGCCCGAAACAGGGATTGTCCGCGATTGACGTCGCGAGCTTGAGGAGATATATACGAAGCAATGTGCTTCAAACTGTGGGGTATCCCGACACTGGGCTCATCAGCTCTGGCGCGGAACTAGCTTTCGTGGGAGGAG
>DATMZI010000140.1:0-7182 GCA_035607085.1 Candidatus Eiseniibacteriota bacterium | reverse complement strand
AAATCCACTCGCAACCGGACATTTACTTGGATGGCGCCCACAACCCCTCCTCGGCCCGCGAACTGGATGCTTTTCTGGCCGACAACTTTGCCGGCCGCCGGATCATTTTGATTTTTGGCGCGCTCCGCGACAAAGCGGTGGATGAAATCGCAGGAATTCTCTTTCCGCGCGCGGCTCACGTCATTTTCACCGAGGCCAGCACTTCGCGCGCAATCTCGGCAGCGCAACTTGCCGAGATTGCGGGCCACTACGCGGCATCTTCTGAAATTATTCCCGATGCCGCGCGGGCCCTCGATGCTGCGCTGGCCAAAGCCGCGCCTCGAGACGCAATATTCATTACCGGGTCGCTCTATCTTGTGGGACAGTTGCGCCGGGTCGCGCAGGCGGCCAGCTCCGCCGCCGGCGGCTAGGCTGCGGCAACCCGCAAAACAATTTCATGTTCGTTGCATCCAACAAAGCACCTAAAATCGCAAGGAGCCTTACATGCCTGACTCAGCGCCAGCCGCGCAAACCACATTATTCGAACTCATGATGAAACACCGAGCGCCGGTGGGCGACCTGGTCGGTTTTGAAGTGCCCGAAGCGGGCAACGGGCGCACCGTAGTTACTTTGCAGTCCGGGCCGCAGCACTTTAATCCTATGGGCACGCTGCACGGCGGAATTTTGTGCGACATTGCCGACACCGCGATGGGCGTGGCCTTTGCCAGCACGCTGGCTCCCGGCGAATCGTTTACCACCATCGAGCTCAAGATCAATTATTTGCGGCCAGTGCGCGAAGCGAGACTTCGCGCAGAAGGCCGTGTCGTGCAGCGTGGCCGTAGCATCGGCTACGTCGAATGCGAGGTCACCGACGAAAACGGCAAACTGATCGCCAAGTCCAATTCCACGTGCCTGGTGCTGCGCGGCGAACAAGCGACCGGCCGCTGAAGGGAATTCGGCATTTTCCAAATCGGCGGGCTGCGCGATAAACTTGTTGCTCCTATGGCCGCCAAATCAGTCAAAGCACCGCGCCCGCTGGTCGGCATCATCATGGGCTCCACTTCCGATTGGGCGACCATGCAGCATGCCGCCAACACGCTGAGGGATCTGGGCGTGACCTATGAAACTCGCGTTGTCTCGGCGCATCGCACGCCAGACCTGCTTTTTACTTATGCGGCGCAGGCAGAAAATCGCGGCATCGAAGTGATCATCGCAGGAGCGGGCGGCGCAGCACACCTGCCGGGAATGACTGCATCCAAGACGGTACTTCCGGTATTTGGAGTGCCGGTAGAATCAAAAGCGCTGAAAGGATTGGACTCGCTGCTGTCCATCGCGCAGATGCCCGGCGGAATTCCCGTGGGCGCGCTGGCCATCGGCAAGGCGGGCGCAATCAACGCGGCGCTGCTCGCGGCGGCTGCTCTCGGCAACAAATACCCCGCCATTCGCGAGGCGTTGCGCAAATTCCGCTCGGCGCAGACCAGAAAAGTCCTTTCGGTTTCCGATCCCGCCAAGTTTGCGACGACCTGGAATCCGCACCGCAAACAAGGAAAGCGCAAGTGACGATCGGGATTCTGGGGGGAGGCCAGCTGGGCTATATGCTCGCGCTCGCTGGTTACCCGCTCGACTTTCACTTCCGTTTTTTGGATCCTTCGCCGCAGGCGCCGGTGGGCCGCATCGCGCCACGCGTCACCGCCGAATACTCTGATTTCGACGCGCTCGATAAATTCGCGCACGGGCTGGCGCTAGTGACTTACGAATTTGAAAACGTTCCGGTCGAAGCGGTGCGACATCTCGCACAGAGACTGCCAGTGTATCCGCCGCCGCAGGCGCTGGAAGCTGCGCAGGATCGCCTGAACGAAAAGTCGCTGTTCCAAAAACTCGGCATTCCTACCACGGAGTTCGCCGTCGTCGATTCGATCGCGGACCTGGATGCCGCCGTTCGGACCCTCGGGCTGCCGTGCGTCCTGAAAACGCGGCAGCTCGGCTACGACGGCAAGGGCCAATGGCTACTGCGCACGCGCGAAGACCTCGAGAATTTGCCGAGGGCTTTGCCAGCCAGGCCGCTCATTTTGGAGAAATTTGTGGCCTTCCGGCGCGAGCTTTCGATTTTGGCGGTGCGCGGGCGTTCCGGCGAAACCGCGTTCTATCCGCTGGTGGAAAATCATCACCGCAGAGGAATTTTGCGGTTGTCGCTGGCGCCGTCGCCACGGCTTTCTGAGGCGTTGCAACGCGAAGCAGAAGACGCCTCCCGCCGCATTTTGCAAGCGCTCGACTATGTGGGCGTACTTGCCGTAGAGCTGTTTGAATGCGACGGCCACTTGCTGGCCAATGAAATCGCGCCGCGCGTTCACAATTCCGGCCATTGGACGATCGAAGGAGCGGTCGCCAGCCAGTTTGAAAACCATCTGCGCGCGGTGAGCGGGCTTCCGCTTGGTGAAACCCGCGCTCTCGGTCACTGCGCCATGCTGAACCTGATCGGCGAAGCGCCCGATCCCGCCGAACTCCTGGCCGTGCCCGACGTGCACCTGCACCTGTACGGAAAATCGCCGCGCCCTGGCCGCAAAGTGGGCCATGTCACGGTGCGCGCGGAGTCTGTCGGGCAGCTGGCGGCGCGCCTGAAGCGACTCCCATCGTTCTTTCAGCGCGATGAATTCTGCCTGTCGCCGACACCGCTTTACTCCTCTAAATAGCTGATAATGCTTAGGTTATACTAATTTTCGCCGGCGGTTGCCGGTCGCCACGGCGAATGCTACGATTTTCCGTCTCCCATGTCCCCCGAAATTCAGCGAAAACCGCGCGTAGGTATACCCTGGCGCACCCGCGAAGAAGAGCGCCACGGCAATGTCCAGAAACTGAACGATTACTTCGAGGCGGTTCGAAAGGCTGGCGGCGAACCGGTACATCTTTCCCTGGCGCTGAGCGATGCGGAGTTGCGCAAGCAGGCGGCGGAGCTCGATGGGTTTGTGCTACCGGGAAGTCCGGCGGATGTGGATCCGGCGCGCTATGGCGAACCACGCCACGCGAAAACCGTGACCCTGGATGCGGACCGTGACCGGACCGATAGCAAGCTGCTTGAATATGCGCTGGCCGCGCACAAGCCGGTACTGGCGATTTGCTATGGCTGCCAGATTTTGAATGTGCATCAGGGCGGGACGCTGCTGCAAGACATTCCGGCGGAAAAGCCGGGAACTGATGCACACGGGAAAACCGACCTGGCGGCGAGCGCGGCCAAAGGTGATCTGGAGCATGACGCGACACTGGCGGCGGGCAGTCAGTTGGAAAAGCTGGCTGGCGCCGGGCGGGTGCGGATCAATAGCAGTCATCACCAGGCGATTGACAGACCGGGACTGCAGCTGCAGGTGACGGCGCGCGGCACCGACGGAATCGTCGAGGCAGTGGAACTGCAGTCGCCGGAAGATTGGGTGGTTGGTGTTCAGTGGCATCCGGAGCGCATGCCAGACGATGCGTTCGCGCAGAAGGTGTTTGCGGATTTTGTTGGCGCGGCCCGCAAGACCAGGTTGGAGACGGCGACCAAGCGCTGAAGGAGACGAAAGAGCTAAACACCGACTCCTCACTCCGTTCGGAATGGCGAATTATATTTTTCGGAATGCAGGATTCTTTTTTTGCACTGATGCGGTCAGGCGGACTAAAACGGCTTTCTAAATTCATTGGGGGAATCATGATTTCTTTGGCAGGCAAGGCTGCTTTGATTACCGGAGGTTCGCGCGGAATTGGCGCGGCAGCGGTGAAATTGTTTGCGCAGGCCGGTGCGGACGTGGTGTTCAACTACAACAAGGCGAAGGACGCGGCGGCACAGATCGAAGCGGAAGCGCGCAAACACGGCACGCGCGTGGAGGCCTTCAAGGCGGATGTGAGCAAACATGCCGACAACAAGAAACTGGTGGAGCAAACGATTGCGCGGCTGGGACGAATCGATATCCTGGTTGCCAACGCGGGTGTTTGGAACGCGGAAGACTTGCCGATTGAAAAAATGAGTGAAAAGCAGTGGGACGACATGGTGCGCATCAATTTGAAGAGCGTCTATTCGGTGATTCACTTCACCGCACCGCAGATGATCAAGCAGAAATCCGGAAAGATTATTCCCATCAGCTCGACGGCGGGGCAACGCGGCGAATCGTTCCACACGCACTACGGCGCGACGAAAGGCGGCATCATCAGCTTCACCAAGGGCCTGGCGACGGAGCTGGCGGGGCACGGGATTCTGGTGAACTGCGTGGCGCCCGGGTGGGTGGCGACGGATATGTCGAATCCGGTGCTGGACACCAAGGCGGGGCAGAAGATGGCTGCTGCGGCGATTCCGCTGGGGCGAGCCGCGACGGCGGAAGAAGTGGCGGGGCCGATTTTGTTTTTGGCGTCGGACCTGGCCAACTTCATGACCGGCGAAATCATCAATGTAAACGGAGGATCGGTGCTTTGCGGATGAATCTGGTCCAGACGGCAGGAAAGAATCAAGCGCGATTGGCTTTGCCGCTGCTGCTGGCCTTCTTGACGATTGCGGGGCAAGCGGCGGCACAGAATCCGGATACGCTGATGCCGGAAGCAAGCGCCGCGAAAGCGAAGCAAATCCTGGCGCAGATGATTGACGCCTTTGGAGGGCCGGCGTATTTGAATGCGCGACAATCGGAATGCGCGGGGCGAATGTCGCCGATCGCTCGCGGCAACGATCGTACGCCGACCATCCCAGTAAAGGTTTATTGGCTGTATCCGGACAACACCCGCACCGATATCGGTCAAAAAGGAAACGTGATTGACCTCTTTGCCGGGAATGATGGCTGGACACTTGACCACGACGGCGTAAGCGAAGAACCCGCCGAAAAGGTGGATAATTTTCGCACTCAGCTGCTCAGCAACCCTCACTACATTATCCGCAACCGCCTCAAGGAAGAGGGCATGTCCTTCCGATGGGCTGGCTTGGACCTGATTGACCTGAAACAGGTAGATTGGATCGAGCTGACGGATTCGCGGCAGCGTGTTTATCGCATCGCCGTGGACCGAAGCACGCACTTGATGGTGCGGTTCAAAGTGAATACGCCGGTTGAGGCAAACGAATTACCCGATGAAGATGTGACTTTCTACTCGAACTACCATCCCTTCGACGGAATTCAAACCGCGATGCAGATCTCGCGAGAGCACAACAGCCGCAGAATATCCCAGCTCTTTTACGAGTCTTGCCGCTACAACCCGAATTTGCCCGCGAACTTTTTCACCAGGGCCGGATTGGAAGAGCGATTCCGCGAAGTGGGCAGCCGGTCGGATAAAAAGAAGGCCAAAGGACGCGATTGAACGGCCGTC
Source organism: Candidatus Eiseniibacteriota bacterium (assembly GCA_035607085.1). Lineage (GTDB taxonomy): Bacteria > Acidobacteriota > Terriglobia > Acidiferrales > UBA7541 > Acidiferrum. The sequence continues at coordinate 1,890 of DATMZI010000140.1, read as the reverse complement.
GCCCTGCAGCTTGTGCAAGCTTTCACGAAAGAGGCCTTCCGGCAACGAGGGTCGCACCTGCCTTTTTTTTCGTCACAGAAATTCGAGACCAAGGGTCGAAGCAAAATGAGAATTTGGTCACTGAATGTGGGGATGCCGCGGGAGGTGAAATGGCATGGGCGGAGTGTCGAGACGGGCATTTTCAAGGAGCCGGTGGCGGGTCGGGTGGCGCTGCGGACGCTGAACCTGGATGGAGACGGGCAGGCGGATTTGACGGTGCATGGAGGCGAGTACAAAGCGGCGTACTGCTATCCGGTGGAACACTACGAATATTGGAGGAAAGAACTGGGTCGTCAGTTGCCGATGGGAATGTTCGGGGAGAATTTTACGACGCAAGGGTTGTTGGAGAAGGATACGCATCTGGGCGACCGGTTCCGCGTGGGTTCGGCGGAAGTGGTGGTGACGCAGCCGCGATTGCCTTGCTACAAGCTGGGCGTGCGGTTTGGCGCGGACGACATGGTGAAACGGTTCCTGGCCAGCGGGCGGACGGGATTTTACCTGGCGGTGATGCGCGAGGGAGAAGTCGGAGCGGCTGATGAAATCGCGCTGATTTCGCGGGATGCGAACGCCGTACCGGTGCCGGAAATTACGCGGCTGTATATTGCGAAACGATTTGCGCCGGACGATGGGGATTCACTGCAGCGCATCTTGAAGATCGAGTCCGTCCCCGAGGATTGGAAAGCGTACTTCAGAGAGCGGGTCGAGAAGGCGGGTTTGACCGAAAGCTAAACTTGCGAACGATTCGCGCGGAGACCTCGATTTGCTGGTAACAACAAGACAACGGGAAAGAAAATCAGCTCTGGCAAGGTACTTGGCTGCGGCACTCTAGGAGTGTTTGGTATTCTCCGGGGCGAAATGCGCAGAGCGGAATGGGTAGGTTTGGGGCTGAGCCGGCGAGTGCACGTGTTCATGGCGTGTGTGTACGGAACACTGTTGAGTGCGACGACGTGGGGTTTATGGACACGGTCCGGATCAGGATGGCAGGGGATTGCGCTGACGAGTGCGGTGATTTTTCCCGTGGTGCTGCTGCCGGCGATCGTCTACAACGACCTGAAATCGTACGAGAAGCGGCACGCAGCTCTAACACTGCCATGGGTGGTGCTGTTGGTGGCAATCATTCCGTCCATGGCGGTGCTCTCGGTGCGGTTTGAGTTTCCGTTGCGGGATGCTTTGTTGGCGAAAATGGACAGAGCCCTGGGATTCAACGTACCGGCGATTGCGGCATGGACAGCGGCCCACCCCCACTGGCGAACCTTATCGGACAAAAGTTATGACGTGCTGTACCTGCTGTTGCCGATGGCGATGTTCCTGCCGGGGATTTTGGGAAAGCGGGCGCCGGCGGAACAGTTCATTGTGGCGAATGCGGCAGCGTTTCTACTGTCATTTCCGGTCTTCACGCTAATGCCGGCCATCGGGCCGTGGGCGGGATCGCAGTTTGCCGGAAATGCAGCGCAGAAAGCATGCGAAGCATCCATCATCGCGTTGCATAGCGGATCGAAGACAGCGGCGGTGGTGGGCGTCGTCTCCTTTCCGTCATTTCATGTAATTTGGGCAGTGCTGTCGGCGCGAGCTTTGTGGCCGATCCGTGGGTTGCGAATTGTGGGCGTGGCGATGGCCGGTTTGGTGGTGGTGTCGACGGTCAGTACGGGATGGCACTACGTGGTGGACGTGATTGCTGGATTTGCGATGGCGGCAGTGGCCCTAGGCATTGCGCGGCTGGTCGTGGAGCCGGAACGGAAAAAGCGTACAGAAGCCTTTCAGCCAAAGTAAATGACGCTTGTGAGCGCGTAGCGATTGTTCGCCTCGCTCGGAATTACAGCCGCGTGATCCGCGGTCTTCCAGAAATGAACC
>DATMZI010000134.1:0-28242 GCA_035607085.1 Candidatus Eiseniibacteriota bacterium | reverse complement strand
CACTAAGACCATGGAGGCCTCAGAATGGTGCGCCGCACGATCTGTTCGTATGCCCTTTCGGGATGGTCGACCCTCAATTTGCAATTCGATTTTCATCGATACTCTCCTTTTGACTGACTTCGGAGAGCAATCCTAGGTCAGAGACCAACAAGATTGCAGGCGTGGGTTGGTACCAACTCGTTATGCAAAGGTTGGGAGTCCATTTTCGTGACGGCCGCGCAACTTCCGAAGCCAGGGACAGGTACGCCGTGGCATGGGTTTGTGCTGCCAAAATTCGGAGAACGTTACGCGGCGGCTACGCGGAGAAAGCGGCGGCGCCAACTAGTTGAAAACAAAGCAGAAAAACTGATCAGCCGGATGACGCTCATACTTGGCCTCTACGCGACGGTGCTTTTCGTGATGGGAATGGCCGATCGCCTGGCGGATCTCGCAGACCCGAAAAACGATTCTGTCGGCCTCCAGCTTGAAGAGGAAAACCTGCCGCAACGGATTCGCGCGCGCTAGCAAAAGCCGCCGAAAGGAAAGTGATGGACAGAGAGGCTATGATGTACGTCGATCTGGACGGCGCGCGACCAACTGGAGTCACTTCTGGAAGAAGCCCATATTAAGTTGTCCAGCCTGGCCTCCGATTTGCTTGGCGTCAGTGCCAGGCGCATGTTGAAGACGCTGGCTGACGGAGAAACCAATCCCGCAGCTCTGGCCGTCTTAGCCCATGAGAGGTTGCGCGCCACACCGGAACAATTGTGTGATGCACTCGGTGCGTGCACGGAGCTCAAGCCCGTGTATCGACGGCTGCTGAAAATGACCCTAGAGCAGTTGCAACTCCTCGAGCAGCAGATCGCTCAACTGGACCAAGAGCTAGCCACTTTGCTCCATCCGCACCAGGATGCGGTCCAGCGGCTAGCGGAGGTGCCGGGTTTCGGAGTGGACTCCGCGCAACAGATCATTGCCGAGATCGGCCCTACCGCAGCGACGTTTCCTTCCGAGAAATGTCTCTCTTCGTGGGTCGGTGCCTGCCCCGGCGAAGAAGAGAGCGCCGGTGTGAACTACAGCCACCGCTCTCCGAAGGGCAACCGCCAGATGCGGCGCTTACTCAATCAGGCTGCTAACGCCGCCGTAAAAGTCAAAGGGAGCATCTTCGAGATTATCTATCGCCGTTGCGTCCCGCGCCTCGGACATAATCAAGCCGTCGGGGTCATTGCGCATCGACAGTGTCGTCTGATCTGGCTGATTCTGCATCAAGGAACTCGTTACGAAGAACGAGGCCCAGCCGTCACTATACGATGCAGGTATCAGCGCACGTGGAGAATGATTCGGCAGCTCCGGAACCTGGCCTATCGGATCGAATTGCCGAATCCTAAAGCCAGCCAAGCCCAGGCGTAGTTATTTTCGACTCTGATATCGATCCGCGCCTTCGCGCGCGCGGGAGATCGAAGAACAGTGGTGCGGGCGGTGGGAGTCGAACCCACATGAGGAAAAATCCCCGGAGGATTTTCATGCCGGCTACGGCTTTCGCCGCCCGGACGGAGCCTTTGAAGTGCTCACGTCAGGTTTGCGGTCTGGACTATCCCTTCACCCTCCCCCGGAATATCCGGGGCTTAGGTGCTGCCCGTCTAGTCTCTACACCTTCCCGGAGAAAGTTTCCCTCCGGGCTTGGCTCGGGATTGCCATTGCAGGTTTCCCCGAATTTGAGCAGTTCTGCATCGACGGTTTCCCGGCGAGCACTCAAGTTTCGCTCAAGTCCTCAGCGTCTGCCATTCCGCCACGCCCGCGCGGCTGGTCATTTGCAGTTTCTTATCATAGAGCAGGCTAAGTGAATTTACACGTCAGTTTCACGGATCGGAAGTTGCGGTTGCTTTCGCGTCACTGGCGGATTTTGTTTCTTTTTTGACTTCGGCCGCATGATGTTGATCGCGGCGGCGTGGCTTTCCCAGAGCCGCTGCTGGTTAAGTTCTGCTAATCGAAACGAAGGCGCATCAGGATGCTATCAATGTGATTCGCGCTAACTCTATTTCAAGCGAACAACCGGTGTCGGTTGGTGCGGTGAATCGCTGCGCAGTGGTGCACGTCGGCGCCGGGTAGTACGTGAGAAAGAGCGAAAAAGTCTCGTTGATGACGGTAAAATCCGGTAATCACGCGCTTCGTCCTTAACGTGGTCCTGCACGCCGCCTTACTGCCGGTAGTGATCAACAACGATTCCACAAATTCGCGTTTGCCGATTGACGCTGCTCAATCATTTCATGGTTTTAGAATGGGCTGAGGCAGACTCGAACCTGGGCCTCACAACCTACCAGCTTCACGGTATACGAGTTAAGGAAACAAATCCGGTGAACTGTATGGTTCGCCGTATGTGCGGCAACCGGCGCCGGTGTTGTCATTTGCTCCCATGCGAACAGCCAGTCGGAAACGGAGCCGAGGTTTAACACGCGCTTTCATAGCAGGACTTTGCGGATACTCGGCGCTAGTTGGCTGTGGCGGCAGCTCTCACCAGGCCGTGCAACAGCGCCCGCCAGAACGCCCGGTGCAAGCGCCCATGCGCCAAGTCGTTGGAAGTGACACAAATCCAACTGAACAGATGGAAGTAATTACGTTACCAGAGGGGTATACGATTCCGGTTCGCATAACCGATGAGATCAATTCCAAACACGCACATACCGGCGAGATGTATTCCGGAAGTGTTGATCCATCGGTGTTAGTCAACGATGTGGTGGTGATCCCGCGCGGAACGGAAGCGCACATCCGGATGAGTTATCTTAAAAAGGGTGGACACGTCCACGGCAATGCCAAGGTGAGTCTGGAATTGGTGAGTCTGATCATCAATGGTCGGAGGCTCGAAGTTGAGTCCAACGAGCTTACGAAGAAGAAAGGCGCGGCCGAAACCAAGGGCGAAGCGGCCGTGAAGAAGGCTCCGGGAGCAGCGAGTTCAGTTGTCGGGGAACCGGTGGGCGCCGCGCTTCCAGTAATCGCCGCTTTTGCCGCGGCAAAGGTGCAGGTAAAGCCCGGCAGCCGGGTCGAGTTCAAGCTCGAGTCCCCATTTACGTTTCGCAAGCCGCCTGTAACCGCAGGAATTTATCTCCCGCAGCAATAGCTGACAAGCAGAGCTCTAATTTTGTCCCTCGGCCAAGCTTTTGCGTAGTAAAGGACTCAAGCGAGGCGGCTCCAGAGAGACGGCACACTGGGACTTCGGCGCCCTTGCGCTTTGCGCGGCGAACCTGTATATAACCCCTACTCTTGCACCATTTTCTACAGGGAAAGTCTGTCCCAAAGCGGCATTCAGGGGCCCGGCCGGAGAAGTGGCCTTAGCAAGGAAGTGGCCTCGAAATGATGAACGGGCGGCTGGAGACCGGATGGATAAGATTGTCATAAGTCCCAATGAAATCACGGAGATAAAGGAAACACCGGAGCAACTGCCACGGGTAGAGCCGAAGTTGCCGACGGCGATTCCTTGGTGGGCGCGGATTTCCGTGGGAGTGCTGGTGTTGTGCCTGCCACTCTTGTGCCTGATCACGATCATATTGCGGGTGGCATTTCGCGGGCAAACGCCGCGAATCCGCTATGCATGGACGGGGTTCCTTTCCACGTTGCTCATCATCAGCGGCTTTCTGACGTCGGCGATGGCGGTGGTGGCATTTTCCCTGGGGCCGTTGCCTTCAATCGCTGGCATGGCAACCGGATTGGCGGAGCTGGACGAGCGGACGGACTTCCCCACTCTGCCAGCAGCGAAAGATTTGAGCGGTGCGGATGCGTCGAGTGACTTGAAACCGCTCGTGGCGGTGATTTCACCGACTGCCCAAACGTTTTTTGGCAAGCGCGAAGTGCTATCAAACAGTTTCGGCGCAGGCATGCTGCTGGAGGCGAGCGATCAAGGCTACTTGTTCGCGACCGCGCGGCACGTGATCGGGATTGGCGCTTGGGGGCTGAAAGACAAGCATCGGGCGCTGGTGTCGCTCCGTTCGGGAATCTGGGCGGGCGCAGAAGTGATCGCGCGGCACACCAACCTGGACCTAGTGTTGGTCTGGATTCCGAGGCACTCCGGGCATGCCGACTTTGTGCAACCAATCGCTCGACCCAAGGAAGGTGAAACGATTTTTGTGATCGGGCACCCGGAGGGGTTGAAATACACGCTGAGCACCGGGATTGTTTCGCGAATCGAAAACAGCACGCTGCAAATTTCAGCTCCGGTAAGCCCGGGGAACAGCGGAGGTCCGGTATACGACCAGCAAGGCAATTTGTTGGGCGTTGTGAGTTCGACCCTGGACAAAAGTTATCAGCCGAACGCGGAAAATCTGAACTTCGCTGTTTCAGCACAGGCCTTGCTGAAAGAGAACGATTGGGAATTTTCCAAGAACGGCAAAGAACACCTGGTGGATTATCTGAAGAAGCTGGCGCAACAGCAGGAAAAAGCGAAGAAAGAGTAGCGCCGCATAGATCTCCTTGGCTTTCAACATATTCCGGGACGCAAGCGGGAAGGATCGGAACAGGACTAACAGACGATGGCGACCATCAACGTGACGGTGTATGACTCGACTGAGAACAAGCGCGTCCCGGTCGAGTTGCCGGACGACGCGCCCTGCAACAAGATCATCGTCGTGCTGGTGCAAAAATTGCGGCTGCCGACGAATGGGCCGGATGGAGCGCCACTGAGCTACAAGTTTCATCACAAGAATTCGGGACGGCAGATCCAAGACGCGCAGACTCTGGGCGAGGCTGGGGTGAAGGATGGAGACATCCTGCGCCTGCAGCCGGAAATTACAGCAGGGTGAGGATGACACCGCCGGCTTCGGTACGAATCGGCGAAGATGAGGTGCACGAGGACCGGTTCAGCCGGTTCCGGCTGATTCCATGGTGGGATCAGAAGAAATTGCAGGCTGCGCGCGTGCTGGTGGTTGGCGCCGGAGCGCTGGGCAACGAAATTCTGAAAAACCTGGCACTGTTGGGGTTCGAACGGATCCTGGTGGTGGACCTCGACCGTATTGAAGAGTCGAATCTTTCGCGGGCCATTTTGTTCAGCAGCGAGGACGTGGGCGCATTCAAGGCGGAGGCCGCGGCACGGAGTTTGCGAAAGATTGCGCCGCAAGTGCGAGTGCGGCCGCTGGTCTCGAACGTAGTGCAGAACTGCGGGCTGGGTTTGTTTGCATGGAGTGACGTGATTATCGCGGGCCTGGACAATCGCGAGGCTCGGCTGTGGATCAATCGCTGCGCCTGGAAGATGAACCGGCCATGGATTGACGGCGCGATTGAAGGCATTAACGGTGTGGCGCGTGTATTTGTGGGGGGAATACCTCCCTGTTATGAGTGCACGCTCGGCGAAACGGACTGGAAATTGCTAGAGCAGCGCATGTCCTGCAATCTGCTGCTGCGCGAAGCGAACACGGAAGGTAAAGTGGCGACGACGCCGACGATTTCTTCCGTAATTGCGGGCATCGAGGTGCAGGAGGCGGTGAAGCTGCTGCACGGAATGCCGACGCTGGCCAGCAGCGGATTCGTGTTTGAAGGGCTGAATCATACGTCGTACAAGGTTGCGTACACGGCGAATCCGGACTGCATGAGCCACTTCACCTTTGCGGGCGTCGTGGAGTTGCCGCAGAGGTCGAGCGAGCTGACCCTGGAAGATTTGCGGCAGCGCGGCGCGAAGGATTTGCGCGCTTCCGATGTAGTGGTCGAATTCAGCCGGGACATTGTGCAAGAACTCGAATGTCCCCAGTGCGGCGGGAAGGAAGCGCGATTTGCGCCGGTGGGAAGTATCAAGTACGAGCAAGGGCGCTGTCCAAACGACGGGCAAATGCGCGTGGTGAAGACGATTCACAGTTATTCAGGGAACGAGAGTTTTGGCGGACAGACGTTGGATAAGATTGGCTTGCCGCTGTACGACGTGTTCAGCGTGCGTTCGGCGGAGGCGGAGAAGGCCTACTTGATCGCTGGAGACCAGGCTGCGGTATTGGGGGAAGAGCTCTCGCACTGAGCCCAAACTAACTGATCATGGGAAAACGCAAGCCAGACCAGCAACCGCGGGTGACCATAGAAGGCGAGGTATTGCGCCAGATCCGGCAGCATGCGCGTTCGAACAGTAAGACGGAAGTTTGCGGCGTGCTGATCGGCGAGGAAAGCGGCAACGGGATGAATATCACGGCGCGCATCGCAGGACTGAATGCCGCGCAGGCGGGAACCTACGTCACGTTCACGCAGGACACCTGGGAGCACATCTACAAGATCAAGGATAAGGAGTATCCCGACGATCGAATTGTCGGCTGGTATCATTCGCACCCGGGATTCGGTGTTTTTCTCTCCGATCACGACACTTTCATCCACAAGAATTTTTTCTCAGCGCCGTTACAAGTAGCGTGGGTGTACGACCCCCATAGCGACGAAGAAGGCTGCTTTGGATGGTCGGGCGAGCGGTTGGAGCGGCTGGAAGAAATTCGCGTGAAAGATGACAAAGGCGGCGAAGAGGCTGGAGAAACCGGCAAGCCTGAGCCGGTCGGCGGGATCGATGAGGACGACGAGGTCGTGGAAGCCAGCGATCACAGCTCGGAAGTCGGGCCACCCGCGTGGTTGGGATGGGTCATCACGATTTGTTCGCATGTTTTGTTAATGGCCCTGGCGATCACTGCGACTTGGATTTTCTTTCCGCGCCCAATCTATTTTTTCATTGATACACATCGCGGTGTAATTCAGGAGGCACCACCCGGCACGCATCTCAACCGTGACGGTACGCTGTCCATCCCGGGCGTTACCGACGTCCAGTTGCCGCCCGCGAGTGGCCGGACCACCCCACCGACAGCGGCAGCGCCTGAAACACCGAAGCAGCCGGCGCCAAAACCCGACAGCAAGGATCCGAAGGACCAAAATGTCCCCAGAAAATAACGACAAGGCGATCAAGATCACGCTGGACGACCTTGCGAATGTCTCCGCGCCGGAATTGGAAACGATCGGGCCAGCGACGCAGGGAGGCAGTACCAAGAGCTACGGCTCGATCAATGAACCGGCGGACCCAACGACGCAAGTGGCCGAAGAGAAGGGCAGCATCCTTCTGCAGGCGTGGTTCTATCTGGGTCTGGCGGGGCTCATCGGAGCGCTGATGGGCTGGGGTATTTGCGAGCCGTGGTTCGTGGACGGCACCAGCGGCGGCCATTTTTGGGCGGACTTTCTGATGATCCCGGCGATTGTGGGGCTACTGTGCCTGGGATTTGGCGTGGCGGAAAGCATTGTCGAGCGGTCCGTCAAGAAGGCCCTGATTCGAGGGGCCATTTGCCTACCGCTGGGCGCAGTGCTCGGTGTCATTTTTGAATTCATTGCGAACATAATTTATTCGATTGGGATCAGCATTTGCGTGGAGATGGGAGCACAAACCAATCACAACCCCTCGCTGTGGGTCGCAAGAGGTATCGCGTGGATGGTTTTTGGAGCCGCGGGCGGTGTGGTATACGGCACGGCGGGAATGTCTGGCAAGAAAATGCTGTATGGAGTGCTGGGAGGAGTCCTGGGCGCAGGGCTGGGCGGCGTATTGTTTGATCCGATTGCGATTGCGACGCACGGCGGAGCGGTAAGCCGGGCTGTGGGATTCGGGCTGGTGGGAATGGCGACGGGAATCGCCGTAGGGCTGGTGGAAAGCGCACTGAAGGATCGCTGGCTGTATGTAACGGCCGGCCCGCTAGCGGGCAAGCAATTCATTTTGTACAAGCCACGCACGGTTATGGGCAGCGACCAAAGCTGCGACATTTATCTCTTTAAAGACACAAATATCCTGAAAGAACATGCCATCGTGGAACTGGCTGGTTCGCGCATCATGTTGCGAGCTATTGGACAAACCTACGTAAGCGGCCAACCAGTGCGTCAGCAAGTCTTGTCAAGCGGCTCGGTAGTTCAGATCGGGCGCTACGCCTTTCGCTACCAGGAAAGGCAACGGAATTGAATCCGATCTGTCCGTACTGCCGTACCCAAGTGGGAGACGCCGAAGGCGAGCGTAGGGATTGCCCCGGCTGCGGTACACCTCATCACGTGGATTGTTTCGCGGAAAACGGAGGCTGCACGGTATTTGGCTGTTCGCACGCTCCGGCCGATGAAGCGAAAGTCACTGTGAGCGGGACGGATTTGATGGGCAACCTCGTAACCCACCAGGTCCTGCAGCCTGCGGTCGCGCACCCACCCAGAACCAGCGTTTCTCTCGGCGCGGGCTACACGACGTTCCACGCTCCGGCAGTTGGCGGTTCAGGAGCCGCAACCGGGCCGAGCAGCGGAACCTCAGCCGGCGTTGAAATTCCTGCTCCTCCTCCGCCGCCACTGGCAGGAACCGGTGTGGCACCTCCGCCAGCGCTGAGGCCGCAAGCCCCAGCGGTCCAAGCGCCGGCGCAACTGGTGAACTATTATCAGCAGGACCGCCCAAAGACGCGCGTCGTTTTCGTGCTGCTGGGAGTCTTTCTGGGGATTTTCGGTGTGCACAATTTCTATGCTGGCTATACAAAAAAGGGAGCGATGCAGCTGGTGGCCACGGTGCTGATTGCCTTTTACGCCGAGATCGCCGCATGGCTCTGGGCGGTGGTGTGGCTTTGGGCGATAGTGGAAATCTGTTTGATTAATAGGGACGCAGACGGAACGCAGTTCGTATAGCATGGCCGCGACGGGGGGCCGCATATGAATTATTTCATTAAACGTGATACGAGCGAGTACGGGCCTTACACCCTCGCCGACATACAAAAGTATGTTGCGTCGGGAAATATTTTGCTGACCGACCTCTGCCGCAGCGAAGGACTTACGGATTGGGTGCCAGTTTCCCAAGTTATTGGCAACATTCCGGTTCCTGCTGCGCCACAGCCGGTCGCCGGCACGGTCGGAACGTATGCCGCCCCGGCAGTTTCGCCTTACCCGCCTCCTCCGAATTTGCACTGGGGAATTTGCGTGCTTTTATCCATAGTCACCTGCGGGATCTTTTCCGTCGTGTGGATCATGGTGGAGGCCTTCTGGGTGAAAAAGGTCCAGCCTGCGAGCAAGGCCGTTACCTATTTCTCGATCGTCATCGGGTTGTGGGTATTGTCTTTCGTGCTGAGCATCTCCGGTACCGTTTCTGCCGCGAGAACGGGACATGCTGACAGCTCGCTGCAAGGCATACAGGGCATCATCACAATTGGATACGCCATCCTGTGGATCGTGGGTGCATTCAGCATGCGCGACTCCATCGAAGAACACTTCAATTCCGCTGAGCCGATAGGCTTAAGCCTGAACGGCGTAATGACTTTCTTTTTTAACGTTTGGTATTTCCAGTATCACTTCACGAAAATCAACGAAATGAAGCGACGGCAAATGGGCTACCCGGTATGATTTCCGCACGGGCAGAGGCCAATCTTTTTGCGGCCGGAGCGATGTCCGGCGCCGGGCTCTTGTATCGCTTTTCGCCGCAGGATTATTCTTTTTATCCCCGCTGCCCCTTTTTCGCGCTGACCCATCATTATTGTCCGGGTTGCGGCGCCACTCGCGCCATCGCCGAGGTTTTGCACGGCCACGCCGCCGAGGCCCTGCGCTTCAACGCTGCGGTGACGCTGCTACTTCCTTTCGTGCTGTGCTATTTTGCAGCTGTGTACGTGACAGCGCTGCGAGAGAATCGCATCGCATGGCCGGCCGTTCCCGCGTGGACGTGGAAGGCTGCGTTCGCTAGCATGGCAATTTTCGGATTAACACGAATGTTTATGCCAACAACTCTCTGACGTCATTAGGTAAACGAACCGCATGCTCTCGCCGCGCATCCGCCGCCTGAAACTCGATCACGATCAGCTTGTTCAGCGATTCGTCGGCTGGCCGCTCATTCAAATTACCGGAACGGCAGGAATGCCGCCCGAAGCCTACCGTTTCGTTTATCACGTCAAAGGTTTGTACGTAGCAACTAATGGCGAAATCCAGGAACGTCCAGTCCACCATCTGGAAGTAAATCTCTCGCTGGGCTATCCCCGCCGCGCGCCGCAGTGCCGCATGTTGACGCCGGTGTTCCATCCTAATTTCGACGACGCCACGGTTTGCATCGGCGATTTCTGGGCTGCCTCGGAAGGGCTCGATGATCTGATCATTCGAATCGGCCGCATGATCGCCTACCAGGAATACAACACCAAGAGCCCGCTGAACGGCCTCGCCGCGAAATGGTCCGAACAGCATGCGCACCTGTTCCCGGTTGACACCCGCGACATCGCTCCGCCGCTCGACAAGCCGCAAACGGCCATAGCCGGACTTGCCGCGTCGACTCGTGCGCATCCGGCAGGCGCCACAGCTTCCCCGGATGGCGAAACTACATCCGGCTCCGACCAACCCGCTTCTCCGACTAACCAGGGTAGCGCTAGTGAAGCTGCTTCCGATCCCTGGGCCGAACGCATTTCCATTGAATAGCGTGATAAACGGCTCGCATGGCAGGACGTCTTGCCCATGTTCTGCATTACGCACCCACTTGACGTAGAATCTCCCTACCGGTGCGTACCCCCGGAGCATCTAAATCCTGACTTCAACTGCGGGGGGCCCTCCCGCGCGCACAGGAGCTTTTGTGAGCCAGCAAGCATTCGCGAGCCAACAGATTGTCACAGACCAGTTGTGCATCAACACCATTCGGACTCTTTCCATTGATGCAGTGCAGCAGGCGAATTCCGGGCATCCTGGTGCGCCAATGGGCCTTGCACCGGTTGTTTATGAACTGTGGCAAAGATATCTGAAGTACGATCCAGCAAATCCCGTTTGGCCGAATCGCGACCGTTTTGTGCTTTCCGCCGGACACGCTTCGATGCTGTTGTATTCCACGCTCCATCTCTCAGGCGTGCACGCCGTGAACGAAAAGGGCGAAGTGCTCGATTCGCTTGCTGTTCCGATGGAAGAAATCAAGCGCTTCCGGCAACTGGACAGCAAAACCGCCGGCCACCCGGAGTCGCATCTGACAACTGGCGTGGAGACAACGACAGGCCCGCTCGGCCAGGGCGCCGGAAACAGCGTAGGCATGGCGATTGCCGGAAAATGGCTGGCGGCAAACTTCAACAAACCGGAGCTCGAACTTTTCAATTTCAAGGTGTACGCAGTGTGTGGTGACGGTGACCTAATGGAAGGCGTCGCCGCCGAGGCCGCATCGCTCGCCGGCCACCTGCGGCTCGACAATCTCTGCTGGATCTATGACAACAATCATGTCACGCTCGACGGCCCGGCGAGCTGGTCATTCAGCGAAGATGTGATGACCCGGTTTGTAGGCTACGGCTGGAACGTCACCCGCGTCGCGGACGCCAACGACCTGATGATGCTCGGCCGAGGCTACGAAACTTTTCTCAAAACTCCCGGCAAGCCAACTCTCATTGTTGTGGACAGCCACATCGGCTACGGCTCTCCGCACAAGCAGGATACCTACGAAGCCCACGGCGAGCCGCTTGGTGAAGCCGAAGTCAAGCTGGTCAAGAAAAATTACGAGTGGCCGGAAGATTCCAAATTTCTGGTGCCCGACGGCGTCTACGAGAATTTCAAGAATGGCATCGGCAAACGCGGCGCGGAAGCCCATGCGCAGTGGGTGAAGCTTTGGGGCGATTACGTCAAACAGTTTCCCGAGCAAGCGAAGCAGCTTGAACTGATGCAGAAGCGCGCCCTGCCCGACGGCTGGGACAAAAATCTTCCGACATTCCCCCCCGACGCCAAAGGCATGGCTACGCGGGAAAGCTCCGGCAAAACGGTAAACGCGCTGGCCAAAAATATTCCCTGGCTCGTCGGAGGTTCGGCGGACCTGGCTAAATCCAACAAAACCAACCTCGACGGGGCAGGCGAATACCTTCCCGGTGATTACGCCGGCCGCAACGTCCACTACGGGGTGCGCGAACACGCCATGGGAGCGGCGATGAGCGGTATGGCCGAAACCCGCCTACGCCCCTTCGGTGGCACATTTTTCAATTTCTGCGACTACGTCAAGCCGGCGGTACGTCTCGCAGCGCTGATGGAATTGCCGGTGATTTACGTGTTCACGCACGACTCCATCGGCCTCGGCGAAGACGGCCCTACGCACCAGCCGATTGAACAGCTTGCGTCCTTGCGCGCGATGCCCAACATCTTGGTGTTGCGCCCCGGAGACGCCAACGAAGTGGTCGAAGCGTGGAAGCTCGCCCTGCTGCAGAGCCATCGTCCGACCGCCCTTGTCCTTTCGCGTCAGCCCATGCCGACCTTCGATCGCACAAAATTTGCGCCGGCGTCGGGCGTGGCCAAGGGCGCATACGTCCTGAGCGACGCTGCTGGCGGCAAGCCGGATGTCATTTTGATCGGCACAGGCAGCGAAGTCGGCCTGTGCGTGGCCGCTCAAGAAAAGCTTGCTGCAGAATCCATCAAAGCCCGCGTCGTCAGCATTCCATCGTGGGAACTTTTTGAAGAGCAGGACGCCGCTTACAAAGAAAGCGTATTTCCTTCGGCCGCTACTGCCCGTGTTTCTGTCGAGATGGCCTCGACGTTCGGCTGGGAGCGATACACAGGCCCCAAAGGCAGAATCATTGGCATGCGCACATTTGGCGCATCGGCACCGTTGAAAGACCTTCTCAAAAAATTCGGCTTCACTGTCGAAAACGTGGTCGCCACGGCCAAGCAAACGCTCGGGAAGTGAACCAACAATGAAACTCGTGATCGGATCGGACCACGCAGGATTTGAATTGAAAAATGCCATGGGCGACGTGCTGCGCGGCTTGGGGCACGCCGTCCTGGACGTTGGAGCTTTCAACACCAATCCCTCCGATTATCCCGATTTCGCCGAAGCCGTCGGCCGTGCCGTTTTGGATGGCAGAGCCGAACGCGGGGTGCTCATCTGCGGCAGCGGCGTCGGCGCCAGCGTAGCGGCCAACAAACTTGTTGGCATCCGTGCCGCCGTTTGCCACGACACCTATTCCGCCCATCAGGGCGTCGAGCACGACGACATGAACGTGCTCGTTCTGGGTTCACGCGTTATCGGCGTGAAGCTGTCCGAGGATCTGGTCAAAGCTTTCGTGGGTACCACTTTCACCAACGAAGAGCGGCACAAACGCCGCCTGGCCAAGGTCAAGGCGCTCGAAGACAAGCGCTAAGTTCGGAGAATTCCAACGTCCGCTGGTGTCACATCCGGTTAACCCTCGTCGCTCTCGGCGGGCGTAGAATAGAATCAGCGAGCAACGAGCCGCAAACGTTCAGGAGGACCACATGACTACAACAACGACTCTTCCCAATTTGGCTGGAGTGAAGGGTGAAAACCCCCTAAAAGGCTTGCTAGCCTACGGGCAGTCACCCTGGCTCGATTATATTCGCCGCAATATCTTGCTGAATGGCGATTTGAAGAAAATGATCGATAACGACGGCCTGCGCGGCATGACTTCAAACCCCGCTATCTTTGAGAAGGCCATCACCGCTGGCGACGACTACAACGACATCGTCAAGACGCCCGATGCGAGCTCGTCCACGGCGATGGCGCTGTACGAAAAGATCGCCATTCGTGACGTTCAAGACGCAGCCGATATCTTCCGCGCAGTGCACCAGGAAACCAAGGGCCGCGACGGGTACGTAAGCCTCGAGGTTTCACCCAATTTGGCGTTTGACACACGAGCCACTATTGACGAAGCCCGTCGGCTTTGGAAAACCGTCAACCGTCCCAATGTCATGATCAAGATTCCCGGGACGCCGCAGGGTCTTCCGGCGATTCGCCAAGCGCTCGAAGAAGGCATCAACATTAATATTACGCTGCTCTTTGCGCAGTCGGCATACGAGCAGGTAGCTGAAGCGTATTTCGCGGCGCTGGAAGCGCGCGCCGCCAAGGGCCAGGAGATATCTCAGATCGCCAGCGTAGCCAGCTTTTTCGTCAGCCGCATTGATTCCCTGGTGGACAACACCATCGATGCTAAGCAGAAAACCGAAGCGGATTCGGATAAGAAAGCGCTGCTCGAATCGCTGCGCGGCAAAGTCGCCATTGCCAACGCGCGGCGAACTTACGCCAAGTACCAGGAGCTAATCGGAACGTCGCGCTGGAAGGCCCTTGCGGCCAAAGGCGCGCAGACACAGCGTTTGCTTTGGGCCAGTACCAGCACCAAGAATCCCAAGTACCGCGACGTACTCTACGTGGAAGAACTGATCGGCGCGGACACCGTGGACACCATTCCTCCGGCCACCTTCGACGCATTTCGCGATCACGGCAAGTTGCGTAGCAGCCTTACGGAAAATGTCGCTGGCGCCAATAAAACGATGTCTGACATGGAAACAGCGGGAATCTCCATGAAAGAAGTAACCGATAAGCTGTTGGCCGACGCCGTGAAATTGTTCCAGGATCCTTTCAAACAACTTCTCGACGCCATCACCAAGCATGCCGGGGTGCGTGCGTGAGCGTAAACCGCCTGACCTACAAACTTCCGAAGGAGTTGCAGGCGGCTGTCGACGCGTCGCTCGGCGACTGGCAAAAAAACAACAAGGTCGCTCGTCTCTGGCAGAAAGACTCTTCGCTGTGGAGCAACACCGACGAAGGTAGCTGGCTCGGCTGGCTGACCATCACCGAGGAGCAGCTTGCCAATCTGCCGGCTTTCAAGCAATTCGCTACTGAGGTGAAAAAGGCCAAATTCAAACATGTACTTCTGCTGGGCATGGGCGGGTCGAGCCTTTGCCCGGAAGTCTTGCGCATGACCTATGGCAAAGTCGCTGGCTTTCCCGAGCTACACGTCCTTGACTCCACCGATCCCGCGCAGATCAAGGCGCTCGAGAAAAAGTTAGACTTGAAGCGAACGCTTTGCATCGTCTCCAGCAAATCCGGCAGCACGCTCGAGCCGAATATTTTTAAGCAGTATTTTTTTGACCGCGTGAAAAAAGCAGTCGGTGACAAACTCGTTGGCAGTCGGTTTATCGCGGTGACCGATCCAGGCTCCAAGATGCAGCAGGTTGCGGAAGCCGATAAATTCTGGAAAATTTTTGGTGGCGTTCCGAGCATCGGCGGGCGCTACTCCGCACTTTCCAACTTCGGCATGGTCCCCGCCGCCGCGATGGGTCTCGATCTAACCAAATTCCTGAAAAGCACGCAGGAGATGGTCAAAGCCTGCGGTGCTTTGTCTGCTGCCGACAAAAACCCCGGCGTTTTGCTCGGCACCATTCTTGGTATCGCTGCCAATCACGGCCGCGACAAAATCACCATCATTACGTCGCCCGGCATTTTCGACCTTGGCGCATGGCTCGAACAGCTCATAGCCGAATCCACCGGCAAAATCGGCAAAGGAATCATTCCCGTCGACCGCGAAAAGCTGGCCAAACCGGCGGCCTACGGCAATGATCGCGTCTTCGCGTACCTCGCGCTCGCTGGTAAAACGAACAAAGCCCAGGACGCTGCGGTGGCCGCGCTGGAAAAAGGCGGACAACCGGTCATCCGCATCACCCTGCCCAACACTTATGCCCTCGGCCAGGAATTTTTCCGCTGGGAAATCGCCACGGCCGTAGCCGGCTCCATCATCGGAATCAATGCTTTCAACCAGCCCGACGTCGAAGCCAGCAAAATCGAAACCAAGAAGCTCACCAGCGAATACGAGTCCGCCGGTAATCTTCCTGCTGAATCGCCTTTCTTGACCACGAAAGAAGCCCAGCTCTTTGCCGACGACAAGAATACCGCCGTGCTTTCCGGCGGAAAGACTCTCGGCGAAGTCCTGAAAGCACATCTTTCGCGCATAGGTTCCGGCGACTATTTCGCCGTCCTAGGCTACATTCCGATGAACGCTGAAAACGAAGCGGCGCTTCAATCCATACGCGGCGTCGTACGTGACTCCAAAAAAGTTGCGACCTGTCTCGGCTTCGGCCCGCGCTTCCTCCATTCAACCGGGCAGGCTTACAAAGGCGGCCCGAACAGCGGCGTTTTCCTCCAGATCACCTGTGACGATGCTTCCGACCTGCCCGTGCCCGGCCAGAAATACACTTTCGGTATCGTCAAAGCCGCACAGGCTCGCGGCGATTTCGCCGTGCTCGCCGAACGGGGCCGTCGCGCATTGCGTGTTCACCTCGGCAAAAATTTGCGATCGGGTCTCAAGACCCTTGAAAACGCGCTGTCGCAAGCTGTGAAGTAGAATTTCCTGCTGTGCGGACGCGGACAGTATTCTTTTCACACTTTGGGATACAGGAGCAGACAGCATGCAACTCGGAATGATTGGTCTGGGGCGTATGGGTGCCAACATGGTCCGCCGCCTGCAAAAAGACGGCCACCAGTGCGTGGTCTATGACCGCACACCCGCCACGGTTCAGCAGCTCGCCAGCGAAGGCCCTACTGGCTCCTCCTCGCTCGATGACTTCGTCCGAAAGTTGCAGAAGCCGCGCGCCATTTGGCTTATGGTTCCCGCGGCCGTGGTTGATGATTCGATCAAGGAGTTGCTGCCCAAGCTCGAATCCGGCGACATTCTTATCGACGGCGGCAACTCCTACTACATCGACGACATTCGCCGCGCCAAGGAACTTCAGCCAAAAGGCATTCACTATGTGGATGTCGGCACCAGCGGCGGCGTCTGGGGACTCGAGCGCGGCTATTGCCAGATGATTGGCGGTGAAAACGAAGTCGTAAAACATCTCGACCCCGTTTTCAAAACTCTTGCGCCCGGCCGCGGTGATATTCCCCGCACTCCCGGCCGCGAAAAAGCCGTCGGCACGGCGGAAGACGGCTACCTCCACTGCGGTCCCAATGGTGCCGGCCACTTCGTCAAAATGATTCACAATGGCATCGAATACGGTCTGATGGCGGCCTACGCGGAAGGCTTCAACATTCTCAAACACGCTGATATCGGCAAACATGTCCGGGAAACCGACGCCGAAACCACGCCGCTGCGCGAACCCGAACATTATCAGTACGACTTCAATCTTGCCGACGTCGCAGAAGTGTGGCGCCGCGGCTCGGTCGTGGCATCCTGGCTGCTTGACCTTACCGCGATCTCGTTTCTCGAACAGCCCACTCTGGAACGCTACTCCGGCCGCGTCTCCGACTCCGGCGAAGGCCGCTGGACCATCCTCGCCGCCATCGAATCCACAACTCCTGCGCCGGTACTCAGTGCGTCGCTTTATCAGCGCTTCACCTCCCGCGGCGAAGATGACTTCGCCGGGAAAGTTCTGTCCGCCCTGCGCTTCCAGTTTGGCGGCCACGTCGAGAAAAAATCCGGCCACTGATACTCTAGTCGGTGAGAACTAAGTCCACCCAATCGAGAAAAATGGCAAATCTCAACGCCAATAACGACAACCCGCAAAAGGGCTCTCCTTGCGTGATGGTGATTTACGGCGCCAGCGGCGACCTTACCAAGCGCAAGCTTCTTCCGGCACTAGCTAACCTCGCTCAAGAAGGTCTGCTGTCGCAGCAGTTCGCCATCATCGGATTCGCGTTCGACCAGATGAGCACCGACGCGTTTCGCGAAAAGCTCGCTCAAGGCGTCAAGGAACTTGAAACCTCGCCGATTGATCCGGCGCTGTGGAAATGGTTTCTCGAACGCATCTATTACGTGCAAGGCGATTTCGCCGATTCCACCGCTTATCAGCGCTTAAAGGAACAAATCGCCGCTGCGCAGAAAACTCATGGGACGCAGGGGAATCTGTTTCACTACCTCGCCGTGGCTCCCAAGTTTTTCTCGCCCATCGTTCGCAAGCTTGGCGAAGCCGGCCTGACCCAGCAGGCTAACGGCAACTGGACCCGCGTCATCGTCGAGAAACCCTTCGGGCACGACCTCGAATCCGCCATTCAACTCAATAAAGAACTGAAAGAAATCCTCGGCGAAAAGCAGATCTACCGCATCGACCATTATCTCGGCAAAGAAACCGTCCAGAACGTTTTGGTTTTTCGCTTTGCCAACAGCATCATCGAACCGCTCTGGAACCGCACGTACATTGACCACGTTCAGATCACCGCCGCGGAAACGGTTGGCGTCGAACATCGTGGCGCCTTCTACGAAACGGCGGGCGCTCTCCGCGACATGATTCCCAACCACCTCTTCCAGCTCCTCACACTTACCACAATGGAGCCGCCCATCTCCTTCGAAGCCGATGCTGTCCGCGACAAGCAAGCCGAAATCCTTCACGCCATCCAGATGCCCACGCCGGAAGAAGTTCTCCGTAACACCGTGCGCGGTCAATATGGCGAGGGCGTTATCGACGACGAACGCGTTCCTGCCTATCGCAGTGAACCCAGCGTCGCGCCCGGTTCCAACGTAGAAACCTTTGTGGCCCTCAAACTTAAAATCGACAACTGGCGCTGGGGAGATGTTCCTTTCTATCTCCGTACCGGAAAACGCCTTTGTCATCGCGTAACGGAAATCGCTATCCGCTTCCGTCGCACGCCTTTCACTTTGTTTCGCCGCAGCCCCATCCAGGATCCGCGCACTAACCAGCTGGTCATTCACATTCAGCCCGACGAAGGCATCTCCCTCCGCTTCGGCGCGAAGGTTCCCGGCTCCGTCATGAAGCTCGGTCTGGTGAACATGGACTTCGACTACGCCCGCGACTTCGGCACTTCGCACAGTACCGGCTACGAACGCCTCCTCTATGACTGCATGATCGGAGACGCCACGCTCTTTCAGCGCGCCGATATGGTCGAAGCCGCCTGGAGCGTCATTGAGCCAGTTATCGACGTCTGGAAAGCGCTCCCTCCGCGCGGTTTCCCGAACTACCCTGCCGGCTCCTGGGGCCCGCAGGAAGCCGACGATTTGCTCGAACGTGACGGTCGCGCCTGGCGCAACGTCCTCGGGGACGAAGCAGAAGAAAAGTGTTCCGCCACAACGTCGGGAAAACAGTTGTAACCCTGGAAAGGGAAATGCCCGTGCCTCAACGAACCGTCCAGCTCTTCGGTCACTGCTCCGAAATTGCCAGCTACGCCTCGCGCGAAGTCGCGCGTATTTCCGCCGAAGCGGTGGCCACTCGTGGCGTTTTCAGCATCGCCCTCGCGGGCGGCTCCACTCCCAAAATGCTTTACGCGGTCATGGCCGAACATCCCACGCTGCGCAATTCTCTTCCCTGGGATAAAATGCAGGTGTTCTTCGGCGACGAGCGTCATGTCGGCCCCGGTCATCCCGATAGCAACTTTCAGATGGCCACCGACGCCATGCTGTCCAAGGTGCCGCTGCCGCCGCAGCAGATTCACCGCATCAAGGGCGAATATGCTGACGCTGCGCAGGCCGCCGCGGAATATGAAGAGGAAATTCGCCACGCCTTTGCTCTGAAATCCGGCGAATTTCCTCACTTCGATTTGATTCTGCTCGGCATGGGCAATGAGGGCCACACCCTCTCGCTCTTTCCGGGCACCAAGGCGCTACACCAAACGCAGCGCGTCGTGACCCGCAACTGGGTCGGCAAGCTCTATACCGAGCGCATTACGCTCACGGCCCCGGTTGCGAATGCCGCGGCAAACATAATTTTCATGGTGACCGGCTCCGACAAAGCATGCGCTCTGAAAGCAGTTCTCGAAGGACCGCACGAGCCTGAGCAGCTGCCCGCGCAAATGATTCAGCCGATCAACGGCTCGTTGTCCTGGCTGATCGACACCGCGGCGGGCTCCATGCTCTCGAAAGAAATTCTGACGAGCTGACCGGCAAAGGTCATTGCTCACCACAGAGGAGAAAAGCAAGCACATGGCAACCGCAACTGTCAGTTCAATTCAAACCTATCTCGGCTCCAAGGCCGATTCGCTGCTCGGCTTCAGCAATCCCAAAATTTCAAAGGACCGCCTGCACCTTCCCGGCCCCGATTTCGTGGACCGCATCTGGACGCTGTCCGACCGGAACCCGCGAGTCCTGGCCGCGCTGCAGCGTATGTTCAACACCGGACGCCTCGCCCGTACCGGCTACCTCTCCATTCTCCCCGTTGACCAGGGCATTGAGCACTCGGCTGCGGCTAGCTTCGCCAAAAATCCCGACTACTTCGACGGCGAAAATATCGTCAGGCTTGCCATCGAAGGCCAGTGCAATGCCGTCGCCTCTACCTTCGGCGTTCTCGGCTCTGTCGCCCGCAAGTACGCCCACAAGATCCCGTTTCTCATGAAGTTCAATCACAACGAACTTCTGACTTTCCCCAACAAAGCCGACCAGATTTTCTTTTCCAACGTCAAGCAGGCTTACGACATGGGCGCGGTCGCCGTCGGCGCTACCATCTACTTCGGTTCCGACCAAAGCGACCGCCAGATCGTCGAAGTCAGTCAAGCCTTCGCGCACGCTCACGAACTCGGCATGGCCACCGTCCTCTGGTGCTATCTCCGCAATTCGGCCTTCAAAAAAGATAAGGACTATCACCTCTCCGCCGACCTAACCGGCCAGGCCAATCATCTCGGCGTCACCATCGAAGCCGACATCATCAAACAAAAGCTTCCGGAAAATAACGGCGGCTACGAAGCCCTCAACATGGGCAATTCCGGCTACGGAAAATTCGACAAGCGCATCTACACCGACCTCGCGAGCGACCATCCCATCGATCTCTGCCGCTACCAGGTCGCCAACTGCTACATGGGCCGCTCGGGCCTGATCAACTCCGGGGGCGCGTCTGGAGCCAACGACTTCGAAGAGGCCGTAGCCACCGCGGTGATCAACAAACGCGCCGGCGGCACCGGCCTCATTTCCGGCCGCAAAGCCTTTCAGCGCCCCATGAAAGAAGGCGTCAAGCTGCTCAACGCCATCCAGGACGTCTACCTCAGCCCCGAAGTCACCATCGCCTAAAGCTCTTTTAAAGGTGCCGTCCTCGGAGGGCGGCGTAAGGGCCGCCCTTTTTGTCTGGCAACGGCGAGGTGCCCTAGCTCGTCATTCCGGGCTTGCCCGCACGGACGGGCGAAGCGAGGAATCTCTCCTCGATCTATTGTGCAGGTCTGCTCGCCGTGCTTCCCACGAAACTCCAGTGGCTCTTTTGCTTCCTTCGTTGTCACTCTACCCGTATCCTGAGACTCACTCTGGCGAAACCGCGTTCTCAGCCTACGAGGTCACAATGAAAAAACTTGCCGCCGCGATCGCCGTGTTTCTTGCCGCCGCGACTTTCTCCGCATTCGCGCAAAATTCGTCGAGCGACGAAGCTGGCCGTGTCCTCGGCCTCGAAAAGCTCTGGAATCATGCCATCGAAGCCAAAGATACCAAGGCCCTCGACCAGTTGCTCGCTTCCACTTTCGTCGCCGTCGAAATCGACGGCAGCGTCTCCTCCAAAAGCGAATTCCTCGCCAGCATTAAGGCGCCCGAATACCAGCCTTCGCAGGCCGTCAACGAAGACATGAGCGTCCAGATTTATGGCAATTCCGCCGTGGTCCTCGGAATCTTCCGCATCAAAGGGGTTGAGAAGAGTAAGCCTTACGTTCACAGAGAACGTTTCATTGACACCTGGATTAAGCGCGACCAAGGCTGGCAATGCGTGGCCAGCTCAGCGACGCTCATCAAATGAGCCTTCCGACGCTCAAATACTCCAGGACCAGACCCTTCCGCATCACGGCGCTGTTACTCCTTACCGTTTGCCCCGCGTTTGCGCAAAATTTAGCCAACGATGAAAGTGGCCGCATCATTGCTCTTGAACGAGCCTGGAATCGTGCCATCGAAGCCAAGGACACCAAAGCTCTCGACCAGATTCTTGCTCCTTCTTTCGTGGCCGCCGATATCGACGGCAGCCTAGCCAATAAAAGCCAGTTTCTCGCCGGCATCAAAGACCCCTCTTATCAGCCGTCACAAGCCTTTTATGAGGACATCCGTGCGGAAATCTACGGCGAAACCGCTATCACTTTCGGGGTTTTTCGTATCAGAGAAACTCAAAAGGGAAAACGCATCACTATGCGTCAGCGCTTCATTGATACTTGGATCAAAAAAGCGCCACCTGGCAAGGTGTGGCCAGCCAGGTCACCCTTATTCCTCCCAAATAGCTCTGGCTTTCTCTCTGCGCATCGTTGCTACCCTCAGCTTGCGCACTCATGCAACTATTCCCTTTCTCATGTATCTGACTGTACGACCACGAAGAAGGGACAACCGTCATGTCTAACCGCTTGCAATCTAAAGTCGCCGCCATCACCGGAGCTAGCCAGGGCATCGGCCTGGCTATCGCTCAAAAATTCGCCACTGAAGGTGCCGACATTTCTTTCTGCTACCGCTCCAACCAGGCCGGCGCCAACGAAGTCGTCGCCAGCATCCAGAAACTCGGCCGCAACTGCGCCGCCTTCCGGTATGACGTTGGCAACGTACAGCAGGGCCAGAAATTCATCGCAGACACCGTCGCGCAATTTGGGAAAATAGATATCCTCGTCAACAACGCCGGCCTCGAACGCCGCGCCGATTTCTGGGACGTCACCGAAGCCGACTTCGACACCGTGATCAACGTCAACCTCAAGGGCCTCTTCTTCATCACGCAAGCCTTCGTCAGAAATCGCATCTCATCAAAAGCAGGCGGCAAAATCATCAACGTCAGCTCTGTCCACGAAGAACTTCCCTTCCCCCATTTCGCTTCCTACTGCGCCAGCAAAGGTGGCGTCAAAATGCTTACCCGCAATCTTTCCATCGAACTCGCCCCGCTCGGCATCACCATCAATTCCATTGCTCCTGGCGCGATCGAAACTCCCATCAACAAAAATCTCCTCAACGATCCCGCCAAATTAAATTCTCTTCTCGAAAATATCCCGCTCAAACGCCTCGGCACGCCCGACGATGTCGCCGACATGGCCCTGTTCCTGGCCTCCAACGAATCGAACTATGCCACAGGCACTACTTTCTTCCTCGACGGCGGCCTCACCTGGAACTACCAGGAACAATAATCTCGCTTTTCCGTTTTGCCGGTTTAAACGCGACCTTTGTACTTTATTCACCACGGCGACAGCGTCCACTTCGATCAACCATTCCGGTGCTAGTGCCCCGCGATAACCATAATCCCCCGCTTAGCTCCGTCTGCGAATATCCCGCCGTAGGCTTGGCGTTCTAGTCTGGATTGAAGTCAGGCACGGACTCGGCATCCTGGCCTTTTTTATCCTGCGCCGCTTGACCGGCCGCCTTATCCTGGGCCTGACAAACGACGCCACAGACCAGGGCGCTCCCAAGCACCGCTAGAATTCCGGATTTCATGGATTTTCCGTAGCACAGCTTCAAATTCCCGCCGATATTCTACTCCTTACCCTTCGCAGCCATTTTCTTGCTGCTCTCTTGCGGGCATGGCAAGTAGCGCCGACCCATGGTTTAAGGCCAGCACCAAATCTAGTAATGGAAACAATACAAAAAATTCATGGCTCTACCTCTTGCCCGGCAATCCCACTTTGCGAAAATAGAATCAGGAGGAAGTACCAGAAATGCCAAAGAAGTCCCCGGAAGCCACTGCAACTACATCCAAACCGCGCAAAGCGCCGGCAGCGAAGTCGGCACCCGCGCACGACGAAATTGCTCTACGCGCCTACCACATTTTTCTGCAGCGCCACGGCGCGCCCGGCAATCCCCTTGACGACTGGAAACAAGCCGAACAGCAACTCCTCGCCGAAGCCGTCGCGCCAAAGCCCAAATCGCGCCGCAAGTCCAAAGTAGTGTCCATCGCAGCCTGACCGTCGGCCCCTGTTTCTATATAGTGCCCGCCTTTAGGCTCGCGCTTTCGGCGGCCGACTTCTGAGGCGGGCATACCTTATAGCGCCCGTTTTGCAGCTGGATCTCGATGGCGACGGTGCCGTGCTGGCCGTGATCGACGACAGGCTCGATGCTCCTATCAAGTTGAAAGACGTCAACTTGAACGGTAAAATCCTTTTCTTCGATTTTGTGGACACCGACGGTGACAACGACAAATTCCAAATGGAACTTACCGAGGGCAACTCAGCGAGACTTCAGTGGATCGGCCTCCCAAACGGCATGAAAGCTCAACCGATCGCCATGTCTAGAGCCTTGGCCAGAGAATCCAACCCTTCGCCAAAAACAACGAAGTAAAGCTAGAATCTAGCGTGAAATTCCTCGTACCTCACTCACCCTGCCCGGTCCGCCGGCAAGTCGAGGCCGCACTCTGAAATGAACGCGTCAGGACCGCTTATTTTGCCTCGCGAACGCAGCCTCCAAGCATTGACCAATGCGCTGCAGAGCCTAGTCGCGCGATTGGAGAGTGATCCCTCGCTCATCAAGCCAGATCACCTTCGCCAACGCCTGGAGGCGCTGGACCGCCTCGATGCGTATTTCTCATCCGCCCCCGCAACAGCGTCCAGTGCTGAGCCACTTGAGCCAGAGCTCTATCGCCGGGCGCGGGCCATCTTCGCCAAGCTAGAGTCTCTGAATGGCGAACTCTACCAAGTCATTCGCAGTGAAATTCAGCGTGGATCTCCGCCCGATGCCTTGCTTGGCTGGGTCCATTCACTCGATATGGACGTCGCCGGCGGCACGGCTAACCGAATAAGCTATGACTTCCCCGGCTATAATTTTCTGGATGATCTGATCAGTGGAGTGTTGCAATTCGAAGATCCCGGCAGCGATCAAATTTCAAAGGATCCCGAGCTGGTGTTTTATCAGCCCACCCCGGCGCGCCACATCTTCCACCTGATCCGCCTGGCCGCGCTCACCGCATCCGATGTTCTCTTTGATCTTGGTTCCGGGCTGGGCCATGTTGCCCTGCTGGCCGCGATTTGTACCCCGGCTCGCAGCGTGGGGATCGAGCTTGAAGCGGCTTACGTGGAACGCGCCCGGCAATGCGCGCAGACACTGAACCTGGATAACGTCACATTCATCCATCAGGACGCGCGAGCGGCCGATTTCTCCGCCGGCACGGTCTTCTATCTTTACACGCCCTTTTTAGGCTCCATCTTGAGCGCCGTGCTCACTCGCCTGAGGCACGAAGCGGCCACTCGTCGACTCTGCATCTACGCTTATGGCCCCTGCACCTCAGTCATCGCCAGAGAGTCCTGGCTTGAAGCAGCCGCGGTGCCGGAAGCCCAGCGCATCACGCTCTTCGCGTCTCGCGACTGACATCGCCGCGATAAATCACTGACCCAGCGCTCATTCCTGAAACGTTACGCATACCCCGTTTGGATCAATCGCAGCGAACTCTTTCGTGCCCCAGGGCTTGGCTTGCAGTGCGCCATTCGGGTGTACGATTCCCCCGCGTCTCTGATACTCGGCATAGAACGCCTCAATGCCTTGTACCACGATTCGCACCATGGTCTGGTCACCAACCTTACGCGCCAAGTCTGTGTCGCTCACGCGGGAGACATGCAGGTAGGCTTCGCCCCGGCTGATTCCCGCATAGTTCGGCGGCGTCGCATCGCGAAACGTTTCCTCAAAGCCACAAACTTCCGTCCACCACTTCAGCGATTCGGCAGTGGCGGCGGCCGGCAACACCGGGATCGCCTTTTTCACCGTCGGTTCCATAGTCCGCAGGATAACACCGGAAGCTATGCCTTCGCGTAGTGATTCGACACGACGCGAAGCCTTTCGCCGACCAGCTGTGCCGTCCGGTTTATCTGTTGCGCGCCAATTGCGCGCTCCCCGCGATGAAGATTAGAACCTTCGAAGAACGCTAGCGCGAACCTCGTTCCCAAATCGGAACTGTAGGTTCAATTCCCGATATCACAAGTTCAGGGATCCTGTGGAAGGTCTCTCAGCCCCCTCCAACTCACCATCCGTCACGCCCGCGCCAGCGTCGCCGCCTCCGCTGCCTCCAACAGTTCCCTTGCATTGGCCTTCGCGTCGCCGTGCCCAAACACGGCATTTCCTGCGACAAGCAGCTCCGCTCCGGCGCGCACAATATCCGTCACCGTATCGAGCGCCACGCCGCCGTCCACTTCAATCCGGAAATCCAGCCGCCGTTCGTCGCGCATCCGCGCCAGCTGCCTCATCTTGTTCAAGGAATTGCGAATAAACCGCTGCCCGCCAAACCCCGGATTCACGCTCATCACCAGGACATGATGTACAAGGTCCAAAACTTCGCTCAGCGTCCCCACCGGAGTCGCCGGGTTCAGCACCACGCCCGCCTTGCACCCGTGATCCTCGATATGGTGCAGCGTGCGGTCCAAGTGCACGCACGCTTCCTGATGCACCGAAATCCATGTCGCCCCCGCCTTCGCAAACTCCGGAATAAATTGGTCGGGATTTTCGATCATCAGATGGCAGTCAAAAATCACGTCTGGCAAAGCTTTGCGCAGCGATGCCACCACCGGCGGCCCGATCGTAAGGTTTGGCACGAAGTGCCCGTCCATAATGTCCACATGCAACAGGGTCCCGCCCCCTTCCAGCGCCAGCTTGGCATGCGCCGCAAGGTTCGCAAAATTCGCCGACAAAATCGAAGGGGCCAGTTCAATTTTCCGCGTGCTTGGCAAAGTCCCACTCCTCTTCCTAGCTTAACTGATTCTTCCAGCAATCTCCGGAATCTTCACTTCCTCATTCCGCTTGCGCGAACAGTCTTCGCACGGTTCGCGATTTACTCCAAGTTTCCTGTTCCTCCTTCCGACTCTCCGGTTCGTCATTTCGGGGCCACGGGCAATCTCTTGCTCCTCTACATCCGCCACGGCAAAACTGCCCGTTGAGCACTGCTCGATTCGCTCAACTCCACTGCGTACATCACTCGCGCCGCCTCTTCCAGGTTGACCAGCGGCTTCGCTTGGCGTAACACCACATCCCGCACATTCTCATAAAACGCTCGGTAATCACCCCGCAGCGTTTCGATTTGGCGCGGAAAGATCTTCCGGTCACCCTCAATCATGCTAAGCGTTCCCCACTCCTCCGGCTTCTCCAATCCCCACGATGCTCCACCCATCGGCTGCCCCGCCCGCAACAACGCTTCCTGCGGATCAAGCCCTTGCTTGATAAATTCTCCACCCGTTCCACGAACGCGAAAATGCGGCCGCGCCACCGGCGCCAGCGTGGTCGAAGACATTACCGCGCGAAGTCCTTTCGGATAATAAAACGTCACATCGAACGCGTCCGCATTTCTACCGCCGTCGCGCTCGACGCGAATGTCCGCCAGCAGCGCTTCCGGCTCCCCGAACAGCACCAGCGCATGATCTATCAGATGGGGAGCCAGATCAAAAAACACGCCGCAGCCCGGTCCGACTTTCTCCTTCCATGAATCGCGCACCTGCGCCCGGCATCGGTCGAACGTCTCCTCATAGTGCACCGGCCGCCCCAGCGCGCCTTCACTGAGCAGATTCTTCAAAGTCAAAAAATCGCCGTCCAGCCTTCTCTCCTGATACACCGTCAGCAGCCGCCCGCGCTTTCGAGCAATCGCCGCGAGTTCATTCGCCTCCGTCAGCGTCGTGGTGAACGGTTTGTCCACCACCACGTCGCGCCCCGCTTCGAGACACGTCTTCACATACCAAAAGTGTGTATCGTTCGGCGTCGAAATCGCGACCAGCTTGATCGATTCGACCGCCAGCAGCTCCTCAATAGTGCGCACAACCTTCACGCCGGGATAAATCTCCGCCGCAGTATTCTCGTGCCGCTGCAGCACCACCGCCAGCCGCAGCCCATCTACTGCCGCAATCACCGGGGCATGAAACGCCTTCCCTCCCAGCCCAAACCCAATCAGCCCGACATCAATCATCGCGTCACCGGTTTCTTTCCGTTCTACCTATCGTCATACCGAGTGGAGCCTGCGGAGCGAGGAATCTCGCTTGTTTCATTCAACGTCATTTGCGCCTCAACCTCGGCTCCGGCAAAATGCCATGATGCCCTCCGAAACGCAACTTCTCCAGGTTCGGCAGCGTTCCACAATTTTCGCTTTGCTCTGCGGCGGCTTCATCGTCAACGGCATCGTCATCACCTTCATCGCTCCGATTCTTCCGCTCTTCATGGCCAAATGGGGACTCGACGACAGCCGTGCCGGACTGTTCTCCCTGGTACAATTTTCCGCTTCGCTCGTCGGCGTTCTTGCCTCGAGTGCGCTCGTTTCCACCAAAGGCTTCAAGCCCGCCATCGTCCTTGGCCTGGCCATGCTGGGAATCGGCTTCGCTCTACTCAACGCGCCAACTTTTTCGCTCGCGCTGTTGGCCAGCGGCCTGTACGGCCTCGGCTACGGATTCGCTACTCCCGGCACCAATCTTTGGGTAGCCGAAAGTTACGGCGACCGCCGCGCTTCCGCTCTAAATGTCGCGAATCTCGCCTGGGGCGTCGGCGCAATCTCTTCGTCGCCCCTGGCCATGCTGACGGTGCGCAAAGCGCAAGTCACCACTTTTCTTTACGTGGTGGCCATTATCTGTCTGGCTCTGGCTGCCTCCCTTCTGCGGATGCCGTTCGGGAAGGCGCCGCATCACGAGGATGCCGCGAACTCTGCGCGCGACGGGAAAACCCCCGGTCTGGGACTCGCCGTTGCGCTAGGAATTTTGTTCTACGTCTACGTCGGCACCGA
>DATMZI010000119.1:0-42005 GCA_035607085.1 Candidatus Eiseniibacteriota bacterium | reverse complement strand
ATAGTTTTACCGCCGGCGAAAAAGTTTTGAGAGTTTGAAGGAGAGCAACCGTGGCATCCGTACCAGTTCGCAGATTATCAAGGGATCTCAAGCGCCAGCGCGTTCACGACCGCGTTCGCATGAAAGTTTCCGGCAATTCCGAGCGGCCCCGTCTGTGCGTGTATCGCTCGCTCGACCATATTTACGCGCAGATTATCGATGACCGCGCCGGCAAGACCCTGGTGGCCGCGAGTTCCGCGGACAAGGGCACCAAGAAATCTTTGAAGGGCGGCGGGAACGTCGCGGCAGCCAAGGTGGTCGGCAAGGAAGTTGCCGAACGCGCCAAAGCCGCTGGAGTGGTGAAAGTGGTGTTCGACCGCGGCGGGTACAAGTACCACGGCCGCGTCAAGGCGCTCGCGGACGCGGCGCGGGAAGCGGGGTTACAGTTCTAAGCCTATGTCGAAGCAAATTTTGAGGGAAAGTCTCGCGGTGCGGCGTTTGCTCGAAATCAACCCTTCGGAGTTGAAGGACGACGTCATCGCCATCAACCGCGTCACCAAAGTAGTCAAGGGCGGCAAGAACCTGAGCTTTTCGGCGCTAGTCGTAGTTGGCGACAATCACGGCCATGCCGGATTCGGCATGGGCAAGGCGCGCGAAGTGCCGATGGCCATCAAGAAGGGCATCGAGCAGGCGAAAAAGAATCTGATTCAGCTGAATCTTAAGGGCTCCACGATTCCGCATCAGGTCATTGGCCGCTATGGCTCGGCGCAAGTGCTGCTCAAACCGGCTCCGGAAGGCACCGGCGTCATCGCCGGCGGTCCGGTTCGCAAGGTGATGCAGGTAGCGGGTATTCACAACGTGTTGACCAAGTCGCTCGGCACTTCGAACCCCCACAACGTCGTCAAAGCCACATTTGCGGCGCTGCTTGGCTTGAAAGACGCTGCACAGGTTGCGGAAACGCGCACCAAGACCGTTGAAGAAATTACCGGCCGCGAGAAGAAATCCGAACAGGCCGCAGGGGAAGCATGATGACGGCACAGAAAAAAACCGCCGCCAGGAGCCAGGGCAAAGGCGCCACGGTTAAAGTAAAATGGGTGGTCAGCTTTATCGCTTGCACGGACGACATGCGCCAGACGATTCGCGGGCTTGGCCTGCGCCGCCTGCACCAGGTTGTCGAGCGTCAGGATACGCCGGAAACTCGCGGCATGATCCACAAAGTGCGCCATCTCGTGGAAGTGGTGGACTAAGTTCATGGCAAAGAAAAAAGAAGAAAAAAAATCCGTCGGGCTGGAGACGCTTCGCCCACCACGCGGCTCTCGTCATCGCAAAGTTCGCGTTGGCCGGGGTATCGGTTCCAAGCTTGGCAAGACCTCCGGCTCGGGCAACAAGGGACAAAAGTCTCGCCGGGGCTATTCGCGTCGCCGCGGCTTTGAGGGCGGCCAGATGCCGTTGCATCGCCGCATCCCGAAGCGTGGCTTCAACAATCCCTTTGCTTCGACCTTCGCCGTGATCAATCTGGAAGAGCTCAACGTTTTTCCAGCCGGTGAAACGGTTACGCCGGATCTGCTTCGCGCGCACGGTTTTGTCCGTACCCGACAACAGGTAAAGATTTTGGGCGATGGCGAACTGAAGACCAAGCTGGCCATCCACGCTCACGCGTTCAGCTCTTCCGCCAAGGACAAGATCACGAAAGCTGGCGGCTCGTTCGCGGTTTTGTCGTAGTTACAGCGGCCGCCTTTTGAGGCGGGCGGGTTCTTCTTGGTGGCGGCGGGTCTTCGGATCCGTGGTTTTTTAGGGGCAGTTCCAGTTGCAATGGGTTTCTTAGGCTAACGCATGAATCGCTTCTTACAAGCTCTCGCGAATCTCTTCCGCATCGAAGACTTGCGGAAGCGCGTCCTGTTCACGCTGGCACTGCTGGCCGTGTACCGCATCGGGGCGCACATCCCGACTCCCGGGATCAACAACGAATTGGTGAATCAGCTTTTCTCGCAGGCACAGGGAACTGCCCTCGGGATCTTCGATCTCTTCAGCGGCGGCACGTTCCGCCGTATGACCATCTTTGCGTTGGGGATCATGCCCTACATCACCTCGTCCATCATTTTGCAGTTGATGACGGTGGTGTTCCCGTACCTCGAGCGTTTGCAGAAAGAGGGTGAACTTGGCCGCCGCAAGATTACCCAGTACACCCGGTATTTGACGATTGCGCTGAGCATCATTCAGTCGTTGTCGATCGCCGGGACGCTGCAAGCCCCCAGCGCTTCACTGAATGGACAGTCGCTGGTCTACCACCCTGGCTGGGGCTTTACGCTGATGACGGTGCTGACCCTCACCACGGGCTCAGCTTTCATCATGTGGCTCGGGGAACAGATTAGCGAGCGCGGAATCGGCAACGGCATGTCGCTGATTATTTTCGTAGGCATCGTTGTTGGGCTCCCGCGCGCGGTCGTGGACCTTTACGAGAAGTCCAAAGCGGGTGCGTGGGGAGTATTCACGCCGCTGGCGATCATTCTGCTTTTGGTGCTGATGGCTGCGGTTGTCGCCTTCATCGTTTTGGTTGAACAAGGTCAGCGCCGGATTCCGGTGCAATATGCGAAACGCGTTGTGGGCCGCCGTGTCATGGGCGGTCAATCTACCTATCTGCCGCTGCGCGTCAACTCCGGGGGCGTTATTCCCCCAATCTTTGCGAGCTCTTTGTTGGCCTTTCCAGCGACGATTGCGTTGGTGTTCGGCAGTCGCTGGGCTTTCGTAAAGGATTTCGCAGATAAGGTAAAATGGGGAGAGCCGCTTTATACCGTTCTCTATGTCACGCTCATTTTGCTGTTCGCGTTTTTCTATGTGGGAATCGTTTTCAATCCCACGGAACTCGCCGATAACATGCGCAAGAACGGCGGGTTCATCCCGGGCATTCGCCCGGGCCGCAACACCAGCGAGTACGTGAGCCGCATCCTGAAGCGCCTCACGTTGATCGGCGCCGTGTATCTCGCCATGGTCTGCCTTTTGCCGGAGTGGATGATCGCGGGCTTCCATCTAAACCACTTGCCGCTGTGGCTCGGTGGCAACTGGTTTGACCGTCATTTTCCACAATGGATTTTGAACGGTCTGGGTGTCAATTTTTATTTTGGCGGCACATCGCTGCTGATCGTCGTTGGCGTTGCTATGGACACCGTTCAGCAGCTTGAAGCGCAGTTGGTCATGCGCAATTACGAAGGTTTTGCACGGAAGGGCCGGATCCGCGGCCGGCGCTAAAGCCCGGCAGTCAGAGGGAGACGACGGAGTGACCTCCGACATTCGGCCGCACGAGAAGCTGGACCGTGCAGTAATTTTTCTCGGTCCTCCGGGAGCGGGAAAAGGGACCCAGGCGAAAGAGCTGGCGCGCCGTTTTTCCGCGCCGCACCTTTCGACCGGCGATATGCTCCGCGAGCATGTGGTGCAGGGCACTTCGCTCGGGCAGCGCGCTCAGCCGATCATGAGCCGGGGCGAGCTGGTTCCCGATTCGATTGTGCTCCGCATGGTCGCGGATCGCATCGAACGCCCGGACTGTACTCACGGGTTCGTGTTCGACGGATTTCCGCGGACCGTGGCTCAGGCGCAGTGGCTTGGTGAATTGCTCAAGCAGCATGGCTTTAAGCAACCGCTGGTTGTGCACATGGTGATTGACCCGGGCTTGCTCTTGCGGCGCATTACCGGCCGGCGGATGTGCAAAGTAGGCGGAGAGATTTACAACGTCTACGAGCGTCCGCCCAAAGTTGAAGGCCGTTGCGACAACGATGGCGGCGAACTGGAGCAGCGCGCCGATGATCGCGAAGAAATCGTCGGTCCGCGCCTCGCAGCGTACGAGAAACAAACCGCGCCGCTGGCGGCGTATTACCGGCGGTTGGGGCGTCTGCGCGACATCGACGCTTCCAAGAGCGTAGACGACGTTGCTTTGAGCATCGTTGCAGTGGTATGCGAGGCACGCGTGTAACGGCAGTTTATAAAGGAAATGGCTATACATCTGCGCAGTGCTGACGAAATTGAAAAGATGCACCGTGCGGGTCTGATCGTGTACGAAGTGCTGAACACGCTGCGTTCCAGCGTGCGTCCGGGAATGACGACGATGGACCTCGAGAAGCTCGCCGAGGAAAAAATCGCCGGCAAACCGGGACATCCGGCCTTCAAAGGGTATCGCGGGTATCCCTGCGTGCTCTGCACGTCGGTGAACAGCGAGATTGTTCACGGCATCCCTTCGCCGAAGCGGAGGTTGAAGGAAGGCGACATTGTCTCCATCGACTTCGGCATGGAAGTGGACGGTTATTTCGCGGATTCGGCGGTGACTGTTCCGGTTGGCAAAATCGCGCCGGAGCTGCAGAAGCTGCTGGATGTGACCCGCGACTCGCTCGACCGTGCCATCGGACAGATGCACGCCGGCAACCGCCTCGGCGATGTTGGCCACGCGGTGCAAAGTTTGGTCGAGGAGAATGGGTTTTCGGTAGTGCGCGAATTTGTCGGGCATGGCATTGGCACCAAGATGCACGACGAACCGAACCTGCCGAATTACGGGGAACCCGGGCGTGGTGCGCGTTTGCAGGAAGGCATGGTCATCGCTGTCGAACCGATGGTGAATGCCGGCCGCTACGAAGTGCGTATGCGCGACGAATGGGTAGCCGAAACCGCCGATGGCAGTCCTTCGGCGCATTTCGAGCACACCGTGGCCGTCACCTCTAACGGTCCGCTGATCTTGACGCGGCCTAAGGAGATGACCGGCCCGTCCTGGTAGGCCGTTTTAGCGGCCGCCTTGCAAGGCGGGCGTCTTGGGTGTTGTAGTGCCGGACTTCAGTTTGGCATCGTTGTCAGGGCAACAAGTTGTAGTTCAGGAGCTTATGGCCAAGAACGAAGACGACAAGAAAAAAGGCGACTCGGGCAATCCCAAAGAGGACGCCATCGAAGTTATGGCGACCGTGATCGAGCCGCTGCCGAACGCGATGTTCCGCGTCGAGCTGGAAAACAAGCACCAGGTTCTGGCGCACGTTTCCGGCAAGATGCGCAAGAATTTCATCCGCATTCTGGCTGGAGACAAAGTCGCCGTTGAGCTTTCGCCGTACGATCTGACCCGCGGCCGCATCGTTTACCGCTACAAATAGCGGCGGGTTTGGTAACGCAGACCGCGGTCTCTACAGGCCTTGTATTAAGCGGATTGTGGTTTAAGGCTTTTGCGTAGCGCCGGGCTTAGCCCGACACTGGTTCGACAAAGGGAGTCAGGCAATGAAAGTTCGCGCGTCGGTAAAAAAGATTTGTGACAAGTGCAAGGTGATCCATCGCCGCGGCGTGGTTCGGGTAATTTGCGTCAACCCGAAACACAAGCAGCGTCAGGGATAGTCTTGTAGCGGCCGCCTTTTGAGGCGGGTGGTGGTTCGTTGGTGAATGGGTCTCACTGATATCTGATCGCTGTTTAGGAGAAGTCATGGCACGTATCGCAGGTGTTGATCTTCCGGTGCAAAAGCGTTTGTGGGTCGGCCTCACGTCGATTTACGGTATCGGTCAGGTGCGCGCGAAGCGGCTTGCGGAAAAAGCGGGCGTCGACCACACCAAAAAAATCCGAGACCTCACCGAAGACGAAGTGAACAAGCTTCGTAACGCCATTGAGCAGGAAGGCCGCGTCGAAGGCGATCTCCGCAAGGAGATCCAGATGAACATTCGCCGCCTGATCGAAGTTCAGGCGTACCGCGGCATTCGCCATCGTCGCAATCTGCCGGTTCGCGGCCAACGCACGCATACCAACGCCCGCACTCGTAAGGGTCCGCGTCGTGGAGCGGTCGCTGCCAAAAAGCAGGTTAAGGGCAAGAAGGGCTAGTTGTAGCGGCGGGTTTATCCCGCCGGAGTGGCACAGACTTCAGTCTGTGGCGGGTTTTGGCAACCCAACGAAACGGAGCATCACGTGGCAAAAGAGCAGCAGAAAACAGCGCCTGACGGAACAGCAGCACCGGCAAAACCGGCCGCCACTGGAGCCGCAGCCAAGCGCAAAAAAGAATTCAAGAAGAAGCGCGAGCGCCGCGTCGTACCGCACGGCGTCGTGCACGTGGCTGCGTCGTTCAACAACACGCAGATCACCATCACCGACCCCGACGGCCGCACGCTTTGCTGGTCTTCGGCCGGTGCCATCGGCTTCAAGGGTTCGCGCAAGGGCACTCCGTACGCTGCGCAGCAGGCTTCGCTTAGCGCCGCCAGCAACGCGCGTGATCAGTACGGCGTTAAGTCCGTCGAAGTGCGCGTGCAGGGACCCGGCTCCGGCCGCGAATCTGCCGTGCGCGCTCTCGCTGCGGCCGGTTTGCACATCGTAGTGATCCGCGACGTCACGCCGATTCCGCATAACGGCTGTCGTCCGCCCAAGCGCCGCCGCGTCTGATCTTCAGTAGCACAGCCGCTCTTGACTGTGCGGCGGTGGAAGCTTTTTGTGGGCTTCCATTGCGGGCAAGAAATTTTTGGTCGTAAGTTCTGAATCTGAAGACCGAGAACTGAAAACCGATGACTGATTTTGAAGGGAGAAAAGAAGTTGGCAAGACATCGTGATGCAGTTTGCCGCTTGTGCCGCCGCGAGGCGCAGAAGCTGTTTCTAAAGGGACTCCGTTGCTTCACCGAGAAGTGCGCCATTGAAAAGCGCAACTTCGTCCCCGGTCAGCACGGCCAGTCGCGCCGCGCCAAAATCGCCGGCTACGGTTTGCAGTTGCGCGAAAAGCAGAAAGTGAAGCGCACCTACGGCCTATTGGAGCGACAGTTCCGCAACTATTTCGAAAAGGCGGAGCGCACCAAGGGCCCGACCGGCGAGAACCTGATCATCATGCTCGAGAGGCGTCTCGACAACGTCGTTTGCCGCGCAGGCCTCGCTTCTTCGCGCGCTCAGGCTCGGCAGCTCGTGCTCCACGGCCACGTCCGCGTTTCCGGCAAGAAGGTCAACATCCCTTCCTACCAGGTTAACGTGGGCGATGAAATCGCCATCAAAGATAAGATGCGCGATAACGCCATGGTTCTCGACGCGCGCAACGTTGCGCAAAGCCAGAACCTCGCTCCGTGGCTCGAACAGGACCGCGAGCAGTTCAAAGCCAAAGTCGTGGCTCTGCCTAAGCGTGACGACGTGCAGACTCCGGCTATCAACGAACAGCTCATCGTCGAACTCTATTCGAAGTAAGGGCTTTAACGTAGCGCCGGGCTTCATCCCGGCATCTGTAGCCGCGGCATAAATCCCCGCTGGGCCCCAAGAATTTCAGTAGTACCGGAAGCCGCATCACCGGCTTCCAGAAGGAAGGAACTGAATATGTGGAAAGGTTTTCAGAAACCCAAGCGCCTCGCGCCAGAGCTCGAATCGCTGACTGAAAAGTACGCGCGTTTCTCGGCTCAGCCGTTTGAGCGCGGTTGGGGCACCACCGTAGGCAATGCCCTGCGGCGCGCGCTCCTCAGCTCCATAGAGGGCGCCGCTATCACCGCTGTCAAGATCGAAGGCGTGCTGCACGAGTTTTCTTCGATCGCCGGCGTGGTTGAAGACGCCACCGACATCATCCTCAACTTGAAGCAGGTTCCCATCAAGCTCAACACCGACCTGCCTAAGACCATTTACCTCAACGTCGAAGCTCCCGGCCCCGTGACCTCCGCGCAAATCGAGGAAGACGCCGATTTCGCCGTACTCGACAAGTCCGTCTACATCGCCACGGTCAGCGAAGGCGGCAAGCTCCAGATCGAAATGCGTGTCAAGAACGGCCGCGGTTACGTCGCGGCCGATCGCAATTACGACGAAGATTTGCCCATCGGTTATATTCCGGTGGACTCTGTCCACTCGCCGGTGCGCAAGGTTAACTACTCCGTCGAAGCGGCTCGTCTCGGCCAGATGACCGACTACGAAAAACTCATGATCGAGGTGTGGACCAACGGCGCCATCACGCCGAACGACGCCATCGGCCTTGCCGCCAAGCTCGTCAAGGACCACATGAGCATTTTCATCAACTTCGAGGAGCCCACCGACGTTGTCGAAGCGCCCACGGAGTACACCAACGATCCGCGTCTCGAGCATCTTGATCGTTCGGTCGAGGAACTCGAGCTTTCTGTCCGCTCCTACAACTGCCTCAAGAACGCGAACATCCAAACCATTCGCGAGCTCGTGCAGAAGAGCGAAAATGAAATGCTCAAGACCAAAAACTTTGGCCGCAAGTCCCTAAACGAGATCAAGGAAATCCTCGTCAAGATGGGCTTGGCCCTGGGCATGAAGTTCGATGAGCACGGCAGAATCATCTGGCCGCCGTTGCCCAGCCAGACCGCCGCTCCGGCCGCCGAGGAAAACCTCGGCCTGTAGTTTGTGGGGGCTGCCTACTAAGGCGGCCTTTCCACGTAGCGGCGAGGTTTATCCCGCCGTTTTGGAACTTGGGAGCTCTGCTCCCCATTTCCCGGTTTTGGTAGCACAGACTTCAGTCTGTCAGCGGTTGCAACATAACTCGGACGCCGCACCGTGTAGTTCCCAGGGTTGGCTTTTTGGGTCGGAGCTTCGGCTCCGACATTTTCCGCGGTCGACAAACGGGTTTTGGCCCCCGAGGAATTGTTTTTACGCTTTACGGAGAACACTGAATCATGCGACACCTGAAATCCGGCTCTAAACTCGGCCGCAACCCGTGGCACCGTCGAGCCACCTTGCGCAACCTCGTCACCAATCTTTTCGAGCATGGCCGTATTACCACCACGTTGACCCGTGCCAAGGCCGCGCGCCCCGTCGCCGAAAAACTCATCACCCTTGGTAAGCGCGACACTCTGGCCTCCCGCCGCCAAGCTGCGTCTTACATCTTCACGCCGGGCGTCACCAAAAAACTCTTTAGCGAAATTGCCCCTAAATTCGCGGATCGCGCCGGTGGTTACACCCGCATCATCTCCGCGGGTACCCGCGTTGGCGATGGGGCCAAGGTCGCCATCCTTGAACTCGTCGGCTACGAATTCAAGAAAAAAGAAAAGAAAGAAAAGACCAAAAAAGAAGCTCCGGCAGAGGCTGCCGCCAGCTAACAACCGCCCTTTGGATTCCTGAAAATTCCGCCGCCCGAGTTCCTCGACAGCTCGGGCGGTTTCTTTTGCGACCAGTTTGTTCGAGGGCTCGCTGGCGTTTCTATCGGCACCGATGGACGCTCCTAAATTGACGATTATCATAAGAATTCGTCCATTCATTGCGAAGCTATGGCAGTGTGTGAAACAACTCGTTGGAATCCGCACTGCGCAAACCAGTCCGGAAATGGGCCGCTGCAAACCTAGGGTGAGGGTACCCCATTGAAGATGGACAGTGAGTTAGAGTATGGACTGTGAGTTAGGTGACGACGCTACCTGCAAATTCGGTGGGAGCTACCAACGCGGCGGAGCACGGCTCGCTGCGGGGACTTTTCGAGAAGCAGCGGGCGGCATTTCGGTGCGGCGCCCCCGACTATTCACGGCGAGTCGCTGCGCTTCGGGATCTGCTAGGAGCGATCCTGGACCGCCAGAACGAAATTGTCCTGGCCGCCGACGAGGACTTCGGCGGACGAGCGCGCCAGGAGACTCTGGCGCTGGAACTGGCTCCGCTGGTGGATGCCATACGGCACACCAGAAAGCATTTGGCACGTTGGATGAAACCGCAAGCAGTCAGCGCCGGCCGCACTTTTTTTCTAGCAAAGGCGCGCGTTGTCTATCAACCGCTCGGCATTGTCGGAATTCTCGGCGCATGGAACTACCAAACGTTCTTGTCGCTTTCACCTCTAGTGGACGCCATTGCGGCGGGAAATCACGCAATGGTCAAACCATCGGAGGTCGCACCGCGCACCGCTGAAGTGTTGCAGAAAATGATCGCCGCAATCTTTCCAGCGGAATACGTCGCGGTCGTCAACGGCGATGCGCAGCTCGCCGCGGAATTCTCGTCTCTGCCTTTTGATCACCTGCTTTTCACCGGTTCAACGCGAGTTGGGAAGATGGTGATGAAAGTGGCCAGCGAAAACCTGACTCCGGTTACTCTGGAGTTGGGCGGCAAGTGTCCGGCAATTGTGCATCGCGAATTCCCGCTGCGCACCGCGGCCGAGCGGATCGTGACCGGGAAGCTGTATAACGCCGGTCAGACCTGTCTCGCGCCCGATTATGTCTTCATTCACGAATCGCAGCGCGAGGAATTCGTGAAGTCCGCAGGAGAAGTGGCGCGGGAACTCTATCCGACGTGGAGCGACAATCCGAACTATACGCGCATCATCAACGCGCACCATTTCGGTCGCCTGAACAATTACGTCCGCGACGCGGTCGCGCGCGGAGCCAAAGTCATCTGGCTTGGTTCAGAGAAAGGAATAGCGGCGAGCACGCAGAAGGAATCCAAAGCACCCATTGCGGCCTATGACAGGTTATTTTTGCCGGTTGCTTTACTCGACGCGAATGACTCCATGCAAGTTATGCAGGAGGAAATCTTTGGGCCGATTCTGCCCATTCTTACTTACCGCGAACTTGGCGAAGCGCTCGACTACGTGAACGCCCGTCCGCGCCCGCTCGCGCTGTACTACTTCGATTACAACTCGCGTCGCATCGAGCATGTACTTAACGCAACGGTTTCGGGAGGAGTTACAGTCAACGACGTGATTTATCACATAGCACAAAATAATTTGCCTTTTGGCGGAGTTGGCGCCAGCGGCATGGGCCACTATCACGGCAAGGCTGGCTTTGTGACTTTCTCTAAGGAAAAGGGCGTCTTCCTGCAATCACGTTTTAGTACGGTGAGGTTCCTGCGGCCACCGTATGGAGAGACGGCCGAGCGCGTGATTCGCTTCCTGCTGCGCAAATGAAGTGAAGGGCAAAGAAAGAAACGAAAACCGCCGTTTAGACGCGCTCGACGGCAAGCGAGACGCCCTGGCCGACGCCAACGCACATTGTCGCGAGTGCTCGCTTCAGCCCGGGTTCTTGTAACTGGTGAACTGCGGTAAGCACCAAGCGCGCTCCGGTCATTCCAAGCGGATGTCCT
The DNA here is from genome assembly GCA_035607085.1 of Candidatus Eiseniibacteriota bacterium. Taxonomy (GTDB): domain Bacteria; phylum Acidobacteriota; class Terriglobia; order Acidiferrales; family UBA7541; genus Acidiferrum. The sequence continues at coordinate 31,057 of DATMZI010000119.1, read as the reverse complement.
AGTGCGATGGCGCCGCCATGGGGATTGATGTGTGGCGCATCATCGGGGATGCCGAATTGACGCAAGCAGGCGAGCGACTGGCTTGCGAAGGCTTCGTTCAATTCGATGCAATCGAAATCGCTGATAGAAAGCCGCAGTCGCAAAAGAAGTTTTCGCGTAGACGGCACCGGACCGATGCCCATGATGCGCGGGGGAACACCGGCCGCGGCCATACCTAGAAAGCGGGCGCGCGGGGTCAGACCGTGGCGTTTTGCGGCGTCTTCCGAAGCGAGAATCATTGCGGCTGCGCCGTCGTTGACACCGGAAGCGTTACCGGCAGTAATCGTGCCCGGCGTGCGAAATGCGGGCTTGAGTTTGGCTAGAGCTTCGAGCGTGGTTTCCGGGCGCGGGTGCTCGTCGGCAGAAACGATGCTTGCCCCTTTTTTGCCAGGGACTTCGACCGCTACAATTTCTTCGGCGAAGAATCCCTCGGCTCGCGCTATGGCGGCACGTTGCTGGCTGCGCAAAGCGAAGGCATCCTGATCTTCGCGAGAGACGCCGAATTCCTGGGCGACGTTTTCGCCGGTCTCGGGCATGGAATCCACCCCATATTGTTCTTTCATGAGCGGGTTGATGAAACGCCAGCCGATGGTGGTGTCGTAGATTTCCGTGGACCGGGAAAAGGCGGAGTCGGCTTTACCCATGACGAACGGGGCGCGCGACATGGACTCTACTCCTCCCGCGATGGCTAAATCGTATTCGCCGACAGCGATGGCGCGGGCGGCCGTACCGACCGCTTCCATACCGGACGCGCAGAGGCGATTGATGGTTAAGCCAGAAATAGTGTGGGGAAGTCCTGCAAGGAGCAACGCCATCCGGGCGACGTTACGATTATCTTCGCCGGCTTGATTGGCGCAGCCGAGTACGACTTCGTCGAGTTGCTGCCAGTCGGCGGACGGATTTCTTTGCATGAGAGCGCGCAAAGGGATTGCCATGAGATCGTCGGTACGAACGGAAGAAAGCGCGCCACCGTAGCGACCTATCGGTGTGCGGATTGCGTCGCAAAGCAGAACGGTCTTCATGTTCTCAGGCCACCGTCAGATTTCCGTGCGCGATTTTCGTACGGTGCTCGAGATCACGTAGTGTTTCGAGTTCGACGGTTGTTGGCGCAAGCGTTTCTTGCAAAGGTTCCGCAAATCGAAGTTCCCAGCTGGTAGCCTTGGCGACCTGTTCGCGTGAAATGCCGGGATGAAGCTGCGTGACTGTGAGTTCCTTGCTGGAAGCGTCGGGTTCCATCACACAAAGATCGGTGACAACGGCGACGGGCCCGTTGCCAGGAAGGCCAAGGCGTTTGCGAGCATCGCCGCCGTCGAGGTGGCCGACGGACGTGACAAAATCGAGTCTTTTGACGAAGGTGCGCGCGGATTGTTTAAGAACGAGTACTACTTCGCGCGCGCAACTGGCGATTTCGGGAGCTCCGCCCGCTCCGGGAAGCCGTGTGGCCGGCTTTTTGTAGTCACCGATAACGGTGGTATTGATGTTGGCGAAGCGATCGATTTGCGCAGCGCCGAGGAAGCCGACGTCCACGCGACCACCTTGCAGCCAATAACGGAAAATCTCAGGAGTAGAAACAACCGTGTCGGCGGTTTCAGCGAGATTGCCATCACCGATCGAGAGGGGAAGGACGCGCGGCTTCGCGCCGATCGGGCCGGATTCGTAGATTAAAACAATGTCGGGAGCGTGAGTGAGGCGAGCGAGATTCGCCGCGGTGGAAGGCAGTCCGATGCCGACAAAGCAAACGGCTCCATTTTTGAGAAGGCGAGCTGCGGCTACGGTCATGATTTCGCTGGTGGTGTAGGCGGGTTGGATGGTCATCGCGGCACACCTGCAGCGGAGGATTCGGCGAGGACGCGGCGAAAACCGCTGAAGTCCTGCGTATCCAGGATGTGGGTTTTGATCCAATTCTGAAAAGTGTCGCGCTCGCGGGAGATTGCGTCCCAAGCCTGATAAAAGCGGTTGTCGCGTTCGTAGTAGCCGTCAGCGTAAGAGGGAAATGCGCCACCGGGAACGCAGCAGACTGCTGAGAGAGTCCACGCCGGCAGGATGCAGGCGTTGGGCCAGGCTTTGAGGTCGTCCACGATTTCTTCAACAATGACGAGCGCTTTTTTCGCGGCCAGCACGGCTTCTTTTTGCACGCCGAGAATACCCCATAGAAGCACGTTGCCTTTGCGATCGGCCTTTTGGGCGTGGATGATGGCGACGTCGGGATTGATGGGAGGAACGGCCGCGAGAGTTTCACCCGTGAATGGACACTGAATGAACCTGATTTTGTCATTGTGCTTGGGCAGGTCAGAGCCGGCGTAAGCTCGGAGCACAGCGAAAGGGAGCTTGGCCGCTCCGGCGACGTAGGCGTTGGAAAGATCGCCGTGACCGTGTTCCTGAATTTCGAGAGGCGCCGGCCAATCGTTCTCGACAGCGTCGCGCAAGCGGTGAAGGGAACCGACGCCAGGATTTCCGCCCCAGGAGAAGATTAGTTTTTTGGCGCAGCCAGCGCCGATGAGCTGATCGTAGATCACGTCGGGCGTCATGCGAATGAGCGTGAGTTGTTTGCGGCGCTGGCGAATGACTTCGTGTCCCGCTGCGAAGGGAATCAGGTGGGTAAACCCTTCCATGGCGACGGAGTCGCCATCGCGTACCAGCGCAGCGACTGCTTCACGGAGAGTGGTGATTTCAGCCATATTTTGAGGAGACAGCGCGGTGTTTAGCCGGCGCGAATTCTACATTAATGATACACGCAGCGACCGGGAAGGTGTTGAATCCAGCCCCTGCTGAACGCCTTCTGCCGGCGAAATCGACGGCACATACTCGTTCTGCCGGCAATAATCTCCTTTCTGCTGGTCAACCAAGATTTCTTTCTTTTGAATCTCGGTATACAATCTCGCCCTCCGGGGGATCTCCCCGCTTTACCGTTTCCAAAACTTCGTGGCTCTGCTGCTCGGTACGAAAGGATCCATGCGCACTCGAGATTTGCTCGTCCTGGGTTACCTCATTCTGCTCTCCACTTTGGCCGTAAAGCCCGCCCATTCTCAGACCAAGCTGCTGCGTTTTCCCGACGTGCACGGCGACAAAGTTGTTTTTACTTATGGTGGCGACCTTTGGCTGGCATCCACTTCCGGTGGACTCGCTACGCGCCTCACTTCGCATCCCGGGCTCGAGCTCTTCGCCAAGTTCTCGCCTGACGGCAACTGGATCGCGTTTACGGGGCAATACGATGGCGATGAACAGGTTTATGTCATCCCGGCCACTGGCGGAGTTCCACGGCAGCTCACTTTTTATCCTGCGCGGGGGCCGCTTACGCCGCGCTGGGGCTACGACAATCAGGTCTACGGCTGGACGCCTGACGGCAAGTCGGTGCTTTTCCGCTCCGGCCGCGAATACTTCGATCTCGGTGATAGCCGTCTTTACACCGTTCCTGTTGCCGGCGGCATGCCCGAAGCTCTTCCCATGCCAAAATCAGGGGCTGGGGACCTCTCAGCCGACGCATCCAAAGTGGTCTACTCGCCACTATTTCGCGACTTTCGCACCTGGAAACGCTATGAAGGTGGCTGGGCTCAGCAGTTGTACATTTTCGACGTCCAATCCCACTCCGCCGAAAAAATTACCGAAGGCGTTCGCAGCCATCGCGATCCTATGTGGGTCGGCTCGAAGATTTATTATTGCTCGGACGCCGACGGCACTCTGAACTTATATTCCTACGATCCGGCTAGGAAAAAAACCGACCAACTGACACACAGCACAAAATGGGATGTCCGCTGGCCCAGCACTGACCATAAGAACCAGATTGTCTACGAGTCCGACGGTGAGCTGAACATTCTCGATCTGGCCACCGGCCAGTCAAAACATGTCACCATTCAAGTTCCCAACGATGGCGTCTTCACTCGCCCGGCGCAGGCTTCCGCCGCCGGCCAGATTGAAGATTACGGCTTGAGCCCCAAGGCCGAGCGCGCCGTTTTTGTTGCTCGCGGTGACGTCTTTACCGCGCCTATCGAAAAGGGCCCGACGCGCAATCTGACCGATTCTTCCAATGCTCACGATAAATGGGCTCGCTGGTCGCCGGATGGCGCGAAAATCGCGTTTATCTCCGATCTCGACGGCGAAGACGAAGTCTATCTCGTCAATCAGGATGGCTCCGCCAAGCCAGAGCAACTCACGCGCGGCTTGCAAGCCATGCTCTATGCACCAGAATGGGCTCCCGACGGCAGGCGCCTCGCCTTTTCCGACAAAGACGGCAAACTGTTCGTGCTGACACTGGATGACAAAAAGTTCGTCCAAATCTCCCGCAGTCCCGACGGCCGCTTGCGCGATTACGTCTGGTCGCACGACGGCGGTCACCTTGCTTTCACCATGAGCAACCCAAACGGTTTTAGCTCACTCTACGTGTGGAGCACTTCCGACTCCCAGGTGCATCGTGTGACCAGTGACCTGTTCAACTCCGGCAATCCCGCATGGGATCCCGATGGCAACTATCTCTACTACCTCGCGGACCATGATTTTCAACCCGCCGTCAGCCAGGTTGAGTTTGACTTTGCGACGGATCGCAGCGGCGGCGTCTTTGCGCTGGCTCTTCGCAAAGACGTAAAAAATCCTTTTCCTCCGGAAAGCGATGAAGTGACCATCGCCAAGGATGGCGACAAGTCCGACAAGGCCAAGCCGGACGACAAAGATAAAGACAAAGAGGGAGACAAAAGCAAAAAAGAGAAGTCCGACAAAAAGGAAGAAAAGAAAAGGGAATACATCCGCATCGATTTCGATGGTTTGGCCGACCGCGTCACCCGCGTGCCATTGGAAGGGGACAATTTCGACGGCCTGGCTGTCACCAAAGATTTTCTCGTTTACGGCAAAGCCGGAACGCCTTTTTATGGCCGCGATTCCTACCCGCTGGACTCCCTGGTTCTTTATTCGCTTAAGGACCGCAAGGAGGCGACGCTAGCTGAAAACATCCGTGGTTTTTCCGTCTCGGACGACGGCAAAAAAATCCTGGTTCGTTCCGAACGAGACTTCAAACTCTATGACGCCAAGCCGGAAGGCAAATCGAATCCCAAGACCGTATCCACGGGCAATTTGACGGTGGATCGCGTACCTCAGCAGGAGTGGAAGGAAATCTTCAACGAAGTCTGGCGCCGCTACCGCGATTTCTTCTTCGCCAGGAATATGAACGGCTACGACTGGGACGCTCTACGGCAGCAGTACAGCGCGCTGGTTCCATTCGTAGCGCATCGCTCCGACCTCAACTACGTCCTGGGCGAAATGGTTTCTGAACTCAATGCCTCGCATTCCTACATTGAGGGTGGAGATTACGACGTACCCAAGCGTCCACAGGCCGCGCTGATGGGCGCTCGGCTCGAACTCGATCACGCCGCTGGCCGCTACCGCATCGCGAAAATTTATCATGGCCAAAATGAAGAGGAACTTTACCGCTCGCCGCTGACCGAAGTCGGCGTCGACGCGCGCGACGGTGACTACATTCTTGCCATCGATGGCGAAGACCTTACCGCCAGCAAGAATCCCTTCCAGCTTCTGCTCAACAAGGCCAACCGTCCCGTGCAGTTGACTCTGAATTCCAAGCCTTCCACGGAAGGCGCGCGACAAATTACCTATAAGCCCATCACCACCGAACGCAACCTAATCTATCTCGACTGGGTCGCGCGCAACCGCGACGCGGTCTCCAAGGCAACCCACGGCCGCGTTGGCTACATCCACATTCCCGATATGGGCGCCGCAGGCATTCGCGAATTCATTAAGTTTTACTATCCGCAGATTCGCAAAGAAGCTCTCATTGTGGACGTGCGCGGCAACGGTGGCGGCAACATTTCGCAAATGCTGATTCAACGCCTGCTTCGCCCGCTGCTCGGCACTGGCTTCGATCGTGTCTCCGACTACACCAACACTTATCCCAACGAAACTTTCTACGGCCCGAAAGTTTGTTTGATCAATGAAACTTCCGCTTCGGATGGCGACATTTTTCCGCACATGTTCCGCCAGGCTGGTCTCGGTCCGCTCATAGGCAAGCGCACGTGGGGAGGGGTCGTGGGAATTTCGGGTCGCGGCCCGCTTCTCGATGGCGGCAATGTGTTCGTCCCCGAGTTCGCAACCGCTTCGGCGGAAGGGAAGTATGTCATCGAAGGCCACGGTGTGGATCCGGATATCGTCGTGGAGAATGAGCCCGCCGAGGTAATCGCCGGCGGCGATCCGCAGCTTGAGCGGGGCATCGCCGAAGTGATGAAAGCGTTGGAAGCGAGTCCGAAAAAACTTCCCGCGCGTCCACCGGATCCCGTTAAAACCCCCAAACGCTAAAAATATTGCAAAAGGGGAGACCGCGCGCCGGCCTTCCTAAATTCTCAGTGTCTTTGCCAGTGCGCTCAGGCCATTCCAGAAGATCTGCACGCCAATACACACTAGCAGGAAAGATGACAGTTGCAGGATTACGTTCATTCCGCTGGTACCAATGACAGCAGCCAGCCGATCCGCGTACCCGTAGCAAAGATAAACGCTGATTGCGATCACCAAGGCGCCAATCGTCGCAGTAAGAATCGAGATCAAATTCGCACCCAGATGACGCGGTTCATTCGCTCCCAGTGTGATTGCGATCGAAATGGAACCTGGCCCTACCGTCAGTGGCAGTGTCAGCGGATAAAACGCCTCGCCAAAAATGTCCTGCGGATTCATGGCTTGATGCATGTGGCTGCGATCGCCACTCGCGCCGGAATCGCTTTGCGTCAGCATCGCCCAGCCGGTCGAGATCACCACCAGTCCGCCGCCTACCTGCACTACCGGCAGCGAGATCCCGAAAAACGACAGAATGTGCGTTCCTACCACCACTGATACGATCAGCAGGATAAAACTATTGATCGCCACGCGCCGGGCTAATAGTCTTCGCGCACCTGAGGAGTATTCCTGCGTTAGAAGCAGAAAGATTGGGCTGCCACCGATCGGATTCACGATCGGAAACAACGCGCTCACGATGAGCAGAATGCTCTTGGCCACTTCGAAGAACATATCGTTCGAGGAGTATACCCGAACCGCAGAGCCGCATCGTTGCTCTACTCTGCCGCGCCCATTTTCAGTCCGTGCACAAGCTTTGCCGTTGTAATGGCCTGACCTACGTGCCTCTGGGTGTGATCCGCCACGTGCACCAGCATTCCGCCCAATGTCGTCGGCAGTTCTTTCCTTCCCACCGCGCGCGCCGCCTCCAGGTCCTCCGCAGCCAGGGCGCGAATCCGCCGTGCTGCCAGGTCGAACGCTGCCCGAAGCTCCGCAAACACCTCTTCTGCTTTCGCGCGGTCGTCCATCTCGGTTTTCATTACCGCTGTCTGGGCTTCATCCAACTGCCGCCCCTCCGCGTAGGACAACAATCGATCTACACTGCGCGCAATATGCCGGATTTGAAACGCCACGGACGGCAACCCACTCGGGCGCGCATTCAGTTCGTGCTGGCTCAAAGGCCCGCACCACGTCGCCAAATCCTCCTCTGCCAGTTGCAACGCATGCAGCACCGCCCGTGACACGGCCGGAACGTCGCTTAGTGTCCCACGCAGCCACGGCTCCGGTTGAATTCTTTCCGCCATTTGCTCGCGCCTTTCCGCGTGCGATTTTGATACTATTTTGCTTCGTCTCCGCAATTGAATTTAACTGAGAATCCATTCAGAATGCAGATTGACTTCGCCAATGTCCGATCGGCGTGTTGTTCCAGCAAACATTTGGCCTTCATTGCGACGCTCATCGTCGCTATCTCGGTTGGTGCCGGACTCGCGGGTTCCGCGTTCGGCCAGAATCCACCCGCTGTCGCTTCAACCGACGCGGCTAAGTATCTCGACGACATCAAGGCGCTCTCCGCGCCGGAAATGGAGGGCCGCGGCGATGGCGCTCACGGCCTCACGCTCGCCGAACACCTCCTGGTCGAACGCTACAAATCTCTCGGTCTGGAACCCGCCGGCAGCAAGGGGTATCTGCAGTCCTTTCGTGTCGTCACCGGGCGTAAAATCCAGGGCGGAACAAAAATGTCCGGCCACGCCAATGGCGGAAAAATCGAAACCTACGCAGTCCGCGACGACTTTATCCCGCTCAGCTTCTCTTCCACCGGCAATGCGAAAGGCTCGCTTGTCTTTGCCGGATATGGTATTACCGCGCCTGAATTCTCCTACGACGATTTTCACGACACCGATGTGCACGACAAAATTGTTCTGGTGCTCCGCGGCGAACCAGAAGCCCTCGCTCAAAAAGCTTCCACCGGCGACCACACCACCCATGCTTCCCTCATCACTAAGGCTATCAACGCCAAAAATCACGGCGCAGCCGCGCTGATGGTTGTCAACGGCAAGCTAGCTCACGGCGAATCTGACGAGTTGCTTCCATTTGGCGATGCCGAAGGCCCCGAAGAAGCAGGCATCGTCTGCTTGCAAGTAAGATCGGCAGTCGCCGATGAATGGCTTCGCCCCACCGGCCTGACCACTGCCGAGTTGCAAGACTCCGTCGAGAAAGAAAAAAGTTCCGGCTTTTCCATTCAACTCGATTCTTCAGTCGACGTCACCCTCAAGGTCGAAACCCTCCGTGCCAGCGTCAACAACGTCCTCGCCTACTTGCCCGGGAGGTCTGACGAATACGTCATTGTCGGCGCTCATTACGACCACCTCGGTAAAGGCGATTCGCATTCTCTCGCACCGTCGCAAATCGGTCAGATCCATCCGGGTGCCGACGACAACGCTTCCGGCACTGCGGGGGTCCTCGAACTTGCCCGCATTTTCGCTCCGCTCGCGGGCAAACTCGATCGTGGCATCCTCTTCGTCAATTTCGCGGGAGAAGAACTCGGCCTGCTCGGCTCCGCCGAATGGGTCAAAGAACCAACTCGCCCACTCGGCAAAGCCGTCGCCATGCTCAACATGGATATGATCGGCCGCATCAAAGACGACAAAGTTTTCATCGGTGGCATCGGCACGGGCACCACGCTCAAGTCCACGGTGGAAGATGTGGCCAAAGGCAGCAGCTTCCATTTCGAATATTCCGAAGGCGGCTACTCTTCCAGCGACCATACCTCCTTTGTTGCCAAAAAGATCCCCGTGCTGTTTTTCTTTTCCGGCCTGCATAGCGACTACCACAAGCCTTCTGACACTTGGGACAAAATTAACGCCGCCTCGGCCACGCAGCTTCTTACTCTCGTCTCGAAGGTCAGCCTTGAACTCGCCGACGCTTCCGAAAAGCCAAAATTCGTCGCGGTTGTGGAAGACCCGCATGCGGGCGGTGTTCCGAGTGGCGGCGGTTACGGGCCCTACTTCGGCTCCGTCCCCGATTTTGGCCAGAGCGAAGCCGGCGTCCGTTTTTCGGATGTTCGCCCCGGTTCACCCGCTGCAAAAGTCGGCCTCCAGGCTGGGGACGTGCTGGTCCAGTTTGCCGACAAACGCATCAATAATCTTTACGATTTCACCGATGCGCTTCGCCGCAGCAAAGTCGGCGATGTCGTGGAAGTGATCGTGCTCCGCAACGGCCAGCCGCTCAAAGTTTCCGTCACTCTAGAACAGCGAAAGTAGGACTTCTCGAATGCGCAGAGTCTGGTCTCTTGCTTTGCTCACGTCACTGTTGGTCCCAACATCGGCTATCGTACTCGATTCGCATTCTTCCGAAGCCGCTTATTCGCAAGACTCTGCTGCCTCGCTCACCACACCTGAAGAACAGAAGCACCTCAAAAATGTTCGTCAGCTGACTTTCGGCGGCCAAAATGCCGAAGCCTATTTTTCCGCTGATGACAAGCAGCTCATCTTCCAGCACCAGGGCTCCGGCGTGCCCTGCGATCAGATCTATTCCATTTCCGTGGACACTCCCAAGGGACAGCTCGCCACGCCCAAACTTCTCAGCACCGGCAAGGGCCGCGCGACGTGCAGCTACTTCTTCCCCTCAGGCGATCGTGTCCTCTACTCTTCCACCCACGCCGCCAGCGCCGACTGTCCTCCCAAGCCCGACTACTCGCGCGGCTACGTCTGGCCCATTTATGACACCTATCGCATCTACACCGCAAAGCCCGACGGCCGTGACTTGAAACTTCTTGCCGACGCGCCCGGCTACAACGCGGAAGCCACCATCTCGCGCGACGGCAAGCACATCGTTTTCACTTCCACCCGGAATGGCGACCTCGATATCTACACTATGGATGCCGACGGTAAAGATGTGAAGCAGCTCACTCACGAACTTGGTTACGACGGGGGCCCATTCTGGTCCTACGACGGCAGAAAGATTGTCTACCGTGCCGAACATCCGCAAACTCCGCAGGAAATCGCCGAGTATAAGGATTTGCTCGCGAAAGGCCTCATTCGTCCAGGGAATCTCGAACTGTGGGTCATGAACGCCGACGGCAGCAACAAACATCAGGTCACGCACAATGGGGCGGCGAATTTCGCTCCCTACTGGCTGCCCGATGGCAAGCGCATCATCTTCGCTTCGAATCAGGCCGATCCCAAAAAAGGCCGCGACTTCGATCTTTACCTCATTAACGAAGACGGCTCTGGCCAGCAGCGCATCACCTCTCAACCCGACTTCGATGGCTTTCCCATGTTCACTTCCGACGCCAAGCGCCTCGTCTGGGCCTCCAACCGCCACGGCAAAGAACCTCACGAAACCAACATCTTCCTCGCCGATTGGGTCGAATAGTTCCGCCTTCTGTTTTACAACAAAAGGCGGCCGCAAACGCAGCCGCCCTCTTCTATCATGATCGTCTCGCCGCCTAGAACAGCCGCCGCGCGCCGATCTGTATTTGTCGCGACGAAAATGCGAAGTTGCTGTTGGTTACTGTCCCGAATGACGAGTTGGAGCTCGGTGTCGGAATTACGTCTCCGCTTGCGTCCTTTATGCTTCCGATGATGTAACCGGTGTTGTTCACTCCGGTTGCGTTTTGATGTTTGACAGGTTTAAGGCCTCGGCGATCCGTTCCGCGCCCAGCTGTTCGCCAATCTTAACTTGCTCCAAAATAGGCAGGTCCATGTTGATCGTCCGCTTCTGCCGGAACGCATTGCGACCGACCACGTGGATCGTAATTGTGGCGAACTTGTGTTTCAATCCGATGAACGCACCGAGAAGCGCTGGTAAAAGGGGCCCAGCTTGCCGGGGATTCCCTGCTGCGATAAAGTCAGGCGGAAATAGAGGAGCAAATGGCGAAGAAAACCGCGTCCGTGGGCAAGCCCAGGCAACAATCCGCACAAAGCGGAGAAAGTATCCGTCCCCTGATCACCAGCGCTGAAATCCAGAAGAAAATTAGCGAAATGGGCAAACGCATCCGCGATGATTTTCCGGGCGAACACCTTCTGCTCGTAGGTGTGCTGAAAGGCGCCGTTCTGTTTCTGGCTGACTTAGCCCGCCAGATTCCCGGCGAAGTCACTTTCGACTTCATTGCCGTCTCCAGTTATGGTAAAGACACGAAGTCCTCCGGTCAGGTCAAACTAAACAAGGACCTCGACTCCAGCATCGACGGCAAAGTCGTCATCGTTGTGGAGGACATTCTCGATACCGGACTCACGTTGCAGTACCTTCTTCGTGTTTTGCAGCAACGCAGACCCAAAAGCCTCAAAGTTGCGGTGCTCCTGGACAAGCGGGAACGCCGCATCGCCGACGTCCGCGCCGACTACACTGGCTTTGTCATCCCCGACGAATTTGTCGTTGGCTACGGCCTGGATTATGCCGAGCGTTACCGCAATCTGCCCGACGTAGGAATCCTCACTCTGCCCGGTGGTTCTCATTAGAAGCCAGCTGTTTTCGGTGAAAATTGCTTCCGCGCGCGGCTGCTATAATAGGAACAGATGAATCCATCCGAAACATCCGTACCCGTAAAAATTGTTCCCCAGGGCGAGATTTCCGCAGAAGTCCTCGCCACACTTGCCGAGATCGGCGAGGAGGTAAACGCTTCACTGGACCTTGATGAAGTGCTGTCGCGTACTGCAGCGCTCATCAAGAAGCACATCGACTATGAAATCTTCGGCGTCCTGCTCGTCGAAGAAGGCGCTCTCAAGCACCGCTTCGCCATCGGCTACCCGCGCGACCTGGCGGAGAATCTTCGCATCCCCGTGGGACGGGGAATCACTGGAACCGCCGCGGCAACTGGGCATTCCGTCCGCGTCAGCGATGTTTCGAGCGACCCTCGCTACATCAATGCCATTGACAGCGTGCGCTCCGAGCTCGCCGTCCCACTGATGATCCAGGGCAAGTGCATCGGCGTGCTCGATATTCAAAGCAACCAGCCCGATTACTTCACGCCGCACCAGCAGAGCATCCTTACCTTGCTCGGCAGCCGTCTTGCCGTCGCCATTGAAAATGCGCGGCTCTATGAGCGCGCCAATGTCCAGGCCAACACGCTGCTCCTGCTCAACGAAGTCAGCCGTGAAATGAGCTCCATCCTTGATGTCGAGGAACTGCTGCGCCGCGCCGCCGAACAGGTAAAGCGCGTCATTGACTATCAGATCCTCAGCATCATGCTTTATGACGAGGAACAGAAGATCTTTCGTCACCGTCTCGACGTCAAACACGGCCAGCGCGTGCAGGGAAAGTTGCGCGTCGCCGCCAGCGAAGGCATCGTCGGTGCTGCGGCAACCTTGCGGGAGGCGGTGCTCGTTCCCGACGTTACCGTCGATCCGCGCTATCTGATGGTCAATCCGGAAACCCGTTCGGAGCTGGCCCTTCCCATGCAGCACAAAGGCAAAATCATCGGCGTTCTCGATCTAGAAAGCCCGCAGCTCAACGCGTTTCGCGAAGAGCATGTGCAGACGCTCTCGATTCTCGCCGCCAATCTTGCGGTGTCCTTGGAGAACGCCCGCCTCTACGAACAAGTTGCACGGGATGAAGCGCGCCTCGAGCGCGACTTGCAAGCTGCCAAGCGCATTCAAGGCGCTTTGATTCGCCCTGTTCCCACCGAAGACTATGACCTCGATATGGCGGCCCGTTATCTTTCCGCGCGCGAAGTCTGCGGCGACTTGTACGAATTTCTACGCTACGGCCCGCAGCAACTCGGTGTCGCGCTGGCGGACGTCAGTGGAAAGGGCACCGCCGCCGCACTCTACGGCGCCGTGGCGATCGGCATTATGCGCAGCCTTGCGCCACAAAAGCTGCAGCCGGCCGAAATGCTTCGCCAGATGAACCAGTTGGTCGGTGAGCGCCGCATCGAGGGTCGCTTCATGACCGCGTGTTTCGCCACCTGGCAGAAAGGCCGCCGCAAGTTCCGCGTGGCTAACGCAGGACAATCGCAGCCGCTGCTTTACAAGGACGGACGTTGCGGGAAAATCGAACTTACGGGATTTCCGCTCGGTATTTTTGAGGAAACCAGCTATGACGAGTGGAGTGTGACTTTGGAGCCGGGGAACATCGTGATTTTCCATTCCGACGGCATTGCCGAGACAATGAACAGCGAAGGACAATTCTTTGGGACAGAACGCTTGCGCAAACTGGTGGAAACCCACCATGAACTGGCCGCCACGGAATTGTCCGATCTGATCCTTCGCGAAGTGGATTGGTTCGCGCAAAGCGCGCCACTCTCTGACGATCGTACGCTGGTGGTGCTCAAAGCCCGATGACCGCCCCATCCGCTACGCCCCCGCAAAGGCATAAGTTTGTCGATCCAGCCGAATTCACTCCGCAATTCGCGTGGCGAAAGTCCGCCCGGAATTCTGGGGAAGAAGTATTTTGCGAAGGCCTCCCGCTTACGGAAGCGGCGGAAAAGTTTGGCACGCCTGCATATCTGTACAGCCGCGCTGCAATTGAAAATGCATTCAGCGAACTGAAAAGGGGGCTTGGTGGGCTGCGCCATACCTTGTGTTTTGCCGTAAAATCCAACGGCAATCTGACCATTCTCAAAACTCTCGCTGACCTTGGCAGCGGCTTTGACGTGGTGTCTGGCGGTGAGCTGGAGCATTTGGCGCATCTTGGCGTTCCTGGAGAAAGAATTGTGTTTTCCGGCGTCGGCAAAACGCGCGATGAAATTCGCTTCGCACTCCGCTATCGCTGCCGCAGTAAAGACACGAAACGCGGAATCCTACTTTTCAATATCGAATCGGAAGCCGAACTGGGCGTGCTGTTGGAAGAATCTGGCAAGAACAAAAATGGCGACTTGCCGGGCGTTTCGATTCGCGTGAATCCCGACGTGATTGCCGGAGGCCACCCGCATATTTCGACGGGGCACCATCAGCACAAATTCGGGTTGGACTGGGCCGCGGCTCGTGAACTGTATTTGAAGCATCGTCAATCGAAGTGGGTCCGCTGGGAGGGGATCAGCGCGCACATTGGTTCGCAGATTACCTCGATGCAGCCGTTTCAGCAGGCGCTGGGCAGGTTGACGAGTTACGTCCGAGAACTGCGCGAACTCGGGATTGCTCTGAGGTACCTTGATTTTGGCGGAGGACTGGGCGTGCGCTACACCGATCAGAAGCCTCCGTCGCGCGGCGAGTACGCGCGCTTGGTCGCGCGATTCGCAAAGCCGCTTGGTGTTCACCTTTTGCTGGAACCCGGAAGAACCATCATCGCTCCGGCGGGAGTTCTCCTGACTCGGGTCTTATACACCAAGAAAAATCGCGACAAGGCATTTGTGGTGGTGGATTCCGCGATGAACGATCTGCTGCGTCCGGCGTTGTACAGCGCGGTGCATCCGATTACGCGCGTGACGCGCGCGAGGGGCGAAAAAACCAATGGTGCACGAGTCGACGTGGTTGGCCCGGTGTGCGAGACGGGTGATTGCTTTCTGCATGACTGGCCGCTGGGCCTTGTGAAAACAGGAGATGTGCTGGCGATCTGGACGGCGGGCGCTTATGGAATGTCGCAGGCGTCGAACTACAACGCGCGGCGACGTCCGGCGGAGATTTTGGTGGAAGGGAAGCGCGCGCGTGTGATCCGTCAGCGTGAAACGGCGAAGGACTTGCTGCGTGGCGACGTTCTGGCATCAGCAAAGAGAAAGGCAGATTCCTCGTTTCTCTCTGAATGACAGAAAGTGCATCTTAGGCTTCACCCCACTTCAGTTTGCTGCGCAAAATTTCGTAATAGGATTTACGGTGTGGCTGAATGAGTTTGAGCCGCTGGTTTGCGCGCGTTATAGAAACACGATCCTCGGATTCCATCAAAATTCCTTTTTGCCCATCGAGCGTGAGATAGACCGATTCGGCGTCGCCACGGAGACGAGTTTCTATGCAACAGGTGTCGGCAATCACCACGGGCCGGTCGGTGAGAGTGTGCGGACAAATCGGCGTAACGATGAGGGATTCGACCGCGGGATGCACAATCGGACCGCCCGCGGAAAGCGAATAAGCGGTGGAACCGGTCGGGGTGGCGATGATGAGGCCATCGGCGCGGTAACGGCAGACGAATTCTTCGTCGATGGAAAGTTCGACTTCGATCATGCGGGCGAGAGCGCCCTTGTTGATGACCGCTTCGTTGAGGACATTTTTCGATTCCACGACTTGCCCGTGGCGCTTGAGCAGGGCTGTGAGCATGACACGTTCGCTGGTTTCCGCATTGCCGGAGAGCGTTTCCTCGAGTGCGGGATAGAGTTCCTGCAGCGTGAAACTGGTGAGGAAGCCTAGGCTGCCGAGGTTGATCGGAAGAATCGGGATGCCCCGGGGGGCGGCTTCGCGGGCCGCGGCGAGAAGAGTGCCGTCGCCGCCGAGGACGACCAATAAATCGGCTTGTCCGGCCAACTCATGGCGGGATAGGCCCGAGTTGCTGCCGTCGCTTAGGGCCTCGGCGGTTTCCGTGTCGAAGAGGGCGCGATAGCCGCGCTTGCTGATCCAGTCGAGCAGGGGCGCGACGATCGTGGTGAGATCGGCGCGACGAGGTCGCGAGAAGATGCCTACGGTGTGGATGGGAGTGGCCAGCATGTTCTGGAAGTTTATCCTAACTGTGGAAGAGAACCGAGGCCCCAGCCTCACTTATCGAAGTGGGCCGAAAAAGGAAGACGGAAACAGAAAAGAGGGAAAGAAGAGAAAGGCGAGAAAAAGACAGAAGACAGAACAGGAAAGAGGCTAAGGCTTGCGGGAGTGGAGGAAGAATTCTTGGTTGCCTTCGGCGCCGGGGAGGCGGCTGAGCTTTAGGCCGAGGGTGAGAAGACCGAGGGATTCGGCGGCAGCCTGGACGGATTGGATGGCGCGTTGGTGGAGAACGGGGTCGGAGACAACGCCACCGGGGCCGATGTCCTCGCGGCGGAGTTCGAATTGAGGTTTGATGAGGATGAGCCAGTCGGAATCGGAGGCGGCGCACGGTACTGCAGCGGGTAGGATTTTGGTGATGGAGATGAAGGACACGTCGGCGACGACCAGGCTGGCGGGTTGAGGGACATCGGCGGGTCGGAGTTCCCGGGCGTTGCGCTTGATGCGCAAGACGCGCGGGTCTTGCTGGAGTTTCCAGTCCAATTGATCGGTGTTGACGTCGACGGCGAAGACTTTGGCGGCGCCGTGCTGAAGAAGGCAGTCGGTGAACCCGCCATTGGAAGATCCTACGTCGAGGCAGATTTTTTCAGTCGGATCCACTCGGAAATCTTGAAGGGCACCTTCTAGTTTGAAGCCGCCGCGGGAGACATATTTTTGCAGGCGGCTGCGGATTTCGATCGCAGCCTCTTGCGGAATCGCCTGGCCAGCTTTGGTGACGGCTACTCCGTTCACCAGAACTTCTCCAGCCAGGATCATGGCTTGAGCCTTTTGGCGCGACGCGGCAAGCCCGCGTTCCAGGATGATTCGGTCCAGCCGCAGTTTAGGAGACCGCGTCATCACCGGCTAGGCGCGGCGGCGGATCAGGAAGTTGGCGATTTGATGGAGACGAGAGGCGCGGTCCGCGTAGGGAGCGAGGTCGGCGATGGCTTGGGAGGCGAGGTCGTTGGCGATCTGGTGGGAACGCTCGAGACCGAAGACGCTGGGATAGGTAGCTTTATGTTGGGCAATGTCTTTGCCGGCGGTTTTGCCCAGTGCGGCGGAAGATTCTTCGACGTCGAGGATGTCGTCGGTGACCTGGAAGGCCCAACCGATGGTTTCGCCAAAATGGCGCAGGCGAGCAACGTCTTCATCGGGAGCGCCGGCACAGATGGCGCCTGCGGCCACGGAGGCGCGGATGAGCGCCGCGGTTTTGCTGCGGTGAATGTATTCAAGCATTGCAGGGCCGACAGCTTTGCCTTCGGCTTCGAGATCGGCGACTTGGCCTCCGACCATGCCGTTGATGGTACCTGCACAGGCGGCGACCTCGGCGAGGATCTTGACGAGGAGGTCTGGCTTGACTGGAGTGGCGGCGATGGTTTCGAAGGCGCGGGTGAGGAGAGCATCGCCGGCGAGAATGGCCGTGGCTTCGCCAAATTTTCTGTGGCAGGTAGGTTTGCCGCGGCGGAGGTCGTCGTTGTCGAGAGCCGGAAGATCGTCGTGGATAAGCGAGTAGGTGTGGATGAATTCGATGGCGCAGGCGGGGTGAAGCGCGGGTTGGATGTCTGATGTGAAAATTCGCGCGGATTCGAGGCAGAGAACGGGACGAATGCGTTTGCCCCCGGCGAAAACGGAGTACCGCATGGCTTCGTGAATCGAAAACGGCGGCGTGTTGGCGGCGGGCAGGAGGCGCTCCAGGGCCGCATCCACGAATTGCAGATCTTGGTCGAAGAAATCCAGCAGAGTCATTGCAGAATGTTTTGCAGAAGCGGGCATGGTGCCGTGGTCATGTGGATTCGGGCTCGCCTTCCGGTTCGAAGGGTTCGGCGACGACTCGGCCGTCCGCCTTCTTGAGAAGGATTTCGACTTTTCCCTCAGCTTCTTCGAGCTGTTTTTGGCATTCGGCAGAAAGGGCGACACCTTCTTCAAAAAGCTTCATAGCGTCGTCGAGAGAGAGTTGCGGGCTTTCAAGTTTGCGGACGACTTCTTCTAGACGAGCAAGGCAACGTTCGAAATCGGGCTTTTGCGGCGGCTCGGATTTTTTGGAAGCAGGTGTGTTCACGTGTTTTTTTCGCAGGCAACAGTTTACGGCAGGGCAGAGAGAGGAAACAAATGCTTTTGTGTGCCAGAGGAGGAAGAGATGATCTACGGCTAGAAGGACAAGTCATTTAGCTAAAAGCTCTGCCCCCCTGAAGAGCGAAGGCAAATAGACACTACGGCTTGAGGGTGAGGGTGTGTTTGCGAGTAGCGGATTGGGCGGAGTCGGAAAAAGGCGCGAGGATGGGGATACCTTCGTACCAATGGCGGAATTGATCCGAGTAGTGGCTGCTGCCGAGCTGGCCGCTTTGGCCAGCGGGGATCAGCATGAGGGAATCGTCCCAGTTGCCGGGGTTGGCGACGAAGCGCATGGCGGGGCCGTGATGGCGGGTGGCTGCGCGCGGACTGAATGCGGTGCCCCCTTGCGGCTTGCCGGTGATGCTGAAAAGCTTTTTGAGCCAGCCTTCGCGGCCGAGTGGGTGGAGCATTTCGAGAGAATCGAAGCGCTTCCAGGGCCAGTTTTCGATTTTTGGAGAGCCAGAGTCTTTTTCGAGCTGCTGGACGGATTCGTCGGCGGCGGCAACAAGGAGTTCGTCATAATTCTTGTAGCCAGAAGGGAGCCAGGAGGGCGGGCGTTCAGTGAGAACGCGTTGGAGGAAAGCAGTGCTGCGCCATTGGTAGAGATTGGTGTCAGCGCCGAGAGCGGGTTGCAAGATGAGTTTGAGGGTTGCCCGGCGAGTGGCTTCAAGAAAAGGGACGGCGATGGAATCAGGGTCGGCGATTCCGTTCCAATCTTTGGCAAGGGCGATGAGTTTTTGGGTGCGGGGATCTTTGGGTGCGGAAAGTTTTGCAGCCGGCGCCAGTTGTTCGGCGAGGAAAACGTCGGGGTAGCTGTAAGTATCGGCTTGGACTTTCATCATGTCGGCGGGGCGGAGATCGTGTCTGTCGTGGAGTAGATCCCAGATGCGCGCGGTGCGGTAGGGCTCTTCCCAATGATCGGTGAGGTACGGTTTATAATCGGGGCCCACGACACGAGCATTGGCGGTGACGATGAGGCCGTCCTCGGGATTGAGAATTTGCGGGAGTTCGTCGAAGGGAATGTAGCCTTTCCATTCGAAAGCGTCGGTGTCGCCAGGAACGGGAAGCTCACCGCGGCCTTTTTTGCGAAGGGGAACGCGAGCGGCCATGAGATAGCCGATATTCCCGCGGATGTCAGCGTAAACGGCATTTTGCGCGGGGCCCCAGACGGACTTCATGACTTCGCGGAATTCCTTCCAGTTTTGCGCTTTGCCGAGGCGGTTGTAGGTGTTGGCGAGGGCGCCGGGTTCGGTGGCGGTCCAGCGAAGCGCGTAACCGGTGCTGCCGTCCGTTTTAACGACGGGGCCGTGGCGAGTGATGGTGACGGGGAAGTGCTCATCAGGCGCACCTTTAACGTGAATGACCTCGTCGACGATTTGCGCTTTGAGCCATTTGCCGTTGGCTTTGTATTCGTCGGACTGTGCGGGGTTGAAGGATTCGATGTAAAGGTCTTGCACATCGGCGCCGTTGTTGGTGAAGCCCCATGCGATGCGATCGTTGTGGCCGATGATGACGAGCGGCGCGCCGGGCAGGGTGAAGCCCTTGACGTTCCAGCCGGGGCAGGAGAGGTGCATTTGATACCAGATTGGCGGGATGCCCAGTTCAAGATGAGTGTCGTTGGCGAGGAGCGGTTTGCCGGTGGCGGTGTGATCCCCAGAAACGACCCAGTTGTTGCTGCCAAGAGTGTGGCGAATGTTGCGTTGGGATTCATCTAGCCACTGAACGACGGACGGAGCAAGAGCGGTAGTCAGGTCGGTGAAGCCGAATTGCGTGTTCGGAGTTTGCGCGCCGGCTTTTAGGACGTCGTCTTGCGACATGTCGTCCTCATCGTCTTCATCATCGGGATCGCCCGAGCGCTGTGAACCCCCGCCGGGTTGATCCGGATCGCCGACGACAAAATGGTCCAGAGCGGCGTCAACGGAGAAAAGGTCTTTGCCTTTGTCGGGGCCAACGCGGGCGAATACTTGGGCGCGGTTGAATTTTTCTTCCCAAGTTTCGGTGAGAGTTTCGTACATGTAAGCGCCGATGACGAGGGAGTCGGAAGGCTGCCAGGGCTGCGCCTGGTATTTGAGGAGTTTAAATTCGACAGGGAGATTGTTCTGGTGCTGCTCGATGAATTTGTTCACGCCGCGGGAATAGGCTTCCATGATGATACGGGATTCTTCGTCGAGGCGCGCGGCATCGCGTTCCGCGGCCGGGCCGAAGCGGAGAAGCCGGAAATGCTTGTCGATGGCGACGGTGCCGGCCCCAAGGATTTCCGAGAGCTGGCCGCGGGCAACGCGGCGGAGCAAATCCATTTGCCAGAGGCGATCCTGGGCCACGACGTAGCCCTGGGCTTCGGCCATGTCGGCTAGAGAAGATGCGCGAACGTGGGGGATGCCCCAGACGTCGCGATCGACGGTGACTTGACCTTGCAGGCCGGGCAAGTAAGCGAGGCCATCAACTTGTGGAAGTGGCCGGTAAAAGAGCCACCAGGCGAGACCGCCGCAGGACAGGACGGTAAGAGTCAGAAGCCAGCCGACGATGCGGAGCGCGATTCGCAACAGGAACCCTCGAAAAAAATGTGAAAAATCAGTGTAGAGGAGGCGTTTCAGCGACGCAACCCGTCGATTTTGCTGGGGTATGACGCGCAACTTTGAGCGGGCAGTGTGCTGGTACAATTCCCCTCAGAGTTGTAGGTACAAGTAGTGCCCCTGGGTTTGTAACAAAAACAGACCCCGAAACCCCTGAAACTTGGGGCAAGGAGAAAGTCCTTTCGATGTTTGCAGTAAAGCTGATTGGCGTGCTGCTTCTGGCGGTGCTGAACGGATTTTTCGCGGCGACGGAATTTTCGCTTGTGGCGGTGAGGTTATCGCGCGTGCGGCAGCTGGTGGCGGTGGGAAACGCGCGGGCGAAGATTGTTGAGGCCCTGGTGGGGGATCTAAACCGGGTCGTTTCTGGCGTGCAGTTTGGAATTACGCTAACCAGCCTGGCGCTGGGAGCTTTGGGCGAAGCGACATTGGCGACGGTTTTTCAACAGCTGTGGCCGGGCAATCCGGGGACGAAGTCGGCGATTGTGGCGCATGCGTTCGCGCTTACGTGCGCGTTTGTACTGTTGACCGCGCTGCACGTGGTGGTTGGGGAGCTGGTTCCGAAGACAGTGAGTCTCGCGCGGGCGGAGCGGGTGGCGTTGTTGATCGCGCGGCCCTTCCGGTGGTTTTTGGGTACGTTTCGATGGGCCATTGATCTGCTGGACGGGATTTCGCGAGCGGTTGTTCGGGCGATGGGGATCAAGACTCCCTCGGGGCACGGCGTGGCGCATTCGACCGAAGAGTTGCAGATACAAATCCAGCAAGCCAGGGAGCGGGGTTTGCTGGCGCCGGGCGAGGAAAAATTCATTTTGAGTGCGATCGAGATGGGGCTGTTGCAGGTGCGGGAGATCATGGTGCCACGGCCGGACATGCATCTGCTAGCGGTCGAGGCGACACTGGATGAAGTGCTGCGGGTTTTCGCCACGACGCAGAAGTCGCGGATTCCGGTGTATCGCGAGGCGGTCGACCATGTGCTGGGCTTTGTGCACATCAAAGATATGTTGTGGGTGCTACAGGATCGCGAACGGCGAGCGCAGGAGGGCGTGCCGGTGCCGGCGTTTGATTTACGGCGAGTGTTGAGGGAATTGCTGATCGTGCCGGAAACAAAGCCGGCGGGGGAGCTGCTGCAGGAGTTCAAAAAGCACCATACGGGAATGGCGGTAGTGGTGGATGAATTTGGAAGTTTGCTCGGATTGGTGACGCTAGAGGACGTCCTGGAACAGATGGTGGGAGAAATTCACGACGAGTTTGATGTGGTGGAGCGCCCATTGACGCTGGCCGATGGCGCGGTGATTTTTGATGCGGCACTAAATGTGCGCGACCTGGATGCACAGTATGGAATTGTGCTGCCGGAAGACCCTGCGTACGCGACGGTCGGTGGATTCGTGCTGGATCAGCTGGGGTTTATTCCGAAGGGCGACGAAAGTTTCGTGTTCGGGGATTTGCGCTTCACCATTGCGGAGATGGATGGCAAGAGAGTGGCACGAGTGAAGGTGGAAAGAAATCAGGGCAAGCGCGTGAAGAAAAGCGGCGCGGTGGAAACTTCGCCAGGAAAGACGGGGGCGCCGGCGGTTTCCAAGCCATAATTCTCTTGCCATGACGCGACATTTGTTGAAGAGATTCCTGCTTACATTGCCGGCATTGTGGCTAGTGCTGACGCTCGTGTTCCTGATGATTCACATCGTTCCGGGCGATCCAGTGGAGCAGATGCTGGGCGAAGGCGCAGCGCCGGGCGCTGCGGCACAGCTGCGACACGCCCTGGGATTGGATGTGCCGCTACATGTGCAGTACGGACATTACTTGATCGGACTGTTTCGCGGAGACCTAGGGCAGTCGTTTAAATTTCAGGCGCCGGTGGCGCGGATCATCTTTGAGAGATATCCGGCGACGTTGCAGCTGGCGTCTCTGGCACTGGTGGTGTGCGCAGCGATTGCAATTCCCGCGGGCGTGCTGGCGGCGCATCGACGTGGGAACGCGGCAGACCGACTGGTGGGAGTGTTTACGTTGTTTGGATTGGCGATTCCGAATTTCGCGCTGGGGCCGCTGCTGATCTTACTTTTCTCGATTGCGATTGGCGTGTTACCGGTGTCAGGGCGGAGCGGAGCGGGAAGTTATGTGCTGCCGGCGGCGACACTGGGAGCGGCGCTGGCAGCGATTCTGACGCGGATGGTGCGCGGGGCAATGCTGGAGGAGTTGTCAGCGGACTACATTCGAACGGCGCGGGCGAAGGGACTGGGAACGGCGGCGGTTCTTTTTAGACACGGATTGCGGAACGCGTTGATCCCGATCATTACGATTCTGGGGTTGCAGTTCGGGACACTATTGGCGGGAACGATTGTTACCGAAACGATTTTCTCATGGCCTGGTGTCGGAAGGCTGACGGTGCAGGCGATTTCGGCAAGGGACTATCCGCTGCTGCAGGGCTGCATACTAGTCATTTCGCTTTCTTATGTACTGGTGAATCTACTGACGGACGTAGTTTATTCGCTGGTGGACCCGCGCGTGAGGATGTCGTGAGTGTGGCGGTGAATGTCGGCGCGTTCCTGAGGCAGAGCATGCTCGCGCGAGTCGGATTTGCGGCGGCCCTGTTCCTCTTTGTGGTAGCGGTGCTTGCGCCCTGGATTGTGCCGGCGAATCCGGCTGCACAGAACCTGGCGGCGAGGCTGGAGGGACCTTCCGCGAAGCACTGGATGGGGACGGATGAACTCGGGCGCGATGTCCTCTCTCGCGTCGCCCATGGAGCGAGGATTTCGCTGACAGTGGCCGTTTGCGTTGTGTTTGGGTGCGGAATTACGGGTCTGATTATTGGATCGCTGGCGGGGTATTTTGGCGGGTGGTGGGACCGGATCGTCAATTTGCTGCTGGTAAATGCGTTTCTTTCCTTTCCAGGCATACTTTTAGCAATTGCGTTTGCAGCTTTTTTTGGGCCCGGGATGGGCAAAGTAATTCTGGCTCTGGTGATCACCGGGTGGGCCGGGTATGCACGTTTGGCGCGGGCGCAGGTGCTGAAAGTAAAGGAATTGGAATTTGCGCTGGCGGCACGGTCGCTGGGCGCTTCGCACGCAAGGATTCTGGTGAGGCACTTGCTGCCAAACATCCTGCAACCGGTGTTGATTCAGGCGACGATTGGTATGGCTGGCGCAATTCTTGCCGAGTCCACGCTGAGCTTCCTGGGATTGGGAGTGTTGGCGCCGATTCCGAGTTGGGGAGCAATGTTGAACGACGCGCGCGGACATCTGTTTGATGCGCCGCATATGGTCGTATTTCCGGCGCTGGCGGTGATGACCGCGGTGCTGGCGTTTAACTTGTTGGGAGATGCCTGGCGAGATTGGCTCGATCCGCGTACACGTTCGCAGATGGCGGCGTTGGAGTCTTCGAAGTAGAGAAATCGGTTGCGGTGTACCTACTGCGGATTGAGAATGACGGGAAAGCCCCGTCCAGCCGCGAGTGCTTTGGAAGCGTTTCCGCGATTCACTCCAAATTCGACAAAACCGTTCGAACCGATATAAGCGAATACCTCGCCGGGATTTCCTTTTGCGAAGGTGTCCACCAGCCGGCTGACAGTTTGCGAACCAATCTGAAATTGAACGGCACCATTTTCGAGGGTGGAGGCAGGAAGATCTTCCGGGCGGAAGTTGGTCACGAGATTGCCGAAACTGTCTACGCGGAGCACGACGCCTTTCACTACGCCGCCGGCTGATTTGGGTTTGGGCATGGCGAATTTTTTGTGGTCGGTGATTTCGTCGCCCATACTGACTGCTTGTGAACCTTTGGATAGCCATGCGGCGATGGGGGCAAAAATATCGCGGCCATGAAACGTTTTGCTGAGCGGCTGCAAGTAGTAATGTTCGACGTTGGCGTGCCGAACCAGCAGGCTCTCTTCGCGTTCGTAGATGAGCGAGAGGACGCCATTATCGGGGGCGACGAAATACTGGGTTTCGCCGGAAACCAGCAGCGGCCGGCGATCGGTTCCGACACCGGGATCAACGACAACAACGTGAATCGTACGCGGAGGGAAGTACGAGTAGGCTGAGCCGATCGCGAGCGCGCCATCGAGCAAATCGTAGGGAGTGACGTTATGAGTGATGTCTACAATGTTTGCGTCGGGATTGATCTTCAGAATGACGCCTTTAAGGGTGCCAACCAGATGGTCGTTGGTACCGTAATCCGTCGTTAGGGTGATGATGGGCCGCGCCACCAGGGTTTCACCTTCAGCAGAGAATAGAAACAGCGCGAAAGAAAGACGCTGAGACAACGCTAACCATTGCGCTACGAATCGTCAATCAACGAACGTACTATTGCTGCGAAAAGCCAACGCGCTCCAAGAAAGAACGATTCCGGGCGTCCTGACGCGGCTTTCCTTTTGGACTCGGCTGCGCATTCAATGAGAGTTTGAGGGCCGCACATTACGCGAAGCGCCTCATCTTGGAAGGAGACTCGCATGGCAAGCGGAGATCAAGATCAATCGCTATTGGGCCCCATCGACAAATTGGTGAAAGAGGCAGAACAGCTTTATGGGGTAGGCCAGCTTACGGAGTCCGAGCAGGAGCGGCTAAGCATTCCTGAAAGTTAAGCTCGATCAATGTTGGGACCTTTTGCGGCAGCGGCGAGCGCTGCGCGAATTCGGGAAAAACCCTGACCGGGCTAAAGTTCGTGCGCCGAACGTGGTAGAAAATTGCGAACAATAAAAGTAGCCGAGGCTTACAAAAATCAATTAGTAAGGTAGGGGACTTCTGAATTAAGGAACTTCCTATAACTTCCTGAAGCGATGAACAAATCACGGGTATCGTGGGACGCGTTCTGAACTTTATGCGACTAGCTTGCCCACCGGGCGTATCGCTCGCCGAGTCTTCTGGAGATGTCAAAGACGCTGGCGACCGGAACCAATCCTGCCAAACGATGCTTGCCGATCGCTGCCAGGCCCGCAGAGGCCATGCAACCACATTCCGAGCAAACCGGTCGTCCACCAAACTGACAAGGAGCGATGCGAGTAGTCAGATTGGCGGAAATGCAGGTGGTGGTCTGCGCGAAGATACATTCCTTGGGCGAGGCCGGCGGATGGGCATAGCCGTCGAGAACCGCGGATGGCATTTTAACTTTCGGAAATTTGGCGCGAAGCTGAGCTAAATCGGCCACTGCCATTTGACGGTCACGATCCGTGAGCCGCTCCGGGCTTTGTTCTCCTTCCTGAGGCGTAAACAGGCTGAACCAAATGCTATCGACCTGTTTGCAATTGGACCAGAAATCCGCGAAGTCCGCGAGATAGCCAGGGCGCTGAATTTGCGGCCGAGTAATCGTGCAATGCACAGTGATCCGGTGGTCGGCAATATTCTTGAGAATCCTTTCATACGTTGCTGGCGAGCGCCGCGCGTCATGCTCCGGTTGTAAGCCATCGATAGACACGACAATGTGCAGTCCACGAATGCCTCGCCACCCAGCTGGAATCGGGCGAACCGCGCTGGTGACGAGCTGCACTTCAACCTTCATATCAGCCAGCTTGGGGAGCAGGATGCCCAACTCGTGGTGACGAACCAACGGTTCTCCTCCCACAATCGACAGGTGCAGCGGTCTGAGGCGGCGGACGAGAGCGAGCACAGCCGCGACTAAGGCCTCACCTTTGTAGTCGTTGAGCTGACGCAATGGGCCGCTGGAGCCCAAGTGGCCGGATTCATAGGCATAGCAGCCCGGGCAGCGGAGCGGGCATTCCTTCGTGATTTCCAGCGAAAGAAGGGGTCTTTGTCCGCGCAGGATCTTGCCCCACGCCGGTCCGATGTCTCTAAGTCTCATACAGGCTGCCTCTCCACTGATTTGATGCTAGGCGGCGTCCACGCGGCTCCACCCTAAGCTGCTGGCCTTCGGGCGGAGACCTTGGTCATCAGTTGACATCGGTACGTCGCGGACGCGTCGAAGGCGGAGCTGGGTTGCCGTCTTTTCGATGGCTGTTCTTGTGTTTTGCCCAGCGGCGTATAGCTCCGTTTCTTGAGTCAAACTGCATCTGCTTCTCAATTGTCTTGCCATCTCGGCGTTTGTGCAGCGTCGCAACGGGGCTTCGGCGAAAATGAAGAGGGTCGCGGAGACTTTGCAGTTCGCGATAATAGTAGAGAGCGCTAGGACGGCTTCGTTTGAACCGGAGGTGCTTAAGGAAATCGATTTCCTCTTCGGTGGCGTCGCCGCTCATTGCTGGATCGCGAAGAAAATCTCGAAAGCCGGATTCCTCACCAAGGCGCGCGTGAGTTTCGATTTCTCCATAGCACAGCTTCATAACACGTGTGGACACCAAGCGTCGATTCAATGTGATCTCCAGCGCAAAGGTTTTCAGGTCGATTAGCCAAGTATCGATCAGCGGATCCAGGAAGACGGAGCAGTGATCCGGGGAAACATTGAAAACGTCCGTATCAAGAAAATCAAGAGTATTTGCGCGGATCTCTTCGTAGGAGCGGCCGAGGAGTCGTGCGATGTTTCGCAACCAGTCTTCATTTCCCAACTCATCTTTGGCAATCTTTTTCGTCACATCCAAAAACTTTTGGGTTACCAACCGCTCCAGCTCTCCGAACGCCTGTTTTTCGAAAATGTCGCGGACTTGCCGCCGTTTTTCGGGTATGCATTTGCGAATGATCAGCGTGCGAACCTCTTTAAAGAGCGGCGCCGGCGGATCCGTGACCTTTTTCTTGAGTTCTTCTCTGCGTTGCGCATCCACCATTGTCGAAAGCTGGCCCTTGGGAAGTCTTAGAAATGAGTTCATTCTTTCATAGAGATCGGTGCGATCCACGGCCGGCGGCGCTTTCTTCCGGGTAAGAAGCTGAGAGATGTAGGACTCGGTTACTTGTACGGCCGCTGCTAAGTCGCGCTGCTCAAGTCCGAGTTCCTCGAGTCTCTGTTTGATGATCTGGCAAACGTCCACGGGCGCCTCGCTGCGAAATCTCGCTTAACTATAATGGTAAAGCAGAGCTTCCGCCAGCTGAATTAACTTGACAAAAGTGGTGAATCAGAACACTGTTTAAGAGAGCAAAAACCAATCACTTCAGGCAAGAGGATAAGCTGTAAGCGGGTTTGCGGCGCTGCAGGAGGAACGATGTATTTCTTGTTATGGTTTGTGGCGCTGGGGATCATTGGGGGCTGGTTCAGCGGGAAAGTCATGGAAGGGACTTCTCATGGCCCATTCATGGATGTACTTATGGGGTCGACTGGCGCTGTGGTTATAGGCATAACGGCCGGTTCTCTCGTCAGGATGGGACTTTGGGGATTCGTTTATTCCTCCGTTTGCGCGCTGCTGGCTGCCGCGTTGCTCACCGCGTTCACAGCCTTCATGAACGGAAGAAAGTACGCTTGACAGGCCCACGCTGAGGAGCAGTGGGACACTGGGCGGTTCGCGGGCAAGGAGAGAAGCGTGTATTGGTTCTTATGGATTTTTGTCGGATTTCTTGCCGGCTGGCTGACGGGAAGGAGCCTCGAAGGTGAAGGCTACGGCCGGTTCATGGACATTGCGATGGGGATTGGTGGCGCAGTCGTTTGTGGATTTCTGACTCATACGGCTGGGTTTTCCGGCGCCGGCGCAACGATTCTGGCGAGTTTGGCAGCCACGGTTGGCGCGATAGTGCTCACAACGGCAGCCGCGCTCTCCACCGGCAGAAGAGTTTACACGCGACAACTCTAAGGCCTTTTTTGAGAGTGCGGTGCTTGGTTGGATGAACTTCACAATGCCGACGGCGAAATGGAGTCTAAATAAATGACCAAGCTCTACGTGGGAAACCTTCCAGCTGAATTGACAGGTGAAGGGCTGCGTCAATTGTTCAGCTTCAGGGGGTTTTTGGTTGATTCGGCGCGCGTTGTCTGCGACCGGGAAGGCGGTCGCTCACGAGGATTTGGATTCGTGGAAATCCGTTCACCCGAGGATGCAGAAAAAGCGATCACAACATTGGACGGGTTCAACATAAGCGGCAGGGCCCTACAGTTAAAGAACGCATGCCCAGGGAATGCCCGTGATAACCGAAGTTAGTCCTGGCGTGCACGGAATGAAGAATTTTGCCACCTTTCCAGCACTGAAGCCCGCGGCGGGTATTCCTAGCAACGCAGAATCGGCGGAAACGAAATGAGCGACTGCCCCATTGTTCAGTACGTCGGCTTCAAGGTGACACCTCTCGTGCGTGAATATACGTTCAGCGTGCGCGAGGCATCGGGTGTGCGCGAATTCATTCTAAACATAGCGAATGAAGCCTTTGTCTCTCGCCGCGCGCGCTACCAGGATGCTCCGGCGATCTGCGCTCTGAGACTGAGTGCCGAGCTGGCGGCGCATTCGAACCATCCGCAGGAGTCTCATTTTGCAATCACTGCTTCTGAGCTCGACAGCTATCGGCTGTCCCATGGGCCAAAGTCCTCTGGACACTCAAATGGGCGCAGACAGCAAGAGCATTTCTAGTCGAGTATTCCTACTAAGGTCAAGTCAACTCCGTTTAACAGAATAGAGTAACTACAAGTAGGCTCATATCGCGAGCGGGCGGCGACGAAGTTTCCAGCGCGTAAATTGAAAAGCCTCAGCGATCATAGAGTCCTTTTGGCTCGCAACGTCGGAGCCGCCCGAGCTTCCGAGAGTCGACCTCGCAGTGCAGTGCCAATGGGTGCCTATTCGAATCGTGCATCCGAAGCTCCGCGAGCTTCTGATATCGACGATGACCAGAGATCGAATCTGCGAGGAATCTCTCTAACTCACGGGCCGTAAATGGCTTACGAAATTCCACCGAACTGCAGAAACTAAGCGTTCTCGAGGAACAACGGTTACTTAATTTTGGAAAATATGGAAAAATGGCCACGCTGTTGGTGCAGTCGCTTAGTTGTGTATAATCAATGAGCTAGAGAAAAGCGCGGGCGTCGTACAATGGCAGTATAGAAGCTTCCCAAGCTTCGGACGTGGGTTCGATTCCCATCGCCCGCTCCATCCATCCTATTGAATCAATTCACTTTCCGGCTCGGTTTGTGGTCCAAAATAGTCCAAAATCCCGGCCACCTTCTCGACCGCACGGCGCTGCGCATCGCCGATCACATGCGAGTAAATGCCCAGCGTGATACTCGGATCCGTGTGGCCCAACTGTGCTTGTGCCACGGAGACCGGCGCACCGGATTCCACCAGCAGACTGGAACGCGTGTGCCGGAATGCATGCAGGCCGCAGCGCGGGATCTTCAACTTGTCAAGAATCGGCCAGAGCCGATGCTCGACGACGTTGTTTGATGACGGCGGACGGTTGTTTCGGGTGACGAACAAAAATCCCGCCGAATTCGGCCGCCAGTTGCGCACGTAGTCTTGCAGTAGACGCGCGAGCGGCACAATCTCGATAACGTCAGTGAGTTGGCCCTATATTGGTGAAGACCCTACCATATTGAACTACCTTGGAGGTTGTCGCCACTATCCGCAATGCTTTCCACAAAGCCACCTGGTTTGCCGTGAGAACGGGCCGACCCAAGCTTTCCTCCAGCGCCTGAATGGCGCCAGTGGCGCGAAGACCATTCCCGCCAATGAAAACAGCCTCCGCCTGCCGGGGTACGTTCGTTTTTACCCATTCATAGACTTCGCGTGGTTGCACCTCCATGAATGACCGCGCGGGGGTCATCCTGGCATCCAGCACGACTTCGAATCCCTGTTTTCGGAAGTAATTCATCCCCGCTGTACTTACTTCTTCGGAGAACCATGGCGGATGTACCAGCGCGACCCGATGTACTTCGAAACTCCAGAGCGCCTCGACTGCTGCTGGGCAAGTGAGGACTACCGGAACGCTACCTCCTGCTTTCTCCAGTCGTGCGCGCAAGAGGTCATCTCCATCGGTGCCGAGAGCATAGCTGCTGCTGGTGAACGCGTAGATAATCGCTTGCGGCTTCAGGGCTGCGAGTTGTTGTGTAGCATTGTCAATGTGCGGAGGCTCAGCAAACGCACGGGCCGATCTTAGGGACAAATGCTCGCCGTTCCATGTAACACGTGATGCGTGAATAGACACGCCATGCGGCGCCATCGCGCATATTTCTGACTCCGGTACGGGGTCAAAATCAGGTGTCAACGCGCCGATCCGTCCGAGTGAGCCCACGCCGTCTGGCTGCCATTGGGAGCGCGGCATCGCGGGCAAGATAGCTAAGGGGACAGCCGTTGTTCCAATTGCCGCACTACCACCCAGCGTGATGAACTTTCTGCGTTTCATTTGCCTCTTGTCTCAGTCGCGTCAGCGGTATCACGTGCTTGACTATCCCGAGTCTCGCTCAAAGTCAAGAGCACAGAACCTCGCCGACCGCTACAGATCCTGGTCGGCGATCCAACTCCCAGTTGGTCGGCAAACCTTACCTAATCGGATAAGGTAAGGTTTGCTCGTGATTCGGGCAGAAAGAAAAAGACGTTCATTGGTCGCTGAGCCAGACCTGAAGGTGGTTGCGTTTTCGAGCATGCCATCCCAGTGCGTGATCGTCATCGGGTCAGATAAACTTCACCCAGCAAGGTTGCCA
>DATMZI010000109.1:0-14265 GCA_035607085.1 Candidatus Eiseniibacteriota bacterium | reverse complement strand
GGTGTTGGAGATCGAGCTGGGGCAGGTGCAGCAGCGGGTGCTGGAAACGGCGCGAGGACAGTTTTTATTCCGGGTGACCAGCGCGGCGAGAGATTTTCTGCTGCAGGAAGGGACCGACCAGCGGTACGGTGCACGGCACCTCAAACGTGCCATTGAACGCAACATCGTCTACCCGCTGGCGAACTTGCTCGCGACGGAGCAAATCCATGTTGGCGATTTGATCTGCATTGATTTCGACAAGAAAGAGACTTGCCTGACCTTTACGCGCGAAGGCGAAAACCTGTCCATGCCGGTCCGCCGTCAGGAGCCGGTGACTCTGTTAAAGGCGGCACAAGCGAAGAGTGGCAAAACCGTGGAAACGCCGGCCAGCGAGAAGGTTCCGGAACCGACACCGCGGATGGCGCGCTAAGAGTTTCCCCCTAACCACCCCCTGACAAGGCCTGGGCGAGTAAAATCGCCTGGGCCTTTTTCTTTTTCTGCCCGGCGAGTTACAGTGAGAAAAGCCGCGGGAGGAAGAGATGGCTGGCGCAGGAAGAATTCGGATATTCAATTTGGCTTTTGTGCTGTGCTTTTTTGGTTGCGTACCGGCGTTTGCCCAGCGGACGCAATTGAAGCCGGGCTGGAACATGTTCTCGCCGCAGCAGGACGTGCAGGTGGGGAAGCAGGCGGCTACGGATGCGTCGCGGAAACTGCCAATGTGCAATTTGCCGCGGGCGGATGCATACCTGACGCAACTGGGCAAACGGCTGGTGGCGCATCTGAATACGAATGGCGTGGAGTATCCCTGGGAATTTCATTGCGTAAACGACCGCTCGATCAATGCGTTTGCACTGCCCGGCGGATACGTGTTTGTGAATCGCGGCGCGATCGAAGCTGCCGACAATGAATCGGAGCTAGCGGCGGTGATGGCACATGAACTTTCGCACGTGGCCCTGCGGCATGGAACAAATCAAGCGACGAAAGCACAGGCTGCGCAAGCAGGCGTGGGAATATTTGGCGCGCTGTTCGGAGGAAGCACCGGCGGCGCGCTCCTGACGCAGCTCGGTTCGTTCACGGCGGGGGGAGTGCTGCTGAAATATTCTCGCGGGGCGGAGACGCAAGCGGACGTGATGGGGACGCAGGTGCTGTATGACTCCGGCTACGATCCGCGGGCGATGGCGCAATTTTTCGAAAAGCTGAATCAGGAAACGAAAGGCAAGAATCCGCCGGAATTTCTGAGCGACCATCCGAATCCGGACCGTCGCGTAGAGCGGGTGGACGAGGAGATTGACAAGCTAGGTGGTCCGCCGCCAAACGCTCGGCGTGATTCGGCGGAATTTGAGGCAGTCAAGAGGGAAGTGATGGCGCTGCCGGTGGTAAAGAGAACAGCGTCGCGCGCGGCCGCTGCCGGTGGAAGCGAACCCGCGGGCCCACCGCCGCCACCTTCGGCGAATTCAACTTCCTACGAGAACGCCAGTCTTTCATTGCAGTATCCGGACAACTGGAAACGGTTTGGCGGCGATGACAGCGGCTCAACGTTTGGTCCCGAAGGAGGCGTGGTAAACGATGGCAGCGGGCATGGAGCGATGGCTTATGGCCTGACGGTCGGAACGGTAAAGGGACAGGGAGCTGATGCGAACGGGCTGGAAAGCGCGACGCAACAACTGATCGGCGAACTGCAGAAGACCAATCCCAATATGAAGGTCACGCGGGCGGCGCAAAGCGTGAAGCTGAATGAGCAGCCGGCTATGTCCACGTATCTGGTGAACGATTCGCCGGGAGGCGGTAAAGAGACGGATTGGATGATCACAGTGGCGCGGCCAGTGGGGATGGTGTATTTCGTTTGCACGGCGCCGCAGGCGGAATTTGAGACCTACCACAAGGCGTGCGGGACGGTCTTGGATAGTGTGCGGTTTCGCTGAGGGAAGCGAACGGCGAGCAGAAATTCCGGGCACATATTGTGGTGCGTTGTGCAGGCGGAGGCAGGCGATGAAGAGGCCGTGGGCAGTGACGATTTTAGGATGGCTGTTCATTGTGGCCGGGCTGTTGGGACTGCTGTATCACGCCGCGCACGAACGGACAAGTTGGGCGCTGGCGCTGATTTCGCTGATCCGAATTGCGGCGATCGTGGGCGGAATTTTTCTATTGCTGGGGCATAGCTGGGCGCGGTGGGTGCTGGTGGCGTGGCTGGCGTTTCATGTGGTGGTGAGCGCGTTTCATTCGGCGGGACAAGTGGCGGCGCATGCGGTACTGCTCGTGGCAGTGGCGTATTTCCTGTTCAAGGATCGAGCTGCGGAATATTTCCGTCCGGCATAGTCCGGCTGGGTACCGGTGGCAAGGTTTCTTTACCGGAGCTGCTGAGAATTCTTGGCGCCGGCCAGAACCGGACGCGAGGAACGACATGCTTGTAGCGTTGTTTTCGTAACCGACGATGTGGCAGGAGTGCGGCAATCAGACCGAGTAGCAAGCCACATACGAGCTTTGCCCTCCGCCCCGGTCCAGCATTTGCAAAACTACGGGCGACGGAAATATGAAAAGTGCAGAAGGGTCATAAGAAACGAGCTGTTTTGGCGCGACTTGGGAGGGGTGATAAATGAAAGGACTTACGCCAGTTTACCGGAGAACGCGAAATTTCCAGGGAGAAGAGGGTAGGTCAGGTGGGTGGCAGCGGTAATTCCAAAATGGAATTGTGGAGATTGGAGCAGGTTGCGAATTGTTCGAAGCGGTTCTTAGAGCCGGGCAGACGGAGCGAAGAAGCGCGGGGGTAGGGAAGGGCGCGACGGAGGCATACGGAGATAGCGGGGCAGGTCGGGGGTCAGGGGACACGCCTCGCCCGCGTGCAATTCCCAAATTACGCAAGGTGTCTATTGAGCGGCCTTCGTTGATTTTGTGAGTGGGTGGATGGAGTAGGAGTCGAGAAAAAGGTAGCGGGGACGGACGGTGTCGGGGGACGCGCCGAGGTCGTGGCCGGAGAGGTGCATGACCCAGTAGGCGTCCTTGCCTTGCTGGTCTTTAGTTTTATATTGGGGCCAGTCGGGGAGGGCGTTCCCGCTGGGGCCGCTTGGGTTGCCGGATTTTATGAAATTGGTCCAGTAGGTGGCCATGGCGTCGGAGATTTTGAAGTCGTCGTCGGCCCAGGGAACTTCTGGCTGTGCGAACTTAAGGGTCTGGAAAACGTATTCGATTTCACCGGCGTGTCTGGAGCCGGCTACGGTGGCGGGAAACGTGCCGATCATGGCGCCAGGCTTGGATTTGGGCACCTGCTCGAAGTGGTATTGGTAAACGGGCGCTCCGGATTTGGAGTGTAGGTCCATCCATTTCCAGGTGGAGAAAGCGATGAAGTCGTCTCCAGAGAGAGATTCGGCGGAGACGAGAGCTTCGTCATCGTTGGCAGCGGGATAGAGTTTGAGGAATTCCGGGGACTGATCGCCGAAGCGTTTTTGCGCCATTTCCGCGAAACTGGCGGCGGTGGTTTTTTGCGGGCTCAGGAGGACCTGCGCTTTGCCCTCGTCAGCGTTCCAGCCCGCGAGGAGCGGAACGCGAGCTTGTTCGCCCTTGGTGTAAATCGATAGGGCGTCGGTAGCGAGATAGTAGCCGTCGGTATTGGGGCCGAAGGCGAATCCGTTGTTGAATTTGGCCGCGGCGGCTTGCAGGAGTTCGTCGGCGGATTTGACGCGGAGTTCGGCGAGGGATTTTGCGCCGACGGCTTCGGCGAACTTGACACCGGTTTGTTCGGTGACGCTGACGGGACGAAGCTGCATGCCGGCGGTGGGGCTGGCCGGGAAGAAGGCGCCGCTCTCGCCGATAGCCTTCTGGAAGAGATCGCGGGAGAGCGGAGAGGCCATTAGCGCGCTGACGGAGAGCGAGCCGGCGGATTCTCCGCCGACGGTGATGTTGCGGGGATCGCCGCCGAAGGCTGCAATGTTTTTGACGACCCACTGAAGCGCTGCGATTTGATCGAGCAGTCCATAATTGCCGGAAGAATTATGGCCGGACTCTTTGGTGAGCTCGGGGTGGGAGAGGAAGCCAAAGACTCCCAGGCGGTAGTTGGGTTCGACGACGATGACCCCTTTTCTGGCGAGAGCTTCGCCGTCGTAACGTTTTTCGGAATTGCCGCCGGCGACGAAGCCGCCGCCGTAATACCAGACGAAGACGGGAAGTTTTGCATTGGCGGCCGGGGCCGCGGCGGGAAGCCAGATGTTGAGATGGAGGCAGTCTTCGCTGGGCTGCGCGTCGCGCATAAACTGCAAGATATCGCCGAAGACGTCGGTTTGCAGGCAGGCAGGGCCGAATTTGTCGGCGGCGCGGACGCCGGACCATTTTTTTGCAGACTGAGGTGCTTTCCAGCGGAGATTGCCTGTCGGAGGGGCGGCGAAAGGGACGCCTTTGAAGATGCGGACAGATTTATCGGCGTTGAGCGTTCCCTGGAGCTTGCCCGACGCGACGGTGACTTCGTTGTTGTCGGCGGGGAGTGTGGGTGCGGGTGCGGTGCAAAAAATCGCGAAGGCCAGGAGCGATCCGGCACTCCGAACGATGGTTGAGAAGTGCGCCATGGGTTCTCCCTGAAAAGCCGGGAGCAATTTAGCACGAATGAGGAAGCAAAAAGGCGACTCTTCACGAGCCGCCTTTTTGTTTAGGAAAACTGGAGAGGTTGCCACGCCGTTCGCGAGAACGGGGTTTTTGGCAATGGCTCTGAGGGTCAGTCTTTGCCGTCGTGGGTGAAGATGAACGGCAGTACGCGAGTGCCCTCCTTGCGGACGGCGTCGAGTTGTGCGGCCTTGATGTTGAGAGCTTCGATGATGGTGACGGCTACCTGAGAAGTGGCGACCGGGGTTTTGACGGTGCGAGCATCGAGCGAAGGATTGGAGACGATCAAGCCGACGTTGGTGTCGCCAAAGCTGAAACCGCCGTGCTCGGCAATTTTCTTGGAAGAAGTGGTGTAGATGGTGCCATAAACCGGCTGCACCAGGAGATCAGGAGTGCGGCTGTCGCGGAGCGGACTGTTGAAGCGTGCGTTGATTTCTGCGCCCGCCAGGACTTCTTCGATGAAAAGGGCTTTGGCGTTGGCGTTGAGATAATCGCGAACCGCTTCGGTCTGGCTCTGGTCCTGCAGCCAGATGAGAGCGATGTCGTCGTCCTGTACGAAGCCGCAAGGGCCGGTAGCGCAAGCGGCGGCCTTGGCAAGGGCTATGCCGCCCGGTTTGGTCGCCGCGTCCGGGAGAGTGGCAACCAGGTCCGCAAAGTGGGCGGGCTTGTTAACGAGCGCCGGATTGATGGGCGACTGGCCGTGCTTGGCGGTGACGACGATCAGAGTAGAGTCATAAATATTCTGTGATTTAAGAGCCTTGATGAAGCTGGCGAGGGCTTCATCGGTTTTTTGCAGGCCGTAGGCGAGCACGGCAGTTGGAGTTCCTGAGCCGTCCTGGTAGCCGCCCTGTTGTCCGGTGAACTGGGTGTCGGCGGTGCAGCTGCCGTCGCTGTTGTCTTTCTGGAGTTTCTGGCCGACGCTGACCGCCTGGAAGTTCATCCCGAAAACGGCGGGTACGCCGGAGCCGGGCGTGCCGTCGTGACGAAGGCCCTTGATCTCATTGAGGATGGCCGTAACTTTGAGTTGATCGTTGGCCGCGGTGCAGACGACGCTGACGGTGGCGTCAAAACCGTTGTTGTTGGTGACTTCGGGAGTGTAGAGGTCTTCGACTCCTTTGCCCGATGGACCGTTGACCAGGTCGTAAGCCGGGTGCTTGTCGGCCCAGGCGGTGTGCCCGCCCTCAGCGCGAACAACTTCAAAGATGGTGTTGCTGCGAATGGCGTCGTGGGGAAAGAGGCGGACGCACTTGCCCTGGTCATTGAAGTGGTTGGGCAGAGTGGTCGGATCAATCACGTTCAATGAGACGGGCGGATTGCCGGTGTACTGATCAATGGTTTCGTCGAAGATCATGAAGTTACCGGCGCCGCCGGAGCAGGTGGTATTGGAGGGATCGAAGACGGTACGGTCGTAGCTTACGTCGTAGAAAAGACCGTGACTGACCGGAGAGCCGCCGGTGACGAGCGCGAGGAGTCCCGGAAACGAATCGGAGTTGGCGGGTGTACGGGCGTTGCTGAAAGTGACGCCGTGATGGCTGAGTTCGGCTAGTGCCGAGTCTGGATGCGCCAAGACGTAATTGGTGACATCGAGAGAGTGCAAGCCGTCCACGCTTATGAGCAGAACATGGTCAAGTTTGTGCGGCTTCCATTGGCCATCGTTCGCACGTAGCGGCAGCGATGCGCCGAGCAAGGCAAGACTCAGCGCCAGAGTAGCGAAGCTAGTTTTCAAGAGACTCTCCTTTGAAATGAATGCGTAACCTGGAGGGCAGCGAACACCGTGCGGCAAGGGTAAGGAGGGAGTGTTACGGGAAAAAGAATGCGGGATGTCGAGAATGTGAAGCGGTCCGCTGTCAGGCGGTGAGGTGTGGTGCGTGCATTTCCGATTGGTGGATGGCGGAGGCGCGGACCAGGGCGTCAGTGATGCTGGGGCAGATGTTCTCCGGGCCAACGTGGCGTTCGAAGTCAGATTGCTGCATCAACTGGGCGGGTTGTTCGCGGGCGCCGCAGAGCAGCAAGTGACGGCCGGAGAAGTGGAGGCGGTCGGCGAGTTCGCGGATGGCGCCGAGGCCGGTGGCGTCAATGGCGGTCATGTTGCGGAGACGGAGAATCACGATGGGAGGGAGAGTGTCGAGGGCGTCGAGGATGTCGCCGAATTTGTCGGTGGCTCCAAAAAGAAAGGGGCCGTGAACGCGGTAGACGACGGCATAGTCGGGGATATCTTTGCCCTGCAGGACGTGGACGCGGCTGTCGGCGACGTAATCGCGGGTGACGCGGGTGACGGTGGTGGTGCGGGAAACTTTGCGAATGAACGTGAGTGCGGCGAGGATCATGCCGAATTCGACGGCGAACGTTAGATCGGTGACGACGGTAAGCGTTAGCGTGACGAGCCAGACGACGATGTCGGCCGCCGAAAGTTTGAGGATTTCGGGAATTTCCTCCCAGTCGCCCATGTTGTACGCGACCATCATGAGGATAGCGGCGAGTGCGGCGAGCGGAGTATTTCTGACGAGCGGGGCAGCGAACAGAATAATCGCGAGCAGCGTGAAGGCGTGAATCATTCCGGCGACGGGAGTTTTCGCGCCGGCGCGGACGTTGGTGGCGGTGCGAGCGATGGCTCCGGTGGCGGGGAGGCCGCCGACGAGCGGCGAAAGAATGTTGGCGATGCCCTGACCGATGAGCTCGACGTTGGGATTGTGTTTGTCGTTGGACATTTTGTCGGACACTACGGCGGACATGAGGGATTCGATAGCGCCGAGCATAGCTACGGTGAGGGCGGCGGAGAAAAGCTGACGCGCGGTGTCATAGTGAAATTCGGGGACAACGATGTGGGGAAGGCCCTGCGGTATGCCGCCAAAGCGGGTGCCGATGGTAGCGACATCAGGGTGGAAGAGAGAGACGACGGCGGTGGCGCCGAAGCAGACGAGGATGGCGCCGGGGATGCGCTTGGCGAAGCGTACGCAGGAAACCATTACGGCGAGTGCGGCGAGAGAAATTACGGTTGCCTGCCAATTGATGGTAGGAAACGCGCGGGCGAGTGCGGCCATGCGATGAAAAAAATCACCGGGCGGGTGTTCGAGTTTGAGTCCGAACAGCTCCTGAATCTGCGTGCTGGCGATCAGGATCGCGATGCCGTTGGTGAAACCGACGATGACGGGGCGCGGAAAGTACTTGACGGCTGCACCCATGCCGGTGACGCCGAGAAGAACGAGAAGGACACCGGCCATCATAGTGCAGAGGAAGAGGCCTTCGAGGCCGTGCTTGGCGATGATGCCGGCGACGACAACTACGAAAGCGCCCGTTGGGCCGCCGATTTGTGTTTTGGAGCCGCCGAGCGCGGAGATAACGAAGCCGGTGATGATCGCGCAGTAGAGACCATTTTGAGGCGGGACACCGGAGGCGATGGCGAAGGCCATGGCGAGCGGAAGTGCTACGAGGCCGACGGTAATGCCGGCAGCGACGTCAGACAGGAATTTTTGGCGGTCGTAGGTACGGAGAAGGATTACGGATTTCGGTAACCAGGCGTCGATGGCAGACGGCATTTGCTAGGACGTTCCTCGCGGTAAAACGCCACAAGAAGCATAGCAGAGCGGCGCCGGTACTTTGGGCGCGCAGGGGGAGATGTGTCTAGTTCGAAATGTTTCGCGTCGTGGCAGTTACTCTGCTGATTTGGTTTTTGCGGCGGCCGGGTTCCAGCGCAGGATGGGTTTGCGGGCGGCGGCCGTTTCGTCGAGACGGCGGACGCGGGTGGTGTGTGGAGCGGACTTGACTAGTTCGGGAGTGGAGGAGGCTTCTTCGGCGATATTTTTCATGGCGTCGACGAAGAGGTCGCACTCTTCTTTGGATTCGGATTCGGTGGGCTCGATCATGAGCGCGCCGGGAACGATGAGCGGGAACGCAGTGGTGTACGGATGGAACCCGTAGTCGATGAGGCGCTTGGCGATGTCCATGGTGTTGACGCCGCTGCGCTTCTGGATAGCGTCGCTGAAGACGACTTCGTGCATGGAGGGCAGGGAATAGGGGAGATCGTAAACGCCTTCGAGATGCTTGCGGATGTAATTGGCATTAAGCACGGCGTCTTCGGTAGCCTGACGGACGCCGGGGCCATACGCGAGGATGTAAGCGAGCGCACGAACGAGTACGCCGAAGTTGCCACCGAAGGCGCGGACTTTGCCGATGGACGCGGGACGGACGGATTCGAGTGCGAGTCTGCCGCCGTCTTTCTCGACGAGAATGGGAACGGGGCGGAACGGCTCGAGGATTTTTTTCATAGCGACCGGGCCGGCGCCGGGTCCGCCGCCACCGTGCGGCGTGCTGAAGGTCTTGTGCAAATTGAGGTGCATGACGTCAACGCCAAGATCGCCGGGGCGAGTCACGCCCGTGAGAGCATTCATATTGGCGCCGTCCATATAGAGAAGAGCGCCTTTGGCGTGGAGGATTTCTGCAATTTCGGGGATGCGTTCTTCGAAAATACCGAGTGTCGAGGGATTGGTGATCATCAGCGCGGCGACGTCTTCGGTAACGAGGTCGCGGAGTTTGTCCACGTCAATTTGGCCGTGGGATTCGGACTTGATGTTTTCGACTTCGTAGCCGGCGATGACGGCAGTAGCGGGGTTAGTGCCGTGGGCGGAGTCGGGAATTAGGACCTTTTTGCGGGCGTTGCCCTGTTTTTCGAGATAGGCGCGGATGAGAAGGAGTCCGGTGAGTTCGCCTTGCGCGCCGGCTGCAGGTTGCAGAGTGATGGCGTCCATGCCGGTAATTTCGAGAAGGCAGTTTTCGAGGAGTTGGAGAATTTTAAGACAGCCTTGCGAGATTTCCTGCGGCTGGTAAGGATGTTCGGTGGCTATGCCGTCGAGACGGGCGACAAATTCGTTTACGCGTGGGTTGTACTTCATGGTGCAGGAACCCAGCGGGTACATGCCGAGATCGATGGCGTAATTCCAGGTGGACAGGCGAGTGAAGTGGCGAATAACTTCGATTTCGCTGACTTCGGGGAAACCTTCGACGCCGTTGGAGCGGTGGTGCCCACCGAGGGATTTCGCCGCATCCGTGGCCGGAACGTCGAGCGGAGGCAACTCGAACGCGCGCTTGCCTGGGGAAGAGCGCTCAAAGATCAGACCTTCGTTCTGATTGGTGTGGCGCGTCGCTTTTTTGATTCGGTCAGCCATTCGGTTTGTTTCTCTTAAAAGATTGTGGTGCTAGGCCGGTTTGGCCAAAATTCGCTCGATCGCTTGCGCGAACCGTTCAATTTCCGCGCGCGAAGTGGTTTCGGTGACACAAACCACGCCGTGCTTGCTGAGTTCGGGATAATACGGGCCGAGGGCTAACGGGCCGACGATTTTCTCTTTCAGCAGGTCGCCGTTGATCATGCGAACCGAACGCGGAAATTCCAGCGAGAGCTCGTTGAAAAAGGGACCGGCGAAGGAGCGCCGGACGCCTGGGATGTTTTCCAGGAGCGCGAGCGCGAACTGGGCCTTAGCCAGATTTTGCTCGGCCATTTCACGCAAACCTTCCTTACCGAGCAGCGTCAGATGGACGGTGGCGGCGAGAGCGCAGAGGGCCTGATTGGTGCAGATGTTGGAAGTCGCTTTCTCGCGGCGAATGTGCTGTTCGCGGGTGGCGAGGGTGAGCACGAAGCCGCGCTGGCCGGCGGAGTCCACAGTTTGCCCGGCGAGGCGGCCGGGCATCTGGCGAACAAATTTGTCGCGTGAGGCGACGACTCCGGCGAATGGGCCGCCATAGCTGGGCGGGAGGCCGAAGCTTTGCGCTTCCAAGGCGACGATGTCGGCTTCAGCGGGCGGTTTGACGGCGCCGAGGGAAACGCCCTCGGCGACGGCGACGACGAGTAGCGCGCCTGCGGCATGAGCCGAGTCGGCGATGCCGGGGAGCGTTTCGAGAACGCCAAAAAAGTTGGGCGACTGGAGAACGACCGCGGCGACATCACCTTTCAATGCCGCCTTCAATGCTGTGGCGTCCACAGTGCCGTTTTCGATGTAGCCGATTTCTTCAACATGGAGACCGGAATTCTTGGCGTAGGTACGCAGGACTTCGCGATATTCGGGGTGTAAGGAGCGAGCGACGAGGACGCGGCTGCGCCCGGTGAGGCGTTCGGCCATGAGGACGGCTTCGGTAGTGGCGGTGGAGCCGTCGTACATGGAAGCATTGGCGACTTCCTGGCCGGTGAGCTGGCACATCAGCGTTTGGAATTCGAAGATGGCCTGCAATGTGCCTTGGGTGATTTCGGCCTGATACGGCGTGTAAGAAGTCAGAAATTCTCCGCGCAATAGAATGGTGTCGGTGATGACCGACCGCTGGTGGTTGTAGACGCCGGCGCCGAGGAAACTGCTGTACCCGACAGAATTTTCGCCGGCGCGATCTTTGAAGTAGGAGATGACTTCGGCTTCGCTTAGAGGGCCGGGCAAGTTGAGAGCGTCGCGCAGGCGAAAACGCTCTGGAATACAGATGAAAAGCTCGTCGATGGATTTTGCGCCGATAGCGGCCAGCATTTCCTGCCGCTCGGCGGGGCTCTTCGGAAGATAGCGCATCAGGCGGAGGCTTCCTGGCCTTTCGCCGCGATGTAGGCTTCGTAGGCGGATCCGTCCATCAGGCCATCGAGTTCGGCAGCACTCGCCAATTTGATTTTGACGAGCCAGGCCGCGCCGTGCGGATCCGAGTTGATGGTTTCGGGCTTGTTCTGGAGTTCGCCATTGGCTTCGATGACTTCGCCGGAAGCCGGCGCATAAATCTCGCTGACGGCTTTCACGGACTCGACTGTGCCGAAGGATTTTCCTTTGGTGAGTTTTGCACCCGGTTGAGGAAGTTCGACGAACACCACGTCGCCCAGTTCGTTCTGTGCGTAATCGGTGATGCCAACGGTGGCGATACCGTCTTTGGCGTCCACCCACTCGTGTTCTTTTGTGTAGCGATAGTTTGCCGGATAAGCCATGAAACCGCTCCTCGTCAAAAAATTGGGCTAATTCGTGACGCCTTGCGCCGCCTTACGGGGGCGCTTATAAAACGGGGTTGCCACCACTTGCGCTTTCACCCGCTGCGATCGGACTTCCACCAAAAGAGTTGTGCCAACCGCCGCGAGCGCCGGAGGAACATACGCCAGCGCAATGTTTTTGCAAAGAGTCGGCGACGGCGAGCCACTGGTGACGACGCCCACTTCTTCGCCGGCTGCGTCAAACACTTTGTATTCGTCACGGGCGATACCGCGTTCGATCATTTCGAGGCCAATTAATGCTCTCTTCAATCCGTTTGCGGATGCTTTTGCAAGTGCTGCCCGGCCGACAAATTCCCGTTTTTCCATTTTGCAGTAGCGGTCCAGGCCAGCTTCCCAGACATTAATTTCCCCGCTGATTTCGTGGCCGTAGAGCGCCATTTTGGCTTCGAGGCGGAGCGTATTGCGCGCGCCAAGGCCACAAGAAAGGATGGCAAATTCCTTGCCGGCATCCATCACGGCGTTCCAGACCATTTCACTGGTCGCGACCTCGCCAGGAACGTAAATCTCGAAACCATCTTCGCCCGTGTAACCGGTGCGGGCGATCATGCGACCGGGCAGGCCGCAGAGGGTGCCGTGAGTGAACCAGTAATTCTTGATTGGAGCCAGCGTGACATCGGTGAGTTTTTGCAAAACGTCCACCGCGCGAGGGCCCTGAATCGCCAACTGCGTATAGGCGTCGCTCAGATCTTCGACAACGCAATCAAAGCTCTTGGTGTTGTCGCGGACCCAGGAAATATCCTTTTCCCGAGTTCCGGCGTTGATGACGAAAAGAAAGTCATCTTCGCCGAGCCGATGGACGATAACGTCGTCCACAAATGTGCCTTCAGGGTAAAGCATCGCGGAGTAGTGGGCCTGGCCGATGGCCAGCTTGGAAGCGTCGTTCATGCTGAGGTGCTGCACAGCTGCAAGTGCGCCGCCCGGCGTCTTTCCGGTGTGGATGCGAATGTCGCCCATGTGGCTGACATCGAAAACGCCGACCGAGTTGCGCACCGTCCTGTGTTCGGCCAGCAAGCCGCCGGTGGCGGGATATTCCACGGGCATGTCCCAGCCGCCGAAATTGACCATGCGGGCGCCGAGCCGGCGGTGCAAGCCATTCAGCGACGTCTTACGAAGTTCGGTAATGTTGGGAGAGATTCCAGAGTCCATTCCGCAAGCTCGGGCAGAAAATTCATACTAGCACGCGTGATTCAGACGGTCAAAAAACTGGAAACGGTTGCCAATAGGCATTGACGAGCAGATAATCCGCGCAATGTCTTCCGGAACCG
This sequence comes from Candidatus Eiseniibacteriota bacterium, assembly GCA_035607085.1. GTDB lineage: Bacteria > Acidobacteriota > Terriglobia > Acidiferrales > UBA7541 > Acidiferrum. Next base: position 1,434 of record DATMZI010000109.1, on the reverse strand, counting down.
GCGCGCCAGGTGGAAAGCTGTCGCAGCGAGCTTTCGCGCCCGCACTGATTCTGCTCGGGCTCGCCATCGTGATCAATTACGTTGATCGCGGCAATCTTTCCATCGCCGCGCCGGTCATCAAGAATGAACTGCAACTCTCCGCGACGCAGCTGGGAATCCTGTTTTCGGCATTCTTCTACACATACACCGCCTTGCAATTTGTGATTGGCGGAGTCGTGGATCGCTTGGGCGCGAACCGCGTGCTGAGCGTGGGACTGTTGATCTGGTCATTGGCGACCATCGCAATGGGATTTGCCGGAGGGTTCGCAGCGATGTTGCTATTGAGGTTGCTCCTGGGCGTCGGCGAATCGGTGGCGTTTCCGTGCACCTCGAAGGTGATTGCGGAGAATGTACCGCCAGAGAATCGGGGACTAGCGAACGGCGTGATAACCGCCGGATTAAAGCTCGGCCCCGCCATTGGCGCCTTCGGTGCCGGAATGCTGATTGCGAAATATGGTTGGCGGCCGGTGTTTTGGGGAATGGGAATTCTCAGCTTGCTATGGCTTCCGGCGTGGCGGAAGTGGAGGCCGCATTCGGAAGAGGTGCGGAACGCAGGTTCGTCGACCATCGCTTATGTCCAGATTCTCCGGCAGCGCTCCTTTTGGGGATGCGCAGCGGGGCATTTTTCCTTCAACTATCTTTCGTATTTCTTTCTGACGTGGCTGCCGTTTTATCTTTCGCATGAACGGCATCTTTCGCAACACCAGCTGGCACGCGCGGCCGGCGCTTACTATTTGATTGATTCGGCCTCCGCGTTGCTGACGGGTTGGCTGTGTGACCGCTGGATTCAGCGTGGGGCACAAGCGTCTTTCGTGCGCAAGGCGGCGTCGGTAGGTGGATCTCTGATCGCGGCCGTGGCGATGATCGCCTGTGCATTTGCGGCTGCGGATTCGTATTATCCCTGGCTGCTGCTTGCGGGGGTAGGCTCCGGCGCCGCAGGGTGCGGTGTTTTTCTGTTTTCGCAGACCCTCGCCGGACCGCGAGCCGTTGGGCAATGGTCCGCTTTGCAGAATGGGTTTGGTAATTTTGCGGGACTTACCGGACCAGCTCTAACCGGATTCCTCGTGGACCGAAGCGGGCACTTCTTTTCGGCTTTCGCTTTGGCCGCCGCCGTCGCGGTAGCCGGTGCGCTGGTTTGGGCTTTTGGAGTGCGATTTGCCCCTGTAAATTGGCGGGAGGATGAGGCGGATGCGACCGGCGAATGACCAAAATGTTACTCGCGATCGCGCGGAGCATCTTGCCGGTTCGCTTTGCGCTCAGGTAAAGTTTGTTGTGGAGGCCGAAATGCCTTACGGTCCAGTGCTGTGTTCGCAGTGCGACAAGCCGGAATACCAGTGCACTTGCGAGAAATACTGCGGCATCTGCAAGGGCCTGGATAATGTGCGCCTGTGCATG
>DATMZI010000107.1:0-19486 GCA_035607085.1 Candidatus Eiseniibacteriota bacterium | reverse complement strand
CGGTTCGCCCCGTTCGTAGCAGCTCATGTCCGTGCATGTGCCGCGCGTGCGGAATCGCCGGCGCCAGTTGCGCATACTTTGTCGTCAACTCCAGCGCCTCCTGAATCCGCCCCATACCCTCGCACGTGTGCGCGTAGTAGTGCATCGCCGGCAGATTCCCCGGCGCCAGCGTCATCGCCGTGCCGTAAAACGCCAGCGTGTCTACCCCGCCCGCCTGCCCGTGGGTGAACGGCGATGTTTCATCCGCCAGCCCACGCTGTATCCACAGCCATGCGTCCTTGGGATTTTTCTTCAGCGCGTCGCCCACCGCCTTCCGGTACGCAAAATACAAATCCGTGTTCGAACCATCCTCCGCGTAGGCTACCTCCGCCTCGCGAATCGTCAGCCACGCACGCTCGCGCTCGCTCATCTCGTTTTCCAGTGTTCTCGCGGAGTTCACTGCGGCGCGCGCTGTGCCCGGATCCTGCAGCCCCACATACGCATCGGCCAGCCCCAGATACGCCATACCCAGTTTGGCATCGCTCCGCAGCGCCTGATGAAACGATCGGATCGCCTCGATCCACACAAACGAGTGCACGTAAGCCAGTCCCTGATCGTAGAACGCCTGCGCCTCCGCCGAATTCGTCGAAACTTTTTCGTGCACCGTTCCGATGCCGCTGCGCATTGTCACTGGCCGGTCCAGGATTTCCCGCGGCACCGGCCCGCCGCCGTGCGCGGCGTGCTCCGCCTCCTGTCCGCCCATCACGCTGGGCCACGCCAGGCAAAAACCAATCGCCGTACAAGTCAATAGTCGCCGCAAGGCTCTCTTCCGTCGCAATCAAACTTCTTCAATTTCCACGCTGCGCGCATAATAGCCTGCTTCCAGCCGCTTCGGGCGTTCACTCGGCTCCAATATCGTCAGCCGAATCGTATATCTTCCGCGCTGCGCCGGTCTCCACGTGTGCGACCACAGGGTCCATGGTGTCGTCTGCGGTACGCGCAACGGTTCTACCGGAACGTATTCCTCTTCCGGATTGAACCGAATCCCCAGCTTCTTCACCGTCCCGCTACCGCCCCACAGCAATCCCACTACGCGATACCTCAACTGCCCCGCCTCGCGCCATTTCTCCACGCGAATCGGCATCGCCGCGTGATCAATCCGCGCCGGCAAAAAATCTTTCGCCAATCGGGGGCTTCCGTTCTGGTGCGTTCGCGCTGCGTACTCCAACATCTGCGAGGTCGCTTCCGCCGTTTCATCCACAAACGTGATCCGGTCCACCCACTTGATGCAGGTACATCCGTACCACCCAGGCACTACCAGCCGCACCGGTGCTCCGTGATCGCGCGACAACGGCTTCCCGCCAAGTTTCGTCGCGAGAAACGCTCCGGCGGCCCGCAACTCCTCCATCGCAAAAATCCAGCTCGCTCCCGCTACCGACGTCGCCGAACTTTCCACGTACTTGTCGAATCCGCTCACCAGCACGCGTGTGGCGCTTGGCAAAGGTCTCAATTCCTCCAGCAGATCTGCCGCCGGCGCGCCCGCCCAATCTCCCACGCTGATCATTCCAAAATGTGCCGCCCGTGTATTTCCAGCGCACTCCATCAGGTGCAGCCCCAGCGGCTTTTCCCGTTCCCGCAACTCCGCGATCTTCAGGGACCGCTTTGCCGCCGTGAGCCCATCCACCGCGATCTGCCAGCCTTCCGCCACTGGCAATATCTGTGAAGCCCGCGTCCTCAGGTAAAAACCTTCCTCGGGCGTGACCACCGCTCTATCGTCCATTCCATCTAACGCAGTGTACAATCGGCCGTCCAGTTCGCTCCCGAAGGCCGTGCCCATCTCTGCGGCGCCCTCGTTCACGAAACCCAACCTGTCCAGCAGCTCGCCCTGGGCCTCGGATCCTTCGACCGGCAAAAGGATGGAGTTCCCCCCGCACAGCAGTGCGCCGGATCCGAGCGACGTCATCGTCACGAAGCGCCTGCGGTTCAGAGCACACCTCCTGTTGAACTCGCACGTACGGGAATTCGGCAGCTGTTTTGTTGCGGATTGTACACGAACGGGCGTTGCTCCGCCGGTTGTACCAGTACCGCCGCACGTACGGGAACTAATTTATTTCTTGCTTCGGTCTAAATTTTCTATTTGACACCTCGTTTACTTGGACGTATAAACGCCACAATCAGCCAATGCCTGTGGTGGGCGTAGTTTTATTTGCTACGAAATAGATTCGGGGACGCTTAGCGTCGGCTTTCGCCATTCGCGAGGGAATGCGGATGCTTGCGCGCCGGGTTCGGGTTTTGCTTCGCAACCCTGAGCTGAGGCGGTTTTCAGGGCCCGCTTCGCAAACTCCGATCTGAAGCAGTCTCTTTGACGGGTGGAGGAACCTCGATGAAGAAGTCTCTGGTCGCGCTGTTCGTGCTTGCTTTGTCTCTTTTCTACCTCGCGAGTGGTTCGAATGCTCAGACTGTACAGGGTGTAATTACCGGCACGGTTACCGATCCTAGTGGAGCTTCTGTCCCTAAGGCGATTGTAATCATCACCAATGTGGGAACGAACATCTCGCAGACCGCGACCACCGGTGAGGATGGCTCCTATCGCTTCCCGCTCGTGCCGCCCGGGCAATATGTGGTGGACGTAAAAGCAACTGGTTTTTCCGAATTTAGAGTCTCTGGAATCGTCGTTCAGGCCAGCCAAGTCATCCCGCTCAGCGTAAAGCTGGAGCTGGCGGCCGGTAAGTCGATTATCGAGGTTACTGAACAGGCGCCGCTAGTCCAAACAGCTACCTCTGACCTATCGATTCAAATCGACCGCACGACCATTCTGAACACCCCGCTGGCCGATCGCGACGTATTCTCCTCGCTACCCTTCTTGGCCCCGCAAGTGACACCCGGTCTCAACCTGAATCCCGCTTCTGGCGGCGCTCGCGAGTCGGGCACTGCCTACCTACTGAACGGCGCAGACGACAACGACAACTTCAGTGAAGGCGCCGTGAATATTCATCCTCCGTTGGAATCCGTCGAGGACTTTTCTATTCTGACCAACAGCATGGGCGCCCAATACGGCCGAGGCGCGGGAGCCGTGGTGAGTGCAAACCAGAAGTCTGGCACGAACAGATTTCACGGCGCGATCTATGAGTTCAATCGGAACGCTTCACTCAATGCGAATGACTTTTTCTACGATCGTGATCGCAATGCCGATGCAACTCTGCCAAAGAGGCCTAAGTACATTCGGAATCAATTCGGCGGTGAAGTGGATGGGCCGATCCGCCGCGATAAGACGTTCTTCTCGTTCGCTTATGACCGAATTAAATTGGGAGCAGGAGCTACCGCAGCGAACACCTTCGTACCAACGAGTGCTGCGCTTACTTACCTGCAGGCCAACGGCGGCCCTCTGGCTCAACAAGTGCTTGCGGCCTACCCGCCCGTGACCTCAGACATCCCTTGTCCCGGCGACGATCAAGGCATCACCGGTGCGGGCACCGATCCAAACACCGGCTTGCCGAATCAGGTCGGCTGCCTTTCGTTCTTCAATCCGCAGACTGACACCCAAGACGCCTACTATGGCCGCGTAGATCACAATTTCAGTCCGTCGGACCGCTTAAGCGTCGCCGTGAACATTTTTCGAGAATCCTTCATTGACAGTTTCGGTGGCGGAGGCTTGACGACGAGAGGGCCCATCAACGGCTCGACCATAAACCACTACCACAATATTTCGTTGATCGAGACGCACTCTTTCAATCCTCGTCTCGTCAACGAATTAACTGTCTCTCACAACCGGCACTACAACACGTTCATCGAAGGCGATGGCACCGACACCGCGCCAAATATTTATCTCGACATGCAAAACGAAGGTTTCGGACCGATTCAGTTTGGCCCTTATGAAGGCGGCCAAATTCAGGGCTTTGTTCAAGACCGCTGGCAGGCCACGGACAATCTGACTTGGACCAAAGGTCGCCATTCCTTCAAGTTTGGCGGCGGCGGCCAGTACGGCATCCTCTACCGGAATTGGGACTTGGGGCTGCCCGGACAGTATGAATTCGGGGAACTAATCAGCGTGGATGGAGGCGGTAATGTCGTTACGCCGGCTTCTGACGGCACTTTGCAGCCGGACGGAACGATCGCTAACGTACAGGATGAGACGCTAAGCAACTTCGCCGGGGACTATCCCTACTTCCAGGAGACTTCGGTAGACCCAGCTACGGGTGCTCACGCCGACGCCTATCGGCACTACACCTATCACGACTATTACTGGTTTCTGCAAGACGACTGGAAAGTCTCTTCGCGATTCACTCTGAATTTGGGCCTTCGATGGGATCGTTACGGCGCGCCCAGCGAAGCACATAACATTATTTCTCAGTTCACAAACCTGGGATGCAATATTTTGGACCCAAGCTGCCTATCAAGCTTGCGGGTTGGTGCGGTCAACCGTATGTGGCCGACGAGAAACAAGGATTTCGGACCGCGCTTCGGTTTTGCTTGGGATGTTTTTGGAAACGGAAAGACTTCGATTCGCGGTGGATACGGAATCTACTACGACCGCATCTTCGACAATATCTGGTCCAACGGCGCTTGGAATCCCCCGTTCTACGCTTTGATCGATTTCGAAGCGGATACGGGTGATGCGGTGTTCTATTCCAATCCTGCGTCGATAGGCGCTGCCTACGATCCAAACGGCCCGAACGGTCCGATTCCGTATCCCGGGAAACGCGTGTCGCTTCGCACTATGGACCAAAATATGAAGGACTCCTCGGTCCAAAATTTCCACTTGGGTATTGAACGGCAGGTTTTGGGAGGCTTGCTGCTTCGCGCGCAATACCAAGGCTCAATGGGGCGCCACTTGCCCATGCTGGAAAACTACAATCGATATGACGGGGATGCGTACGGAGTCGCTTCGCCTACGAGTTTAAACGCAGTTCTTCCGAATCCACTTTATAATGGCTTCAACTATCGTTCCAACAGCATCACTTCCACCTATCACGCACTGGTGCTGGAGGCCCAGAAACACCTCGGGCACGGTCTACAGTTTCAGACCGGCTACACATATTCAAAGCTCTTGGACTTGAACTCCGACCTTTTTGCAGGCTGTTCAACCATTGGCGGATATACAGCTCCGTATTATTACGTCTCTAACGCTCAGCCGAATCTGTACCGTGGTCCGGCCTCCTTCGATCATCGTCACGCCTACAAGTTCAGCGTGACGTATGAGTTGCCTTTCCTCAAACAACAGAAAGGAATTGTGGGGCATGCTCTGGGAGGCTGGACGGTTTCCAGCTTCTTCCAAATGTATTCTGGCCATCCGATTGACGTTTACAACGGACGGACCAGAATCCGCGCCCGCGACGTCAATGGCGATCTGGTTCTCGATCCCAATGGCGTTCCGTTCAATATCGGTGGCGATTACAACTTGGACGGCACGGCCAACGACCATCCAGACTTCATCGGATCGAGCCTGGGGTCCGTTTACAGCGGTGCCAGCCCCGCGGACGGAATTTTCACGGACAACAACCGGATCGGCTGCGCCGTTTCGGGTGTCCCGTCGAATGTAGATCCAGGTTCTAGTTCTAGCCTCTGTCCGGGGACTCCCAGCACGCTCTTTGGAAACCCCGCCTACGGTACGGGGGCCACGCCATTTGAACGATTCGGCGCTCTGGGCCGCGGCGTATTCCACGGTCCTAAATTCATACAAATGGACATGGGCCTCAGTAAATCATTTAGGTTGACCGAATCAGTGAAACTCGACTTTCGGGCGCAAGCGCAGAACCTGACCAATCACCCGAACTTTGATTGCATTGATGCAAACCTGAGCAGCAGCACATTTGGACAGGCACAGTGCCTCACGCCATTTGGCCTAGGTTCGCCAAAGTCCCGCGTCATGTCGCTAGGTCTGCGACTGGCTTTCTAGCCGTTCCAGACAATCGAAATGTCTTCCCGGCTCTCTGACTCGTTCAGAGAGCCGGCTTTTTTGCGGCCACAGAATGCTCCCCGCCGCCTCTCGTTGACTTTTCCGCCTACCACCCCTACAATCATCCATTGTCTCTACTGCCACGGTCTACGTGTGGTCAGCCACCGAACTGGATACGTTTCTTTAGAGGTTAGGAGCTAGCCTTCGCTCTAACGTTCCGCAGTTCTTTAGCGGCAGAGCTTCAGCCGCTGAAGGCGAGACAAAGAAGAGATTTTCCCGGGATTTATTAACCCCGATTTAGGAAAGGACAAATTCGGCTCCATGAGGACGTACGTAGCCAAGGGTGAAGAAGCGGAAGCGCTCAAAGTCGGCGCTGCGTGGTTTGTTGTGGATGCCACCGACAAGGTACTCGGGCGGCTGGCCACCAAAGTTGCTCGCGTTTTGATCGGGAAGGACAAGCCTTCCTTCACGCCGTATCTCGATTCCGGCGATCACGTCATCGTGATCAATGCCAACAAGATTCGCATGACCGGTAACAAGGTGGATCAGAAGATGTACTATTCGCACAGCGGTTACCCGGGCGGCTTAAAGGAAATCCCAGCCAAGCGGGTACGTGAAACCAAGCCCGAATGGGTCGTCCGCGAAGCCATCGTCGGCATGTTGCCGAAGAACAAGCTCCGCGCCCGCCGTGCCAAGAAATTGCGTGTGTACCGCGACGCCGCTGGCCTGTCGCGTCACACCGGCCAGAAGCCTCAGCCTCTGGCCGTTTGATTTTTCGGCTCCGAACCTTTTCGCTGAGTCTTTTGGAATGAATACTGCGAAAAGGATCACCTCTAACCCCTTTAGAATGAGTAGTTACGAAAGAGGGGAAGGGGCGGTAAAGACGTAGAAGAAGCACGAAGCGCGCGTAAGTTTCTCAGTTTTAAGAGCTTCCGCCAACCTTTGGGGTTTGCACCTACAAACCCTGACGTGAACTGAGTCGCCCCTCTACGTAAGTTCTCGAGGTCGTCTAGGGTTAATTCCGTTGGACCGTCGCGGTTTCGTGATTTGGCTTTAGAATTTTGAGGAGGATCGTTGAGCACCGCTGAATCGCCCCTCGTGGGCAAATCGACTTGGTTCCACGGCACCGGACGCCGCAAGGAATCTATCGCGCGCGTTTTTCTTCGCGCGGGATCGGGCAAGTTCACCGTGAACCGCCGCACCGTGGATCAGTACTTCCCGAACTTTGCCTGGAAACACGACGCTATCGAGCCCCTGAAGTTCACCAATCTCGCCGACCAGGTGGATGTGGTCGTCACCGCGCACGGCGGCGGCACCGGCGGTCAGGCCGGAGCGGTCCGCATGGGGCTGTCCCGCGCGATTTCGCGCTACAACCCTGAACTGCGGCCTGCGCTGCGCAAGAACGGCTTTCTGACGCGCGATTCGCGCATGAAGGAGCGCAAAAAGTACGGGCAGAAGGGCGCCCGCAAGCGCTTCCAGTTCACCAAGCGCTAATCGGGCGGCGGGTTTTGGTGCGCAGACTTCCGTCTGGGCAGCGCTGGACCTGGCAGGGTTTCTGTGCTGCGTTTTGGTTTGTCATCCTGAGGCGAAACTTAGTTCACCCAAGGATCTCAACCGAACCTGGCACAACACGAGCTCCGGCAAAGCGGCGCAAGCCGCTTCGCCGAGATCACGGCCGGCAAGCCGCCGGCAAAAGGCTGTTCGGTTTCGTAGTGGCGGCTCTTTAGACCCGTGCTTTTTCCGAAACCGCAAGCAGCTATCTATTAAGGAGGAACAGTGGCAGTAGAAATCACCATGAAAGAACTGCTGGAAGCCGGAGTTCACTTCGGTCACCAGACGCGGCGCTGGAATCCCAAGATGAAGGAATACATCTTTGGCGAGCGCAACGGGATTCACATCATTGACCTGCAGAAGACGCTGAAGATGTTCCGCGAAGCCAGCCGCTTCGTGAGCGACCTTTCCGGGCAGGGCAAAACGGTTTTGTTTGTCGGCACCAAACGCCAGGCACAAGAAGCCGTCTCAGAAGAAGCCAAAAAGTGTGGCGCATTTTTCGTGAACCACCGCTGGCTCGGCGGCACGCTGACCAACTGGGCCACGCTGCAGAAATCCATCAAGCGCCTGAAGCTCCTCAAGGCCATGACCGAAGACGGCCGCATGGAGCAGCTCTCCAAGAAAGAGCGCGCCCGGCTCGACCGGGAAATGAAGCATCTTTTTCAGAATCTCGAGGGCATCGAAAATATGGCGCAGTTGCCCGACGCCATGTTCGTGATTGATTCCAACGCGGAAGAGATCGCGGTGAAAGAAGCACGCCGTATGGGCGTTCCCGTCGTCTCCGTTGTGGACACCAACTGCGATCCCGACGTGGTGGACTGGATCATTCCCGGCAACGATGACGCGTTGCGCGCCATCCGCTTGTTTACTTCCAAAATTTCCGAGTCGGTTGCGGAAGGCAAGCACAATTACGAGCAGTCGCAGGTTGGCGAACAAAAATCCGCCGCGGATCAGGCTCTGGCTGATGGCGTGGAATACGTGGACACCAGCGCCTACGAACAATACGAAAAGCAGGAAGGCGATTTCGTCGAAGGCGCGGAAGAAGCCGCAGCGGTTCCCGCGGAAGCCACCGTCCCGCCCGACGACACACAAGCATAATTTCGCCGGAACACTCGCTGGAAAATGCGGCCCGTTCCGAGGCAACTTGGAGCGGGCCCTTTGATAAGAGCGAGTTGGTAACAGAGCCGCAATACTTTCGCGATATTCTGCGGCGCCGACCGAGGAACTGTAGCGGCCGCCTTCCGAGGCGGGAACTTTGAGCGGATCGAAAAAGAGAGAATAAAAGGATGAGCACACCAAACGCAGCCATTGAAATTCCAGCCAAGCTGGTAAAGGAATTGCGCGACCGCACCAACGCCGGATTCAACGATTGCCGCGCCGCGTTAGTTGAAGCCGCTGGCGACATCGAGAAGGCCATTGCGGTCCTTCGCAAGAAGGGACAAGCCGCGGCCGCCAAAAAAGCCACACGCGAGGCCACCGAAGGTTTGGTCGGCAGCTACATCCACGCCGGCGGCAAAATCGGCGTACTGGTCGAAGTGAATTGCGAGTCTGACTTCGTCGCCCGCACCGAAGCGTTCCAGCAGCTTTGCCACGACATCGCCATGCACATCGCGGCGCTGGACCCCAAGTACGTCCGTCGTGAGGAAGTGACTGCCGACATGCTCGACAAGGAGCGCGAAATCTACAAAGCGCAGGCGCTCGCCACCGGCAAGCCTGAAGCCGTAGTGGAAAAGATCGTGACGGGCAAAATGGAAAAGTTCTACGAGGAAAATTGCCTGTACGAACAGCACTACATCAAGGACGAAGGCCAGACCATCGGCGAGATGGTGAACGCCGCCATCGCCAAGCTGGGTGAGAACATCGCTATCAAGCGCTTCGCCCGTTTCAAGGTCGGCGAAGTCACCGGCAGCGAAGGCGCGCCTAAGTCCTGACTTCGTTGACAACCAATGGCAAGTTTCGCGAGCGCCCCGGAAACATCCGGGGCGCTTTTTTGCTACAATTCGATGGATTTGGCGTGAAGTTTTGATCGCGTTTTCCACACTCTGAACGGAGCGACATGGCAGCAAGAAGAGGCGAACGAAAAAGCTCCAAGAAGAAACCGGTTTACAAACGCATCTTGTTGAAGTTGTCGGGCGAGTCGCTGCAAGGGCCGCAAGGCTATGGCATTCACGGTGAGACGCTGCAGTCCATCGCCAAAGAATTGAAGGAAGTGCACGACCTGGGCGTGCAGATTGCGGTGGTGGTCGGCGGCGGAAATATTTTTCGCGGCGGCCGCCAAAAAGGGTTTGAGATTGACCGCGCGACGGGCGACTACATGGGCATGCTGGCTACGGTAATTAACGCTATGGCGCTGCAAGATTCGCTGGAAAAGGTGGGCGTGTTTACGCGGGTGCTGAGCGCAATTGAAATGCACGAAGTGTGCGAGCCGTTTATCCGGCGGCGCGCGATGCGGCATTTGGAAAAGGATCGCATCATCATTTTTGGAGCGGGAACCGGGAATCCATATTTTTCTACTGACACCGCCGCCGCGTTGCGTGCGATGGAAATCAAAGCGGATGTGATTTTGAAAGCCACGCGAGTGGAAGGGATTTACGACGCGGATCCGGAAAAGGTGGCGGACGCGAAATTCTTCCAACAGGTCACCTATCGCGACGTGCTGCACCAGGATTTGAAAGTGATGGATTCGACGGCGATTTCGCTGTGCATGGATAACGGCATGCCGATTGTGGTGTTCAACATGAATCAGTACGGCAACATCAAGCGCGTGGTGCTGGGCGAGCGCGTGGGTTCCATGGTTCGGCCGGCTTGAATTTAGCTTAGAGAAAGCTCTTTTGCTGAGGACGCTATGACGACGTTTGCGACGACGAAAGAAGCAATGGCTGCGGGCAAGACGCGGATGGAAAAAGCTGTGGAGGATTTCCGCAAGGAACTGGCCAGCGTACGCACGGGCCGCGCGAACGCGGGGCTGCTGGACAGCGTGCGCGTCGAAGTTTACGGCACGCAGACGCCCGTAAATCAGCTAGGAACTGTTACCGTGCCGGACGCGACGATGCTGGTGATCTCGCCGTGGGACCCAAGCGTTGTGGCGCTGGTCGACAAGGCCATCCGCGCAAGCGACCTTGGACTCAATCCCACCAATGACGGCAAGGTCGTTCGTGTTCCCATACCGGCGCCGACGGAAGAGCGGCGCAAGGAACTGGTGAAACACATCCACAAGGTTCTGGAGAATCATCGCACAGCGGTGCGCAATATTCGCCGCGATGTCAAAGAAGCCATCGACAAACTGGAGAAGGACAAGAAGATCAGCCAGGACGAGCAGAAGCGCGCGCTGGACGAACTGGAAAGAGTTTCGCACGCCGAGACCAAGAAGATCGAAGATTTGAGCGCTTCAAAAGAAAAGGAAGTGATGGAGATCAAGTAGCGGCGAGAAAAGGCAGATTCCTCGCTTGGCACGGAATGACAAGCTAAGGAACGGAACAGCTGAAGAAGAGAAGCCCTCCTTGACGGGAGGGTTTCATTTTTGGCCGTGCGGTTGGACGGTGAAGAGCTGAGTTTGGTCGGATTGGACGGCGTGGAGGAAGGCGTTGAGGTCGGTAGCGCGGGATGCCGGGAGTCCGGAAGCAATGAAATGCAGGCTGCGCGAGGCGTGGAGCGTGTTGCCTTGCGCGGAATATTTTGAGGAGAAGGTGGCGTAGTCGCGGTTGACAGTGGTACCAATGGGAGCTTGCCCGGTGGCTCCGGCCGGGAGCTCGACAGTGGCGTCGAGATCGACGGCGAGAGGCGTGCCGAGTTCGATTGCCTTGCCCGAACTGGCCTGCGCGGCCGTAGGCGCGTCGGGCAGTCCGGGAAGCGGAAGAATCGCTGGAATGCGCACAGTTTTCTTGGACCAGTCGATGAATTTGGGTTGCGAGATTTCGTATTCGACGGTGAAGGGCTCCTTCGTGGCGTAGGGATCAGATGCGGTGACGTTGGTGATTTGTCCGCGGAAACCGTCGGAGAGAGCCAGCATCTGCGCCACGTCTTTCCATTTCTCTTTCGGTGTCCGGTGAAACGCAACGCGAAGCAGCAGTTCGTTATCCCCTCGAAGCGAGTAGCGAACTTTGGCCTTGAGAATTCCGTCCTCGCTCACCTCGGCGGCTACGAGAACCTTCTGAGCGGATGGAAAGGGAGGCTTCGTCTTAAGCGGCTGCCACTCGCGGCCCGTCGAATTCATTTCGAAAAATTGCCAATTCAATATGAATGCGCATTTTCCTGAGTTTGCGGGGATGATCCCGAAGGGTGCAACCTCAAGGCTCGGATCGAGCCAAGAGTTGTTCGCGCCATCGTACGCGGAAATTATCAGGTGCTTGAAAAGTCCGGGCTGAGCGGGGACTGTGGAGTCACAAAAACCTGTGAGGGCGGCCTCAGCGCCAAACCTTAGAGCAGCGTTCAAGGCCGCAAAAAGAACGAATTTGTCTTCAGGTGTGGCGTAACCGGACGTCAAAATGTCCTTTGGAGTCTTCGCGAGAAACCCGGTTGCGCCCAACGGCAGGTCCACAGTCCTGATTTTTTGCGATACGAAGTCGTAGAGGGCCTCCAACTTGGCGCGGTTTGTCTTGGCATTTATGGTCAGTTCCGTTGCCTTTGCAGCGATCTCCGGTGAGACACGCGATCTGCGCGCGACCTCGCCTTGTTGCTGTTCGGGGGTGGAAATGCTCTGAAGCCGATTTGCGCCCGGCGTAAGGTTTTCCGAGAGTCGAACCGAAAGCATTTCCCAAGGTTCGCTCGAGAGAAGCACATCAGGCTCCTGCGCCTCGCTTTCCGTATCGCGAGCATTGCGCGTGCTATCGGTTTCGCCCCTGTCCCATGAGTAGGTGACGCGGGCGTTCTCGCCGTTCCCTGACTTATTAATGGATTCGGCTGGCGTCGCGGGGCTAATCCGGACGGCTGGGTTGCGGGAGGCCGGGAGGTCGAGTTCGAAGATTTCGTGGGTCACGACACCGGTGCGGTCGAAGGCGTGGTCGAGCCAGAAGTCGGGGGCTAGGGGGTGGTGGGTGGTGGTGGTGATGACACGGTATTCGAGGAGGGCACCGGGGGCGAGGCCGAGGATGCGAACGGATTTGACACGGACGTCGTGATAGGCAGGATAGTCCACTACGGCGGGGTTGGGATTGTCGGTAATGGCGCTGGGGAGAATGTCGGCGGTGCCGCCGCTGGCGTGAGTGACGCGAACGAAAGGAATTTCAACCGATTGGAAGCCGCGGTTGAAATCGAAATTGAGACGAGCGAATTGGCGGGCGCCGAGTTCGTTGTTGATGCGCACGCGGGTGTGGACTTCTTTGCGGGAGTCGCCGTTGGTTTCGAAGCGGTATTTGGTTTCGAGAAGTTCGATTTGGGCGGCGTTTTTTTCGCTGGCGGCGGGGGGCGAGGGTTTGGTCGCTTGGGACGATGGGGCCGGTCTGGCGGGGAATGCTTGCGCCTGAGCGAAAGCTGGATGGGCATGGAACAGCAGCAGCGAAACAAGAAACCAAAGGCACAGACTCAAGTCCCTGCCACTGTTTGTGCAGCTAGATTTCTCTTTTGCAGATGAGCCCACTTTGCAAGTCTAGGTTGGAGATAGTTTCTCAGTAAAGTCAGGATTGTGGGTGTGTTTCCGTAAGCTGATGCTCATGAGAGAAGGACAGGGCATCAGCGCCGCCGGAGATACCGCCGTGCGATCTTGTCTCGCGTTCTCCCAACTCTGACGGCATTCCCGGTTCCAAAATCCGGCCAAAGTGATGCCAGCTTGGCAGGGTTATAGATCCCGTCAAGGAGGAAACCGACGGCACCTGGCAAACCCATGGCGGTGACCGAAGAATAGCACCGTCCACTGAAACGCGGAACAGAGCGCTGCGTCTGAGATAATACAGGGATATGTGTGGTTAGATTTGGCGAGGAGAATACGAATGAGTCGGTTTGGCTTAGCGGTGGCAGCAGTGTTGGTAACGTCGGGTTTTGGGTTCGCTGGGGCGCTGCGGGCGGATGATCGGCCGAAGGGGCCCGAGGAGGATGGAACGAAGCCGGCGCTGACGCGGATTGCGGGCGAGGGGATGCTGAACTCGCACGCGTATCAGTATTTGACGGAATTGAGTGACGACGTCGGTTCGCGCGTTACCGGCTCTGCGGCGGAGCGAAAATCTGAAGAGTGGTCGGCGGCCAAGATGAAGGCGATCGGCCTGGAGAATGTTCATCTGGAGAAATACACGATCTGGAAGGGCTGGACGCGGGGAACGGCGGAAGCGCAACTGCTTTCGCCCACGCCGCACAGGCTGCATGTGGATGCGATGGGTTGGACGGGCTCGACGGTGGCGGGCGGGGCGGAAGGCGATGTAGTGGCGGTAAACCTGTTCGATATCGATGAAGAGATCAAGAATGTTGCGCGCTTGAAGGGAAAAGTCGCGTTGGTGGTTCAGAAAGGGCAGCCGAAGAAGAACTTCATGTTGTTGTTTGCAACCTTTGGCGATTTTCTGAAAGCGGCGCATGACGCGGGCGTGGTTGCGGTAATCGGCGGGCAGGGTGGTTCAAAGTCCAGCGGAATGAACCTGACGCACACGGGGATCTTGGGTTTTGACGTGGACTATGCCGCCCCAGTGGTTTCGATGACGGCAGAGGATCAGGGTCAGCTGGAGCGGTTTGTTGCGCGCGGAATCACGCCGCGAGTGCGGATCAACGTACAGAACAGCCTAACCAGCGGGCCGGTGGAAACGGCGAATGTGGTGGGGGAGATTCGCGGACGCGAGCATCCAGAGCAGATACTGGTGGTGGGCGGGCATTTGGATTCGTGGGATCTGGCGCAGGGAACCACGGACAACGGCTCGGGGACTGCGACAACGCTGGGAGCGGCGGAAGCTATTATGCGGTCAGGTCAGAAGCCGCGACGCACGATTCGTTTTGTGTTGTTCACCGGAGAAGAACAGGGACTGGATGGGTCGTTTGCGTACTACAAGCGGCATCAGGCGGAATGGGCGAATCACCTGGGCGACCTGATTCTGGATGAAGGTCAGGGGCCTGTGACGGACTTCATGCTGGGCGGGCGCGACGATCTGATTCCGGCGTTTCAGCCGTTCGCGGATTCGCTGGCGAATATCCGGCCTGTGAAGGTGAACGACAAGGTGGAATCGGGAACGGACACTCTGCCGTTCTCCATTTACGGTTTGCCGGGAATCAACATGAATCAGGAAACGTCCGAGTATAAATACACCCACCACTCAGCGGCAGACGCTCTGGAGGCGCAGAAGCCCGATGTGCTGACCCAGAATGCGACGCTGATGGCGCTGACGGCGTTCTGGATCGCGGATCGGCCGGACCGGTTTGCGGAGCCGTGGCCGGCGGAGCGGACGGCGAAGATGTTGCGCGATAAGGGCGAATATGAGGAGCTGAAGGCGTTTAACATCTGGCCCTATGGCGAGCTCGGAGCCGAACCGAAGAAGCAGTAAGTTATTGTAAATAGAAAGGTTGTTCAGTTTCGTTGTTGAAATTGCCCTGTGGGCTGCGTCGGGACCGGGAGCAGCCCATGCCGCCGAGAGAGCTTGGTTGGGGGTGCCTGGAACGCAAAGGCGGGAGCAGTGGTCGTCGCACTCCGAACGGCGCTAGCACCGCATAGGCCAAACTGGTGCCGCACGGTGATTTTTCCTCAAGCAGGTTGCAAAGAAATTTGACACATGGAAATTTCTTCTCTATACTCTGTGTTTTGTTAGGGCTTCAACCAGCCTAGTAGTAGCAGTAGCGGGGGCACGGAAGGCTGTATCCCGCAGCAGTAAGCGGTTGGAAGGATCTTCGCTTCCGGAACAGAGCACGACGGATTGGAAGCGAGGAGCGGCCGGATATGGGACGCCAGTCCCGCAAAAGCCGAGTAAGCCTCTCCGAATCGAAGCCAGAAGCGTAGTTCTGCCTTCTGGAGTGCGTGCGGAGCTTCTTGCTGGTCTCTCCGGATTCGCAGTGCACCTTTCAGCGTAGTGTGTGCGCTCGCTAGAGTTGTCTGCGCGCCAAGCGAGCGGCGTCGAGAACTGTGCGCGCAATTGCGGGTTCTTTGTGTTTTCAGTAACCCGCTTAAAGAGGGAAGACTGTGCCGACATTTTCGCAACTGGTCCGAATGGGGCGCGAAGGAATTCGCACCAAGACAAAGTCGCCTGCCTTGGCGGGCTGCCCGGAAAAGCGCGGTGTGTGCATTCGCGTGTACACGCAAACGCCAAAGAAGCCGAACTCCGCGCTGCGCAAAGTGGCGCGCGTGCGTTTGACGAATTCAATCGAAGTCACCACGTACATTCCGGGAATCGGACACAACCTGCAGGAACACTCGATCGTGCTGGTACGTGGCGGCCGCGTGAAGGATTTGCCGGGGGTGCGCTACCACATCGTGCGCGGGACGCTGGACGCGGCAGGCGTGGAGAATCGCAAGCAGGGGCGCTCAAAGTATGGAGCGAAGCGGCCGAAGGCTGGAGCAGCGAAGTAGCACAAGCTGGAAATTGGAAGATAGCAAAGCGAAAAGAATTTAGGAGCGAGAAGCAATGCCACGCAAAGGACTCGTCAGCCGCCGCAAGCAGGAAGTGGATCCGGTTTACGGCAACGACCTGGTTGAGAAGTTTATCTGCTCGATGATGTGGGATGGCAAGAAGAGCACGGCGCAACGGGTGTTTTACGGCGCAATGGATCAAATGGCGAAGAAGACGAATGATGACGCGCTGAAACTTTTCAAGAAGGCCGTGGAGAACGTGAAGCCGGTGCTGGAAGTGAAGACGCGGCGCGTGGGCGGCGCGAACTACCAGGTTCCGGTGGAAGTGAATCCCTTCCGGCGGCAGTCGCTGGCGATTCGCTGGCTGCTGCAGTATTCGCGGGAACGTGCGGGCAAGACCATGACCGACAAGCTGGCGGATGAACTAATTGACGCAGCCAATGCGCGCGGTGGAGCGATCAAGAAGAAGGAAGATGTGCACCGCATGGCGGAAGCGAACAAGGCGTTCGCGCACTACCGGTGGTAAGCCGTATTCGGCAAAGGAATTGGTGAGTTTTGTGACGGAAGCAGTAGCAACCAGGGGAGAGAAGAAGGCCGGGCAACCGACTATGGGCAGGGCATTCAAACTCGAAGACACGCGCAACATCGGGATTATGGCGCACATTGACGCCGGAAAGACCACGTCAACCGAACGCATCCTGTTCTACACCGGTGTGACCTACAAGATTGGTTCGGTGGATGAAGGCACGGCCACCATGGACTGGATGGAGCAGGAGCGCGAGCGCGGCATTACGATTACCTCGGCGGCGACAACGGCTTCGTGGACGCGCTACGACAAGAAATATCGCGTCAATATTATTGATACGCCGGGCCACGTGGATTTTACGGTGGAAGTGGAACGTTCGCTGCGCGTGCTGGACGGCGCGGTTTGCGTGTTCGATAGCGTGGCGGGCGTGCAGCCGCAGTCGGAAACCGTATGGCGCCAAGCCGACAAGTATCGCGTGCCGCGCATTTGTTTCGTCAACAAGATGGACCGCATGGGCGCGGATTTTGACCACGTCGTGCGGACGATTCGGCAACGCCTCGGTGCCCACCCCGTTCCTCTGCAGTTTCCTCTCGGTCGCGAAGATAACTTCATCGGAATCATTGATTTCCTCGAGCAAAAAGTTGTGGTGTGGCTGGAAGAGACGCTGGGCGCGAAATACGAAGTCTTTGAAGTCGAAAAACTGTGGGAGAAAGCGTTTGTGGATTCGCGGCCGGATGTGGCCGCTGCGCTGAAGGGTTCGGCGATTGACAAAGCGTTTTACGACGAGCATCGCAGTAAGGTGGTCGAGTACATTGCCGAGCACGACGACGAAGTGCTGGACAAGTATTTGACCGAAGGCACGCTGTCGCTCGAAGAGATGCGCAAGTCGATCCGTAAATCGACGCTGGCGCTGAAGATTGTGCCGGTGCTGGCGGGTTCGGCGTTCAAGAACAAGGGCATTCAGCCGCTGCTCGATGCGGTGATTGATTTCTTGCCTTCGCCGACCGATGTGCCGCCGGTGGAAGGCATAAATCCAGAGGACGACGAAACGATTTTGCGCCGCGCCGCGGATGATCAGCCGTTCGCCGCGCTGGCATTCAAGATTATGTCCGACCCGTTCGTCGGCCACGTGACGTACATTCGCGTGTATTCGGGAGTGCTGAAGTCGGGCAGCTACGTGTACAACTCTGGGAAGCGGTCGCGCGAACGCATCAGCCGCTTGCTACAGATGCATGCCAACAAGCGTGAAGAGATCGAAGAAGTGTACGCTGGCGATATTTGCGCGGTGGTCGGACTGAAGAGCGTGAACACCGGCGATACGCTGTGCGATGAAAACAAGCAGGTAATTCTGGAGTCGATCGAGTTTCCAGCGCCGGTAATTTCGGTGGCGATTGAGCCGAAGACGAAAGCCGATCAGGACCGGTTGGGTGTGGCGCTGCAGCGCTTGGCGCAGGAAGATCCGACGTTCCGTGTTTCGACCGAACCGGATACCGGTCAGACCCTGATTTCCGGTATGGGGGAATTGCACCTGGAAATTATCGTGGACCGCATGTTGCGCGAATACAACGTGCAGGCCAATGTGGGCCGTCCACAAGTAGCGTACCGCGAAACGATTCGCAAGAAAGCGGAAGCGGAAGGCAAGTACATCAAGCAGACCGGTGGTAAGGGTCAATACGGACATGCAGTGATCGAGCTGCATCCGCTGCCGAGTTCGCAGCACGAAAATATGGCGGAACTGTCCACCGACGATCTGGATGCGCTGGCCAAGCGGATTACGGCGAGC
The DNA here is from genome assembly GCA_035607085.1 of Candidatus Eiseniibacteriota bacterium. Classification (GTDB taxonomy): domain Bacteria; phylum Acidobacteriota; class Terriglobia; order Acidiferrales; family UBA7541; genus Acidiferrum. Next base: position 1,281 of record DATMZI010000107.1, on the reverse strand, counting down.
AGCAACCCCGGCAAGTGGAAATTCGACAAGGAACACCGGTTTCTGTTCATTGACAAGGTTGTGGGCGGATCGATTCCGCGCGAATTCATTCCACCAATCGAGGCAGGCATTCGTGAGGCGCTCGATACCGGCATCCTGGCTGGATTTCCGACCGTTGACGTTGCGGTGGTGCTGACCGATGGCAGCTACCACGATGTGGACTCGAACGAAATGGCCTTCAAGATTGCCGGCTCCATGGCCTACAAGGAAGCTTGCGCCAGAGCGAAGCCGGTGTTGCTCGAGCCCATCATGAAAGTGGAGGTGGTGGTTCCGGAAGAATACATGGCGGCGGTGTTTGGCGACTTGAACTCGAGACGTTCGGCGATTCAAGGTACGGAAAATCGCGCCGGCAGCAATGTGATTCGCGTGGAAGTGCCGCTGGCGCAGATGTTTGGTTATGCCACGGATTTGCGCAGCCGCACGCAGGGCCGCGCGACGTTCACGATGCATTTTTCGCACTACGCGGAATTGCCAAGCAATCTGGCGGAAGAAGTGATCAAGAAAACGCGCGGCGAAAAGTAGCGCATTGGATTTGGCTGTAGGAGTTTGGGTTTGTATGAATTCGATCAGCGTTTCGGGTTTGCTAGTTGCGGACTCTGAAATGACGAGGAGCAGAGGGAATGGCCAAGGAGAAATTCGAGCGCAGTAAGCCGCACGTGAATATTGGGACGATTGGTCACATCGACCACGGCAAAACGACGTTGACGGCGGCGATCACCAAGGTGCTCTCGAAGCACAACCCGAAGGTGGCTTTTCGCGCCTTCGATTCGATTGATAACGCTCCGGAAGAGCGCGAGCGGGGTATCACCATTGCGGTTTCGCACGTGGAGTATGAAACGGCAAATCGCCACTACGCCCATATGGACTGCCCGGGACACGCGGACTACATCAAGAACATGATTACTGGCGCAGCTCAGATGGACGGCGCGATTTTGGTGGTGGCGGCGACGGATGGTCCGATGCCGCAGACGCGGGAACACATTCTGCTGGCGCGGCAGGTTGGAGTTCCGGCCATCGTCGTTTTCCTGAACAAGTGCGACATGGTGGAGGATCCCGAACTGCTGGAGCTGGTGGAGCTGGAAGTACGCGAACTGCTGAAGAGCTACCAGTTTCCGGGCGACACCATTGCGATCGTGCGTGGCAGCGCGCTGCAGGCGCTGAACGGCGACGCCAAGTGGGAAGGCAAGATTGACGAGTTGATGGAAGCGGTGGACAAGAACGTGCCGCTGCCGGTGCGCGATG
>DATMZI010000045.1:0-21703 GCA_035607085.1 Candidatus Eiseniibacteriota bacterium | reverse complement strand
CAGCCCGGCCGTTGGATTTTTGGGGCTCCGCAACTAGATACCACGACGATGTATGACGTACCGGTTCACAATACCGCGCACATAAACAAATGAGAGGCCTCAAAAGATGCAATCAGTCGAGCCACAGAAATTTGGGGATGTTGCGCCGCTCGTGACCGCAGCCACTGGCCTATTTTCCGCCGGTTGGGCCTTGGTGTTCGGGGTCGTGGGCAGAAAAAAGTGGTATCCCAACGGCGAACCTCTTCAGGAACTTGTAGCCAGGATATCGTTCGTAGTGGCTGCCGTTGGCGTCGCGTACGTCTACTACAACCTAACCGACCCGGATCAGGCCAGTAGACTCAAGTCGTTTTTGTGGCCGGCAGCAGGTCTGACCGTCACAGCACTGCTGCTCTATATCTATTTCTACAGTATCTTGGTTCACGAACGGTGGCTCAAAGAACCCCATCAGCCGAATGCCGAGAAAATTATCGGTGGATTCTCGAAGACGAGAATTACCGTTCAGAATGGGTCCCCCAGTCCAGAAGAACAAATCTGGGGTTCTAATCGGGACCCCAATCTCGTCTGGCCTCCAGAAGCCCGAGCCAAGGCGCGCGTAATCTTGACAGCGATTTACTTACTGTTGGTGGTGGCTGGCGCGGCTGGCCTGACTTACGGTGGCGCAGCCGTGATCGCCGCACGTGCCCCTCGTATTGAAGATTTTTTTGTTGATCCCAAGCCGATTACCTCCGGAGAAGTGACGACCATAAGATGGAGGATCGTTAATGCTGATGAGGTGGAGCTTAAGCCGTGTGGCCATGTGGAGTCGCTGGGTTCGCTCTCGGCTCAACCTTCGACTTCCGTCGATTACAAACTTACGGCGAAGAACAAATTTGCGGAAAGGGGCATTCAGCGGACTTTGGTTGTTAGGGTCCCTTTCAACAACGATACGCCGTCTGCTTCGAAACCAAGGCAGCCTCAACCTAACGCCCCGGCTCCAAACGCGGGCGACTGTGTGGTCAGGTAGATTGAACTAGACAAGCATCATGATGGAACGCCACAAAACGATGGGCCATATGTGCAGCATCACAGCGATTCTCCGGAGGCTCCGCACGTACGATTTCAGTTCTCGATGATCTTAGAGAAAACAAGACCAGCAAATTGCCGTTTTCGAGGAAGCGCCCCGGTCGATCGTTCAGTCATTGGCTTCGTACGCGTCAGCGGAAGGTGGCAAGTGGCTGCCGTTAACCAGAATTCGCGTAAGTGCGATGCTTACTGACCGTTCGGGAACGGCCGTAGATGCGGTTCGTGCGCGCGAAGACCAGCCACTATGATCTTCGCCTGTCTGCGTCACGTCCTTCACTGACGCGTCGCAGCACCCGCAAGCGAACTTCGTCCCACTGTTTCTTGAGCCGCTCGGCGCTTAACACTCGCACCATTTGCTGCTGGGTTGGCAATCGTTCGCCGGCCCCGACCACGCTGGCTGCGGCGGCGCCTGCTGCATTTGCTGCAAGCGCGGCTTCGGCACGGGGCCATCTTCGTAGTTGAGCCTGCAGAAACGCGGCGGTAAACGCGTCCCCCGCTCCGGTCGAGTCCACTGCGCGAACTGAGAAGGAAGGAACCTGCCGCACCGTTCCATCATCAACAATCAAGCATCCCCGCTTCCCCAGTTTCATAACGACGCCTGGAATTCCAAGGTTCAAAAGACAATCGAATGCTTCCTTCGGTTTGCGATAGCCGGTGAGCGTCGCCGCCTCCTCGTCACTTACGAAAAACAAATCCACACTTCTTGCTGTTCTCAAAATTTTCCTAGGAATTTTCTTGCTCGGCTCCATGCCTGCATCTAGAGACACCCAGCCGTCATTTCGGTGAACCGCAGCAATAATCTGTTGCGCCACGGCTTCACTACCCGCATTCAGAAAGCTGTAGCCCATAAAGCTGGCCGCCCGAGCGTGCTCGATTAGGTTCGAGTCGCTCTTTCCCAGGTGGCCAACCAATTGATTTGCACCGCGGCTGCCAAAAAACGTTCGTTGTCCGTCGGGCGTCACATTGATGTACAGCATCCCGGTCATTGCGTTAGCAGTCCGCCGCACGCAACTCACATTTACACCGCGTGCAGCGAGAGTTTTTAGCAGAAATCCGCCGAAATCATCCTCGCCGACGCATCCAATTAGCTGCACCGAAACGCCCCATCGCCGCAAGGCAAGAGCACAATTCGCTCCGACGCCGCCACAATGCAGCTCCAGCCGCTCCGCTAAACATTCCTGACCCGGCTCAGGCCAGGATTTCACGCGTCCAATGATGTCTGCGTTGATGTCGCCAAGAACAAAGATTTCCGAGCTGTCCTGTGTTGGCTTGCGCATCGCGCGGAATCTTATCACCACGATGGACTTCAAAGCGTAGCTTCACTAGCTGCGAGTTTGCGTCACCGCCCGTTTGTGGTAAGACCAATGTTTCACAAAGGAGGACGTGTGGATTCGCTGATTTCTGTCCGCTTCGACATCGCCGCTGCGCTAGCCGTCAACGCTCCCGTGGTTGCTTTGGAATCCACAGTAATCGCGCATGGTCTACCCCGCCCACACAATCTCGACACGGCTCTCCAGATGGAAGCTGCTGTTCGCGCAGCCGGCGCACTCCCCGCGACCATTGCGGTTCTCGACGGGCAGCTCGTGGTAGGTCTCACCGAAGAGCAAATCGCTTTGATCGCCGAAACCGACGATGTAGCCAAGGCCAGCAGCTCCGATCTTGCCGCGATCCTTGCCTCCCGCCGGACAGGAGCCACGACCGTCGCCGCCACTGTCTACATCGCTGCACGGGCTGGCATAAACATCGTTGCCACCGGAGGAATTGGAGGCGCGCATCGAGGCAGCGAAAATACGTTTGACGTCTCGACTGACCTTATCGAGCTCGCACGCACTCCTGTGGCTGTCGTTTGTTCAGGCGCTAAGGTCATTCTTGACCTGCCGAAGACGGTCGAAATTTTGGAGACCATGGGCGTCCCGGTCGTAGGTTATTCAACCAACGAATTCCCCGCCTTTTACTCGCGCGAAAGCGGTTTGGCCCTCCAGCATCGTGTTGACACTCCAGATGAAGCCGCTCGCTTGATGTGCGTTCACCGGGATCTGGGCGGGCTGGCGCAAGGCGCTACTAGCGCAGGCATGCTCATCGTCAATCCTCCGCCCGCCGAGAAAGCACTGCCGCGCGACCAAGTCGAAGCTCTCATCTGCAGTGCTGTGGCAGACGCGGAAGCCGGTGGGATTCGTGGCAAATCAGTGACGCCATTCTTACTGAAGCGATTGGCCCACGACAGCAGTGGCAAAACCTTGCAAACCAATATTGCTTTGCTCGTTGCAAACGCCGGCCTCGCCGCGCGCATTGCAGTAAGTTACAGCGATCGAATGCGGAACGGGCAGTAGTATCGAGATGAGGAATTAGCCACTGAAAAATTGCCGTGGCTATCGCAACAAGGAAGGACGGGTTTCAAAGAGCAAAATCTGGTGGATGGCCGCTATGGTTGACAGTCAGCAGAAGTGCAAGAGAAATCGCTTTGCGCTATCTGGACGACATCGTCAGCCTGGTGCCGGGATCGGCGCGCGAGGAGCGCGCACATGAAAACGAGATAAAGACGGAAATTATCGTATTCCCGAAAGGATCGAGAAAACAGCTTCCGCCTTCGGAACTGGCACGAAACAAAGAGAACTGAATGCGGCGGTTTGCCAAAAAATTCACTCTGATCCGTTCGCACTGACTAACCCCATTTGTTTTTGTTCGCGTTACAGGCTCTCATTCGTACTGAGCGACAAATTCCGGGCCTCGCCGCGACCGACTGCCTTCTATTTGGTTCCGAGGAAGCGCTCGACGATCTCCGGGAGCATCGGCTCGACGGCGAGCGTGTAGTGGGTGGAGTTCGGCACGATTGCGAACTGGTTTGCGGGCCGCAGTGAGCCATCGATCCCGGCATCGCGCTGGCCGCCTCCCAACGCCTTCCAGAACTCGACCATGTGTTCGGGCGGGATGTAGTCAGCGTCGGCGAAGACCAGCAGTGTGCGAGTCTTAAGCTTGGCGACGTCGGCGCTCCAGTCGAAGGGGCGTTTGGTCAGATCACCAACCTTCCTGAAGAGGTTCGTCCAATCGACATCGGGATAGGCCTGCCCTAACGGCGATGCCTTGACGCTACCGCCGAGCATTGCGGCGTTGGCCTCCAATTGATTGAGGGCCGCCAGCACCTCCGAATAAGCGTCGTCTTGCCTCATCCTCGCGGCCAGGAGCACGAGCCGGTCGACCACGTCCGGATGGCGGATGGCGGTCTGCAGCGCGACGAAGGATCCCAGCGAGTAGCCCATTACGTCGGCCTTGCCAAGCTTCAGATGGCCGATCAGAGCGGCAACGTCGTCGCCCAGCGTTTCACAGCGCAGTGGCCTGTCGGTGTCTGGCGTGCGCCCATGCGCCTGGAGATGGACGGCGATCACCTGCCGGCCCTTGGCCAGTTCGGCCAGATTGCTCCCGAAGCTGTCTGGGTCGATGCCCCCGTGAAGAAGAATGAGCGGCTTGCCGGCGCCATGCACGCTGTAAAAGATATGCTGGCCGTTGACGTCGGCAAAATTCTCTTTTGACATAGTGGGCGTCTCCTTGGCTTGAACGGGAAGGGCCGCAGTCAGCACTGCGGTGGCTGTGGCAGTCTTCAGGAAATCGCGTCTCGTGTGTGTCATCGTCATCCCTTCCATGCGCCGTGGGTCGCAGTGTGTCACGACCTGCCTGCGAGCAACTCATCCAGCTGCGCGAACTGTTCGGGCAGGCCTTCCGCCGAACCGGCGAGGGCTTCCTCGAGGGCCGCTGTTGTGGGGTAGAGTTCGTGAAAGGTGACCAGCGTCTTGCCGGCATTTTCTTCGAATGTCACCGTGGTCACTGCGCCCTGATCGCTCTCTTCGTTCGTCCAGACGATGCGCTTGTGTGGCGTCACTTCTTTGTACGTGCCGAAGAACGCCATCGGTTGGTCGAAGGCCGGATGGCGGAACACGAAGCGATACCCGCCCCCGGTGCGCACATCCATGTCGCATGAGACCAGCGACATGCCCGCCGACTTCGGAACCCACCAACGCTTGAACAATTCTGGTTTGCTCCACGCTTCGAAGACGATGTACGCCGGGGCATCGAACGTTCGCGTCACGACGAGTTCGCGGTCGGACTTGCGTTCCACGGCAGTGCGGTTCATGGCGGCGGGACTACCTTCTTTTCCTTCGGGCATCTGCCTTCTCCTTTAATTTTAAGTGCTCGACAATCTTGTCCAGCTCGTCGAAGCGTGCGCTCCAGAGTTGGCGGTGCCGCTCGATCCAGGCGGCCTCTTCTTCCAGCGCGCGCATGGCAAGCCTGCAGGTTCTGACGCGCCCGGCCTTTTCAGTAGTGACGAGCGCCGCCCGCTCCAACACGGCAACATGCTTCTTCATGCCCGTGAGGGTCATATGGAACTTTCCGGCGAGGTCCGTGATAGAAGCGTCGGCGCGGCTGAGTTGCTCCAGCACGCCGCGCCGGGTCGCGTCCGACAGCGCGGCGAACGAAGCGTCGAGGCGGGTTTCGTTAAACTGAACCATATGGTTCAGTTTATAGCAGATCGACTTGCGGCGTGCAAGAGGAAACCAAAGCGTTAGGCGGGATGACCAGGAAAATGCTCGAAGTGTCGGCGGCCGGCCGGGCGGGAACGCCGGACGAAGTCGGAACGGTCGGTACACTTTTGATGGGGTCGGATGGCGCTTTCATTACCGGCAGCGATTTCCTGATGGATGGCGGAGTAACTGCCGCCTACTGGTTTGGAGAGCTTGCACCGAAAACTTCATAGCACTTTCTTCTCGCCGCCTCGAAGGGCAGGGGTGTCGGTCTCTGTCTTCTCAACCCACAATCCAACCCACAATTCGAGTGGTCTTGTACGACTTGCTCTGCGTTTGGCAGTCCCCGCGTGCTTGTAAGTTGTTGTAAAGCCATTTCACGCAGCGATGTCAGGGCTGAGGCCGCGGTTTTCCAGACAGTCGCTCGAAGTTTCCATAATGGAGAGCGAAGGGTTGCCGTTCCTATTTTTTCTGAGGCATGGCCGGATTCTCTGGTATCGCCGCCGATGACAGACCCAACAAACCTGAATCCTCCGCATCGATAAGCCGTTGGCCTCATCACGATTCGGCAGAAACGCCGCTCGACACCATTCTTTCGTCCGAGAGCACCTACTCTAATCCAAGCAACATCCGCCCAGCTCGGTTTTTTTTGGCTATCCGCCGTCACAACGGACAAATGATTGGTGTGCGGCTTCGTCCGCAGATGGGAGCTATCCGTGAAAGTAAAATTCCATTATCAAAAGGGCTATCTATACGAAGACCATGGCGCATGGTACGTCCAATACCGCCAGCGAATCTCGCAGGCAGACGGATCCAGCCAGCTTAAGCGCGTCTCCAAGTGTCTCGGCCGCTCGAATGACTTCTCCAATATTTTTGAAGTCGAGAAGAGTCGGGAATCCTTCATGCAAACCGTCAATCGCGATAGGCTCAGTGCGAATTCAAGGATCACGTTAACCGCCTTTGTCGAGGGAGCTTACTTGCCTTGGACCAAGGAAGAGCGTCGAGCCAGCACTAGCAAAGGGCATCAGGAAATCTGGATCAATTACCTCCGCAATCGCGTCGGCGAGCTTCGTTTGCGAGAATTCCGCACTGTGGACGCCAGTCGAATGTTACGCGCGATCGCGAAAGAGCGGGATCTTACGAAAACCACGTTGCAACACATCAAATCAGTGCTCAGCACCATCTTCACCTTCGCCAAAAACGACGGAGCGTTCGATGGGGCAAACCCAGTTGATGGCGTTTTGATCCCCTGGGATGCCAGAGAGCCGGGAGAGACGCATGCCTACGATCTCACCCAAGTTCTTCAAATCCTCGACCGGCTCCCGCTCATCGCGAAGGGTCTGGTCGCAACTGCGGCCTTTGCCGGGTTACGCCTAGGTGAGCTGCGCGGACTCGAGTGGACCGATTACATTGGCGCCGAATTGACGATCAACCGTTCGATTTGGAGATCTGTGATCAGCCCTCCAAAGACGCGTGCCAGTCGCAACTCCGTCCCGGTCATTCCGGCCTTGGCCGAAATCCTAGACGAATACCGCAGGTCCATGGGTAATCCGGAAACGCGCGTCGTTTTTCACTCCGGTAACCGACGTCCGATCAATGCCGACAAACTCGGGCGGCGCGTGATTCGGCCAACTCTCGAGGCTATCGATCTGCCGTGGTATGGATGACACGCGTTCCGGCGAGGTCTCGCCTCGAACTTGTATGCGATGGGCGCTCCGGACAAGGTGGTGCAACGCATCTTGCGCCACTCGAAACCACACGTTACGAAGGAACATTACATCAAGGTTTTTGATAGCACCGTGGTGGAAGCCGTCAACAAGATGCAAGCCCAGATCGAAGAATTAAGAAAAGCGCAAGGGGATCGCCAGCAACTAGAGTTGAGATTTGTCGACGACCAGCCAGCGACAAGAAAAAAAACCTGACTACTCTTTTGACCCGTTCTGAAAATTTTGGACTCTACTATATTCCTCAAGCAGTTACAACGCTCCCGACTTGTGCCGTTTGCACTCGTTTTGATTGGATATGAACGGTAAACTACTACATTTTTACTACACCTAACCGCGCAGATTTGCGCCTATTGACCGCGGGCCGTATCCAGGTGCTCGCCATCTTGATTCCGGAAACACACCTGCATTCCGGCCGAGAAGCTCTCGTGCTCGCCCTTATTCCGTTGGGTGTGGTGAACCGAGTGGTTCAACAGGGCCTTATTTGCTAAGTTGCATGTATTTTGCTGGGCGATACGGAGCAAAGATAAATGTGCAGCGTTCATTCAACAGGCAAATTTGAAGCCGTAATTAGAGAGACAGAGAGCCTTTCGGCGATGGGAGCGGTCGAGCTGCTGAAAGCAGGCTTCTGGGTATTGACCTACCCGATGGCCGCACAGGCAGGCCGGTGGAATGGCCGACGTGAATCGCGTTTCTTAGATCGAGCTTTTCGACCAAGGTCGCAAGATCGTCAGCGTAGGTATTCATGTCGTTGCCTTGCCAAGGTTGGCTCGATCTTCCGTGACCACACCGATCATGCGCAATACACCGATAACCACGCTCACCCAGGAAGATCATCTGGTCTTCCCATGCGTCTGCGCTGAGCGGCCAACCGTGGCTGAAAACGATAGATTGTCCCGACCCCCAATCCTTGTAATAAATCTCCGTACCATCCTTTGTCGTAATTGTCGGCATTGTCTGTTCTCCTTCGAGTTCGATTGAACGATCAACTCTTGCTTTGCGGCCCAGACGACTGAGTCGCCTCTGGAACACGAAGTTTGGAGGCCATCTTCACCAGGTCCGCCAGAGATTCCGCGTTCATTTTCTGCATTACTTGACCACGATGCGCCTTGACTGTGCTCTCAGCAATGTTCATCTGGCCACCGACCTGTTTGTTCAATAGACCCGAAACGATCCACGCCATTACCTCCCGTTCACGAGCAGTAAGAGAGGCGTAGCGGTTGCGGAGCGTTTGCAACTCCGCCTGGCGCGTGAGAGCGAGGCGGCTGCGTTCGAGGGATTGTCGGATCGCGCTTAGTAGAACTTCATGATTCAACGGTTTCGTTAAGAATTCGGCCGCTCCGCCCTTCATCGCCTCTACGGATTTGGGCACATCGCCGTAACCCGTGATGAAAATGATCGGCATTTCCGCCCGTTCGATCACGATACGCTTCTGCAGGTCGAGACCGTTCAGGCCGGGCAAAGAAAGATCAAGCAGTAGGCAATTCGGAACTAGCACACGCGCGCTTTCCAAGAATTCCTGTCCAGACGAAAATGTCTTGGGTTGCCATCCCTGCTTCCGGATCAACAGCTCCAAGGACTCGCGTACGGAGATATCGTCGTCAACAACAAATACGATGGGAGACGAGGGCTCGATCCGTCGAGAGTTCACTTCAGCCTTCGAAGGCTGCGGAGGTTTCTTCGTTTTAGCCCCACCTGGGTTGAGATCGGGGGAACGATTCATTTCACTTCATCGTTTCCTTCAGCGCCTCAAGCAGAGCCGTGGCGCTAAATGGCTTGTATAGGAACTGCGCGGCACCTTGCTCAAACGCTTGCTCTCGGAGCTTTGAGTCCTTCTGAGCCGTTATGAAGATGACAGGAACTTGTTGGCCCCGACGTTTCAATTCCCTTTGAAGATCGAGTCCGGTCATTCCTGGCATCGCAACATCGAGGATCAAGCATTTGGTCTCACCAACCGAATCGGACGAGAGAAACTCTTCCGCAGACGAGAAAGCCCGAGCTGCAAAACCAAATTTTCTGAGCAAGTCTGGCAGCGACTCGCGTACTGACTCATCGTCGTCCACTACCGATAGAAGCGGACGTTCTGTGAAGTTCATTCCCTGCTTCATGATGGAATCATCTTCCACATTCTCAGTGTCGTCCATTCGACTTTGGTACTGGTTCGCGCCGCCCAATAAGCGGGACTCGGATCACGGTGTATTGGTTGACCTATCAGGCCGATCGGCGTGACTTTCGTCCCACTAAGCCTCAGGCGCGCAAGGGATAGCAAACGAAAACGTAGCTCCGGGTCCGTTATTGACTGTTGCCCATAGACGCCCGTGATGAGCCTCAATAATCGAGCGGCTTACATGCAGCCCGACTCCCATCCCATCGTCCTTCGTTGTGTAGAACGCTTCGAAAAGCTTGTCCGCAGCTTCCGGATCGAAGCCAATTCCAGCGTCTTTCACACTCAAGCGCACCCGACTGCCCTCTTCCCGTTCGGTCTTGACAAGCAACTCTCTCGGACGGTCGACAACTGTTCTCATTGCGTCCGAAGCATTCCGAAGCAAGTTTAGAATAACCTGTTGAAGCTGGATTCTATCGCCAGTGACAAGAGGTAGATCGTCTGCTAGCTCGTGGCGAAGAACCACGCGGTTTCGCTGGAGATCACTCAGCGACAAGGAAATCACCTCTTGGGTAGCCTCATTCAAGTCCGTGGGTTCGGGACGCGAATCCTTCTTGCTGTAAAGCGTGCGCAGTCGGCTGATCACATCCGATGCACGATTCCCATCGCGGATCATCCGCCGTGCCGTTTGACGGGCACCTTCGAAATCGGGAGGTTCTTCAGAGAGCGCTAGAAGGCATGTATTGGCGTTGGTGATGATGCCGGAGAGCGGCTGATTGATTTCATGTGCGATTGAGGCAGTCAGAGCATTCAGTGTCGTCACTCGCGTCACATGCGCGAGTTCGGACCGTGCCCGGTTCAGAGCTTCTTCGGCAACCTTGCTTTCCGTTACGTCCTGTAGGGCGCCGATGAACAGTGGTCGGCCTGCGACATGCTCGATGACACGAGCCATGCCTCGAATGTGCTTCACGGCGCCTCGGTGCGTCACGAACCGGAAAGAAAAATCGACGTCCGTGCCCGTCATGGCGCGAGCGATCATGGAGTCGAACGAAGGCAGGTCCTCTGGGTGGATCATTTTCCGAATCATCTGCACTGTGACCTTGGTTCCGGGATCGAACTCGAAGATTCGGAAGGTCTCCTCGGACCAGTTGTGGTCATCTGCCACCAAATCCGTGATGAAGCTGCCGGTTTTGCTTAGCTGTTGGGCTTCGGCGAGGCGAAGGTAGGATTCCTTGACCTCCGCCTCGGCCCGTTTTCGATCATTGATGTCAGTATTGGTTCCGTACCATTTCACAATCTCATCCGATTCAGCCCGCATTGGGTTGGCGCGAAACAGAAACCAGCGATACTCGCCGTCGAATCGGCGCAGCCGCGCTTCGGTTTCCCCCGGTTTGCTTGCTGCCATAATCGATTGCCACGCACTGGAAAGGGTGTTCAGGTCTTCCGGATGAACCGCGATGGTCCAGCCCCAGCCCAGCAGTTTTTCCAACGGAAGTCCGATGTAATCGAGGTAGTGCTGATTAAAAAAGTCTGCAGACCCGTCAGGGAGCGCCGACCATGCCAATGTTGGCATCGTATTGATGATCAGGCTTAGATTGCGCTCGTTGGACTGCAGAGCCTCCTCAGCCTTTTTGCGGTCGTCAATATCGGTATTGAGCCAATACCACGCGGTTATCTCACCTTTCTCATTCTGGACTCCGTGGGCACGAGACTGAAACCATCGGTAAATGCCATCAAAGCGTCGATTACGCTGCTCTACTTCATAATCCTGGCCCGTTTCGATCGCTCTTTTCCACGCCTCGATTACGCGAGGAAGATCGTCAGGATGAACAATTCCCAGCCGGGACCAATCTTTCAACTCTTCTTTTGTTTTGCCGAAATACTCGATGGTTTGGCGGCTGAGAAACTCTACCTCGCCCATTGCACTCGTTGTATGTACGAATCCAGGAATGTTATCGACAATCTGCCTCAAGGACACTTCGTTAGCGCGTAGCGTCTCCTCTAGGCGTTTATGGTCTTCGATGTCGGTGATTGTGCCATACCATTTGACAATGTTGCCCAACTCATCTCGCAATGGGTCAGTGCGGAAAAGGAACCATCGATACGCACCATCGACACGACATATGCGTGCTTCCGCTTCGGCCGCTTTGCCACTCGCCAGAGTTGATTGGCAATAATTAGTAATTGCGTTGACGTCGTCGGGATGAATTGCGGACTTCCAACCCCAGCCCCGCGACTGCTCCGCTGAGAGCCCGGTGTAGTCTAGCCAGCGCTGGTTGAAGAATTCCGCTTCGCCATCCGGACGAGCAGACCATGCCAGCGCGGGCATTGTGTTGATGATCATGCTGAGATTCCGCTCGCTCGTTTCGAGCGCCTGTTCAGCAATCCGGCGTCGTGTTATGTCGTGCGCCGCGCCAAAGTATTCGACATGGCCCTCTGCATCGCGAACTGCATGGCCTATCAGATGAATGTATTTAGTGGAACCACAGGGCATAACAATCCGATGTTCATACTCAAATTGGTTGTCGCCTCGCTTGGCGCGGTCGATCATTTCGCCTAGCATTGGGAGATCTTCGGGAGGAACGCGGCTCCCGATCAATTCGAGAGTCACAGTCAGATCTGGGGCAAAGTCGAAGATGCGGTACAACTCCTCCGACCACCTGATCTCGCCCGTTTCCACTCTCCAGGAGAAAGTGCCCGTGCGGCTGAGGCGGTGGCCCTCAACTAGGAATGCTTCGCTGCGGCGCAATTGTTCATGCGTGTGCTTGAGATCGTCGATATCCGTTAGAAGAACATACCAGTGGAGGATTTGCCCTTCAGGGTCGCGCAGCGGGAGCCCTCGGGACTGAAACCAGCGATATACGCCATCGAAGCGCCGGAGGCGAAGCTCGAAATCAAACGGACGGCCAGTAGGGATTGAATTGTTAAAGGTTTCGATTGCGAGAGGAAGATCGTCGGGATAAATCGCGTCGGTGTACCGCCAGTTTCTTAGCTCTTCCAAATCCTTTCCGAAATACTCCAAAAGGGGCCGATTGACGACTTCGGCCTCGCCGGCGGGCGACACCCTTTCGGCAAGGCCCGGAATACTATCCATGATCATGCGGGCATTGAACTCACTGGCACGCAGGGCTTCCTCTGCCCTTTTTCGATCGTCGATGTCGGTGTGAAGGGCATACCAGTGAAGAAGTCGCCCCTCGGGGTCTCGTACGGCGAGCCCGCGGGCTTGAAACCAACGAAATACGCCATCGAAACGCCGGATTCGAACCTCCATCTCGTATGGATCGCCAGTGGCGAACGAGTGGTCGGCAATTTCGATTGCGCGGGCAAGATCTTCGGGATGAACAACCCCGCTCGTCGTCCACCTTCTTATGTCCTCCAGGCTCTTGCCGGAATACTCCAGAAGTTGCCGATTTACGGCTTCGACTTCGCCGGCCGCCGTCATCCGAACAACAAGAGCGGGGATGCTGTCCACGAGCAAGCGCGCATTGTGCTCGCTCGCCTGCAGAGCTTCCTCCGCCCGCTTGCGGTCCTCGATGTCAGTACTTGTGCCGTACCATCGAACGATCTTGCCAGTTTCATCCTTTAACGGTTCCGCGCGAATGAGAAACCACCGATAGACCCCGTCATAGCGGCGAAGACGAGCCTCTATCTCGCCCGATTCTCCCGAACTCAGCATTTCTCGCCATCTTTTCATCAAGGGCGGCAAGTCCTCTGCATGGAATGCAACTTGCCAGCCCCAGCCGTGCGATTCTTCGGGGGAAAGACCAGTATATTCGTGCCACCTTCTGTTTAAAAACTCGTTCGAACCGTCCGGGAGATTGCACCACGCCAGTGCGGGGATCGTGTCGATCACCTGACGTAGTTTGTTCTCCGATTTCTTGATTTCCTCCAACGCTTTCTGAAGGGCTGCTTCGCTTTCGAGCAGCCGTTTCTCCGCCTCACTTTGCGCGTCTATATCTCTCTTCTCGGGAAAGTCAATCAAGGTTTTAATCCCCGCACTGGGCATCGTAGGGTCAAGCTTCGTGCGACACGGGCCGTAGCAACCGCTCCAATGGCGATCAACAAGAAGGATGTACCAGCATCGGTCGCAAATGGTCAACCAATACCTTGGTACAGGTCGTACCTTCGTCGAATAGACACGAACTCCAGTGAGTGGCTTACTCGCGGCTGTGCGATCAATCGCACGCGAAATAACTGAAATTCAACGCGAGTCACCAAAGGAGGATCATCATGAATGGAAATCTGAGCGAGACCCGCGGGCGTCAAAATCGCCGCAGCTTTCTGAAAACTGGACTAACAGCCGCTGCTGCAACCGTGGGCACCGGCTTGCTGGGGCGCGGCACAAAAGCATTGGCCCAATCAAGCAGCAACCTCACCGCAGGTGACGTCGACATCCTGCGATTTCTCGCTGCCGGAGAAGCACTTGAAGCTGATTTTTACACCCAATATAACGAACTAGGTGGAATCCAGGACAACGAAGTTCCCGGCGGAAGTGACGATCGAATCTACGCCGAAAAGCTGAGAAGAATCGATCCCAATTTCTCTCAATACATTCATGACATCACCGACGACGAGATGAGCCACCAGAACTTTTTAAATGCGTACTTGGTGTCCAAGGGGGCCGAACCCGTTGATATGGAACCCTTCCGCGCGTTGCAGGGAAGCATCGCGAGAGGATCCAGCGGAAAGTTGCGGCTTACGAACCTGATGCAGCTGACGGTCGACACTAGCTGGTGGACACGCTATCGCAGCAGCACTAACAATCCTGACGTCAATCCAACCGCTTTCGAGCAAGCGGTCCCGGATCTGCACAACGGGCAGTTCACGGCGATCCCCAGAAACAACTCCGACCTGTTCCCTCACGAACACATTCAGGCAATTGCGAACACCGCGGCCTTCCAGATCCCGACCGTGGAACAAGGCGGCGGCAGTTTGCGCATGGCGCTGGCACAAAGGGCAACAAGCGTGGAAGTGCTACGACTCCTCATCAGCATGGGACCGATTGAGAGCATGCATTTTCAAACCATGTCGGCAACGGCTGGCAACGCGCCACCGCTCACCGACCCGACCAATGGTCTGACATTCCCTGACCTCAACCGCGGCGTCGACCCCAACACAGGAGCAAGAGGCTCCGCAGTCAGGCAAATGTTCCAAACCAACCTGATCATGCCGGAACCTTGTCCATTTATCAGCACCAGCCTGCCGGCGTGTTCGATAATCCGTCCGACGAATACAACGGGGGCTGCGATGGGGGCGCTCAAGTTCCTGACCGCCATGGGGCTATTCATCGGGCAGTCGCCGGCATTTTTCTCGTTTATGAGCGAACTTGCCACGGCCGCGGACGCAGCGCAGCGCGGGATCTAGCAACAGGGATAAATAGTGCGCGGAAATCAAACCAAGGAGATGGCGAAATGAGCGAGATCAAATCGAAGCAAGGAGATTCTAGGATAAGTGCGAGCAACGATTCCGAAGTAATCAACAAGAATCGCCGCCATTTTGTTGGTACCGCGGCCATAACGATTGCCGCCGCCCAGCTTGGAATTTTCGGTTCTGTGAACGCCCAAGCCGGTCAGACAGCGTCGGCAAGCTCGACATCGCGTAAGGGAGGGACGAACACGTCGTTCGGCCCTCTGAAACAGATCGACGCAGGCTTGCTGAATATCAGTTACGCCGAATCCGGTCGTGCCAATGGTCCTGCCGTAATTCTCCTGCATGG
This sequence comes from Candidatus Eiseniibacteriota bacterium, assembly GCA_035607085.1. Lineage (GTDB taxonomy): Bacteria > Acidobacteriota > Terriglobia > Acidiferrales > UBA7541 > Acidiferrum. The sequence continues at coordinate 6,583 of DATMZI010000045.1, read as the reverse complement.
CTGGCCTTACGATATTCACAGCTTCGTCGACGTCGCGCCTATTTTGACAGCCGCAGGTTACCGGGTGATTGTCCCGTATCTGCGCGGCTATGGCCCGACGCGCTTTCTTTCCACCGAAACGTTCCGCAATGGCCAGCCATCGGCGGTTGCTTTCGACATCATCGCCTTCATGGACGCCCTCAAAATCGACAATCCCGTCCTCGCCGGTTTTGATTGGGGCGCACGTACGGCAGACATCATTGCGGCGTGCTGGCCGGAGCGCTGCAAGGGCATCGTCTCCGTGAGTGGTTATCTCATTGGCAGCCAGGAATCCGGCAAGACACCGTTACCGCCAAGCGCTGAGCTCCAGTGGTGGTACCAGTTTTACTTCGCGACAGAACGCGGCCGAATCGGCTACGAGAAATATCGGCACGATTTTGCGAAGCTCATTTGGCAGACAGCTTCGCCGAAGTGGAAGTTCGACGATGCCACGTTCGATCGCAGTGCGGCATCATTCGAAAATCCGGACCACGTGGGCGTCGTGATCCACAACTATCGCTGGCGTCTCGGGCTGGCGGAAGGCGAGTCGAGATATAACGATCTCGAAAAGCGCCTCGCCGAAGGACCAATCATCACCGTGCCGGCTATCACCCTCGAGGGTGACGCCAATGGGGCGCCACACCCGGAACCTGCTGCGTATGCGAGCAAGTTTGCTGGCAAATACCAGCACCGGACACTCAAAGGTGGCATCGGGCATAACCTGCCTCAGGAAGCTCCAGAGGCTTTCGCTAAAGCTGTGATCGACGTTAGCGGTTTTACATCGGCATAAACCTGTGTAGGCCCAGCGAACTGAGTTGTAATCTCCGCGAGTCGCGTTATCAGGCCCTGGTAGTCGACAAGTAAGAAAGGCATATAAGGCATTTGATGTAACCACACCGATGGAGGTGACGCTCATGAGTACTCGATATTGTGTTACCACAACGTTTATCGCCTTGGTTCTCTCGTTCGTCGGTCCTCGAGCAGTTGCTCAGCAGTCGGCAGCAGTTCAAGGCGTTCCCGTGAACTTGATCGTAAGCGTCGAACCAAAGCATGGAGACGAGGTACTAGCGATCACGCAACAGGACATGATGGTTTACCAGGGACATGATCGCCAGCCCGTCACCAATTGGGTTCCGGCAAAAGGAAACCGCGCGGGACTGGCATTGGCAATTCTCATTGACAATGGTGCCGGGCTCAGTTTGGGCACTCAACTAAATGATATCCGGACCTTCATCGGACAGCAGGCGCCTACCACACTGATTGCCGTCGGTTATATGCACAACGGCACAGTCGCCTTAGCACAGAATTTTACCCAGGATCACACGGCTGCGGCGAAATCGTTGCGGCTCGCGGAAGGTTTCTCAAGCGTGGACGCTAGCCCGTATCTCTCTATATCCGACTTCATTAAGCGGTGGCCTTCGAACGACGCCATTCCTAGGCGCGAGATACTCGCCATCACGTCTGGTATCCATAGTGTTTATATGGGTTCTTCTCCGAACCCTTATACGGATACTGGCGTGCAGGGCGCTCAGTGCGGAGGCGCCCCCGTGTATTCGATCTACACGCCCGGCGCTGGTCATTTTGGGCATAGCTACTACCGAAGTTACTGGGGGCAGAATTATCTTTCTGAACTTTCCGAGATGACGGGCGGCGAGTCTTACTATTTATTGGGTCCGCAGGCTCCTGTGGCGTTCGCTTCATATCTCAATCAGTTGAACCGGCAGCTATCGAATCAGTTCCTGCTGACGTTCCTTGCTAAGCCTCAAAAGAAACGTGGGACGGAGCCCGTTAGGTTGACCAGTGAGATTCGCTCCGTCGATTTCGTTCACCCACAGCGAGTGTGCGTTCCTGCCTCGCAGTAGTAGGTTGCTGGACTATGGTCGAAAGGATCGACCCACGGCGCATGTGAAGGGTAGCAAGAGGTTTGCGGACAGCGGCGGGAGGGGGATGCCGACATGAGCTTAAAACTACATTTGTTGCTTTTTGTGATTGTGATTCCAATGGGCGCGTTCGCGGTCGCATCGGCCCAGCGTATGGCGAAGGCCGACGCGAGGACGCACGATCAAAACTGGGCGGACCTGATGAAGAGCATGAAGACCATGCACGCTGCCATGGGTACTGCACAACCATCGGGCAACGACGATGAGGATTTTGTGAACTTGATGCTGCCCCACCACGATGCCGCGGTCGAGATGGCAAAGGCGGAATTGCTTCATGGAAATGATCCTCAGATGCGCCGGCTTGCTCAGGAAATTATCACCGACCAGGAATCCGAAATTCAGTTGATGAAGCTCTGGCTCGGACAGCAAAAGGCCGGCTTGAAGCACCCGCATCAGCCGCAGCCTTCCGGTTTCCCGAAGGAGAAATAGTATGCGTTCTTATATTCGTGTTGCTCTCCGGCTCGTCTCTGTCGTTGCGGCTTTGGGCCCGGTTCCGTCTGCATTTGCCCAGCAGATTCCGTGGGGGCAGCCGAATACTCCGATTTCGTCCCATGACCGCGTCTACGCTGCAGATCAGACCTCCAATAGCGTCTCGGTGATCGATCCCTCCTCGAACAAGCTCCTCGGCGTAATCCATCTGGGCGATCCGGTACCTGGGGCGCTCTCCCCGCTATATAAAGGACAACTCCTCGTTCACGGTCTCGGTTACTCGCCTGACTCAAAAACCTTGGCTGTGGTATCGATCGCTTCCAATTCTGTGACATTAGTCGATACGGCGACGAACAAAGTGAAAGGCACGATCTATGTTGGCCGGTCACCTCACGAAGCCTTTTTCACGAAAGATGGGCGGGAACTATGGGTGACCGTCCGAGGCGAAAACTACGTGTCCGTGATCGATCCAAGCCAGATGAAGGAAATTCGCCGCATTGAGATGGCAAACGGCCCAGGCATGACGATGTTTGGAACAGACGGCAAATTTGCCTTCGTGTGCTCCAGCTTCACTCCCGAACTCACGGTCGTTGATGTTGTCTCCCACCAAGTCCGGAAACGGCTTGCACAGGCGAGTCCTTTCTGCCCGAATATCGCTGTGAGTCCCGAAAATGACGAAATCTGGATCACTCTGAAGGACGTTGGCAGAGTGCAGGTGTTCAGCGCCAAGCCTCCCTTCGAGCAACTGGCGCTGCTGGATACAGGGCCAATCACCAACCATGTGAATTTTGCGAACAATAGCAGTGGCAAATTCGCCTACGTCACCGTCGGCGGCACAAATGAAGTGAAGGTCTTTCGTCGAGGCGCGACTCCGACCCTGGTCGCCACCATTCCGGTTGGGAATTTGCCACACGGCATTTGGCCTTCGGGCGATGGCAATCGAGTCTACGTCGCTCTCGAAAATGGCAACCGCGCCGTTGCAATCGACACGCTGACAAACAAGGTGATTGGCAACATACCCATTGGCCAGACGACGCAAGCTCTCGTTTATGTTCCGGGCGCGGTTCCGTCCGGCGCCGGCACAGACGACCTCACGCCGCTCGGCGAGGCAGCCAATACGGTGCACATGCGGTTGGAGTCCGCGATAACCGCATTGCCGGACGCACAAGCGTCAGCCGCCGTCAACTCATTGGGGCCACTGGATCTCGTCCAAATTGCCGCGAAAGGGCTGACTCCCGGCGCTCAGTACCGGCTATATCTCGCACAATCCAATCACTACCCTTATGGAACTCTCGAATCGCTGGCGATTTTCAGGGCGAATCCGGACGGCGCCGGAATCATCCAGACGGTCGGGCCCCTCAAAGTACTCGCCCGTCCGAGCGAAGCAGCTGTGGGATTGCCCGCGCAAAGATTCCTGATTGTCACGGATCTTAACGATTCGTCGCGCGTCGTGCTACGACAAACAGGTTCACCGGATGGTCCGTAATGATTCGATGAAGATCAAGAGACGGAAAACGAAATCATGGACGTTAAAGATTCCAAAAGGAGGCTCCAATGGGCAGCATGCCTAACATAGTCGAGGTGTCTGGACGTGGCACTGCCAATGTTGAAACGACGCACGCGGCAGCTCAAGGATCAGCGGCGGAAAGACAACCGTCAAATGGCGCCAAAGTTGAGAGGCTGGAATTCGGGACGAGGACCTGTTGCGCAAATAATGGGGCATTCCTCGTTTTGAGCTGATCTGAGCCAAGAACTACTACACTTTTACTACACTTGGGCCTTCTCGGGCGTCGAGTGGGTCTTAAAACAGGACCACAGATTGCATCCTAAACGGTTGAATACAAAAGGAGTGGCGGAGAGGGGGGGATTATATTGCTGCTTTTTCCGCAACTCTCTTGTTTTCTGTCACTTCGTTTGTAAAACCCGTATTTTCTGTTGTTTAAGGCCGAGTCTCAGCAGTCGCATCCGTCTCAGCAGCGCCCTTCTGTCTCTCCTATGGACATCGAAAGTGCCCAAAAAAAGTAACACGGGTAACAAACCCGGATCTCCTTGCTGCTGCGCGGCGGCGCATGTCCAAGCGGCATCCGTTTAATAGGCGTTTTCATGGCGTTTTCATAGACTCTTGACAAACCCAAACTTATGACATACAGTGTACGTACATTACAGACACGAGGTAACTATGGCCGTATCGCATTCCAGAACAATCAGAACTAGGCGCATTAATCTGCGCGCCACAGACCGTCAAGAAAAACTCATTCGCACTGGCGCCGAGACGACTGGCCTCAGCGTGACGAACTTTATCCTGGATAGCGCCTGTTTACAGGCAGAACGCGTGCTTGCCGACAAACGCGAGTTCATCGCTTCTCCTAAACAGTGGAAGGCGTTTGCCGAGGCACTCGACAGACCGGCTCAGATAAAACCAGAGCTAGCTCGCCTTTTTTCCGAAACTGGCATCCTAGAGCGCGAGTCTCGGAAGTGACGAGCAGTTCTCCGCACCAAACTAGACAGCCACTTTCTGTCATTGAAAAGCTGACGAAGGATCATGACCCTTCATGGTTTGACTGCGGAAAATCGTCACTCAATGATTGGCTCCGCCGATTCGCCCTCACAAACCAACAGAATGACTCGGCTCGCACCTACGTCCTTCATCGGGCTGGTAAGGTTGTCGGCTATTACTCTCTCTCCGCAGGCTCAGTCCGCAGCGAAGAGTCGCCGGCGCGCATCGCAAAAGGACTCGCAAAGCATCCGATTGGCGTCATTTTGCTTGCGCGTCTTGCGGTCGACCACACTGAACACGGAGCGGGGCTTGGCAGGACTATGCTGGTTGACGCTTTGTCGCGAGCTATGACCGCAGCCGATGCGATCGGAGCGAGGGCGATGTTGGTTCACGCCATCGACGAAGACGCTGTGGCCTTCTACAGAAAATTCGGATTTGAACCCTCACCGCTTGATCCCAAACAACTCATGCTGCTTATGAAAGACCTCCGCGCAACCCTGCAGTCAGTTGGTTTGGGCTAAGATCGTTCATTGCTAAATACGGAAGTAAGAGGACTGTTTTTTTCTCCAAGCAGCTTGATGTGCAGCTGATGTTTTCAGAACTCTCGTCTTTGCACAACAAAGTTCGATGCCAACAGCATCAGTGCAGCTATCGACAAGCTGGAAAGGATGCCCAACCAAGGTAAATGTCCCGAGAGAAAATACGTGCTTCTGTCTATTGAAAAATCACCGGTCACCAATCGCCAGACGTTAAACTGCCGGAGCCACGCGTCGAACAACATTGCGGCTAGCAGCACTATTCCAAAGGCGAGGGCCGGGGCCGTGTATTCGCCCGAGACCAATGATGAAATCAATACAGCTAGGGCAAAATAGACCAGGCCCCCGCCAACCAACAGCAGGACATACGACGCAACCTGAGTGATCAAAATTGGTTTTCTTGCAAAGAATGAAACGAGAAACACTGCAACCCAGGGCACGACACCCAATACAGTTGCCTCCAGAACGCCCATTCCAACACGGACACCCAGAAGTCGCCTCCTGGTTACGGGTAAAGCGAGGGTCAACGACGAGGTCCCAACCGCTTTTTCACGAACGATTCCTCTCATTCCCAAAAGCACAACGGCCAATACCCACATGATGACGAGGAACTGCTGATTCACAAACAGAAGACGGTTGAAGTCTGACTTCAATTCCAGGCGCACGAGTCCTTGAGCATGATGGACGAAGATCCCACTGAAGAGCGTGAGAGTCGCCAGGCAGATCAGAAATCTAGATCGAGTCTCGAGCCAGGCTTTGTACCAAAGCACGTTCCATTCTCCTTTACCGTCTCCAGAAAGACGTCGCGTAACCCTTGCCGATTGTCAGTTTATCTCCGAACGGCAGGGTGCCGCTATATACGGAAGGGCAGTCGGGGGAGAGCGATCTCTGCTTGTGGAAGGGTTTCGTTGATGGCGGTGGCCAGCAGAAGTGGAGCGACGATGGCAGGGGCGATGCGGATCGAACCCACGATCTTTCTAGACCCATTCTCGCCCTGCAGCGCTGAAGCGGACCACGTTCCTGGCGCTAGAGAAGTTTGGGCGGTATCGGCCTAAAGTCCGTTGGGGCGGTTCTCTGCAGGTCCGTTTTTGCCCTAATTGGCATACTTATGCGGCGCTTTCGATGATTTGACAGACTAGGATACTGGAGAATACAAAAAGGAA
>DATMZI010000098.1:0-32066 GCA_035607085.1 Candidatus Eiseniibacteriota bacterium | reverse complement strand
TTCTCGGGCAGTTGGGAAGGCAATTTCCCAACGATCCTGAGGTGCTTTACCTTGCCGCGCATGCGTATTCAGACCTTTCCGGAAGAGCCGCAGGAGAGCTGGCACAGAAGGCCCCGCTATCGGTGCAAGCGCGAAGGATGAATGCCGAAGCGCTGGAAATGCAAGGCAAATGGGATGAGGCGGCGAAAGAGTACGAAGCGATCTTGGCGCAGAATGCAAAACAGCCGGGCATTCATTTCCTGATTGCCAGAATCTTGTTTTCCAGGCCGAATGCCGCGCCTGGGTGGGAAGAACGTGCGAAGCTGGAACTGCAGAGAGAGTTAGAGATTGATCCGCAGAATGCCGTTGCCGAGTTTCTTCTGGGTGAGATCGCCAAAAAGGCGCTGGACTGGGATCAGGCGACGGCGCATTTTTCCCGAGCAGCGACGCTGGATGTAAGTTTCGGTGATGCGTTCATGGAGTGGGGATTCGCGCTGGTCTCTGCTAAACGTTACGAAGAGGCCGTGGCGCCATTGCAGACAGCGGTGAAGTTGCAGCCGGGAAATCCTTCGGCGCATTACAATCTGGGAATGGCGCTGAGCCGGACGGGAAGGTCAGCGGAGGCGGAAAGGGAATTTGCGATTCAACGAGACCTTAACGCGATGATAGATGAAAGGAAGAATACGCGGCCGGAAGATCGCCAGCCGTAGCAGAACCCTGGCGAATTACGTCCGGTCCTGTGCCTCAAAAACCTCTTCGGCCAAATGAAAAGCCGCATTTGCCGCGGGGACTCCGCAATAGATAGCGGCTTGGAGCAAGAGTTCCTGGATTTCGTCGCGGGAAACGCCGATGGAAAGCGCGGCTTTGAGGTGCATGCGGAATTCCTCGCCGCGGTTTAGCGCAACCAGCATGGAGAGCGTGAGCAGACAGCGCGTTTTTTTGGGCAGGCCGGGGCGGTTCCAGATTTCGCCCCAGGCGTAGCGAGTGATCAGGTCCTGGAAGGGTTCGTTGAATTTGGTGCGATTTTTTAGGCTGCGGTCCACGTGAGCGTCGCCCAGCACCGAGCGACGCGTCTTCATTCCTTCGTCGTAGCGTTTCCGCTCATCCATAAGTCCTCCAAGTGATTTCAAATTGGCGCGCGTCAGGCGTTCAGAAAAGAAAGAACAGCGTCGTTGAATTGCGCTGGGGCTTCGATGTTGGAAAGGTGCGAAGTGTTGAGTTCTGTGTAGCGCGCGCCGGGAATTTGTTCGGCGAGCAAGCGGCCGTCGGTGGTGGTGGCGGCGGGATCGTGCTTGCCGGAGACGACGAGAGTTGGCGTGCGGATTTGGCTGATACTTTCGCGGAAGTCGAAATCGCGGACGGCGGCGCAGCCGCCGACATATCCTTGGGGGTCGAGCGATTCGAGGACGCGAATGGCAGCGGCGACTTTTTCGGGGGAGGACTGCTGGAAGCCTGGAGTAAACCAGCGGGCGGTGACTGCACTGGCGACTTCTTTCATGCCTTTGGACTGAACGGTTTGGATTCGAGCGTTCCAGAACTCCAGCGCGCCGATTTTCGGAGCAGTGTTACACAGGATGAGCTTGTCCAGGCGCTCGGGCGCCTGCAAGGCGAGCGACATGCCGGTCATGCCGCCGATGGAAAGTCCGCAAAAATGGAAGCGCGTGAGGCTGAGCCGATCGGCGAGGGCGAGAATGTCGCGCCCCAGATCAGCAACAGCATAGGGCGGCAGAGGGGCGGACGACTGGCCGTGGCCGCGCATGTCGTAGCGCAACAAGTGAAATTGCTTTTCAAACGCTGGCGCTTGCGCGTCCCACATGGAGAAGTTGGTGCCTAGCGAGTTGGAAAGAATCAGCACGGGCTCCGAGGTTGGTCCCGTGAGCGTGTAGTGCAACCGTACGTTGGGCAGGTCGGCAAAAGGCATGGCCTTATCCTGTAGCTTTGGATTTACTGGTGGAACGCAGCTGCAAATTTGCGGAAGAAAGAACGCCGTCGATGAAAGTTCCAGCCGAGCCAAGGTAGCTGGCGGGCTCGAAGAGCTGCGCGAGAGATGGTTCGTTGAGAATGGCGGTGACTTCGGAGTCGGCGGAAAGAATTTCGCGAAGATGGCGGCGTTCGCATTGCGCGCGACGGCAGGCTTCTTCGACGAGCTTGTGGACGTAGGCGCGATTCAGTTTTTCGCTGAGAGCGAGCGTGACGGCTTCAGCGTAGATCAAGCCGTGAGTGAGTTCAAGGTTAGCACGCATGCGGTCAGTGTTAACGATGAGGTGTGGCAGCAGCGCGGCGAGTTGGTGTGAGGCGCCGGCGGTGAGGCGAATGATTTCGGGAAGGGTTTCCCACTCAGACTGCCAGCGGCCGAGGCTGCGGTGATATTCGCCGGAGAGGCCGGAAAGTATTGTGGTCACAAGCGGGGGGATGCGGAACGTTGAGGCCAGAATCGCGGCGCAGGCTACCGCATTCTGTTTGTGCGGCATGGTGGAGGAACCGCCGCGGCCCGTGATGCAGGGTTCCGCTAGTTCGGCGACTTCGGTTTGCATATGCAGAGAAAGGTCACGCGCGATTTTGGCAAAGGTGCCGGAGAGAATGCCGTAGCTCGACGCGACTTCGGCGATGCGCTCGCGCTGCGCGTGCCACGGGATGCGCGGGAGTGGGAGCCCGAGTTCATCGGCAAGAAGAGCGGCCACTTGTGCGCCGCGATCGCGCAGCGCGGCGAGCGTGCCGGCGGCACCGCCAAACTGCAGCACCAGCGAGTATTCGACGAGAACCCGCAGGCGCTTGCGATGTTCTAGGCAGGCGTCCAGCCAGCCGGCAGTGATGAAGCCGAAGGTGGTGGGCAGAGCGTGTTGTAGCCAGGTGCGCGCGACCAGCAAAGTCTCGCGGTGGACTCTGGTGAGATCAGTCAGGGCAGAAATAATATTCTCGAGATCGGCTTGAACGGCGCGTGTGGCGTTGCGCGTCTGAAGCAATAGACCAGTGTCGAGCGCGTCCTGGCTGGTGGCGCCGCAGTGAATGTGACGCGAGGCGTCGGGAGAGGTACGCGCGACGATCGCGGTGAGTTGCTTCAATAGAGGAATGGCAAGATTTCCGGCGGAAGGCATGTTCTGGGCGAGGGCGGGCAAATCGAAAAGATCGGCGCGGCAGGAAGAGGCAATCGTCGTGGCAAAGTTGTCCGGAATGATTCCAGCGCGAGCCTGTGCACGGGCCAGGGCGGCCTCAAAATCGAGAATGGACTGGACGGCGGCGGCATCGGTGAAGAAGGGCTCGACGGCGGGCGAGCGGAAGAATCCATCCAAAAGTTGCATGGCTAGAGTGTAATTGGGAAGCGCAGGTAAGAAAAACGGATTCCGTGTGGCGGTGGCGATACGGTAGACTCCACGGGATTGCCAGGAGAGAAAAACAATGCTGAGCAACCGCAAGGAGATTCACGTGGAATGGGGCGACTGCGACCCCGCCGGGATTGTTTACTTTCCGAGATTTTTTGAGTATTTCGACGCATGCACCAACGCGCTTTTCGAGAAAGCGGGGTTTCGCAAGGCGGAAATGCTGAAGCATTACGGGCTGGTGGGGATTCCGCTGGTGGAGGCGAGCGCGCAATTTTATGCTCCGGCTTCGTTCGGCGAGACCGTGCATGTGGAGAGCCGGATCGTGGAGTGGGGAACGAGCAGCTTTCGCGTGGAGCACCAGTTGTATAAAGGAAGCGTGCTGGGCGCGGAAGGGCGAGAGAAGCGGGTGTGGACGGTACGGGATACGGAGTCGGAAAAGGGGATGAAGGGCCGGACCATCCCCGAAGAGGTGAAAGCACGATTTAAGGCGTGAGCAGGGGCGGCGCCTGGTGGCATGGTTGTGGCGACACCGAGTCTGACCTGCGGTTGAAGTTTCTTGGTGAGGTTCCGTTCCTAAAGCTGGCCCTGGTGGAGCAGTGGTACTCTGGCTCAAAACGCTGGAAGCGGCCAAGAGTATGGAACCCGGGCAGAGGGGTAAGATTAGTTGAAGTGCCGCCTCGGCGCTTCCTAGTGTTGGTTCGTAGCCGCTTTGCAGATTGGATTTACGCCGGCACTTCGCGAGATGGCTGTGCGTGGACGAAATCTCAACCTACGGAGATACCGAACAACAATTCCTCGATTCAGGCTGTCCGCTTGAGAAATGGCCATCTGGTGATCGCTTTTAACAACATTCAGGCGACAATGACGAAGGATACGCCGCGAGACTATGCACGATTGGCCGATGTCCGTAGCTCTTTCCATTGACGGCGGCAGAAGGTGGCCGAGGGTCCGTGACGTCGATATTGGACAGGATGTACGGCAGGAACAAATTGCGATCATGATGGCTGGTGTTGACGTAAGCGACGAGCAAGACATTTCTTGAACACCTTTTTGTACCCATAGTCGTTCAAACGCCGCATCATGCAATACACGTGTCGTATACCTATCGGCGCCAGACGATCAAATACGCCACCTTTGGCGAAGCCTGGATTAAGGGCGGCGACACGTTGGGTATCTTTACGGGCGATCACCCTTGAACCGGTCACTGCCTTGCTAGGCGAGGGCTTGGTTGAGGTTGTCGATGGCTTCGTCGATTTCGGCGGTATTTTTGTAGCCGACGCTGACGGCGTCCACGCCGGCGGTGCGGAAAGCGAAACGCATGGCGGTTTTGCGATCGTCGCGATTGAAAGAGCCTTCGCCACATAGCTTCATACTGATAACGCCCATGCCGTTTTTGCGGCTTTGCTGGACGTGCGAGACGACTTCGGGGACAGCGGCCGGACCGCCGTCGGTGTTGTAGTCCTCGGAGTCCATGCGGGCGCCTTTGTGGTTCATGCGAATCATGGCCACATCGAGCCATTTGTTGTTGGGTACCTGGCGCAGGGCGGGAAGGCCGTGCACGGATGCCCCATGGCTGACAATTGCTTGGCGGTGCTGGGCTTCGAGGATGCCGTCCTGCCAGCGGGTCGTATCGGAAGGCCAAGTGGCGGTGTGCTGCCAGTGGAGCAGCATGATGTCGAAATAGTCGGTGCGGGCGAGCTTGCGGAGTTCGTCGAATTTCTCCTGCGGATTGACGCCTTGCCGGGTAGTGATTTTCGACATGATGCGATAACTATCGCGCGGCAGGCCTTCGAGCGCGAGTCCGAGCATGCGGTGCATGTCGCCGTAGGATTCGGCGGTTTCAAAGAAGCGAATGCCGCGGTCGTAGGCATAGCGGACGAGTTTTGTGAAGCCGTCCTGCCCGAGGTCGCGCTGAACTTGGCCGCTGAAGCTGCCGGTGCCGAAGGCGAGGCGGGTGACCTTGACGTTGGATTTGCCGAGGGTGACCCAGTCGGTAGCGGTCTGGCGTGTTGCGGGCAAGGAAATCTCGCCTGTGAAGGCTAATGCGCTGGCGGCGGCAGTGGATTTAAGGAATTCGCGGCGAGAGCGGAGAGACATGGGCACCTCTGGTGGGTGGACAGGGCAATAGTAGTACGGAAGGGCGGAAGGGGTACAGGGTTGCGAGTGATGGAGTATCGCTTAGTTGGTAAAACGAGCTTGTCCGTTCAGAATCTTGATGAGGCGAAACCCGCGTAGCCCCAAGACCTTCTCGACTCTAATCTTCCCAACGCCAGAGACGACTTGGCGGACCACCAATCATTCAATTTTGGATCAATCATCACGACTTATCGTAAACAAAGTACTGCCCGCGGCGATTCGAGGCTTGCGGGCGCTGATGAGGCCGTAGACGAAGTGGCCGGAGGAAAAACCCGCACGCATCGCTTGGAATCCGCGGAGGAAACGAACGAAGTCCGGTCCGTGGGTGGCGGCGAGCTGCCATAAAGCTTTGTCCTTGATGATGTCGAGACCGCAGTCCCAGGTTTTTGCGGTGTGTTGGTTGAGGGTGTTGGCGCGCGTGACCTGCAAGCCTGCCGTGGCGAGATAGTTCTGATAATCCTGCATGGTGTGGAGTTCGACGAACATGCTCTGTTCGATGGGACGCAGGAACTTTTTGTGTTCGCGGGGCGCGAGGGGTCTCTGCTTGAACCAATCGGTGAGGGCGAAGGTGCCGCCGGGCTTGAGAAGTTTGGCGGCGCTAGCAAAGAAGGACGGGACGCTCTGGTAGTGGGAGATGGATTCGATGGACCAGAGGAGGTCGAAAGGTTGCGAGAAGGCGTTCGCTTGCGTGTCGAGAGCTTCGGCATCCATGCAAAAAAAGGAAGCCGAGACACTGGCCTGGGCCGCGGCCTGGTTGGCCATTTCGACCTGGGGCTGCGAGATGTTAATACCGACGGATTGCGCGTGGTACTTGCGGGCAAGATAGATGCTGCTGGCGCCGAAGCCGCAGCCGATGTCGAGGATTTTGGCGTACGGCTGGATGTCGGCGGCTTCGGCGAGATGTTCGACCAACTGGAGCTGCGCGGTTTCTTTTGATTCGTCACCGGTGATCCAGTAGCCGTGATGAAGATGTTCGCCCCAGAGAGCGCGGTAGTACGGGCTGGCGCGGTTGTAGTGATCGAGGACGCGTTGTTTGTCGTTGTGGCGAGGCATGGCTAGCAATTCACCGCGCAAGAATTTCCTCTTTGAATCTAAGGAGGGAAAGCACCGATGTAAAGTCGGGAGGTCAGAACGGAAAGGAGATTCACAGAGGCCAAAAAGAGGAGACGCTGAGTCCACAGAGAGTCCAGGCAGGGGACGCGGCTGGGGGATTACGGTTTTGAGAAAACCTGATTTCCGAGAAAAATTTGGGCGTCGGAAAGATCGAAGAAGACCAGGCGGACTTCGTAGGGGACGGAGGATTCGGCGAGAAAAGATTCGATCGCGGAAGAAACTACCGGAGCGGCTTGTTCACGCGGATAGCCGTAGGCTCCGGTGGAGATCGCCGGGAAAGCGATCGAGCGCAGATGGTGTTCCGAGGCGAGAGCGAGAGAATTGCGGTAGCAGGCAGCGAGCAGAGCAGAATCGGGTGCGCCGCCGCGAACGATAGGGCCGACAGTGTGGACTACATATTTGGCGGGAAGATTTCCAGCCGAGGTGATAACCGCCTGACCGGCAGGCAGACCTTGCGGAAAGCGGGACTCGCGCAGCTTGCGGCACTCTTCGAGGATGCGCGAGCCGCCGCGGCGATGGATGGCCCCGTCCACCCCGCCTCCGCCGAGCAGGGTGTGATTGGCGGCGTTGACGATGGCGTCTACTTGCTGCGAGGTGATGTCGCCCACCAGGACGTGGACGCGACGATTTAGAAAGCTCGTGGAAGCGGCGGAGTGGACCATTGGTTTAGCGTCGGCTAGGAAAAAACAATTACTGGAATCAGCATAACGCAGAGTCCCTAGAGATTCGCAGCGAAGAACCGACTGCATGGAAGGTTGCGAGGAGTTAGTCTTCGGCGGGTGGAAGAAAGGGTGGACACGAATTGGAAAGCGGCGTGGATCTGAGTGCGGGCGGCTTCAAGTTCGGCGCGCCGAGCGACAAGTCGCATGTGCACGTTGTCTCGACGCCGGGGCCGACGACGTGATCGCCAAGCCGTTTGCTTTTACAGAACTGGCGGCACGGGTCCGCGCCGTCCGCCGCCGCGCCATGAGCGTACGCCTGCAGCTAGTACACCTGGTGATGGACCGCCTCGGCCACAGCTTGCAGCGCTCAGGCCACGCGATTGATTTGAGCCCCAAGGAATTCGCGCTTCTGGAGTTCCAGAAGCGGCACGCCGGTCAACCGGTTAGCCGTCGACGATTGTTGAGCAAGTGTAGCGTCTGACCGTCGTCACCATGACTATCGTGGTCGGTGTCTACATCAACTACCTACTGCGCAAAGCGGATCCTGGCCGCGGCAGCGCCTTGATGGGGATCGTTCGGGGCACCGGCTACCAGATTGGCAACCACGGTTTCGTCTCCTAATGGTGCACCGATTTGCCCATGGCGGAACGGCTGCGTAAAACCGGCTACTTCTTGGGCGGCAAACGATCCTCAATCGTCTTGAGCCGGTCGCTCATTTCCATAATCAGTTTTTCCAATCGCACCAGCCGCTTTGTCACATCCTGGTCGCCTGATTCAGCTTCACTTGCTTCGCCCGTCTCCCCCGTTTTCCCCGAACCGTGCTTCAGTCGAGCGATTTGCCCCTTGATCATCGGCGCCATTTCAATACTCAGGTCCTTGCTCTTTAGCATGGACTCCAGAGCTGGAATCGCTGAGGCATCGCCGCGTTCGCCCAGCGCAAAAATTGTCGCGAAGCGAATCGGCGCATGGGACTCAGGCAAATACGATGCGATCTGCTGTGTTATTTCCTTATCGTCCTTTTTCAAACGCGCCAGGCTCGAAATCGCCGCTTGCCGGGTTTCAATCGGCTTGCCGGGCACGACCCATTGCTTCAGCGTCGGCACGGCTTGATCGTCGCCAAGCGGCCCCATCGCGCGGAGCGCGGCGTTTCGCACAAAATTATCCGGTGAATCGCCAGTGACCGCCGTATTGAGAGTTGCCAGCGCATTCGGCGCTTTAAGTTTTCCAAGCGCCTGCAGCGCGGCGCCGCGCGCACGAAAAGACTTTTCATCTTTCGCGAGGGCTTCGAGTTTCGCCGCAACGTCAGCGTTGTCCTTGAAATTGCCGAGCGCCGTGGCAATACGGTTGCGCACCCACGGTTCCGTCGCGCCGTTCAGTCCGTCCAGCAGTTGCTTCGCCGCCGCCGGAGTCCCGCGTTCGCCTAACGCGTCGGCTGCTGTCACGCGCACTCCCCAGGCCTTGTCGCGGCGTAGAACTTCTCCCAAGGCTGCGTCCACTTCGGGAGCATCTTTGATTTTTTTTAACGCCTGCACCGCATCCGCGCGGTCCGCAAATTCGCTCGCGTTCTTCACCTGGTACAACCACTCCTTTTTGTCTTTGAGGAATTCCGCAGATTTTAGAATGTGGCCGCCCTTGTCGAACAGCACCATGATCGGCGCGCTCTCCGCCGGCAGTGCAAACGCTTCCTCCGGTTTCGAGACCGTGATTGGATAGATCTTCGCGGAGCTGGCCGTTGTGATTTCGACATCCACGGGAACGCGGAAAATCCCCACGCGGCCTTCCACTTTTTGCGTTTGCTTGACCTTCAGTACGAGCTGATGTTTCGCATCGTCGTAGGTGTAACTCAGGTCGAACTTAGGTGCACCGGCTCCGTACACCCACTGCGTGAAGAACTGATCCACGTTGATGTGCGTTTCTTCTTCGATCGCTTTGACGAGATCCGCTGTGACCACGTTTTTGCCGCGATTCACCTCCAGGTAGTGCTTTAGGCCGCGGTAAAACGCTTCGTTGCCGATCTGGTGCCGCAACATGTAGAGAACGTCACCGCCTTTGCCATACGCGTTGCCGTCGAATTCGCTCGAATCGTCGAAGTCATGACGCACGATCGGTTTTGCCCAAAGGTTCGATTGTTCAAACCATTCCTGAAAGCTGCTCCAGCGTTCGTATTCCGATTGGTCCTTCGGAAAGTGATGCTCGCTCCACAGATATTCCATAAAAGTGGCGAAACCCTCGTTCAGCCAGATATTGCCCCAGTCCTTGCAGGTGACCAGATCGCCGAACCACTGATGCCCGAGTTCGTGAGAAATCAGCGGGTCCTGTCCGGTCGTATATTCCGGCGCGATCTGAGGATGAATCAGCGAGCTGCTGGTGTTAGTGGTGGCGCTGGAGTTTTCCATTCCGCCGGCAACGAAATCATCCACCATCACTTGCGCATACTTCTCCCACGCATAGTCCACGCCGATCGTTTTGCTAAAGAACTCCAACATCTGCGGAGTGCGGCCGTAGTTGATCTTCAGGCGGTCGCCACGGCCCTTCGGCGCGTAGTAGGTGACCGGTCTGCCGCGCCAGGCGTCTTTCACTTCATCGAATTCTCCGGCAACGACGGTGATCAGGTAAGTGGAGCTGGGCAGCGATTCCTGCCAAGTCCAGGTTTTCATTCCATTGCCGGCGTCTTTCACGCCAGTGAGTTTCCCGTTCGCAACCGTGATCCAGGCGGCGGGAACGGTCAGAATCGTCTCGGTGGTCAGGCGGTCGTTCGGGTAATCGTAAGTCGGCAAATAGTAGCGGGTATCTTCGGATTCGCCCTGGGTCCAGATTTGCTTCGGCCGATCGGGATAATCCTTGTCGGGCAGAATAAAATAGGCGCCCTTGGCGGTTTTCCCTTCGTACTTGATTTCAATTTCAAACTTGGCGCCGGTCTTGGCGGTGAATGCGAGCGGAATAATCAACTTGTCGTCTTTGCTTTCAAACTTGGCAAAAGATTTGTTGAGCAGAACGCTCTGAATATCGAGGCCGGCGGAATCGAAGCAAATCCTGTCGGTTTCTTTCAGAATTGAAAGAGTGTGGGTCACGTCGCCAATGACTTTTTTCTGTTCGACGTCGAACTGCAACACGATTTTGGAGTGCTGCAAGTCGTAATCGCGGCCGCGCGCAAACGGCTCATCGGCGCGCGCGACGGCGCTGCACAGCATCGCGAAGAGGATCAATCCGGACAGCAGACTGCGGAGGCCCAGAACGCACTTCCACGGACTCGTTTTCAAGAGTGTCCCTTTCTCACGGTCAAGTTAAGAATGGAATAAGGTCAAACTGGCTGCCGGACGGTATGACCCGCAGCTTCCAACACTTGCATAGCCTGCGGCAGATCTTTTTCGGAGACCAGAAGGTAGTCAGTGTCATAAGTCGAGACAGCAAAAATACTAATTTCGGCCCTTGCCAGCGGCTCGGCGACGGAAGCCAGCACGCCGGTTAGCGCAAATGCCAGTGTTCCTTCAATCTGCAATAGCCGCCGATTCCGTTCCGAGTGCGCCGATTCCGGCACCATCGTGTCTTCGCAAACGATAGAAAGCTCAAGCGGGGTTCGCGTAACGGAGAGAAGCGCGGCACCTCCAGCCCAAGCGGGAACGGCTGCATCGGGATTCAGCCGGCAGATCGCGTAAGACTCCGGGTGAACCGTAATCGTCAGCTGATGACTCACCGGCCGCCAGCCTGCGAGGCCCGGCTGTCCCGGGATCTCGCAGCTCCTCCATGGACGCAAGCATCGCCCGCAAATGAGATCAGGGCGATTTCGGCAGCTGGAGTTCGGACGCCAGAGTCATGACCACAACTGCAACAGGCCGATGCTGATCGCTTGAAGTACGGAGCCTACTCGTTTTTCAACAACGGCACAAGACAGCAGCCGGAGGAAAGCGACAGCCGACCCTGGAGTTTAGACGGGATTGGAGGAGCTTGGTGTCAGGGTAGGCCAGACTTTTTCGAGCCGCCATCGTCTAAAACCACAGAGATACGGAACCTTTCGTAGCCACTCGCCGTATCTAAGGGAGTGGTCGCGGCAATAGCGCGAGGGAGCCTCGATATGTCCAGCAGTACGAATGGTTTAACGGCAAACGGGAAAAACGGGAAGAAACGGCGCCGAAGGATTCTGTGGGGCTCGATTGCGCTGATAGTGCTCCTGGGAGCCGGTCTTGGCGTGAAGGCCGCGCTGAGTCCAAACCATGAAATTGACCCGTCGAAGCTAGCCAATGTCGAAAAGGGCGACCTGGCGCGGGTGGTAGTAGCCACCGGAAAGATTCAGCCGCTATCGAAGGCCGAAATTAAATCGAAGGCCAGCGGCATCGTAAAGAAGATTTATGTGGATTATGGCGACCGGGTGAAGGCCGGCCAGGTGCTCGCTGAACTGGACAAAGTGCAGCTGGAAGCGGCGGTACGCGCGGCGCGGGCAAACATGGAAGCTGCCGAAGCGGCGTTGCTGTCATCGCAGGCAACGCTGGAGCGGAACAAAGTGGATGCCGAAGGTCCGGATGTGCCGTTCCTGAAGTTGAACATGCAGCGCGCACAGCAAATGCTCAAGGATGGAGTGATGTCCAAGAGCGTGGTGGAGGACGCGGAGAAGAATTATCAGTTGGGACTGAACAAGCAGATGAGCGCGCAGCGGAACCTGGCAGTGTCGAAGGCGGAGATTTCCAAGGCCCAAGCGCAGGCGGCTCAGGCCAAGGCGGCTCTGGACAATGCCGAAGAGGATTTGCGCAATTCCACGATCATCAGCCCCATTGACGGGCTGGTGTTGTCGCGCGACGTGAATGTGGGTGACGCAGTGAGCTCCATCCTGATTCTCGGTTCGCAAGCGACGCCAATTATGACGCTCGGCGACGTGAGCGAAGTATATGTACAAGGAAAAGTGGATGAAGCGGACATTGGCAAGGTGTATCTGAACCAGCCGGCACGCATCGTGGTGGAGTCGTTCAAGGACAAGAAGTTTGAGGGCAAGGTGACGAAGATTTCTCCGCTGGGCAAAGAAAAGGATAACGTCACTACGTTTGAGGTACGCGTTTCCATCTCGAATTTCAGCGGCGAGTTGAAAGCGAACATGAGTGCCAACGCGGAAATCCTGCTGGAAGAGAAGAAGAACGTGCTGATGGCGCCGGAAGCAGCAATGATTTACGACAAGGACCGCAACGCGCAGGTGGAGATTCCGGATGCCAAAGGGGCCAACGGGAAAAAAAAGGTAAGCGTGAAGCTGGGCATCTCCAATGGTGTGAAGACGGAAATACTTGCCGGGCTAGTCGAAAAACAGCGAGTGATTCTGCAGTAAGCAAACGGGGTCGAAACGTGTCCTTTCGAGATCTGCTGCTCGATACACTAGTAACGCTGTGGGCGCAAAAGCGCCGGACGCTGCTGACCATGTTCGGGATCGCGTGGGGAATTATCTCGATCACGGTAATGGTGGCCGCGGGCGAAGGTCTGGGCGACGGAATCCAGAAAAATCAGGAAACTTTCGGAAAAGACGTGATGATCGTGTTTTCCGGGCGGACCAGCATGCAAGCCGGCGGAGCGCGCGCTGGCCGACTGGTGCGCTGGATGGAAGACGACTACATCCCGGTGGCGGCCGAGTCTCCGGCGTGCAAGTACGTAATGCCGGAACTTGGCGGCGACGTGCAGGCACGCAGTTTGTTCAACAGCGGAACGATTCCCGTGGTGGGAGCTTTGCCTCCGTTCAGCGAAATCCGCAGTGTAAAGGCGGCACAAGGCCGTTTTTATAACGACGAAGATAACGACAACGCGCGCAATGTGGCGTTTCTGGGCAGTGATACCAGAAAACAACTGTTTGCGGAACGCGATGCCATGGGGCAGACCGTCTGGCTGAATGGGATTCCGTACACCGTGATCGGCGTAATGAAGGCGAAGGATCAGAACTCGAGTTACGACGGCTTCGATACGCGCAAGATTTTTATTCCGTTTAATTCGATGAAGCGCGATTTTCCCAACAAGCCTCCAGCCGTGGAACACACCGTGGATCGGCTGTTGATCGCGCCGTGGTCAGTGGAAACTCATAAGGATTGTGTCCGGCAACTGCGGCGGACGCTGGCGCGGCTGCACAACTTTGATCCGCGGGACGAAGAGGCGGCGAGCATTTGGGACACCATGAAAAACGCCGAAGCGAACCGGATGATTATCGTGGGCATGGAAATCTTCATGGGCGCGGTTGGAATTGCGACGCTGTTTCTCGGCGGCTTGAGCGTGATGAACGTGATGCTCGTCAGTGTTCGCGAGCGGACGCGCGAGATCGGTGTCCGCATGGCGCTAGGGGCTACGCGCAAATCGATCTTGCGGCAGTTCTTTGTGGAGACGATTTTCGTGGTCGCCATCAGCGGCGGGGTGGGGCTGATCATTTCATACGGATTCTGCGCGTTGGTGAATCTGGCGCCGATGCCGCCGTTTTTTACCGGGATGCTGACCAGTTGGAGAATCGCGGCAATGTCGGTCTTTTTGCTCGGCCTGATCTCGATTCTTTCCGCTTTGTACCCTGCGAATCGGGCTGCGTCTGTGGATCCGATCGAAGCGTTGCGGTTTGAGGCAGGTGGATAATCTATGTTCACTGAAATCTTCAAACAGGCCTGGACGGCGCTGGGACGGAACCCGGTAAGGAGTTTTCTTACCATGTCGGGCATTGCGTGGGGGATCGTAGCGGTGACGCTCCTGCTGAGTTACGGGTCCGGATTTCGCAGCGTGCTGATGTACACCTTCGAAGTGTTCGGCAAAGGCGCGGTCGTTGCATGGCCGGGAACGACCAGCGAGCAGGCCGGCGGAGAGCGCGCCGGCAAGCCGGTGCGATTTGAAGCGGAGGACGCCGAATGGGTCAAGGCGCAATCCCCCTTGATTCGACGCGTCACGCGGGAAACAGTGCGGTTCCAAAGCGTTTCGCATAACGAGCGTTATAAAGATTCGGCGGTGCGCGGTATCTATCCCGAATATGGCGAAATGCGAAATGAAATTCCGAGCGACGGGCGCTGGATTTCTCCGGAAGACGTTGCCGAACGGCGGCGCGTGGTGTTTCTCGGATCGGAGCTTCGCAAGAAGCTTTTCAGCGGTGAGCCGGCCGTCGGGCAGCTGGTGCGCATCAAGGGCGTGTCTTTTACCGTGATTGGCTCGATGGACCGGAAGTTCTCCGATAGCTGCTATTTCAACTGCGACGACGAATCGGCTTTTATTCCATACACGGCGGCGGGCGATTTGTGGGACACGAAATATTCAAGCGTGATGGTGTGGGAGCCAGTGGCGCCTGGATTTGAGGCTGCGGCGATGACGCAATTCCGCACCGCCATTGCGAACCGGCAGAGATTTTCGCCTTCCGACAAACGCGCGATCACGATGTTCGGCCGCGAGGAATTCAAGCCGATCATGGAAGGCATAACCATCGGAATCGAAGCGCTGCTGTTTTTGATTGGCGCGATGACCCTGGGTATCGGCGGCGTTGGCGTGATGAACATCATGCTGGTATCGGTGGAAGAGCGGGTGCGGGAGATTGGCCTTCGCCGCGCATTGGGTGCTCGGAAAAAACACATCCGCTGGCAATTTCTGCTGGAAGCATTGGTAATGACAATCGCGGCGGGTGCGATCGGAATGCTGCTGTCGTGGGGACTGACGTCGGCGATTGGGACGCTGCCGTTTTTAGGCCCTGCGTACGAAGATGAATCGGGCAAGGTAGACATTCACCTGACGCTGTCGTTCATGACGATGTTTTTGTCTTCGATGATCTTAATCGTGGTGGGCGTGGTGAGCGGCTGGCTGCCCGCTATGCAGGCGGCAAAGCTGGATCCAGTCGAAGCACTGCGCTACGAGTGAGGGGGCTGCTGATTTTGCAGCGAGGACGCATCAGCTGTGCAAGCCGCCGAGCTTGCCGGCGTTCCACGACACCTTACGAGGTCCACACATGCAATAGCGTGCCGAGCTTGGTTCACCTTGGTCACGAGGCGGGTGCGCCTTTGTCAACACTCGATGACGTTTAGAGCGAGGCCGCCGAGAGAAGTTTCCTTGTAGCGCGACTGCATGTCGAGGCCGGTCTCGTACATCGTTTTGATCACCTGATCGAGAGAGACTTTGTGATCGCTGCCTTCGCGGAGCGCAATGCGGCTGGCGTTGATGGCTTTGACGGCGCCGATGGCGTTGCGCTCGATGCAGGGAATCTGAACCAGCCCGCCGATGGGGTCGCAGGTCATGCCGAGGTTGTGCTCCATCCCGATTTCGGCCGCGTATTCAATTTGGCCATTGGCGCCGTTTTGCGCCGCGACCAGTCCGCCGGCGGCCATGGAGCAGGCGACGCCGACTTCGCCTTGACAACCGACTTCGGCGCCGGAGATGGAGGCATTTTCTTTGTAAAGAACGCCGATGACGCTGGCGGTGAGAAAGTAGCGCAGCAGGCCGGCATCATCGGCACCGGAAATGTAGCGTGTGTAATACTTTGCGACCGCAGGAATGATGCCCGCTGCGCCGTTGGTGGGGGCTGTTACCACGCGTCCGCCCGCGGCATTTTCCTCGTTGACGGCCATGGCCCACACGTTTACCCAATCCATCGGAGCGAGCGGGTCGCTACCGCCGGATTCGCCGAGCTTCTTGGCAAGCCGTTGCGCTCGGCGGCGAACGTTGAGGCCGCCGGGCAGAATTCCTTGGGTGGCCAGGCCGCGTTCCATACACTCCTGCATGGTTTTCCAGATTCGCTGGACGTAAGCGCGCACTTCCGCTGCTGAATGCCAGGCTTTCTCGTTTTCGAGCCCGATCTGCCAGACGGCGAGGCGGTGCTGTTCGCCCAAGGCCAAGAGTTCACGGGCGCTGGTGAACGGATATTTTACGGAAGCCTTAGCGTTAGCGGCGTTGGGCTCCCCTTCGCGGACAACAAAGCCGCCGCCGACCGAGAAGTACGCTTCCGCCAAAAGTTGTGCTCCTGAACTATCGAAAGCGCAGAAGCGCATGCCGTTGGAATGAAAAGGAAGCGTCTGGTCTTTGTGGAAGAGCAAATCGCGAGGTTCGTCGAATACGATCGAATTGGCGCCGGCAAGCCGCAGGGACCTTGCGCAGCGAATCGTGGCGAGCTTTGGTTCGATAGTTTCGGGCACGATTTGATCGGGCAGTTCACCACTCAAGCCCAGGAGGATGGCTCGGTCGGTACCGTGCCCGTGTCCTGTCAGTGCGAGCGATCCATACAGATTCGCTTCGACACGAGCCGTTCGTTGGAGCAGATCGGCATCGCGCAGGCTGGAGGCGAACGCCGCCGCAGCCCGCATCGGGCCGACGGTGTGAGAACTCGACGGACCGATGCCGATCTTGAAGATTTCAAAGATGCTGGTTTTCACGGATGTTCTTAGCCGACTACGATGCTACGCCTGCGTATCGCCTGGTGAAAGCATCGCAAAGGCGGATGTGCTCAGCGATCGCTGTGCGAGCCGCCGGTGCGGCTACTTTTCTTTAAGAATCGCCTCGAAATAGGCGAGCATTTCCTGTGAATCCCACTGCTGGGCGCTTACAAGCTTGCGGGCGATCCTGCCTCGGCGGTCGACAACATACGTTTCTGGGATCAACGAGGTGCCGTAATTCAGCGCAATTTTGGACTTCCCGTCTTGAAGATTCGGGTCACGCCATGTGGGGTAAGGTACGTTGAAGTCCTTAATAAATTTCTCGTAACCGCTGGGCTCGGGATCGAGGCTGACCCCGAGGATGGTGCCCCCGCGCGGTTCCAGATAACGTTGTAAGCGGTTAAGGGAAGGGGCTTCTTCGACGCAGGGCTGGCAGTAGGACGCCCAGAAATTCAGAACAACGACCTTTCCGCGATAGTCGGAAAGGCGGCGAGGCTTGCCGTCGACAGTAAGCGTGAAATCTTCGGCGGTCTTTCCAGCGATCGAGGCCTCGCCCAGGCGGTAGCTCGGCAAGGCAAACAGGACCAGCAGCGCGCAGCCCAACGCCAGACCGCTCCAGACCAGCACTCTTCGGAAGCGTTCCATACGAGTGTTATAATAACGTATTGGCGCGGGTACCGAAACGCTTCCCCATCCAATCACCATGACCGCTTCCGGAGCCATAAGCGCAATTGTCCCTGCCCGCAATGAGGAAGGCGTGATTGCGGCGTGCATTGAGTCGCTGGCTCAACAGCCGGAACTTGCGGAAATCATTGCGGTAAATGACCAGTCAAACGACCGCACGCAGGAGATTTTGCTGCAGCTGGCGCGGCGCATTCCAAGGTTGCGCGTCGTGGACGCGTCCGCCCCTCCACCGGGCTGGGTCGGAAAGAATCATGCAGCTTGGCTCGGCGCGGAGCAGGCGCAGGGTCAATGGCTGCTTTTTACCGATGCGGACGCGGTGCTGAGCGAGGGCGCAGCCGCAAAGGCGCTGGCCCTTGCGACCGAGCATCAAGCCGTTCTGGTGTCGTTTTCACCGGAGCAGGTACTCGGGTCCTGGTACGAGAAGGCGCTCATTCCGTTTGTTTATGTGCGGCTGGCGCAGAAGTTTTCCTTTGACCAGGTGAACGACCCGAAAAACACGCTGGCGGCGGCGAATGGGCAATTTGTGATGGTGCGCCGGGACACGTATCAGGCTGTCGGCGGTCACGCAGCCGTTCATGCTGAGGTACTTGAGGATGTCGCGCTCGCGCGCCGCGTGAAGGCGAACGGTGGGCGGATCTGGTTTGGCTACAGCGGGGGAGCGGTGCGCGTGCGGATGTACCGCTCATTTCCTGCAATGTGGGAAGGCTGGAAGAAAAATTTATTTGTGCTGGCAGGCGGAACTACAGGAGCGGTCTTTTCGGAGTTTGAGTCGACGTTCCCGTGGATGATTGTCGTGGTGCTGCTGATCGGGATCAAAGTGCCGGTTGCCACGTTTGCCGGCGTGGTCCTGCTGCTCTTGCGGCAACTATCCTACGGGTTGGCGCTGACTCGCAACCAATTCCCCTTCAGGTTCATTGTCTACTACTTGCCGGCTGTATTTTTGTATGCCGGTGCCCTATGGGCCTCGCATGAAAGCTATGCAACGGGAAAGGTGTTCTGGAAGGGCAGGGAATACCCGGTGGGCTCGCCCGGAGCATCTAAATAGCAGATCATGGTTGCTAGGTTATGGTCTATCTGACGCGCAAAGTGGAGTTTGCTGCCTCGCATCTTTATCACAATCCCGCGCTTTCGGCGGAAGAGAACCGGCGTGTCTTTGGCAAGTGCAACAATCCGCATGGCCACGGGCACAACTACACATTGGAAGTGACTATTGCGGGAGAGCCCGACCCGGTAACGGGAATGGTGTTGGATCTGAAGGAGCTGAAGGAGATTCTCGAACGTGAAATCATGCAGCGGATGGACCACCGCTTTCTGAACTATGAGGTTGTCGAACTCGAAGGCCAGATCCCGACCTGTGAAAACGTCGCGCGCGTGATTTGGAATCTGCTGGAGCCTAAAATCCCGCAGGGACGGCTGCACCGTGTTCGCTTGTATGAATCGGCGGACCTGTTTGCGGATTGCTATGGTAACGGCGCCAGGAGCGCGATCTGATGCCGGAAAGGCTCCATATCGAATTAGGCCGGCGTTATCGCTTTGCCGCGTCGCACCGGTTGCACAGCGCGCACCTGAGCGACGACGAAAATTGCCGGGTCTACGGAAAGTGTAACAACCCGTACGGCCACGGCCACAATTACACCGTGGAAGTGCGCTTCTCCGGCGCGATTGACCAGGCCACCGGCATGATTGCGAATCTGGCGGACCTCGATGCATTCGTGACCGAACGGGTGATTGATCCGTTTGACCACCGTTCGCTGCAGGAAGAGGTACCGGCATTCCGTGAAACAGTGCCGACCACCGAGAATCTGTGTCTGGAGATCTTTCAACGGTTGCAATTGTTTCCGAACGCGAAATTGGAATCGGTTCGTATTGAAGAGACGTCGAACAACAGTTTCGAATATGCCGGGGACAAGGAAAGCCAGCCGTCGAGAGGAGAACAGCTGTGACCAAGCCCACACACTCAACCAGTGAAGAGATACTGCTGAATGAGGCGAAGCCCTACGACGAGCGCCTCATCGCCTGTCACATGCGGGAGATCATCCGGCTGGTCGGAGAAGACCCCGATCGCGAAGGGCTGCGCAAAACGCCGCAGCGGTTTGAGAAAGCTTTGAAGTTTTTGACTAGCGGCTACCACCAGAACGTGGACCACATTCTGAACGGCGCGACGTTCAGCGTGACCTATGACGAGATGGTGGTAGTGAAAGACATCGAATTTTTCAGCTTATGCGAACACCACGTCCTGCCTTTTTTTGGTAAAGCGCATGTCGCTTATCTGCCGAGTAACAAGGTCTTGGGCTTGAGCAAGATTGCGCGACTGGTGAATATGTTTGCGCGCCGCCTGCAAATTCAAGAACGGATGACCTGCCAGATCGCCAAAGCTATTGAGGAAAAGATTGCTCCACAAGGCGTCGGGGTGATTATCGAAGCGCGCCATCTTTGCATGCAGATGCGCGGCGTGGAAAAGCAGCACGGCTCAGCGGTAACCAGCGCTATGTTGGGGGCCTTCCGCCACAATAAGCAGACCCGCGACGAATTCCTGTCCTTGGTTGGCGGCAAGAAGGGCTGATCTGCAGACTTAGCTCGACATACGAGCCCTGGCGCGTCGCACGCGGTCCCGATTGCCGCAGACCTTGTCGCTGCACCACCGGCGAGTGCGACCCTTGGTGGAATCGTAAAAGACCCATCGGCAATCGCTGTTTAAGCAAACCTTGATTCTTTCCGAGTTCTGAGTCGTGGCCTGCTCAGCGAAAGTGAGCGCGGTCCGTGCCAGAATCGCGTTCCAACCCGTTGCCCGCGTGACAAATTCAACCTGCAACCCGTTTCGGTGCCGTCTGAAAACACGCCTGCCGGTTAGGCTTAACGCGCGATTCAAAGCGCGCAGTGCAGGAGCGGGAATGCTACGTCCCGCGAAGAGCGCTTGGCTGGTCTCGCGCAGCGCGGCGCGCAGCGCTTTGAATTTCGCCGCCGGAAAACGCGCATTTTGCGGCGCAGCAAAGCGCCATCGCCGGAGGAAGAAAGCAAGCCAGGACGGGTCTGCCAGCCATTCGGTGCGCTTTCCGTAGGTGTCCCACTCCTCGCTGTTAACGAGGTCCAGCCACGGCCCCGTTTGGCCGTGGCCTTTGGCGATAAATTGAGAGTGGGTCAGCGGCATCGTAATGAGATAAAAGTATTTGACTCGTTACAAGACATGCGTTATTTTCGTAATGAGTGTAGTATATTTTGCACGTTACGCGCCAGGTGGAGAATCTGACTGTGAGCGCCTTTCCAAAAACGGCAACACTGCCACGGCCTGAACCGGCTCGGGACGTCCTGAAGCCCCATCGTCCTCCGGCTCCCGGCAACCGAGTCACTGTGACCTTGGCCTTTCTCGCGATTTACCTGATTTGGGGCTCCACCTACCTCGCGATCTGGTACGCCGTGGCCTCCATTCCGCCTTTGTACACTGCGGGATTTCGCCACGCGACAGCCGGAACGATTCTGCTGCTCTGGGCGCTTGCGAAAGGCCAGCGTCCTACTTGGCTCCAGATTCGCGCCAGCATCGTGGTGGGCTTTTTATTCTTCTTGGTTGGTCATGGCACGCTGCATTGGGCGGAAACGCAAATCCCCACTGGACTTGCATCTTTGTTGATCGCTTCCGAGCCGATCTGGGTGTTCCTGATGGCGTCCGCCGTCGAGAGACGCTGGCGGATGAATGCATTACTGCTTTCCGGAGTGCTCCTGGGGCTCGCGGGCGTTGGGCTGCTGATGGGCCGCGATGTCTGGTCGGCCGGCCGTACCGCGTTCCTCGGAGCCGTGGCCTGCCTGATCGGCGCGATCTCCTGGTCGGCAGGAATCATCTACTCGCGCCGCTCGCACCTGTCCGGGAGTCCGCTGCTCCTCTCAGCACTGTCGTTGCTTGCCGGGTCCGCAATGTTGCTTTCGACAGGAACGCTGCTGGGCGAATATCGCGGTTTTTCCCTAGGCGCAGTTCCCATGCAGGCCTGGCTGGCGCTGGCGTACCTGATTGTGTTCGGTTCGGTGGTCGCTTTCACCGCTTACAACTGGCTGCTCGAACATTACTCGCCTACGCTGGTGGCGACGCACACCTACATTAATCCGATCGTGGCGGTGCTGCTCGGCTGGTGGCTGGCCAATGAGCATGTTTCGATCAACGTGATGGCATCCGCAGCGATGGTGGTTGCCGCGGTTTTCTTGGTGGATCGCGGCATGGCGCGCCTCAAAAACGCGTAGACCCGGGGCTCTGGTCGGAGTACAACCCTACATCGTTTCGATGTTGACGCTCGCGCGGGTGTTTTCCCACTCCATGCGAAGAGTGCAGCCCTTTCCGCTCTTATCGAAGGCAATCGTAAAATTTTCTACGGCGCTGGGCGTAGAGGAAACCTTCATGTCCACGCGCGCTAGGTCGGAATCCGCACCCGGGTAGGGAATGCCCCATTCGGCGGTTTTTTTACTGACGATCAGTGTCCACTTGTCCTGCGCGGGAATGGTAAAAATAGTGTAGCTACCCGCCGGCACGTGATGCCCACCCATCATCAAGTCGCTGGTGGTGACAAATGTGGTGGCCTCGTTTGCGCCCGCTCGCCAAACTTCGCCGTAAGGCACGATGCCGCCAAAAACTTTCCGGCCTTTGGCACGCGGGCTTGAATACTCTACAGTGATGGATTTGCCGCCAGCCAAATCGCATTTCGCATTTGCAGGCGGGCTCGGCCGCTTCGATTTGTCCTGCTGCGCACGAATGGCAACTGCAGCTACGGCAACAAGCACGAACGCACTCCCAATTAGTAATGCTTTCCGCATGGTGAAACCCTCCCCGAATAAAGACTCTAGCAAATGGACGCATGGAAATCACAAAGGAAAGGGCCTAAGCGGCCGGGAAGGCTGCGAGCGAGCCATTTCAGGCTCCCGGTCGGCAGAAGCGCGGTTTGGGCTGGATTGGCCGGCTGCTCGAAGCGCATAATAGCCAGGCCTACCGCGCTTGGCCCGGCCACCCCGCTTCCGGGCAGGAACGCGTTTCTGCGAACGGCAAAAATCAGAATCGACTTCCGTTGGTTTGCAGGCTGCCATGGGGGGCCGCGGCATGATTCTTGTCGAAGAAAAAGGTGCGCGGGGCGACCACCTGCTCGTTATTCGGCAGACCGACCACGCCTTTCTGGCGTCGTTCTTCGCCCGCGAATGGGGCAATGAGAAATTCTCCAAGCCTCAGCCCAACGTCTCGTTTTGTCTGGCCGTAGCGGAGCATGACAACGGCTGGAGCGATTGGGAATTGCAGCCGACGCTCGACCCGAGGTCGCACCTGCCCTACAGCTTCATGTCCATCCCCACCGAAATCCATATTGCTCTCTACCGTCTGGCCATTGATCGCGTCGTGAGAGTGGATCATTACGCGGGCCTGCTCGCAGTGATGCATGCATCTGAACTCTATGACAGGGCGCGCGCAACCATGCCGGGGTACTCCGCCAAATACGTGAAGACCAGCGAAAGCCATGTGGTCGGCGATTTCGTGCAGCAGTTGAGGTTGCAGCAGTTGCGCTTGAAAGCCGACTTGCGTGCGAATCCGGCGATGAGAGCTTACGCCGAGGAGCAACACTTGAAGGCAAACGCGGCGCGATTGGAAGTGTTGGATCGCCTCTCGCTGCATTTCTGCATGAATCCGGAGCAGGGCATGATGCTGGATGCGGTTCCGGTAAATGATGAAGGGCAAGAGACGGATATGGAGCTGCACTCGGAAGGGGCCGGAGTGATCGCGATCGCTCCCTATCCCTTCCGTCGCGATCCGTTGTCCTTCAGCATCATGGCGAGACGCGTGCCAAAGAAGGATTATGCGAGCGACCAGGAATTTCGGAAGACTCTGGCGGTGGCACAGTACTTCCCGCTAAGGTTCACCATGCGTGCCCGGCGGGCCAGTGGCTTTTCGCAGGCTGCGAGAGTCTAAAAGATACCAGGCTATAAAGGCGTAAAGCCGCCGCCGCATCCGGCTGGCTCAAGTGAGTTGTTGGCCCCGGGTTTCGGGCAGCAGCAGCGAGAGCACGGCAGCAATCAGATAAGCGGCAGCCTGCAGCACGAACGCCGGCCCAATTCCATAGTGCACTGCCAATGCGCCGACCGTGAACGGAGCTACGGCGGAAACTCCCCGGCCTACGTTGTAGCTCAGCCCCATGGCCGTCGCACGAATGTCTCCCGGAAAAATTTCGCTGGCGATAGCCGCAAAACCCGAGAAAAATCCAATTCCAAAAAATCCGACCAGCGGTCCAAGAACCAAAAGCCAGAATGGCGTCCGCACGAGTCCATAAATTGGCACCAGCAGTGCCGCAATCAGCAGGTACGTAAAGTAAGGCCGTTTGCGGCCATAGGCGTCGGCAAAGAAGCCGAACAGCGCGTAACCCAACCACTTGCCGCCGCACAGCACAAGAAAGAACGTAGTGGTTTTGGTCAAGCTAAGGCCCCGGCCGCCTTGCTCCACCGGCAGCGAAAGATAGCCGGGCACCCAGATAAACAATCCCCAGTATCCAAACATGGCGAAGGCATTCATGGTCGTAGCCAGAATCCCGTTGCGCAGCGTTTCGCCGCGCAGCAGGGAACTCAGCTTCGGTCGCACCGGCCGTTGTGCTCTGGCCTTCCATAATTCCGGTTCGGGGACTTTTCTGCGGATCCAGAGCACAACCAAGGCAGGCAGTACGCCGGCCAAAAATACGGCGCGCCAGCCAAAAGTGGGAAGAATCACGGCCACCACCAGAGCTGCAAAGGCTTCGCCGATTGCATACGCGGATTGCATCAGGCCCAGCGCTTTGCCGCGGTGTTCGGCACGCCAGGTTTCCGCAATCAAGGCGGCCGCGGTCGTCCATTCGCCGCCCATACCGAGACCGAGCACAAAGCGAAAAACCGCGAGTTGTGGCACGGTATGCGTGAAGGCGCAAGCCGCGCTGGAAAACGAGTACACCAGGATGGACAACATCAAGGCCCGTGTGCGGCCGATGCGGTCGGCGAGAAATCCGAAGAGAAATCCGCCGATCGCGGATGCCACGAGAGTAAGCGAATTCAAGAACCCGGCGGTGCGCGTGTCCATGGAAAATTCGCGCAGCAGGTAGCCGATGACCAGGGAAAAGAGCATCACGTCCATGGCGTCGAGCATCCAGCCAAGTGCGCCGGCAACCAGGGTCTGTCGTTCAGCCGGAGTGACGTCGCACGGAAACGAAAGGCCGGGTTGTCGCGATTGGCTGCTCGTCCCGCCTTGGGCCTGAGTTGGCATGGACCAATTCATCGGTTGCGGATTGTAGCGAAGTTCCCGGTTCAAACGGGCGAATCTCGCAGTTTCGAGTCAATTGAAGGAGAACAATTTTCATTGCCTGCCTCGGTGGACTTTGCTACCCTCCCGCGCATCGGAAGGCCCCCTCGGAGGAAAAAATGGCATTTTGTAAAGCGTGTGGTCAAGAAATCGGTACGGCGGCGTTTTGCTCGAAGTGCGGCGCTAGTCAGGGAGCTGTCGCGGCGCCGGCGGGCGCAGCGGCAGTGGCTGAGGTTGTGTCTCCCACGGAAGGAATGCAGGAGAACGTCGCAGGGTTGCTGTGTTACCTATTTGGCTGGATTTCCGGGCTGATTTTTCTGCTGATTGATAAGCGTCCTTTTGTCAAGTTCCACGCCGCGCAGTCCATTGCCCTGAATATCGCGTGCGGAGCGGTGTGGATTGCATTCTGGATTGTCACGCTGCTGCTGGGTTTCGTCACCGCCATGATGCATTTTCCCATCGGCTTCCTGACGGTGTTCTTGTATCCGCTCGTTATGATCGCGTTTTTTGCGGTCTGGGTTTATTGCATGTATAAGGCGTACCAACACGAGAAGTTCAAGCTGCCGATCATCGGAAACATGGTCGAGGGAATGGTGAAGTAGGTTTCTGATTAGACGCTGTGAAAGAGGCCGCTGGATTGCTCCGGCGGCTTTCTTTTTGGCGAGCACCGCCGCACTTGACTTTCCGCTCGACTGCCAGCATCTTAAAAAGCTTTGCAGGCGGCGTTGACAGCCGCCGTTGGACGCGAAAGGCCCGAATCTCTCCTCCATGACCAAAGTACGACTGTGCTTTCATGACCGTTGCTTTGATGGCACCGCCTCTGCCGCCCTTTTTTACCGCTTCTATCGCGAGCGGTTTGACCCTGACGCCGAATTTCATTTCACCGGTATGACTCACCGCGCGGCCCAGCCGTGGGAAGACGATCTTTTTGACGGCGATGAAAACGTCATTGTCGATTTCAAGTACTCGAACTCCCCGAAAGTGACCTGGTGGTTTGACCATCACCAGAGCGCGTTTCTCACTCCCGCCGACGCGCAGAACTTCAAGAGTCATCCCGGCCAGCACATGTTTTATAAGCCCGACTACAAGTCGTGCACCATGCTGATCGCTGACACGGCGCGCCAGCAGTTCGGGTTCGACGCCGTGCCGCTGAACGATTTGATCCACTGGGGCGACATCATTGATGGAGCGCAGTTTCCCACCCCGCAGTCCGCGGTTGAACTGATCGAACCAGCGACCCAATTGGCGCTGGTCATCGAGGCGGCTCCGGAAGACGGTGTGCCGGCGAAGATCATCCGTGATTTGGCGTACAACCCGCTGCGCGAAATGGTCAAGCTTCCGATTGTCGCGAAGCACCTTGGACCGCTGCTCGAGCGCCACCGTCGTTCCATTGAAATTTTGCGCGTACGATGCGAGGCACGCGACGGCGTCATTTTCTTCGACGTCAGCGACTTGGACCTCGAGGGTTACAACAAATTTATTCCATATCTTCTGCATCCCGAGTGCGTTTACTCCATCAGCGTCAGCTCGTCGGTGACGCGAGCGAAGGTTTCGCTGGGCACTAACCCGTGGAACCAAGCCACGGCGGACCAGAATTTGGCCTCCCTCGCGGAGAAGTTCGGCGGCGGCGGCCACCAGCGTGTCGCGGCGATTTCGTTTGATCCCAAGGACTTGGCCTACGCAAGAGAAGTAGCGCGCGGGCTGGTCGAAACGCTGCGCAAAGCGAAATAGCCCACTCTGAACGCCGTTGCATTTGCATCGGCTCTTGATGCGCAAGAAGACTGCTTGCGTTCACAAGCGGTATCGCTTAGTCTGGAAAAGTTCTTGGTAGAGGTGCGGAGCTCATCAGTAGCCGGGCCGGAATTTCCGAACAGCTTCGGAGGCCAGGGCGAAAGGGAGCGGGTTCAGGGTTCAAGGGAACGTTTTACAAGCCCTTGGAAGAACAAGTTGTACTTGCAACTTCTGAGCCGACAATGAAGTCACTCCGCCGAAGCGCCGCCTGCAGCTGAAACAGGCGAGCGTTGGGGAACCGGTCTAAGGCCTGTTCACTGTCACCCCGACTCAGTCGGGGCGGAGCGCTATCGAGGAGCAGCGATCCCGCACTGTATCTCGCGGTTCTCTCCTTCTCTTACTGCGTTTCTCTCCAAAAACAAATTTTGTGATGAGGATTCATGGATCCATTTGCGCTTACGCGTTCGCTGGTTGACATCGAGTCCGTAACCGGACGCGAGAAGGACGTCGGCGAATTTCTGTTCGCCACGCTGTCGCAACTTACGGCAGCCGTCGGCGGCGCCGTTGAACGGATGAACGTCGGTCCAGGACGATTCAACGTGATGGCGAGGTGGGGAACTCCATTGGTTGTGCTATCAACCCACATGGACACCGTGCCGCCTTTTTTTCCGTCGAGCGAGGACTCGGAATTTGTGCGCGGACGTGGCGCTTGCGATGCCAAAGGCATCGCCGCGGCCATGATTTGTGCCGCAGAGCGGCTCGGTGCTTCAGGCACACGCAATTTCGGTCTGTTATTTGTGGTTGGGGAAGAGAAAGACAGCCTGGGAGCGTCGACGGCAGCGAATTGTCCACGGGGAACAAAATTCTTAATCAACGGCGAACCCACAGAAAATAAGCTGGCACTGGGCTCAAAGGGCGCGTTGCGTTTTGTGCTGACCGCACGCGGCCGCTTGGCGCATTCGGCATATCCCGAGCTGGGCGAGTCCGCGATCGAAAAATTGCTGGACGCCCTAAATGTAGTGCGAAAGCTTTCGCTGCCCCAGGACCCCCTGCTGGGCAAATCGACGCTGAACATCGGCACCATTGCTGGCGGCCGCGCGCCCAACGTAATTGCCGATGAGGCATGCGCCGATCTGATGTTTCGCACTGTAGCTGACCCAGAACCGATCCGTGCGGCTTTGCGGGAGGCCTTGAATGGACATGTCGAGATCGAAGAAGCACTGCACACGCCGGCCCTTTATCTGGAAGCCGTTGCGGGATTCGAAACGACCGTAGTTGCATACACCACCGATATTCCCAATTTCGGCGGGAACTGGGGCAAGCCGCTATTGATCGGCCCGGGAAGCATTCACCTCGCACACACCGCGGAAGAACGCATTCCGAAAAAGGAACTCACCGAAGCGATCGAAATTTATGCACGACTCGTGCAGCGCCTCTTGGCTGGGGATGGAGACGCCTGAAGCAATGAGTTTGCGGATCGCCATCATCGGCTACGGAAAGATGGGGCAGATGGTTGCCCGTCTCGCGCCGCAACATGATTGCGAAGTCGTGCGAACGGTCGGCTCGACCGACAATACCGATGGCAACTCTCTGCTGCGCGAACTCCTGCGGGACGTTGAAGTTGCGATCGAGTTCACTTCGCCCCAGGCGGCGCCGCGAAACCTTCGGCGTCTGATCGAATCAGGCACTGCGACCGTCGTTGGAACTACCGATTGGTTCGCCGAACTCCCGAATATCCGCGAGTTGGCGCAGCAGCAGCAGGTCGGTGTCGTATGGGGACCGAATTTTTCCGTCGGGCTGCACCATTTTCGCAAAACGGTCGCGGCAGCTGCGCGCCGATTTGCACGCGAGGAAAATTACGGAGCGTGGGGCTGGGAGATTCACCACGCAGCCAAGCAAGACTCACCTTCGGGAACGCTGCTGGCGCTGGCGGAGGAAATGTCCCGCAACGGGTACCACCGGCCAGTTAGTCTAAGCGCCAACCGCGCAGGGGCAGTGCCAGGAACTCACGAAATTGGTTTCGATTCGGTCGAAGACACAATCACAATCCGGCACCAAGCGAGGGGCCGTGAAGGATTCGCGCGGGGCGCCTTGCGGGCCGCGCGCTGGCTAGCCGGGAAAAAAGGCTTTTTTGAATTTCGTGAGATCGCCGACGAACTGCCTTAGCCCGATCGTCGCGCCGAAGGAGGCCCCTATGCAATTCATCGGATGCGGTACAGCGCTCGTAACGCCGTTTCAGTCAGATTATTCTCTAGACGAGGTCGTTTTACGAAAGCTGGTGCGGCGGCAGATTCGTGCCGGCGTGGATTTTCTCGTGCCCTGTGGGACTACCGGAGAAAGTCCGACGTTGACCCATGCGGAACAATTGCGAGTCATTGATATCACGCTGGAGGAAGCCGCGGGAAGAATTCCGGTGCTTGCCGGTGCCGGCGGCAACAACACACGAGAAGTGATCGACTTGGCGCGTGAACTGGAAGCGCTTGGTGCCCATGGATTGCTGTCCGTTACACCGTACTACAACAAACCAACGCAAGAAGGCTTGTATCAACACTATCGCAGAATCGCCGAGTCCACTCGCTTGCCGATCGTGCTCTACAACGTGCCCGGCCGTTGTGGAACCAATCTGGAGCCATCAACCGTAAGGCGGCTTGCGGCAATTCCCAACATTATCGGCATCAAAGAAGCTTCGGGAAACATAGCGCAAATGTCCGCGTTGGCCAATGCCGTGCCCGACGATTTTGTGATTTTGTCCGGCGACGACGTTATCACGCTGCCGCTGTTTGCGTTGGGTGGACGCGGCGTGATCTCCGTTGCCGCCAACGAAATTCCCGCCGAAATGGCGCGTCTGTGTCGTCATGGCCTGCGCGGTGAAATTGAGCAAGCGCGCAGAATCCATCGCCGCTACTTGCCGCTCATGGAAGTAAACTTTGTTGAGTCTAATCCGATTCCTGTCAAGGCAGCGCTGGCCCTAATGGGCTTACTCGAGCCCGTGTGGCGCTTGCCACTGGTGGCTCCGAAGGCGGAAAATCTCGAACGCGTCCAAGCCATTTTAGACTCGCTCCAGCTGACCGAGAGGACCGTCGTTGCCACCGCTGCTAGCGTCGCAGGTTGAAGACTTGTTCGATCATCCGCCGGAGAAGTATTCCGGCGAGCACAGGAGCGTTTTTCAGCAATTCAAGGACGCGCTCAACAGCGGGCAAGTTCGCGCGGCCGAACCTGATAAGCGGGCCCGTACTGGCTGGCGTGTCAACGCCTGGGTCAAAAAGGGCATCCTGCTGGGGTTCCGCATGGGGACCATCGTCGAGATGGGGCCTTATCCCACGGCGCAGCCCTTTTTGGATAAGTCTACATACCCAGTCAAAACCATTCACCGCGACGAAGGTGTTCGTCTAGTACCCGGCGGTTCCAGCATACGGGACGGAAGTTTTGTCGGGCGCGGAGTGGTGTGTATGCCGCCGATGTTCATTAATGTAGGCGCGTACGTGGACGACGGAACAATGGTGGACTCCCACGCGCTGGTCGGCAGTTGCGCACAGGTAGGCAAAAACTGCCACATTTCTGCCGCTGCGCAGATCGGCGGCGTGATCGAACCGGTTGGCGCCATGCCCGTGATCATCGAGGATGAAGTGATGATTGGCGGCAACTGCGGGGTCTACGAAGGAACTATCGTAAGGCAGCACGCCGTGCTCGGTTCTGGAACCATTCTTAATCGCTCCACGCCGGTGTACGATCTGGTACGCGACGCCGTTTATTCCGCAACCGACGACGAGCCGTTGGTGATTCCTGAGCAAGCGATCGTCGTTCCGGGTGCGCGCGAAGTGAAAAATCCTGCAGGCGCAAAGTGGGGTTTGTCGCTTTACGCCGGGATCATCCTGAAGTACCGCGACGAAAAAACCGAGGCGCGGGTGCGTCTCGAAGAGTACCTCCGCTAAGCGTGCTAAGATCTGCCGCGGCTTATCGGAGAATCCCATGAATCGTCACGCCGTGATGATCGGTTCGATGCTGTGTGTGGTGGCGGTTTCTGCGCTTCGTGCCCAACAACCCGCCAAGCTCGATGCCCTCAAGCACGAAGCGGTAGCTGAAACCGACCGTATGCAGAACTTCACCCAACAAATGGTTGACCAAATCTTCAGCTTCAGCGAACTGGGCTTCCAGGAATACGAAACTACCCGCTTCCTCACCGATACCCTCGAAAAGAACGGTTTCACGGTGGAGAAGGGCGTTGCCGGAGTTCCCACCGCTTGGACCGCCTCTTACGGTGCCGGCAAACCGGTCATCGCTTTTATCACTGACATTGACTGCATCCCGCGTGCTTCGCAAAAGCCTGGCGTCGCCTATCACGACCCCATCGTTGTTGGTGCGCCGGGTCACGGCGAAGGCCACAACTCCGGCATGGCCGTCAACATCACCGCAGCGCTGGTCCTCAAAAAGCTCATGGATGAGCATCATCTCGCCGGCACTATCCGCCTTCTCCCCGGCGTTGCGGAAGAGCTAGTCGCCACCAAAGCCTTCTACGTTCGCGCCGGCTTATTTAAAAACGTGGATCTCGTCCTCGGTGCTCACATCGAATCCGGATTCTCCACCAGCTACGGCATCGGCAAAGGCAACTGGAGCGGCCTGGTCTCCGTGCAATATTTCTTTCACGGTAAAGCCGCACACGCTGCAGTCGCGCCGTGGGACGGTCGCAGCGCCCTCGATGCCGTGGAGCTGATGGATACCGGCTGGGACTTCAACCGCGAACACCTTCGCCTTGCCCAACGCTCGCATCGCGTCATCATCAACGGCGGCGATCAGCCAAACGTTGTGCCCTCCGAAGCTGCCGTTTGGTATTACTTCCGCGAACTCGACTATCCCCACATCAAATCCCTCTATGAGCAAGGCAACACGATTGCCGAGTCCGCCGCGAAAATGACCGGCACTACCGTGGACCATAAGCTCGTAGGCTCCGCCTGGCCGCCGTTTTTCAATAAGGTCATCGCCGAGACGCAGCAGAAAAATATCGAAGCGGTCGGCATGCCCGCATGGAGCGAAGCTGACCAGACGCTGGCCAAAGCGCTGCAGAGGGAGGTCGGCGCGAAAGTAGAAGGTCTCAAGGAAAAATTCGAAGTCCTATTGGAACCTGTAAAAGATCCTACCGGCGGGGCTTCAGACGACGTCGGTGACATTTCCTGGAACGTGCCGATGGTTTACCTCATGTATCCGGCGAACATTCCGAACTTGCCGGGACATAGTTGGCCTAACGCGGTAGCCATGGCGACACCCATCGCCCACAAAGGTTCTACCGCCGGCGCAAAAGTCCAAGCCATGACCGCCCTTGATTTCCTGCTCCGTCCTGAACTTGTCGCTCAGGCCTGGGATTACTTCCGCAACGTCCAAATCAAAGACGTGCACTATGAATCGTTCCTCGCGCCCACCGACCAGCCCGCTGTCCAACTCAACAAGGAAAAAATGGAACAGTTCGCTCCGGAGCTGAGAAAGTATTACTACGATCCATCCCGCTTCAAGAGCTATCTGGAGCAGCTTGGAATTACCTACCCCACAGTGAAACCGGCAACAGCCTCCAATTGACCCCAAATGACGAGTGCCAGTAGAGAATTCGAAAAATCGCATTTCCGGATATGCCGACCAGCAGCAGCGGTTCGACAAAATTCCGCGCGCCATGTAAAATGCTTGAAGCTGTTGACGATGGGTTTGTACACACACTGGGGCCCGCTCGGGCCGCACACAAGCCCCTTAACCCGTGGACCGGTAGCTCAATGGTAGAGCAGCTGACTCTTAATCAGCGGGTTGCAGGTTCGAGTCCTGCCCGGTTCACCAA